>CAYSAN010000001.1:0-242196 GCA_964429165.1 uncultured Thermotogaceae bacterium
GCGTGACGGGCATCACCGTGGCCCCGAACCCGTTCAAGACCACGACCACGTTCACCATCCAGGCTGTGCCGGCCGGCGCGGTGGCGGACGAGATCACCGTCACCATCTACGACCTCACGGGGACCAAGGTGGCGACCATCACCGGCACGAACACGGCCAGCGTGACCTGGACCGGTGACAAGCTCGGCAACGGCGCGTACATCTACGTGGCCGTGGTGAAGAGCGCCGGCAAGGTGTTCGGGCCGTTCAAGGGCTTTGTGTACATCGAGCGCTGAGGGTGAAGGGGTGGGGCCGGGTGGCCCCCGGCTCCACCCCCTGGAGATCTTTCAAGGGAGGTAGGAGATAGCGATGAAGCGCATAGCGATAGTGGCGATCCTCTTGGGCGCACTGGGTTTGGGGGCGCTGGCCCAGTATCAGCGGCCCCTGGTGTTCCAGGGCGGACTTGGGGCCAAGGCGTTGGGGATGGGCGGGGCGTTCTCGGCCCTGGCGGACGACGGCACGGTGGCCCTGTGGAACCCCGCGGGGATCCTGGCGTTTGGGGAGAACGTGTGGATCAGCGGGGCCACGAGCCAGCTGTTCGGGATGGTGCCGTACCAGTACGTGGGCGGCGGGTTCAGCTTCGCCGGGTATGGCGTGGGCCTGGGCTGGGCCAATGCCTCCGCTGGTGACTTCTACTCCGCCAACGCCTTCATCGGCACCATCGGCGTGAAGCTTGGGGAGATCGGCTGGATCGGCGCCAACCTCAAGTACCTCATGGAGAAGATCACCCAGGACTACACGGGGTTTGGGTTTGACCTGGGCCTGATCATCCCCATCATCCCCGAGCTCAGGCTGAGCGTGGTGGCGAAGGACCTGGGGACGACCCTGGCCCAGCCGGTGACGCCGGTGTACGTGGCCGGCTTGGCCGGGAAACTCCTGGAGGGCGCGCTGAAGCTGGGCGCGGACGTGGAGCTGACCAGCGCCTTTGCCGTGAAGAACCTGAGGCTGGGGTTGGAGTTCGCCCTCATCGAGAACCTGGCCGTGCGCGCTGGTCTGGTCGTGCCCGAGCTCGATTTCGATCTGTACTACGTGGCGGTGGGCGCCGGGTTCTCCTTGGGCGGGCTCACGGTGGACGCAGCGTACGTGCTGCAGAAGGAGCCCGGGGAGAGCTTGGTGCTGTCCGCGACGTTCCTGTTTGGGGAGTTGTTCGCGCCTGCGCCTGCACCTGCACCAAAGCCGCGGTAAACCACAGGAGCATCAACCGCTGTGGGGGCCGGGAGACCGGCCCCCTTTTCTTTTGGGGTTGGCCACGGCCGAGGCCACGGAGGGAGCCACCCGCCCTCCCCACCACGCTCGCCCGCGGGGTTTTGTGCGGTTGCCCAGGGGGCCAAGCCGAATTCGGCGAAAGCAGCCAGGGAATCAGGACTAACTTGGCCACAGGCCAAGATGGTGCTTGACGCAAGCCCAGCGCTTTTGCTATAGTACGTAGACTATGTCCGAGAGGGAGGTGGTGTGGGAAGAAGAAAAATTGGTGTTCCTTATGGATCCTGATCTTTCTGGACTTTGGAGGTGGTGAGTGATGAAATTCAGGTATGTGGCGTTAGCGTTGGTGGTTTTGGGGTTCGTGGGCTTGGCCCAGGCGTCCATAAAGATCGGGTGTCTTTTGGAATTCACGGGGGGCTGTGCCGCGTACGGGGCCATGGCCCGCACAGCGATCGAATTCGCCCGGGAAATAGGATTGGTCCCCACCACCGTCCTTGGGCGCCCCATTGAGCTTGTCTACTACGACGCCCGCACGGAGCCCGCGGAGGCCGCGATCGGGGCCACCCGCCTCATCGAGGTGGAACGCGTCGTGGCCATCCTGGGTACGATGTGTTCTGGTCCCTTCCTTGGCGCCGCCCCGGTGGTGATGGAGAAGATGGTCCCCATGCTGGGCATCACCACCACCAGTCCGTTGACCACCGCCGTGGGCGAATACTGCTTCCGCGCCTGCTTCGTGGACCCGGATCAGGGCGTGGTCGCGGCGTACCTGGCCTACGAAATCCTGGGCTACCGCACGGCCGCCATCGTGGTGGACGTGGCCCAGCCCTATTGCGTCGGGCTCGCCCGGTTCTTCAAGGAGGCGTTTGGGAAGCTTGGGGGCAAGGTCGTGGCCGAGCTGGCGGTGCGCACCGGCGATGTCGATTACACCGCGCAGCTCACGGAGATCGCCCGGCTCAATCCTGATATGATCTACTGTCCAAACTACTACACCGAGGCGGCGCTGATGACGAAGCAGGCCCGGGCCCTGGGCCTCAAGCAGCCCGTTTTCGGGGGCGATGGTTACGATGCCCCTGAGCTTCTCCAGATCGGGGGGGAGGCCATGGAGGGCGTGGTGTTCACCACCTTCTTCCACGAGGATGCCGTGGCCACAGACATTGGGCTCAAGTTCTACTCCGCTTACCGTGAGCGGTTCGGGCGTACTCCGTCCTCCATGGAGGCCATGGCCGTGGACGCCTACCTGCTCATGGTGGACGCCATCGCCCGGGCCGGCGTGGCCGATCCCGTGAAGATCCGCGATGCCCTGGCTGTGGCCGACCTGGAGGTCGTCACCGGCCGCACGGTGATGGACCCATTGACCCGCAACCCCGCCAAGGACTTCGTGTTCTTGACCGTCAAGGACGGGAAATTTGCGTTAAGCACCGTCATCCCCGCGGGCGAGGTCTCGGTCCTCAAGGCCAAGCTGGGCTTGTAGTCAAAGAAGCGAAGCGGGCTGGGAGGAAGCTTCCTCCCGGCCCGCTTAAATAGGAGATAGAACACCGTGGCGGGCTTGGTCCAACAGATATTCAATGGCCTCACCCTGGGGAGCCTTTACGCCCTCATCGCCATAGGCTACACCCTCGTGTACGGGATCCTGCGGCTGATCAACTTTGCCCACGGCGACATCTTCATGTTCGCCGGCTACTGGATGTACTTCCTCGTTTTCCTGTTCAAGCTTCCCTGGTGGCTGAGCGCGGGCATTGCCATCATTTTGACGGCGTTGATGGGGGTGGTCATCGAGCGGGCGGCGTACCGCCCCCTGCGCCACGCCCCACGCGTGTCCCTTCTCACCACCGCCATGGGCGTCTCGTTCCTACTGGAACACATCATCATCGTTCTCCCCTGGGCGGGGGGTAGGCAGAAGCCCTTCCCGGAGATCGCGTTCATGACGCGCATTTTCACCATCGGGGACGTCAGAATTCAGGGGGTAACCATTTGGGTTCCCGTCATCGCTGGGGCCTGCTTGGCCGGGCTTCTAGTGCTTGTCTATCGCACCAAAGTGGGCCGGGCCATGCGGGCCATCGCCACGGACATGGAGACCACGGCCCTCATGGGCGTGGACGTCAACCGCATCATTTCCTACACGTTTTTGGTGGGCTCGGCCCTGGCCGCCGTGGGCGGGATCCTCTGGGGCTGCCGCTATCCCCAGCTCTATTGGAATCTCGGCATTCTCCCAGGCCTGCGCTCGTTCACCGCCGCCGTGATCGGCGGCATCGGTAACATCGTGGGCGCCATGCTCGGCGGCTTTATCCTGGGCTTCGCCGAAATCCTCTTCGTGGCCTTCTTCCCCCGCTACTCCGGCCTCCGGGATGCCATGGTGTTCGCCATGCTCATCTTGTTCCTCTTCCTCCGCCCCACGGGCATCCTCGGAAAACCCTTGAAGGAAAAGGTATGAAGCTCTCCTGGGAAAAGATCGGGCGCGGACAAACCCTGGCCGCAGGTGTTTTGGTGAAGCGTGCTGTGACCCTGGTTTTCCTTGCTGGGCTCGCCGTGTTCATCTGGTGGGGCGACGCCCACCTGGATCGGTTGATGTGGCGCATCATCAACCTGGGGGCCATCTACTCCATCGCTGCGGTGGGCTACACGCTGGTGAACGGCTGGGCCGGCCAGTTCTCCCTTGGGCCCCATGGCTTTATGCTCCTGGGCGGTTACCTCACCGCCCTCCTTGTGCTCCCACCCCCAGTCAAACGGACGCTGTGGATCCTGCAGCCCTTGATCGAACCCTTTGCCTCCTTCCACTTGCCCAAAGCCGGTTTCGTGTTGGCCCTGGCAGGGGGTGGGGTGCTGGCCGCCCTGGCCTCCCTCATCATCGGCATCCCTGCCCTGCGGGCGTTGCGCGGGGATTACTTGGCCATTGCCACCCTGGGGTTCGGGGAAATCCTGTTCCTGTTGGTGGTCAACCTCCCCTTCCTCACCAACGGCGCCATGGGCATAACCCGCATCCCCACCTATGCCAACCTGGCCTGGTCGTGCGGAACCCTGGTCCTTGTGAGCTACGCGGCCATACGGCTGAAGAACTCCAGCTACGGCCGGGCCATGCGGGCCATCAGGGAGGACGAGCTGGCCGCGGAGTCCATGGGCATCAACGTGTTTCGGCTGAAGCTCCTGGCCTTCCTGTTCAGCGCCTTTTGTGCCGGGGTCTCCGGAGGCCTTCTTGTGACCCTCCTCAGCACAGCCCATCCCAGCCTGTTCACGTTCGTGACCACGTTCTATTTCCTGCTCATCATCGTGCTTGGGGGCATGGGCAGCGTGTCCGGGGCCATCGTGGGCGGGTTCATCTTCGCTGCCATCTTTGAGGCCCTGCGGTTTGCGGACACAGCGGTTGTGCCGGGCATGCGCATGGTGATCTTCTCCATCCTCCTCATCTTGGCCATGCTCTTCTTCCGGCGCGGGCTGTTTGGCTTGCGGGAGTTCTCCTGGGAGGGGGCGTGGCACAGCGTTCGAGCCGCCTGGAGATGGGCATGGACAAAGATCGGGTGATCCTCAACCTGGAAAGCCTGACCATGCGGTTTGGCGGCCTGGTGGCCGTGCGGGACTTCACCATGGACCTCAGCTACGGGGAGCTGGTGGGCCTCATTGGTCCCAACGGCGCCGGCAAGACCACGATCTTCAACATGATCACTGGGCACTACACGCCCACCGCGGGCCGCGTGTTCTTCGAGGGCCGGGACATCACCGGCCTGCCGCCCTGGCAGGTGGCCCGCCTGGGCATCGCCCGCACCTTCCAGAACATCCGGCTGTGTCGGGAGATGACGGCTTTGGAGAACGTCCTCATCTCCTTCCATCCCCGGCTGCGCTCCTCCGTGTTGGGGGCCATCCTTCCCAGCCCCCGGTATGTGCGGGAGGAGCGGCAGATGCGGGAGCAGGGGCTGGAGCTTCTTGCGGCCGTGGGCCTGGAGAAGTGGGCCCAGTTTCCGGCCGGGGCCCTGCCCTATGGCCTGCAGCGGCGGGTGGAGATCGCCCGGGCCCTGGCCACCAGGCCCAAACTCCTCCTTTTGGACGAACCCGCGGCGGGCATGAACCCCGCGGAAGCCGCGGATCTCATGGATTTCATCCGCAAAATCCGGGAGACCTTCGGCCTCACCGTCTTCCTCATCGAGCACGTGATGCAGGTGGTGATGGGGATCTGCCCGCGCATCCGCGTCATCGACTTCGGGGTGTCCATCGCCGAGGGCACCCCCGCGGAGATCAGATCTAACCCCAAGGTGATCGAGGCCTACTTGGGGGAGGAGGCCCGGCGTGCTTGAGGTCCACAATTTGCACGTTTTCTATGGTGGTATCCACGCCCTGCAGGGGATTTCCCTGTCTGTGCCGGGCGGGGGGGTGGTGACCCTTTTGGGCGCCAACGGCGCCGGAAAAACCACGACCCTGCGGGCCATCATGGGCCTGGTGCGGCCGCGCGAGGGCACCATCACCCTCCAGGGGCAGTCCCTCCTGGGGAAAAATCCGTATGAGATCGTGCGTCTGGGCCTGTCCATGGCCCCGGAGGGCCGCCGCATCTTCCCCGACCTCACGGTGCTGGAAAACCTGCTCCTGGGCGCCTATGCCCGCACCGATGGGGCCAGCGTTGCCCGGGATCTGGAGTTCGTGTTCTCCCTGTTCCCCCGCCTGAAGGAGCGCACGCACCAGCGGGGTGGAACCCTGTCCGGTGGGGAGCAGCAGATGCTGGCCGTGGCCCGGGCCCTCATGGCCGGCCCGAAAATCCTCCTCCTGGACGAGCCCTCGTTGGGCCTGGCCCCGGTGCTCATCACCGAGGTGTACCGGGCCTTCGCCCGCCTGAAGGAGGAGGGTCGCACCATCCTTCTTGTGGAGCAGAACGCCCGCGCCGCTCTCTCCTTGGCCGACTATGGCTACGTCCTGGAGACGGGCCGCATCGTGGCCCACGGCCCCAGCGCCACCCTCCGCGAAACCGATCTCGTGCGCAAGGCCTACCTAGGCGTCTGAGCCCGGAAATTGACGACGCCCATGGTTTGCGGTAGGTTGGCCTTGTGCGCTGGAATGTTCCCAACAGCCTCACCGTGGCCCGCATCGCCGCCGTCCCCCTCTTTTTGGCTTTCCTGTTCCTGCCCGGCACGGTGTTCAAGATCCTCGCCCTGGCTCTGTTCGCCGTGGCGGCCCTCACCGACGCCGTGGATGGCTACCTGGCCCGCTCCCTGCGGGAGGTCACCCCGTTCGGCAAGCTCGCTGACCCCATTGCCGACAAGATCCTTGTGGCCGCGGCCCTCGTGTCCTTCGTGGAGCTTGGGGAGCTTCGCGCGCTCCCCGTCATCGTCATCCTGGCCCGGGAGTTCCTCGTCACCGGCCTGCGCGTGTTGGCCCTGGCCGAAGGGGTGATGATCACCGCCAGCCCTTTAGGGAAGCTCAAGACCGTTTCCCATGTGGGTTTGGTGTTGTTCATCCTGGCCACCCGCTATTTCGGCATGGGCGAGCTGGGCCTGCTCCTAAAAGAGGCCTTTTTGTACTTGGCGGTGGCCTTAGCCGTGATCTCAGGCGGGGAATATTTCTGGCGCGCAAGAAGACTGTTCCGGCCTAGTTCTTAGAGTTGACCCCGTATTTTTGGGCGAAGCGGCGCGCCGCCTCCCGCAGCTCCGGAACCGCCCCTTGCTCCTGGGCCAAATAATAGAGGTGCTCGGATAGCCACACATAGAGGTCGGCTTCGCTGCGACCGGGGAAGTTCTTGAGGACCTCGGTCTCCCGGATGGCCTCCACGATGGGCTTATAAACCCGGTCATACCAGGAGACCACGGCCTCCTCATACTGGATCTCCCGGCGTTCCTCCAGGCCCCGGAAGTAGCGATGCACATCGATGTGCTCCAGGAGCTTGCGGTAGCCGGCGAGCTCAGAGAAAGTGATCTCCGCCTCCGGCCGCAGTTCCTTGAGCCTGGTGTGCCGCAGGAAGGCCGCGTACTCGGCCTTGAGAAGGATGTCCTTTTCGGTGTCCGTGGGCGTGATGGGCACAAGGGGGATGAACTCCCAGACCTCGGCATCGATGAACTTCCCGCCCTGTTTCTTGGCGGCCGCCACGCGGTGGTGGCCGTCCACCACGAAGTACGCTTCGCCCACCTTGTAGAGGGCCACAGGCGGGAGGACCTCGCCCCGGGCCAGGGCCTGCTCCACGCTCCTCAGCCGGGCATCCCCATGCAGGGGCAAAAAGGCCCGGGTGAAGTCCTGGTAGCGGTTCACGCTCCCCACGATCTTCTCCACCTCCACCTCCTGCAGCCCCAGATATCGCCAGCCGGTGATGGGCACCTTCTCCTTCACCCAATCAAAGGGGAGAAGGAGGGAGGGCTCGTTGCGCACAAAGGGGAAAATGCGTTCCCAGAAGCGCGGGAATGGGAAGGGCATGGTCCCCGCCTAGATCTCCACTAGCCGGAAACCCCGCACGTGCACCACTTGGGTGGGGCCAACCTTGGTGGTGGAGGGCAGTCCAGGTCTGGGCGGGGTGTGGCCGTGGAAATGGAAGCGTGGCTGCCAGCGGTGGATGAACGTCAAAAAGGCGGCGAAGCCGCGATGGGCGGCGTCCAGGCCGTCGTGGACGCCATGGGGCGGGGCGTGGGTGAGGAGGATGTCCACCGCCCGCCCTTTGCGCCAGCGGTTCCACCAAAGCCTGGGCCAGGTGCGCCTGATCATCCAGCGCATTTGCGCCTCCGTGTACTGGTTCGCCGCGCGGGGATCATAGCGCAGACATCCCCCGAATCCTACAACGATGAGCTCTCTTTTCTCCACCACTTTGCCGTCCACGTCCACCCCGCCCTGCGGCGCGCGAATCACCCGCTCCTCGCTGTGAATAGGGCGGTCATGGTTGCCCCGCACAAAAAGAAGCGGCGCATCCACGGCATCCATCAGGAACTCCAAATAATCGTAGGGCAAATCCCCACAGGAAAGGATCAGGTCCACCTTGGGAAAGGAGGGGGAGACGACCGCCCGCTCCAGGGCCGGGCTCACCTCGTCGCTCACCGCCAAAATGCGCACAACCAATTCTAGTGGACAAAAAGGGCGAGGAGGTGTGGCGTATGGCCTGGGGGTTCCTGGCCTTTTCCCCTATTCTCCCCCTGGGAGGGAGCGAATGCGAAAGGTTCTGGTCCTATTGGTTTGGCTGGGAGTGGTGGCCCTCGCCGACACTTTGGTGCTTTCTGATGGCACGGTGTGGACGGGCCGCGTGCAAGGCCTCACCGCCACCCACCTTGGCTTCCTAGCAGGAGGAGAAACGCGTTGGGTGCCCTTGGAGGGCGTGCAGAGGCTGTCCCTGGATTTGGCCGTGGATCCCAAGCCCAGGGTTGACCCCCGTCTTTGGTCCCAGCTCTTCGGCCAGGCGCAGCGAGAGCTCTGGAATTGTCAGCACTTTCGGGAGGGCCTGGTTCTCGCGGGGCTCATCTTTTTGGGGGCTGGCCAGTGGTTGGTGTCCCTGGGCCACAGCCCGTTCGGTGAGCTGCTCACGGCATTGGGAGCGCTGGGTCTTCTATATGGGCTGAGCTCACCCCGCCCATATTGCCAACTTCCCGCGGCGCGGCTGCGCACCCTTTTGTATTTAGGTCTGGAGCAGGGCTGGCTCTTCTGAGGCCCGGGCATATAATTAGTTTTTGTGATCGTCCAGAACCGGATCCGCAAGGTACAAAAGCGGGACCGCTCCCTCGTCCCCTTTGACCAGGGGCGCATCTTCAACGCCATCCTGCGCGCGGCCCGCTCCGTGGGCGGGTTCGCCCAGGATCTCCTTCCCGGCATCAACGACAAGCTGTTCATGTTTGGGGACGACGAACACATCGCGGAGTTCCTCTCCGATCTGGTGGTGATCACCTTAAACCGTGATCCGCACCATTGGATCGCAAACTTCCCGCCCACGATCGAGGAAATACAGGACACGGTGCTACACGTCCTGCGCAGTTTTGGCCTGGTGACCGTGGCTGATGCCTACGAGTGCTGGCGGTGGGGGAAGCACTGGGTGCGGGCCGGGGCCATCACCATGGCCCAGTTCGTGGGGAATGGCTACCCCACCCCGCTCCACGAGGAGACCCTGGAGTGGAACCGTGCCCACGGCTGCGACACCGTGGAGGGCCTGAACGAGATCGTGCGCTCGGGAAAGCTAAAGGACCTCATCGAGGCCGCCACCGCGCGCTACGAGCGCGCCCTGGACGAGGCGGCACGGAAAGTGGTGCAGCGCCTAGAATCCGGCGACGAGATCCGCATGATCTGGATCTCCGGCCCCTCCTCCTCTGGGAAGACCACGACCACCGTGAAGCTCACCCAGCGGCTGGAAAAGGAGGGCTTGCACTTCCTCATGCTCAACCTGGACGACTATTTTTGGCCGGTGGTGGAGCATCCCACGGACTGGCTCAACGACCGGAACTTCGAGACCCCTGAGGCCTTGGACATCCAGCGCATAAACGCCCACCTGCGGGCCCTGTTGGACGGCCAGACGGTGGAGAAACCCGTCTACAGCTTCAAGGAAGGGAAGCACGTGGGCACAAAGCCGGTGCGTCTGCGCCGGGATCAGATTCTCCTTCTGGACTGCCTCCACGGCTTCTATCCCCCCATCACCGTGGGCATCCCCAGGGAGAACATGTTCCGGGTGTACATCGAGGCGGCGAACATGTTGTACGAGGGCGACGGCACCACCGCCCGGCTCACCCAGTTCACAGACGTGCGCCTCCTGCGGCGCATGCTGCGGGACGCCACCCACCGCAACCATCCGCCGCTCCATACCCTTTTGCACTGGCACTATGTGCGGGCGGGGGAGCTTTTTTCCATCATCCCCCTCATGGGCCTGGCCGACCACCAGATCCAAGGCGGGATGCCCTTCGACCTGAGCGTGCTCAAACCATTCTTCCTGCCCGATGGGATCTGGCCGCGGCCGGAGGACCTTGCGCCCTATGGCTCCTTTTTGGATGCGCAGATCCGGTATCGGAGGGTCACCCGGCTTCTGTCCGGGATCGCTGGGCTCACCCTGTGGGAGGTGCAGGATCCCAGCCTCATCCCCGGGGACCACCTCGTGCGGGAGTTCATCGGCGGAAGCACCCTCAAAATACCCCACAACGAGTAGCTTTGGGGATCTTCTCCTCACCATTCCCCCGCGGGGAGAGGTGGAGGGCGGAATAGGCCCCCTTCCTGGCGCAGCCCCACCCGCACCTGTGTTCCAAAGGAGAAGTAGACCCAGGGTGAAGTCCAGGGGGACCTCGGCGCGTCCACGCGGATCCGGGCCGCGAGAAACCGCTTTTCTTGCGAAATCAGCTCAAAGCAAAAACCTCCTGGGCGTCAAGCGCAGATGTAACCAGATTCCCCCGCGTTTTTGCCCGAGCCCAAGGCTTCCCCCTGGCGAGACGTCCTTCCGGAGCCCCGTGGCCACCACTAGAGGCGATAAACGAGCGCGTATTTCTCCTGTAAGTACCGGAGGAATGGTTTGGCTGACAGTGGCTCGCCCGTCACCCGCTGGCAGAGCTCCTCAGGGAAGTACTTGCGGCCATGGCCATGGATGTTTTGGCGCAGCCACGCGAGCACGTTGTGAAAGCGGCCTTCTCGCACCTCTGCCCACAGCGTGGGCTGCGCCTCCGCCAGCTTCTCCATAAACTGCGCCGCATACAGGTTCCCCAAGGCATAGGAGGGGAAATACCCGAAGGAGCCACCGGACCAGTGCACGTCCTGGAGCACCCCTTGAGCGTCGTCAGGAGGGACCACGCCCAGGTACCCCTTCATCGCCGCATTCCACCGCGCCGGAAGCTCCTCCACCTTGAGCCTCCCCTCCAAGAGCTCCACCTCCAGCTCGAACCGAAGACAAATGTGGAGGTTGTAGGTGACCTCGTCCGCCTCCACCCGGATGAGGGAGGGCTCCACTTTGTTCACCATGCGGAAGATCTCCTCGGGTTTGTAGCGGGCGAAAGACTTGAACCTCCGCGACAGCTTGGGCTTGAAGAACTCCCAGAACGCCAGGCTTCTTCCGATTTGGTTTTCCCAAAACCGCGATTGCGACTCGTGAACGCCGTAGGAGGCCCCACCGCTCAACCCCAGCCAGTGGAGCTCTGGCGGAACTCCCTGGTCGTAGAGGGCGTGCCCACCCTCATGCAAGGCCCCATAAAGGGCGGAGAAGGGCTCCTTTTCGTTATAACGGTTGGTGACGCGGGTGTCACCTGGGCCAAGCCCGATTGTGAAGGGATGAGCGGAGTCGTCGAGCCTTCCCCCGGAGAAATCGAAACCGATGGCGCGCAGGGCCTCGGCGCAGAGGGCCTTCTGGCTGGAGATGCGGTACTTCCCCGCCGGAATAGGGGGCGGCGATGTCCCCCGCTCCTGAAGCAGGTGCACAAAGGGCACGAGCTGCTCCCGCAGGGCGCCCAGGATCTCGGCCACCCGCCGCGTGCTCATCCCCGGCTCGTACTCCTCCACCAGGGCGTCGTAGGGATGCTCTGTATACCCGATGAAGCGCGCCATCTCCCGCACCATGTCCACGATCTCCGCAAGATATGGCTGGAAGAGGGTGAAGTTCGCTTGAGCTTTAGCTTTTTCCCAGACAGACTCCGCCCGGGTGCAAAGCTCCACGAACTTTTGGTAGAAATCGGGGGGGATGGCCCGGGCCCGCTCGTGATCGCGCTTCCCCATGCGGACCATGGCCCGCTCGGTCTCCGTGGCCCCCGCAAGCTCCTTTTCCGCGCGGGCCAAGAGCTCCCCGAACTTCGGGGAAACCACGCGCTCGAAGGCCAGGCGGGAAAGCCGCCCCACCACTTTGGCCCGCGTCTCCACCCCCTTTTCCGGCATATAGGTGCGGGCGTCCCAGTGGGCAACGGCCACGGCACCGTATAGCTCCACCGTCTCCGCGATGTAATTTTTAAGCTCCGCTACAGCGGACACGCTATATCCTTTCCGTTCGCCCGGTGAAGGCGAACTTTTCAATCCGCAACTGGGGCACCAAGAAGGCCCCAAAGGATTCGCCGCCGGTGATCAAGGCCTGCTCCCTGCCCACCGCTTGCACCAGGGACAGCGCGCGCAGCCCGGATTCGGTCACGCGCAAATCCTCCACCGCCGCCACCACTTTCCCGCCCTCCACCAAGAAGGTGCCGTCGCGGGTCATCATGGTCATGATCCCGCGCATGGGGTCCACGGGGCGGGCGTAATGAAAACGGGTGACCAGGAGGCCCCGGTCCAGGCTGGAAATAAGCTGGGCTTCCGTGGCGGTGCCCGGCTCCATCACAACATGGGTGGGCATGGGCGAGAAACCCGCGGCCGCCGGCGGAAGGGCATGGCCCGTGGACCTCGTGCCCATGAGCTTGGCCGTGCGGGCGTCGTGCACCACCCCCTCCGCCACGCCCCCGCGGAAGAAGTACACCCTGGTCTTGGGCACCCCCTCGAAGTCAAAGGGCATGGGGATCGTCTGGGGATGAAGCGCGTCGTCGTAGACCGTGACCAGCTCGGAGACCATCTTCTCCCCCAATCGGTTGCAGAAAAAGCTGCGGTTCTCCAACACTGCTCTGGCCGAAAATCCCATGGACGAGAGCATCCCCAGGAGGGTGGCCACCGCCGCCTCCTCCAGCACCACCGGATACTCCCCGGGCTCCAGCGCAATCCTTTTTTCCGAGCGCGCCGCCTTTTCCAATGCCCGGGCGGCCACCTCCTCCGGCCGGAAGTGGCTGAGGCGTACGCTCGTGAACTCCGCATAACCTGAGCCCGCGTTCCGGCCGAGGATCACGGTGACGAAACGCACAAGGGTTCTGCGGAAATGGGCACGGATCCCCCGGGTGGTAGCGATCCAGATTTCATCGCCGCCGGTGGCCAAGGACCCGGAGGCGTTGAACCCCAACGCGTTGGCCTCCGCCACCGCCCGGCGCACCAGTTCCGCCCGCAGGGCTGGGCTGGCCTGCCAGGTGGCCTCGTCGAACGCGGCCACCTCGGGATATGCCCCCGGACCGGGCGGCTCATACCCCGCCAGTTTCGTTTGAGCCCGGGCGAGCTCCGCGGCCTGGCGGGCGGCGCGCCGCAGACCCTCCAAAGAAAGCTCGTTCGTCTGGGCCACACCGGTTTTCCCCTCCACCCAGGCCCGCACGTATACCACCGTGTCCTCCTCAGCCACGTTCTGGTGAATGTGGCCGAAGGTGAAGCGGGTGAGGTCCTCCCGCTCCCGCAACACGAGGACCTCCACCTCGTCCGCCACCCGCAGGGCTGACACTTCCTCCAAAATCCTCTCTGGATGCACTCTCTCCTCCTTTCACGGCCAACCTAATTTCTCCCGCAGACGGGAGAACAAGCCAGGGGTTTGGGGCAAGCGCACGAGCAGGGTGTCCTTGGGTGCCCGCCGCACGGAGAGCTCCTTGCCCGGGGACAGCACTCCCACGGGGTCGCCGTCGGCGAGGACCAGGACCTGGCGCGCGGCCCGCACCCGCACCTCCCCTTCCGCGGGCAAAACCACTGGGCGCAAGCCCAGCTTATGGGGATTGAGGGGGACAAGGAGCAGGGCGGGAAGGAGTGGGACGACGATGGGGCCGCCGGCGGCCAGGGCATAGGCTGTGCTCCCGGTGGGCGTGGCCAAAAGCACCCCGTCCCCGCCCAAGGTTCCCAGGGCTTCTGTGCCCCCAAAAATGGACACCTCCACGAACCGCTGTGGGCCAGGCCCCACCACGGCGATCTCGTTGAGGGCGGTGCCGGAGAAGCCCGGCCCCTGGGCCAGGAGGCGCAAACGTCGCTCCACTTGGGCCCGGCCGGCGCGCAGAGCAAGCAAAGCCTCCTCGAACCGTGTGGCGTCCACTGCGCTCAGGAAGCCGACCCCGCCGAAAAGAACTGGTAGGATCGGGATTTCTTGGGGGTAGAGGGCGGCTGCAGCACGCAGCACCGTGCCATCCCCGCCCACCGTGATCACCAGGTCTGGCAAAGGCCCGGGCAGGGGAAGCTCGGCGCCCGCCTCCACCGCCAGACCCTCCTTTTCACACAGCCTGACCACGTTCCTCGCCGGGGTGGCGGCCTCGGGCCGCCGCGCGTTATGCACCACCCACACCCGCTTAACTTCCAGCACCCTTCACCCCCACGTACTTCCAACGGCAGAGCCGGCGCTCCAGGATCTCCAGCACCGCGTAGAACAAAAGCCCAAGGAAGGCCAGGGCCACCACGCCCGCCAGGGCGATGTCCCCGCGGAACGTGTAGTACTCGATGAACCGTCCCAAGGCCTGGTGGGGGGGAAGGAGGATGCCAAGCTTTGTTTCCGCGATGTACAGCATGGTGATCCCCAATCCCACGGAGACGCGGGCCGCGGTGAGGACGCTGGGGATGGTGGCCGGCACCACCACGTGCCAGTAAAGCTGCCAGCGGGAGGCACCCGCGGAGCGCACAGCCAAGATGTGGGTGGCGGGGATGAACTTGGCCGCGCCATGGGCGGCCACCACCACCTGGAAGAACAGGGCCATCACCACCACCACAAGCCGCACCACCTCGCCAAGCCCAAACGCCAGGTACAGGAAGAGGAGCAGGGCCACAGGCGGCATGGGGTAGAGAAGGTACACCAGGGGTGATAAGTACTGGTCCAGGCGGGGTTCAAACCCCAAGGCCAGCCCGAGTGGGAGCCCAAGGAGGAAGGAGATCACCAGGGCGATGAGGAAGCGCAGGGCGGAGGTGCCGAAGGCCAGGGCCAGGGTGCCCAGGACCTCGCCGGCGGCCTGGGCCGCCTGCCAGGGATAGGGCAGGATCACCCTTTCCTTGGCCAAAAAAAGCGCGTAAGAGAGGGCAGACCAGGCGGCCACCACAAGCCCGGCGGCCACCAAATACGCTAACGCCTGCTTCATCCGTTCTCTCCTAACATCCGGCGCAAGGCTTGCACGCGCTCCAGAAAACCCGGGCTCCCGCGGTACGCGTGGCTCCCCATGTCGGGGTTGTCCAGGATCTCGCGGATGCGGGCTGGCCGGGGCGTGAGCACCAAGATGCGCTGCCCCAAAAACACGGCCTCCTCGATGTCATGAGTGACAAGTATGGCCGTGAAGCGCATCTCCCACCACAGGTCCAAAAGGAGGTTTTGGATGCGCTCGCGGGTGAGGGAGTCCAGGTTGGCCATGGGCTCATCCATGAGGAGGACGCGGGGCCGCAGGGCCAGGGCCCGGGCCAGGCCCACCCTCCGGCGCATCCCCTCGGAGAGCTCCGCGGGAAACCGCCGCTCAAATCCATGCAAACCCAAAGCGGTCAGGATTCCCTCCACGCCCTCCCGCCTCTTTTGTATGCGCAGGGAAAGCTCGGCGTTTTGTTTCACCGTCTTCCAGGGAAGGAGGCCGGCATCCTGAAGGATCAGGGCCACGTCCCGGCGCACCCTGTTCACCTCTTCCCCACCGATCAGGACTTGGCCAGAACTGGGCTGAAGAAGGCCGTCCATGAGCAAAAGGAGGCTGGTCTTTCCGCAGCCGGAGGGACCCACCAGGGCCACCATCTCCCCCTCCTCCACGGAAAACGAGATGTCCTCCAGGGCGGGAACGGCGGTCGCGCCGCTCCCGTACACAAGGGAGACGCCGCGAACCTCGATCATCGCCCGGACCAGACGGCCTCAGCGTAGGTCAAGGGCCGGTAAAGGTAGCCCTTTTGTCTGGCCCAGGTTGCGACGCGCTCGAAGATCCCCCGGTCAATCGGGCTTGGATCAGCGAAATATGGTATGCGCAGGGCATCCACCGCGGCCTCCACCCGGGCCCGCTCCTCCTGCTCCGCGGCCTCCAGGTTCACCCCGGGAAAGAAGAGGGAGATGGCCATGGGCATGGCCACGGAAACGAGCTCCTCCCGGCTCATGGAGCGGATGCGGGCCGCCGCCTCGCCCACCGCGCGCAGGAACTTGGCGATCCTCTCCTCGCCCAAGTTTCGCCGCACCACCAACACATCAGGCGGAAGGGAAATGCCGGCGAAATCCGCAAGCACCAGCAACTCCGGCTTCCCCGGGAACTCGTAGTGCAAGAGGTAATCCGCGTAGGGCTGGGGTAGAACGCCCACGCTGGCCATCCCAAACATGAGCCAGGTGGCGTTGAGGAGGATGTTGTCCTGTCCCACCAGCCACTCCGGAGGTACTCGCGTGCCATGACGGTTCAGAAGCTGGTCCAGGGCGTATTCCAAGTCGGACTGGCGCGGCACCGCGATCTGCACGCGCCCCATGCTCGCCTGCCGCAGGAAGTCCTCCAGGGAGTACAAGCGCGAGTAGTTGGCAGGGGTGAGAAGGGCCAGATGGGAGCCGTCCTCCGGGGGCAGGAACAAGGCGGCCACGAGCACGGCCTCCGTGGGTTGGGCTGCGACCAAAAGGAGGGCGGAGGTGAAGTCGGTGACGAGGGCTTCGATCTGACCGGCCTGGAAGGCGAGGAGGCGGTCGCGCTGGCTGGGAAGGGGCACGAGGCTCACGGCCAGCCCTTCCTCACCGAACAGGCCGAGCTGGTCGGCCAAGGCCACCGGCAGCGCCCCCAAAAGCGGGGGCAACGACACCCGGATGGGGCTTGCCCACGCCGAGATCGTCACGATCGCAAAAAGCGCGAAAAATTTAGAACGCATGGCCTAGGATTATAGCCGAGGACAGGGAAGGGCTAGTGCTGCGGGCCGGTGCGGGCGCCACCCTCCCTGAGCCCGGTGATGAAGGCGTGGGCCGCCGGCCCCATGATCTCCGGCACGTATCCCCCCTCCAACACGCAAAACGTGGGAAGCTTAAGGGTGCCCAGCACGTAGCCGATGTGGTAGTAGTCCTCCACCTCCAGCCCCAACGAGGCCAAGGGGTCTTCTTTGTAGGTGTCAAAGCCCACGGAAATAGCCAGCTCCTCGTGGTCATGCCCGCTCTTCTCCAGGGCTCCTTCCAGGGCCTCCACGTAGCGCTCCCCTCCGCACCGGGGCGGCAGGGGCACGTTGATGGCGTTGGCGTAGGAGGTGTGCCCCGTTCCTGGGTAGTTGTAGATGCGATGAAGGCTGACATAGGTCACCTGAGGGTCCCGTAAAAATATGGCCTCCGTTCCATTACCATGGTGGCCATCGATGTCCACGATGAGCGTCTTTTTTGGGGAAAGCCGCACGGCCACCGCGATGTTGTTGAGGTAGCAGAAGCCCCCCAAGAAATTGGGGCCGGCGTGGTGTCCGGGTGGCCGCAGGATGGAAAAGCCATGGACCTGGTGGGCCAGAAGGGCCCCGCCCACTGCAAGCTTGGCGTAAAACGCAAGGTTGGGGTACACCGGGCAGTCGGGATCGAAGAAGTCCCCGGTTTCCACGCGCCGTAAAAGCTCCGGGGTGTGCGCCGCCAGGATGGCCTCAGGGGGCGCGGGCGCCGGTTCCAGGAAATTGAACCCCTTGTGGGCCAGATAGTCCGCGAGCAGGCGCACCCGGGCCGGGTTTTCCGGGTGGCCCACCGCGCTATACTCCAGGCACCGCGGGCTGAAAATGATGTCCATGGCCATGGATTATACGAGCCCAACGCTCATTTTGGCCTCTTCCTCCCCCAGACGGGCCGCCCTCCTCCGCCTCCTCGTGCCGGCGTTCTTGGTGGTCCCGCCCCAGCTCCCCGAGGAGGAGGTGGCCGACCCCCGGGATCTGTTGCTCCTGGCGGAGAGGAAGGCCCAGGCCGTGGGGGAAAAGCATCCCCAGGCCTGGGTGGTGGCCGCGGACACCGGGGTGTTCCGCGATGGCCGCGCCTTTGGGAAGCCCCGGGACCTCGCGGAGGCCCGGGAGTTCCTGCGCGCCCTTTCCGGCGGCTGGCACACCGTGGCCACCGGGCTGGTGGTCCGCCGCCACGGGGAGGTCCATGGGGAAATTGTGCAGACCCGCGTGCTTCTGCGGGCCGTGGCGGATTGGGAGGTGGATTGGTATTTGGGGCGAGAGGAGGTTTTGGACAAGGCCGGGGCCTACGCCATTCAAGGTCCGGCCGCGGTATTCGTGGAGCGGATCGAGGGCGATTTTTACAACGTCGTGGGGCTCCCTCTTTGCGCCCTATGGCGGCTTCTTCTGGCCGCGGGGTGGCGGCCGTGAGGTACCCGGCGTACGTGGACCTCACGGCCTCCGCCCTGGAGGAACGCATCCAGGCCATGTATGAGCTGGCCTCGCCCTGTCGGCTCTGCCCGCGGGAGTGCCGCGCCCGCCGGGCGCAAGGAGAGCGGGGCTTTTGCCGCACGGCCCTCAAACCCTGGGTGGCCAGCTTCGGCCCCCATTTCGGCGAGGAGCGGGAACTCGTGGGCCGCTACGGCTCAGGCACGATCTTCTTCGCTGGCTGCAACCTGGGTTGCGTTTTCTGCCAGAACTTCACGATCTCTCAACTCGGCGAGGGGGAGGAGATCAGCGTGGCGGACCTGGCCCGGCTCATGCTCAGACTGGAACGCCTGGGCTGCCACAACATAAACCTGGTCACGCCCACCCACCAGGCGCCCATGATCCTGGAGGCCCTGGCCCTGGCCCGTGACCAGGGCCTGAAGATCCCGCTCGTCTGGAACTGTGGTGGCTACGAATCCCCAGAGGCCCTGAGGCTCTTGGAGGGCGTGGTGGACATCTACATGCCCGACTTCAAGTACGGGGATGACCGCGTGGCGGCGCGGCTTTCCTCGGCGCCGGACTACTTTGCCCGGGCCTGCGCGGCCCTGCGGGAGATGCACCGTCAGGTCGGGGATTTGTTGGTGGAAAACGGGGTTGCCGTGCGCGGCCTCATCGTGCGGCATCTGGTCCTGCCCAATGATCTGGCGGGAACCGAACGGGTCCTGAGGTTCATCGGGGAAGAGATCTCCCCCAACACCTATGTGAACATCATGGCCCAGTATTACCCCACGCATCGGGCCTGGGAGCACCCGGAGATCGCCCGCCGGATCACGTCTGAGGAGTACCGGCGGGCGTTGGCTCTGGCCCAGGGGTTGGGACTGCGCCGGGCCGGCCCCCACTGAACCACGTTGATAGCATTACAGGCTCGCGGAAAATCAAACCACAGTTTCTCGTGGAAGGAGGGAGGATGCGCAAGTCGCATGTGAAGCTTTTCGTGCCCGGCCCCATTGAGGTGCGGCCGGAGGTCCTCCAGGCCATGGCCACCCCCCAGATCTACCACCGCACCCCGGAGTTCCGCGAGCTCTACGCCGAGCTCCAGACAAAACTCAAAAAATTCCTGTACACCGAACAAACCGTGTTCCTCTTCACCTCTTCCTCCACCGGCGCCATGGAGGCGGCGGTCCTCAATTGCGTGAAGAAGAAGTGCCTCAACCTCGTGAACGGGGCGTTCGCCAAACGTTGGCACGAGATCACCACTGCGTGTGGTATCCCCTGCGAGGCCCTGGAGATGCCCTGGGATAAAGCCATCAGACCCGAACAGGTGGAGGCGAAGCTCAGGACCGGAGAATTCGATGCCGTGACCCTTGTGTTCAACGAGACCTCCACCGGGCTCATGAACCCTCTCGCGGAGATCGCGGAGGTGGTGCGGAGATTCCCGGACGTGCTCCTGCTTGTGGATGCGGTCACGGCCATGGGCGGGGTGAAGATCGAGTTCGATAAGCTTGGCCTGGACGTGTGTCTGGCGGGCGTGCAGAAGTGCTTTGGGATGCCGCCGGGCCTCACGGTGTGTGCGGTGTCCGAGCGGGCCCTGAAACGCGCGGAGGAAGTGAAGCCCCGCACGTACTACTTCAACTTCCTGGTCATGCTCAGCTCCCACAAGAAGAACGAGACCCCGGCCACGCCCTCCATCCCCCACCTGTTCGCCTTGAACCTCCAGCTTGATTATTTCTTCGAGGAGGGCCTGGAGCAGAGGTTTGCCCGCCACGAGGAGATGGCCAAGATCGTGCAGACCTGGGCCAAAAAGTACTTCGACATCTACCCTGAGCCAGGCTACTGGTCCAAGACCGTGACCTGCATCAAAAACACGCGGGGGATCTCCGTGGACGAGCTCAACAGGACCCTCATGCGCGCGTACGGGATGCGCCTCTCCAACGGCTATGGGGATCTGCGGGAGAAGACCTTCCGCATCGCCCACATGGGCGACCTCACTTCCGCCGATATCTGGGGCCTTCTGCACGCCATCGGAGAGATCCTGGGCTTGTCCTAAGGGGGCGGGGATGAAGGTCCTCATCTGTGATCCAATTGATGAGACGGCCGTGGCGCGCCTGAGGGAGGCTGGACTTTCCGTCACGGTGAGAACGGGGATGAGCGAGGCCGAGCTTGGGGAGGAGCTCAAACAGGGCTATGAGGCCATCGTGGTGCGCTCGGCCACGAAGGTGAGAAAGCCTGCCATCGACGCGGCTTGCGGGCTCAGGCTCATCATCCGCGCCGGGGTTGGCCTGGACAACATCGACGCTGACCATGCTGAGGCCAAGGGCATCACGGTCCTGAACACCCCGAAGGCCAGCACGGACTCCGTGGCGGAGCTGGCGTTGGCCCACATGTTCGCTCTCGCTCGCTCGTTGGTGCGGGCCACGGAAACGATGCGGGAAGGGAAATGGGAGAAGAAGGCCTTCCAGGGGATTGAGCTCCAGGGCAAGACCCTGGGGATCGTGGGCCTCGGCCGCATTGGCCAAGCGGTGGCGCGCCGGGCCCTGGCCCTGGGCATGAGGGTGCTCGCCCACGACAAATACCTGAAGGAATCGCCCCTCCCCGGGGTGAAGATGGTCCCCCTGGAGGAGCTCCTCAGGGAGAGCGATTTCGTGAGCCTGCACATCCCGCCTGATCCGGCCGGGCCAGTGATTGGGGCCCGGGAGATCGCGCTCATGAAGCACGGGGCGTTCCTCATCAACTGTGCCCGCGGCGGGGTTGTGGACGAAAAGGCGCTGCTGGCGGGCCTTAATTCCGGCAAACTTGGCGGAGCAGGCTTGGACGTGTTCGAGGAGGAACCGCCCACCAACATGGAGCTCCTCCGGCATCCCAACGTCACCCTGACCCCCCACATCGGGGCCCAGACCCAGGAGGCCCAGGCCCGCATCGGCGAGGAGATCGTGGAGATCCTGGTCAGTTGGGCTAAGCGCTGAGGGGAAAAGGGGGTCGGGCATGGCCAAGCTCCATCCGTTTCGGGGAATCCGGTACAACCTGGGCCTGGTGGGCGACCTCTCTTTGGTGGTGACCCAGCCCTACGATCGCATCGGCCCCAAAGAGGAGGCGGAGTATCTGGCGCGCTCGCCCTATAACTTCGTGCGTCTCATCGGCACAAAAGCCCCACCCTCGGAGGAGGGGGAATACCAGCGGCGCGCCGAGCTTTTCCGGGATTGGCTTGCGCGGGGCATCCTCGTGCGCGACGAGAGGCCCGGCGTTTACCTGTACCGGGTGCGCTTCACTCATGATGGCAACAGGCACGAGCGCTGGGGCTTTGTGGCCCTGTTGGATCTGCGGGAAAGCCTGGTGAAGAAGCACGAGCGCACCCTGCGCGGTCCTAAGCAGGACCGCCTGAAGCTTTTCCGGGCCACGGAGGCCCATTTGGAGCACATTTTCCTGCTGTATCGTGATCCGGAGGGCAAGGCCAGGCAGTCCTTGGTTTCCGCAGCTGGTTCTCGGCCCCCGGACATGCAGGCCCAGGACGACTTCGGCAACACGCACGAGATGTGGCACGTCGGCGATTCCGCGGCCATCGCCGCCGTGCAGGCCGCCCTTGCTCCCCTTCCCGTGTACATCGCGGATGGCCATCACCGGTTCGAGACCGCCGGGATCTTCATGGAGGAGTGTTTCCAAAAGGGCTGGCGGCCCCCGGGCCCGGAGAGCTTCACCGCGATCCCGGTGACGTTGGTGAACGTGGCTGAACCAGGCTGCGTGATCCGCCCCACCCCGCGCGTGGTGCACGGCCTTCCCCGCTTCTCATCCAAGGAGTTCCTGGCCCAGGTCCAAGGGGATTTCGGGGTGGCAGAGCTGCCCAATTTTGCCGCGGCGCGGGAGTGGCTGGCCCAGGGCCTGGCGCGCGGAGAAAAGGTGTTCGTGGCCATCAGCGAGGGCAAGTTCTTCGCCCTAAAACTGCAGAAAAGGCCGGAACAGGTGGTGCCGGGCGCGCACGCTCCGGCCTGGAAGAGGTTGGACGTGGCTATCCTGCACAAGGCCATCCTGGAGAGGATCCTGGGCATCGACGAGGACACGCTTGCACGTGGGACTCACGTGGAATACACGCACACCGCGGAGGAGGCCATGGCCCTCCTGGAGGAGGGAAAGGGGCAGATCGCGTTTCTCCTCAACCCCACCCAGGTGGAGGACGTGTTGGCCGTGGCCGATGCGGGCGAGCCCATGCCCCCAAAATCCACGGACTTCTATCCCAAGCTCCTCTCGGGTCTCGTGGCCATGAAGATGGAGATCGCCAAAGGGTGAGAACAGGGGGCCATGGCGGAGGAGCTTTCCCTCTATCGGCGGTGGCGGCCCAAGAGGTTCGCGGAGGTGGTGGGCCAGGAGCTCGTGGTGGCCACGCTCAAGCGGGCTGTGGCCCAGGGCAAGCTCCACCACGCCTATCTTTTCGCTGGTCAACGCGGCGTAGGAAAGACCACCCTCGCCCGCCTCCTCGCCCGGGCCGCGAACTGTGGTGCTCCTCAAGAGGGGGAGCCCTGTAACCGCTGCCCGCATTGTTTGCGCATCCTCTCCGGACAATCCCTGGACGTGGTGGAGATCGACGGCGCCTCCCACCGGGGGATCGACCAGGTGCGGCAACTGCGGGAGGAAGTGGCGTTTCTGCCAGCGGGTGCCCGCTACAAGGTCTACATCATCGATGAGGTCCACATGCTCACCCAGGAGGCGTTCAACGCCCTTCTTAAAACCTTGGAGGAGCCACCGCCGCACGTGCTTTTCATCTTCGCCACCACTGAGCCCCACAAGGTTCCGCCCACGGTGCTTTCCCGCTGCCAGGCGTTTTGGCTTCAGCCCATCCCTGAGGCGCTCATCGCCGCCAAAGTGGCGGAGGTGGCCAAAGCTGAGGGCATGGCCCTGGAGTCCGGGGCGGCCGAGGTGCTCGCCCAGCGGGCAGGGGGTTCCCTGCGGGATGCCCTGGTGCTTTTGGAGCAGCTCGGCAGGCAAGGCCCGCTCACGCCCGAGCGCATCGAGGCCTATCTTGGGCTTCCCCCGCGACACCAGCTCGACCGCTTTTTGGGGGCCCTGCTGACGCGGGACGCGGATACGGCCCTCTCCTTAGTGGAGGACCTGGCCAAGCGTGGTCAGGATCTCGCCCTTTTTGTGGAGGAGCTTTTGCACCGCGCCCGGGATCGGGCGGTGGCCGGGGAGGTCCAGTTCCTTCCCCTGCTCCCGGCCCTGCTGGCCCTGCGCACCGAGCTGCCCCGGGCCTTCTCGCGCCGGCTCCGCTTGGAGATCTTCGTCCTCGAACACTGTGGCCCTCCCCAAACCCGCAAAGAGAGCGCGTGGGTGGCGCCCCCTGTCTGGACCACTGCCGGGCAAGGTGAGGCCCCCACAGGGGCGGTGTCCCCCAAGGCATCCCCCACCCCCCCGCCTGCGGACCATGGCCAGCACGGGCCCTCACGGCCCGAGAAAACCGCGGGGAAAGAGGCCACGGAACCTGAGGATGTGCGGGAAAAGCTGGTGCGGCTGGCCTGGCACACCCGCGCGGATCTCGGGGTTTTTCTGGCCCCGGCGGACTTCACCTACGCTGATGGCATCCTCCGCCTCATCCTGCCCGAGGGATATCGTTACCCTTACGAGTCCCTGCAGGAAAGGGAGGTGCGGGCTGCCCTGGAGGAGGTGGCCCACCAGGTTTTCAGCCCCCTTTTGGCCGTGGAGATCGCCTACGTCGGGAACGACCTGGGACGCGTTCTGTCCCTGGAGGAGGCGGCCAAGCTTTTGGCGGAAAAACTGGAGGGCGAGATCATCAGCTCATCATGATCCCCACTTTGGAGGAGGTTCTCGCCGCGCTTTCCCGACTTCCCGGGATCGGCCGGCGCTCGGCCGAGCGCATCGCCTTCTATCTTCTGGCCAAACCCGAGGAGGCTGAGCGCCTAATCCGTGCCCTTTCCGAACTTTCCCGCATCAGCCGCTGCCCCCGGTGCCATGGGTTCTCCGAGGGCGGACTCTGCCCGATCTGCCGCGATCCCGCCCGCGATGGGAAAACCATTTGCGCGGTGGCTCACCCCTGGGAGGTGGAAAGGCTCGAGCGCACCGGCGAGTACCGTGGCCTCTATCACGTCCTGGGCGGGCTCATCTCCCCCACCTCCGGCATCCATGCCGAGGACTTGACCATCCCCCACCTCCTTGCCCGGGTGAAGGAGGAGGGGACGGAGGAGGTCATCCTGGCCCTGGAGCCCAAGCTGGAGGGAGACCTCACCGCCATGCACCTTCTGCGGGCGCTCAAGCTCCTGGGCGTGAAGGTCTCACAAATTGCGCACGGGATCCCGGTGGGGCGGGATTTGGAGTCCGCGGACGAGCTCACCCTGGGGCGCGCGTTGAAGGGCCGTATCATCCTCTAGCCCAAAACTCAGGTTTTCGCTACCCTCCTCAGCGGTGAGCGAACATGGCCAAGGTTCGGCTTGAGCGGGCAGAGGTTTTCCTGTTTCGGTTTACTCTGGAGAAACCATTCCGCATTGCCCTGGGAACGACCACGGAGAAGACCGAGGTCATCCTGGCTCTGCAGGATAACCACGGCCGCGTGGGCTGGGGGGAGGCTTCGCCCAGCGCCGTGATCCTGGGCTGCACCCCGGATTCCGTTCTCGCCGCCCTGGATCACCTCATCCCCCTCGTCCTCGGTGAGGATCCGCGGCGGGTGGCTCACCTCGTGGATAGGATGGACCAGGTCCTTTTGGGCCAGGCTGCGGCCAAGGCCGCCGTTGATCTGGCCCTCCATGACCTGGTTGGGCAGATCTACGGTGAGCCGGTGTGGCGGTTTTTGGGCGGCAGCATCGCGGAACCCGTGGAGACCGATTTCACGGTGGGAATGGACGAGCCGGCGAGAATGGCGGCCGAGGCCAAGGCCCTGAAGGAGGCGGGCTTCCGGGCCATCAAGGTCAAGGTGGGCGAGGATCCCAAAGCGGACGTGGAGCGGGTGCGGGCCGTGCGGGAGGCCATCGGTGAGGGGACAAGGATGTGGATCGACGCAAACCAGGGCTGGACCAGGGCTCAGGCGGTGTGGGCCCTTACCCGCATGGCCGCGTACGGCGTGGAGTTCGTGGAGCAACCTGTTCACGCCGAGGACCTGGAGGGGATGGCCTGGGTGCGCGGGCGCTCGCCCATACCGGTGATGGCCGACGAAAGCGTTCATTCCCCCCAGGACGCGCTGCGCGCCATCCGCCTTGGTGCTTGTGACTACGTGAACATCAAGCTCATGAAGGCTGGGGGGCTCCTACGCGCCAAGGAGATCGCCACCATCTGCAAGAACGCCGGTGTACAAAACATGATCGGCGGCATGGTGGAGTCCAACCTCTCCGCCACTGCAGCCGTGCACTTCGCCATGAGCACGGCCAACGTGGTCTTCCGCGACCTCGATTTGGGGGAGCGCCCGGAGGCCAAGCTCGTGTCCCGCGGGGGCGCCGCCATCCATCAGGGCTGTCAGGTCCTCGCCGACCCCGAGGCCCCGGGGTTTGGGTTCCTGGAAATCCGCAAAGAGTGGTTGAAGCTTGTGCGCACCTATACTGTGGGCGAGAAAATCCGCCCAGGGGAGTGAGCCATGGAGAGGTTTGAGGTGCTTGAGGAGTTCGTGCGAGAAAGGATGCGGCGCACCAGGCTCCCTGGGGTGAGCTTGGCCTTGGTGCGGGGCGATGAGATTTTCTACGCCAGGGGATTCGGCTTCCAAGATGTGGAGAGGAGGGTGCCTGCTCAGCCCTCCACGGCGTATGGGATTGGCAGCATAACCAAGTCCTTCACGGCCGTGGGGATCCTGCAGCTTGCGGAGGAGGGCAAGCTTTGTTTGGATGACCCGGTGGAGAAGTGCCTGCCCGTTAGGGTGCGGCCATTTGGCGAGCCCATCCGCATTTGGCATCTCCTCACCCACACCGCGGGAATCCCGGCTTTGGCCTACGCTGAGGCGGAACTGCGCTGGGAGCAAGGCACAGGCGGAAGGCCGCTGGCCTTGGCCACGGTGGACGATTTCGTGGCCTGGGTCAACGGCGCACAGGACTGGGTGGAAGCCAGGCCCGGCGAGCGCTGGTTTTATCTGAACGAGGGGTACATCCTCCTTGGGGGGATCATAGAGAAGCTCTCCGGCCTTCCTTACGCCGACTACGTGCGGAAAAGAATCCTCGAGCCGTTGGGCATGACGAACACCGGGTTTTTGGGCGAGGACCTTGCGGAGCTGGCCACGCCATATGTCGTTCCCGCTGAAGGCCAGCCCAGGCCCGGAAAGATCCGGCCCATCCCCATTGGAAGCGATGGAGCCCTGGTGAGCACGGCGTTGGACCTCGGGCGGTATCTGGGGATGTGGCTGCGGCGGGGAGCGCCGCTTCTGCGACCGGAGAGCTACGCGGAGGCGGTGCGGCCGCGGGTGCCCCTGCCCGCCGAGCCCCGCTGGCCTGAGCCCGTAGGGCCCTCGTTTTACGCCCTTGGCCTCTCCGTGCAAGACTTTTTCGGGAGAAAGTTGATCGGGCACGGCGGAAGCGTTCTTGTGTACACGGCGCACATCGGTTTTATCCCCGAGGAGGGGGTGGGTGTGGCTGTGTTGGCCAATGGCTCCGGCTATCCCATGGCTCAATTTGCCCAAGCGGCCTTAGCCCTGGTCCTGAACCAGCCGTTGGAGCGTCTCCCCTTCGTGCGCCTTGAGGCTGCGGCGGAAAAAGCCCTGGGGGTCTACGTCACGTATCGAGAGACGATGCGTGCCGTCCTGCGGCCGCGCGGCGGCGCCCTGGAACTGGTGGTGGAGGACCGCGAGGCCCCGTTGACCGTGGTCCTGGCCCTGGAGGAAGTGGCGGAAGGGGAGGTGCGCTTTCGCGCCGTTTTGGGCGAACGCACCATGCCCGTGGTGGTGCGCCTGAAGAATCCGCCGGAGCTCATTTATGAGCGCTATAAACTCCGGCGGGTGGCACCCCTTCCCTGAACCGCGGGGATGTCCTCCCCATGAGACGCCCAGGTGTTTTGGGTCTGCGACGGGACCTCAAACGCGCTGAGCTCTTGGCCGAGGAGGCCAGAAGCGCCTTGGGCCAGGAAGCCCAGGTGGTGGACTCCGCCCGGGCCCTGTTGGAGGAGGCCCAGGAATGGCTTCCTCCCGCGGCCAGGGCCAAACCCATCAAGCCCACGGCCCGTGGTTTGCTTGGGCCTGAGGCCCTCCTGTTTCAGGCTTGCTCCGGGCTTTTGCAGGTGAAGCGCCGTTTGGACCGGGAACTGCAAGCCCACCATAGCCTCTTTGAGCTCGTGCGGGTGCGGGAACTGGTGAGGGCTGCCCTCGATAAACTGCGGGAGGCCTGGTTGGCCTACCTCTACGCTCATGGGCTGCCCGCGGGGTATAAACCGGTGCGCGCGCTGCCAAGGCTCGGGGGGATAGGACAATCTTTTCTGTGGACAGTGGCGATGATCCTGGGGAGCAGACTCACCAAAGACATTTTTCCGAAAGACGCGAAGTGGATAGAATATATGTTTTTACCTTGGGCTGCTTTTTGCCAGTTCATCCTCAGGCGCTGGGGTCATCCGCAGGGCGAGCGGGCAAGGCCATGTGTTATGCTTCGGGCCAAGATCCTGAAGCGCAGCTTGCCCTTGGCTTTAGTTCTAGTTGGGCTTCCCCTCCTGGGCGCTCTCCTCCGCCCCGACCTTCTGGGCCTGTTTGCGGCCTTCAGTGGGGTGAGCCTCGGCCTGGTCATGCCCAGTGTTGTTCAGGCCCTTAGGCTACTGCGTTTCCCCGCAGATGCGCGGTACCTTGTCCTCCCCGGAGCATACGTGGTGTTCGTTCCCTACGCCACTGCTGTGCCCGAGGAAAAGGTGTTCGTGAGTGCGCCTTTTTAGCCCACCGGGCTTCTGTCAACATGGGCGAAGGCCTCCGAGGGATGAAACTTCTTGGGCTCAGGCGGCCTCGTACAGGACGATCCCGTCGCGCGTCATTTTTTCCAACGTTTCAGACAGCGCTTGGTACTCGGCTTGGGTATAAAGGTGGGGCTCCAAACGGGGCAGGGTCAGAGTGCGCTTGACCGAGGCATAGGCATCCGGCCGCGCCTCTCCCCTATAGACGATCAAGAGGTCGATGTCGCTCCCCACGGTGTAGTTTCCCTTGGCGTAGGAACCGAAGAGCACCACCTTGGAAAGGGGGAGCTGGCAGGCTAGGGTGGGGATTTGCGTCAAAAGTTGCGCAATAACTTCAGCCCGCCGCAACTTTGGATAGAAGATCCGCACAGAATTTGGCGATCTCCTCTGCATACTCGATCAACCTTTGGGCCTCGCCTTTGGTGTACCGCTCGTGCGGGGCTCCGCTGGGATGGGCGTTGGGGTAGCGCGTGGGGATATAGGCCTTGTCCAGCTCCATGGCGCCGTCCATCAGCTGTTGGGGAACAGGGTGGATCGAGGAGAGCTCGCGAAGGAGGTCGACCACGGAATGTCCCCACGCCTCCGCCCCCATCTTCTGAAAGACCGCTTTCACCGCTTTTTCAGCGGCTTGTTGAGCGGAAAAGCAGGCCCACTCGTAGAACCCTCGCTCGACATCGCTTTTTGCGTGCTCGATATCGCTTAGGGCTTGGTTCATCCAATCGCGGCTGCGCTCCATCCCTAGAGCATGATACCCCTTTGCGTAGTCTGCACCAGTTCTATCACAGCACAACCCTCTCTCCCGCCGGGGAAAGGGGCTGATGGGCGTTTTCCCTGGGGAGGAGGGCTCTTTTCTCTCCGCGAAGGGCTTTTACAGCTTCCGCTCAAGAGGGGGACTTGTATCATCCCCCCTCTCCCTCCAAAGGAGGGGGAGGTTGGTCTTGGCAGCAAGCTTCGTTGCCATCCCTAAAGGGGAGCGGAGGTGCTGGCTCAGGGCCGTGTACGGTGCCAAAAGGGGCAAAGGGGGCGCTGCCTCTGGATGAGGTAGGGCACGTGGCTCGCCCATCCGGCGCGTGGGGATATGCTCCGCAAAACATGGGCACTTTTCGGTATCCCGTGGTGATCCGGAGCCGTGATGGCACTCAAACCCGGGTGCTCGAGGCCTTGGTGGACACCGGGGCTACTTATGGATCCCCAGACCTGTGCTTGGGGCCTCGGGCCCATTTATGGCGCAGGCTGCGCTTGGCCGATGGAAGGATGGGGAGGGAGGGCACCGAGGCCGTGGTAGAGGACGAGGGGGCCTTGCTCACCACGGTGGTCATGTTCGGTGATCCTGGGTCCGAACCTCTTTTGGGCGCGGTGACCATTGAGAAATTCTCTTTGACTCCGGATCCGGTTGCCCGGCGTCTGGTGCCTGTAGAAGCTCTGCTTATGTGATCGCGGGCTGGCGCGGGAGTGGACCAGCCACCCCCTGCGAGGCCTGGAGTTCTTGCTTGCGGAAAACGCGTATCTTGCCGTCTACAAGTCCACCAGGGGCTGGGATCCCAAGCAGCCTTGACGGAAATTTAAAGGGAGTCCGGTTCCTCTGTGGTGAGGCCCACGATGGCCAGGTCCCGGCCGTCCACGACCTCCACGGGGGCATTGCACCGCGGACAGGAGAGGATGGGGACGGCCATATGCCACCCTTCCTCCGCGAGGTAGCGGGCTTCTCCCGCGTAGCCGCAGGACGGGCAACGGACCCGCACGGGCACGTTCTCCACGGCGAGTTCAGAGCCAGCGAGTTCCGTTCCTTCCGCGAGGATGCGCCAGGCCTGGCTCAGGGCCCACTCCGAGAGGACAAGGAGCTCGCCCTTTCTCACGTGCACTTTGCGGATCCGCCCGGGCACAGGATGCTCCCGTAGGTACGCCCGCAAGCTCTCCAACAGGGACTGGGCCAGGGAGTACTCGTGCATCAAAGGCCCAGGGCGGAAAGGAGCTCCTCCACGCCCCGGCCGCTTTTGGCCGCGGTGAACACGACCCTCCCATGGGGATTCACCTTCCGGTAGTCCGCAGCGATCCTTTCCGGATCAACCCCGACAAAAGCCGCCAAATCCACCTTGTTGATGGCCACCACGTCCGTCTGGGCAAAGATTTTGGGGTGCTTGCGCACCATGTCGTCGCCCTCGGTCACGGAGATCACCACGAGGTCCACCTCGGTCCCAAGCGGGAAATCCGCAGGGCACACAAGGTTTCCCACGTTCTCGACAAAAAGGACGTCCAGCTGGTCCAAAGGGAAGTTCTCCAGGGCATGGCCCACCTGGTGAGCATCCAGGTGGCATTGATCTCCGGTGTTGATCTGAAGGGCGGGCAGGCCAGCAGCGCGGAAGCGCTGGTAATCATCGTCCCCGGCCACGTCACCCGCGATGGCGCCCACCCGCAGGCCGCGTTCCCGCAGCTTCTCGGCCATGCGCACGATGAGCTCGGTCTTACCAGAGCCGATGGCGCCCATGACGTTTATGGCCCGCACCCCTTTCCCCTTGAGAAGGGCGTAGTTTTGGGAGGCCAGCTCCAGCTGCCGCTGCAGCACGTCCCCGAATGATCCAGTGATGTCGTGCATGGCCCTCGATCTTACCTTTACCCCAAGCACACTCCAGGTTCATGGGAAGCGCACAAACTTGCTCACCTTTTTCCGCTTGCCTTGAGGGGCGGGGGAGGGTATAGTTGGGCTGCCATGCGCCGGGTCGCCGAAATTGCGGCTACATTCGCGCTGGCTTTTGTCGTTTATCTTGTGCTCACCATCCCTAGCGGCCCGCTGGGCCTTTGGTCGCTGGATGAGCTTCTTGCAGGTGCGGTGATCGCCCTCCTTGTGGCCCTCGTGGCCCACCGCCTCCTTTGGGAGCGGGGCGGTTGGCAACTTCTCAATCCCTGGCGGTGGGTCATGTTCATGGTGTATCTCCTGGGCCCATTCCTCCTGGCCATGGCCAAGGCCAATCTGGACGTGGCCTACCGCGTGATCACCGGGCGCATCAACCCCGGCATCGTCAAGTTCAACCCCGGCCTCAAGACCGACGCGGCCCGCACCATGCTCGCCAACTCCATCACCCTCACCCCGGGCACCTTGACCCTGGAGGTGGATGAGGAAACCGGCGACTTCTATGTGCATTGGATCAACGTGCGCCGCGTGGACCCCACGCCCGAGGAGATCTGTGGTCCGTTCCCCAAATGGGCCAAGGCGGTGGCTGAATGATCGTGGAGCTCTCCCTGGGCATCGCTGCGGCGATCCTTTTGGCCTATGTTTTGGTCTGCGCCCTTCGGCTGGGGATTGGCCCCACCGCCGCAGACCGGGCCGTGGCCCTGGACACCATCAACACCTTGGTCGTGGCCATCATGGTCCTTGTGGGCGCAGCCTTTAACCTCATGATCATCATGGATGTGGCCCTGGTGTACGCCCTGCTCTCTTTTGTGGGCACGCTGTACATCGCCCGCTATCTGGAGGAGGGGCTGCGGTGAACGCCCTCATCTACGCGTTTTTGGCCATCGGAACCATCTTCAACGGGCTGGGTGCAGTGGCCCTCCTGCGCTTCCCCGACGTGTACACCCGCATCCATGGAGCCACCAAGTGCACCACGTTTGGCTCCATTTTCTCCCTCCTGGCGGTGGTGGTGTACGGCGCGGTGCGGGGCGGTGGGGACGGCGTGGGCATGGTGATCCGGGCCCTGTTGGCCTTGGTGTTCCTCCTTGTCACCAACCCCACGGGCTCCCACGCCCTGGCCCGGGCCGCGCATCGCGCGGGGATCAAGCCCTTCCGGGCCGTGGTGGATCGGCTGGAGGAGCGGAAATGACCCTATGGGCCAGCCTGCTTGTCATGAGCCTGGCGATGACCGTGCTCTCCGGCGTTCTGGCCGTGGTGCTGCGGGATCTTTTGGCCGCGGCCTTGGCCCTGGGCGCGCAAGGGCTTTTCCTGTCCCTTGCGTTCTACCTTCTGCAGGCGCCGGATGTGGCCATCGCTCAGGCCGGGATCGGCGCCGCCCTCACCACGGCCATCTTCCTTTTGGCCATCCGTAAGACGCGCAGGAAGGAGGAGGAGTGAGCCGGTGGTTTTCCCTGGCGGCGTTCTTGGTGGTGGCGGGCTTTTTGCTCTTTGGGGCCGTGGCCCTGCGCCCCTTTGGCGCCCCCCCGCGCACGGAGATGGATCAATACTTCAACCGGTACTCCCAGCCGGAGGTGGCGGCCAACAACGCCGTGACGGCCGTGGTGTTTGATTACCGGGGCTATGACACCCTGGGCGAGGCCACGGTGCTCTTCACCGCCGTGGTCGGTGTGGCCTTGATCCTGCGGAGGTGGCAGGCATGACGGTGGTGGTGCGCACGGTGGCGCGGGTTCTGGTCCCCGTGGCCCTGGCCTTTGGCGGATATGTCATCATGCACGGGCATCTCACGCCGGGCGGGGGCTTCCAGGGCGGGGCGGTGGCGGCCTCCGCCTTGGCCCTCGTCCTCGTGGCCTTCGGTGCCTCCCGGCTCAAGGAGAAAAAGGGCCTGCTGTCCGCGCTGGAGAGCTTGGGCGGCACGGCCTTCGTGGTCCTGGGCTTCCTGGGGTTGGGCCTCACGTTCTTTGCCAATGTTTTGGCTGGAGCCCATGGGCTTTTTGGCCGGCCCGTGCCCTATGGTCCCAACCCCGGGGACCTCCACACCGCCGGAACACTACCCCTCATGAACTGGGCCGTGGGGTTCAAGGTTTTGGCCGGGTTGGGGTCCGTGGTCCTGCTCTTTGCCCTGTTCGGAGGCGAGGATGATCGGTAACCTGCCGTTTGTGGCGTGCATGGTCCTCATCGCCTTGGGGTTTTGGACGCTCCTTTTCAAGCGCAATCTCATTAAGCTCGTGATCGGGGTGGGGCTCATCGAAAGCGGGGTGAACTTGTTCCTGGTGGCCTTGGGGTACGTGCGCGGCGGGATTCCCCCCATCTACACCCATGCGCCCGCGGCCGCGCCCATGGTCCTGCCCACCCCGCAAGCCCTGACCCTCACCAGCATCGTGATCGGCCTGGCCACCACCGCCCTCATGCTGGCCTTCGCCGTGGTCATCTACCGCCACCGGGGGACCCTGGACGCCCGCAAGGTCCGGGAACTGCGGGGGTGACGATGACCATCCACCTGCCGATTTTGGCCGTGGCCGTGCCCCTGCTGGGCGGGTTTGTCACCCCGCTTTTGGCCAAGCTGCACAAGGGGCTGCGGGACGTGTGGACCCTCCTCGTTGTCCTTTTCGTGGGGGCATGTGTGGGCTATGTGGCCGTGCACGTGTTCACCCAGGGCATCTGGGTTTACGTGCTGGGTGCCCATCAGCCCCAGCAGACCATCGTGCCCGGGGGCTTTCCCATCCGCATCATGCTCGTGGTGGACGGGATGAGCGCGTTCATGGGGGTCATCGCCGGGCTCCTGGCCCTCGTGGCCTTTCCCTTCGCCTTGAAGTTCCTGCCTGGGGAGGAGGGGAAGAGCTTGGCCTTGACCCTGGGCCTGCTCCTCTACGCCGGCATCCTGGGCATGGCCTACACGGGGGACCTCTTCAACTTCTTTGTGTTCCTGGAGGTCACGAGCATCGCGGCTTGCGCCCTCATCGGTTTTCGTACCTGGACGAGTCGGGCGCCGGAGGCCGCGTTCAAAACGATGCTCCTTTACAGCGTAAGCGGCCTGCTGTTCCTGCTGGGCGTGGCCCTCCTGTATGGTGAGTATGGGGCTCTTAACCTGGCCTACATTTCCGCGCAGTTGCGGGGTTCTGCGGTGGACCGCTTGGCATTAGCCCTGTTCTTGGCGGCCCTGGTCATGAAGGCGGCGGCGGCGCCCGTGCACTTCTGGGCCCCCGACGCCTACGGCGAGGCCCCGGCCGCAAAAACCCTCCTTCTGGTGGTGAACACCCAGGTCTCCTTGTACGGGCTTTGGCGGGTCCTGTTCACCCTCTATGGCGGGCTGTGGGACGCCGGGGTCGGGTGGCTGGTGGTGAGCCTGGGCCTTCTCACCATGGTGGTGGCCACGTTCATGGCTTTGGTGCAGACGGACCTGGGGCGGCTGGTGGCCTACGGCGCTGTGTCCCAAATCGGCTACATGATGCTGGGGGTGGGCGTGGGCCTGGTGACCCTGTCCACCCGTCCGGAGTACGCATTTGTGGCCCTGAAGGGCGGGGTGTTCCATATGCTCAACGACGCCCTCACCGTGGGCCTTCTTTTCTTGTGTGTGGGCGCGGTGGAATGGGTCACGGGCACGCGGGATCTGCGGGAGCTGGGCGGCCTGGGCCATGGACTTCCTGGGGTGGCAGTGTGTTTCCTTCTGGCCTCCCTGGCCCTGGCGGGCATCCCGCCCCTCAACGGCTTCGCCTCCAAGCTCCTCATTTACCAGGGCAGTTTCCGGCTCTCCCCCATCCTCGCGGCGATTGCGGTGTTGGCCTCCATTCTCCTCCTGGCCGTGTACGTCCGGGCCTTCCAAGGCGTGTTCCTTGGGCCGCGGGGTGAGGGATCCCCCCACCTTCCCGTATCATTCATGTTCTCCATGGCAGTGCTGGCGGTGGGGGTCATGGTGTTGGGGCTGGTGCCGGGGTTCTTCCTGGAGGGGGTGGTGACCCCCGCGGCGGAGGCCCTGTGGCGCGGCCGCGCCCTATATTTGGCCGCAGTCCTGGGAGGCTGAGCATGGTGGAGGAAACCATCAGGATCTTCACCGGGCAGGGCTTTTGGACTCCCCTGATCTGGCTGGCCGCGGCCCTGGGCACGTTTGGGTTGGCGGGGGTCCTGTGGTGGCGCGGCCGGCGGGAATACAAACGCGGCACAGAGCAGGAGCTCCCGTTCTTATCGGGGGAGCGGGCGGAGAACCCCCAGGTGGGGGCGCTCCACCTTTACTGGGGCCTGGGCGAGGCCTTGCGGCCCCTCCTGGAACGCCTGGGGAACTGGCACTCCGGTGTGCTCAACGATTACGTTGGTTGGTTCATCGTGGTTTTTGGTGTGGTGTTGCTGCTAGTTTTGGTGTAGGAGGAAGAGGATGGGGCTTTCTGCGTTCAAGCGGGCGTTATGGGTGTTCCACGTGGCCACGGGCTCGTGCAACGGCTGCGACATCGAGATCGTGGCCGCCCTCACCCCCCGCTACGATGTGGAGCGCTTCGGCATCAGACTCGTGGGCACCCCACGGCACGCGGACGTGCTCCTCGTGACCGGGCCGGTCACGCGCATGATGGCCGAGCGGTTGAAGCGCATCTACGAGCAGACCCCAGACCCAAAGGCCGTGGTGGTGGTGGGCGGCTGTGGCGCTACCTCCGGCGTCTTCTACGAAAGCTACAACGTGGTGGGCCCGGTGGACCGCATCATTCCCGTGGACGTGTACGTGCCGGGCTGTCCGCCCAGACCGGAGGCCATCATCGACGGCGTGGTCAAGGCGGTGGCCAAGCTGGAAAAACTGGGGGCGAGGGCATGAAGGCCGAACAGGTTCTGCAAGCGCTTGCTGCCTCCTTGGGGGACAAGCTGCGCCGCTGGGAGCTGCGGCCGCGCGAGGTGGGCGTGTACGTGAAGCGCAGGGTGGAGGAGATCTGGGCGGAGGTGGACGCCGAGGCCATTCCCCAGTCGGCGGCCACCTTGAAAAGCCTTGGCCCGGTGCATATCTCCATCATCTCTGGCCACGACGCGGGCAACGCCATCGAGCTCCTTTACCACTTGGCGGTGGGGTTTGGGACCGCGGGCGGAGAGGTGATGGTCAACCTGCGCACGGTTGTGCCCAAGGATGACCCCAAAGTGCCCTCCCTGTGTGGGATCCTGCCGGGCGCGGAGACCACGGAGCGCGAGAAGATCGAGTTCCTTGGCCTAGATTTCCCGGGCATTCCCCGCCGGGATCACGTGTTCCTGCCCGATGATCTTCCCGTACACCCCTGGCGGCGGGACGAGCCCGAGCTCCAGAACCTCTTGCACCGCATGGTGGAGTGGGAGAAAAGCCATGAGCGAAAGGAATCCCAGGGATCTTAACGACCCCGTTCTTCCGGCGGTGGAGGAGCGGGAGATGGTGATCAGCGGCCCTCCGGTGGGGTTGGGCGAGGTGTTTGAGGTGCCCATTGGCCCCATTCATCCGGCCTTGAAGGAGCCGATTCGGCTCACGTTCCGGGTGCGGGGCGAGCGCATCGTGGGCGTGCACATTCGCACGGGCTTCGCCCACCGGGGGATTGAATTCATGGGCATGCGCCAGGGCCGGAACCTCATTCAAGTCCTGTACCTTTCGGAGCGGATTTGCGGCATCTGTTCCGTGTCCCACCCCATCGCCTTCACCCAGGCTGTGGAGCGGGCCGCGGGGATCGAAGTGCCGCCGCGCGCTCAGTACATCCGGGTCATCATCTCTGAGCTGGAGCGCATCCACTCCCATCTCCTCTGGGCAGGTGTGGCTGCCCACGAGCTTGGGTTTGACACCCTCCTCCACCTCACTTGGCGGGTGCGGGAGAAAGTCCTGGATATTCTGGAGGAGCTCTCTGGGAACCGCATTAACTACGCCATCCCCATCTTCGGGGGGGTGAGGAGGGACATCGCCCCGGAGCAATATCCCAGGTTGTGGGAGGCCATTCGTTACTATCGTGGCCTTCTGGAAGAGCTTTTAGACGCATTTTTGCGGGACCCCACGGTGGAGGCCCGCACCCGCGGGGTGGGGATCCTGGAGCCCAAGGAGGCGGAGGAGCTGTGCGCGGTGGGGCCCACGGCTCGCGCCTCCGGCCTGCGCAAGGATGTGCGCCAGGATCGCCCGTACTTGGCTTACCCGGATTTTGAAGTGAAGGCCATCACCCCTGCGGACTACGGCCTCACCCCTGTGGGGGACGTGTACGACAAGACCGTGGTGCGCCTCCTGGAGGTGGGGCAATCGCTGGACATCATCGAGAAGGCCCTGGCCAACATGCCGGAGGGCGAGATCACCTCCTTCCCCAAGCTCCCCGCCCTTTTGGCGTATCTGAAGAAGGCGGAGGGCGAGGGGTTGGGTTGGCACGAGGCGCCGCGCGGGGAGGTCATCCACTACGTGCGCCTCGTTTCCGGCGACGAATCCCTTTTGGTGTGGAAGGTTAAGGCGCCCACCTATTCCAACTTGATGAGCTGGTACCCCATGTTTGAGGACCAGGAGATCGCGGACATCCCCATCATCGCGGCCTCGATCGACCCCTGCATATGTTGCATGGATCGGGTCCACATCGTGCGCGACCACGGGAAAGAGGAGACCTGGACCAAGGAGGCGCTGCTGAAGCTTTCCTGGGAGAAGACGCGGAGGATGCGGCGATGAGCGGTTGGGTGGTGGTGGCCCAGGCGGTGGTGGTGGTGTTGGGCGGGGGGATGGTGGGTTTGCTGTACCGCGGTGTGGATCGGAAGATCGCGGCCCGCATGCAGGCCCGGATTGGTCCCCCGCTGCGCCAGCCCTTCCTGGACCTGGGGAAGCTTTTGGTCAAGGAGACCATCATTCCCAAGACGGCGGTGGCCTGGTTATTTGCGGCCATGCCCTTTGTGGCCGTGCTCGCTTCCTTCACCGCCCTCCTCTATCTGCCCTGGGGGCCATACGGGCCGGTGCTGGAGGGCCACGGGGATGCCATTTTGCTCCTCTACCTGTTGGCCATCCCGGCGTTGGCCATGGCCCTGGGCGGCTTCGCCTCCGGCTCACCCCTGGGGGTGGTGGGCGGCCAGCGGGAACTGGTGATGCTCGTCTCCTATGAGTTCCCCTTGGCGGTGGTCCTGGTGGCTTTGGCCTGGCGCCTGTCCACCTTGGGTCTGGCCCCGGCCTTCTCCCTGGGGGTCATGGCCCGGAATCCCCTGTGGGCGATGGTGGGCCCGCTAGGGATCATCGGCCTTGCCATCCTTTTGGTGTCCCTCCTTGTGGTGACCCCGGCGGAGCTCGCCAAGATCCCGTTTGACATCCCGGAGGCGGAGACGGAGATCGCTGGGGGCCTGTTTGTGGATTACTCCGGAACCTATCTGGCCCTCTTTTACCTTGCGGATGCGGTGCGCACGGTGGTCATGGCCGGGCTTGTGGTGGCCCTCTTCGTTCCCTACGGGATCGCCACCCCCGTGGGCCTGGGGGGCGCCGCCGCCGCCGCTGTGGATTTGGCCTTTTGGCTGCTCAAGGTGTTCTTGGTGATGGTGGTGGCGGTGACCACGGTGCGGGTGGGCATGGCCCGCCTCAAGGTGGACCAGATCGCCCGCGGCTTTTGGTGGCGCATCACTGCCCTGGCCCTAAGCGGCCTCCTCCTCCTGGTTTTGGACAAGGTGGTGATGAGATGATATGGCAAACGTTGCTGGCTCAGCTCCTTTCTCGGCCGGCCACAAACCGCTTCCCCGCTAAATACATGCCCCCCTCGGTGACGCGCTTTTTGACCCGCGTTCAGACGGGCAAAGCGCGCATCCACCCCCCAGTGCCCGTGCCCCCCAAGTTCCGGGGAAAAATCGGGTACGACCGGGACAAATGCATCGGCTGTCAGCTGTGCATTCGGGTGTGCCCGGCCAAGGTCATCCAGTTCAAACCAGAGCAGAAAAAGATCAGGATGTACGTGGCCCGCTGCACGTTTTGCGCCCAGTGCGTGGATGTTTGCCCCACAAGTGCCCTCTCCCTGAGCCCGGAGTTTTTGCTGGCCAGCACTGACCGGCTCTCCTCTGACCTCATCGTAGAATGAGGAAAAAGAAGGGCGGGATGAACCCGCCCTTCCAGCCCAGGGTACAGCAGGTGGGGATAGCTATTGGCCCAGGGCCTCCAGTTTAGCGCTGAGGGCCTCGTGCAGGGTGGGGAGTAAGCGCACCAAGGCCATTCCCCGCAGAAGCTCCAGGCGTGGGGCGGGGTAGGTTGGGGGCTGGACGGGCCGCCCTGGTTGAGGCCTGGGAACCACGCGCCTCCCCTCCCCCTCCCTCATCGGGGCCCTGGGCTCCTCCCACAGGATCCCGCGCTGGAGCCGTTCCCATTGGGCCACGGTGAGGATCTTTTTGAGCCCGGATATGAACTTGTTCTCCAAGGCTTCGATCTTCTCCTGTAGCTCCTTTCTGTAGGAAACGAGGAGCTCGCGCAGCTCTTTGGGCGTTCCTTGGAAGACGAGAAGCTCCTCATGGAGCTCCTCCGGCATGTTCACGATCTCCTCGCGCAAGGGCAGGAGCCCCTCCACGAGGGCCAACAGGGCTTTCATCTGGGCAGGGGAGAGCTCCAGGGCATTGAGCCAAATGAGGACAAGATTTTCCCGCCCAAGATTACCGCCTAGCCGCATGCCCAAAGCCTGTCCAAACGCGCCAAAGGTCAACAAAGCCGCGAGAGCCGCACCTAAGACGAACTTCCTCATCGTTCCACCACCTCCATTTTTTATTTTGAGCACGGGTGGTGAAAGGTCCAGGGAGAGGATGTGAAGAAACGGTGGAGGCCAGGGCGGGTATACTCCTGCGACATGGTCACCTTGCGTCGGCGGGACAGAATTCTCACCGTTCCTGCGGGGAAAAACCTGGAAAGGATCCTGCGGGAGGCCGGGATCCTTCCGGACACAGTGCTGGTGGTCCGAGATGGCAAGATCGTGCCTTTGGATTACCGGCCTCAGGACGGCGAGGAGTTCGAAGTGATTGACGTCATCTCTGGAGGCTAGCATGCGTTGCACCTTCTGTGAGAAGGAGGCCGTGCTGCGCCTGCGCCACGCCAACCTTCGGCTTTGCCCAGAACACCTCGTGGCCCGGGTGGAAAAGGAGGTAGAGAAGGCCATTGGGGAGTTCCGCATGTTCACCGCCCAGGAGAGGATCCTGGTGGCCGTCTCGGGGGGGAAGGACTCCCTTGGTCTTTGGGCGATCCTCGCCCGGCTCGGGTATCGGGCGGACGGGCTGTACATCGATCTGGGCATTGAGGAGTACTCCCGGCGCTCCCGGGAGTTCTGTGAGGCCTTTGCCCGGGAGCACGGACTTGCGCTTCAGGTGCTGGAGCTTCGCCAAGAACTGGGTGCAACGCTGGACGAGGTGGCCGAGAGCCTGCGGGGTGCACCCTGCGCCCATTGCGGGACCATTAAGCGCTACCTCCTGAACCGCGCCGCTTGGGCTGGTGGGTACGGGGCCCTGGCCACCGGGCACAATCTAGATGACGAGGCTGCCACCCTTTTGGGGAACACCCTCCGTTGGGATCTGGAGTATTTGGCCCGCCAGCATCCCGTCCTCCCCGCGGGCCCCAAGCTGGCCCGTAAGGTCAAGCCCTTGATCTACCTCTCGGAGCGGGAGATGGTGGCCTATTGTCTCCTTCGGGGGATCCGCTACATCTACGAGGAGTGCCCCCACAGCGTGGGCGCGCGCTCCTTGTTTTTGAAGGACATCCTCAGCCGTCTGGAGGACGAGGCGCCCTCCACGAAGATCACGTTCCTCAAGGCCTTTTTGCGCGTGCGGGATAAGCTGCCTTGCCCCCGGGAAGTGGAGCTCCTGGAGTGTCCTTCCTGCGGGATGCCCACGGCAGCCGCAGGGCCGTGCCGGTTCTGTCGGATCAAGGAGAGGATAGCCCAGCGTGCGCCTGCTTGAGTACGGGGAGCCGGTGATTCTGTGGGAGACCGGGCGGGGCCGTACCTTCCTCCTCACCCTCTCCCCGGGCCGGGCCTTCCATTCCCATCGCGGGGTCATCCGCCACGATGACGTGGCTGGTAAACCCGAGGGCAGCGAGGTCCTCTCCTCCTCCGGGCACCCGTTCGTGGCCTTCCGCCCGCGCATTGCTGATCGCATGATGAAGGTCCACCGGCAGACCCAGATCGTCTATCCCAAGGACGCGGGCTGGCTGGTGTTGGCCCTGGATCTCTTTCCTGGCGCGAGGGTGATCGAGATGGGGACGGGCTCCGGCGCCTTCACCATCCTCCTTGCCCAGCTGGTGGGGCCCACCGGCAAGGTCTACACCTACGACCGCCGGCCAGATTTCCTGTACAACGCCCTTCAGAACATCCAAAAGCTGGGGTGCGCGGATTGGGTGGAGGCCCAGATCCTCACCGCAGGCGAACCATTCCCTGTGTCCGATGTGGACGCGGTCTTCTTGGATCTTCCCACGCCCTGGGAGGCCATCCCGCCCGCGCGGGAGGCCCTGGCCCCGGGAAGGCCGCTGGCCCTCCTGGTTCCCACCGCCGAGCAGCTCAAACAGTCCGTGAAAGCCCTGGCGGAAAACGGTTTTGTGTGGATCGAGGCCGTGGAGGTCTTGGAGCGCAGGATGCTCGTGCGGGAACGGGAGGGCGTGCGCCCCCTGGAGCGCATGGTGGGCTTTACTGGCTACCTTGTGTCTGCCCGCAAGGCCCTCGCTGGGCGCCCCTCCGAAGCCGCCACCGCGGAGGTCCCCGAAGAGGACTAGGGCGCGCGCAACGCCGCCGGATCGAGCCGGAAGTACCGGGAAAGAAGGTGGTAAATCCCGGGGTGATGAACCCCCAGGCTCCAAGGATCGGCGAAGAAGAGCTCCATGGCCACGGCGAGGAACTCCGCGGGGTTCTCCAGGCCCAGGGCCAAGGGCGTGGGGCGGGGAAATGCGCGCAGACCTCGATATTCTTCCAGGCCCTGCCGCCAAGGCTCGCGCAGCTCGGGTGGCAAGACCGGAACGCCCTGCATGGCGCCGTCCTCGAGGTCCAGCTGGTGGGCGAATTCGTGGACGACCACGTTGCGGGCGCCGGGGCTGAAGCCAACCTCTAGGACGGCATCCCAGGCCAAGACCACCGTGCCCAAGGGCCAGGATTCGCCCGCCCGCACCTCCACCCCTTCCTCCACGATCCCGCCTGGGCCTGGCCGCCGATAGCGCGCCACATACAGGGTGGGATAGACCACCACCGTGCGCATGAGGGGGAAGTACTCGGTTTTTCGATGTAAAAGGAGAAGGGAAGCATTTCCAGCCACAATCACCCGCACCGCATCATCCACGGAAAAGCCCGCTGCGCCCTCAAACCGCTTCTCCGCCAGGAAAACTTGGATGTGCCCCAAAAGCTCGCGTTGGTCCGGAGGTGGAAGGAAGGGAAAGATGGGGATGCGGTGGAGTAGCGGCTGCCATTTGGCGGGGAAAGGCCGGTGGTGCAGGCTTTTCCGGCGCCAGCGCCGGAGGGGACTCACGGCCCCGCGCCTCCCGCCCGGATGGTCAGGGTGAAACGGATCTGGCCCAGGGTGAGCTCAAAGGAAACAAAGCTTGCGACCACCTGGAAATCCTGAGCGGTCCAGCTTCCCAAGCGCATGGGGGACGCTGGCACCAAGACCACGCCCGCCCTTAGGCCAAGGTTCCCAAGATCCCCGCTCACGCTGAACGCTTGCTGGGTCAAAGTCAGGTTCTGCCAGGTGGAGAAACTTTGGACCTCCCACCCCGATAAGGAGAAGCGCAGGGCCAAACTATTCCGGGCGGAAAAGGATGGGCCCAGAGTGAACGCGGTGGAGAAGCTCCCGAAAAGCTCGGCCGCGCTTGCCGCGACCGCCGCAACCGTCAACACCAGGGCCACAACTTTGCCCCTCATGGCCATTAATGATACTCCGCAAGGTCCCTCTGTGAACCTTGGGGGTGGCCGGGATCGAGTTTGGTCTCCCTTCCTTGCCTGGAGCAAGGGGTGAAAGTGGCAGGGCCCTGCTCCCAGGCCTTGCCCCGCCGCTTACAGGTGGTCTGTTTCTGAGCTCAGCCATCAATTCGGCTCGACTTTCGCCGTAGAATGGACGGAGCAGCACGAGCGAGATGGGCGCCACCGCCACTGTGAATACGATCGTGGGCGAGGTACGCCGTTCCAGCCTTGATAAATATGCAGCCTTTCCGCCGCTTGTTGGCAGAGCAAGGCGCAATGTACCAATCCTGTCCCCCCAAAGCCTTTTCCTTTCCATCGTTCCCAGCGCAGGGGCCAGCGCTTTTTAAATCAGCGGGGCCGATGGCCTAAGGGGTTTATGTACCCGATCCCTGTGCAGTGGTCATCAATTCGGTTTGGCTTATCCCTGAGAATAGCGAGCGTTGTGCAGGACTTGATGGACCTTTACTGGGGCATGGCCGCCGTGGTGCGGCCCTAAATCCAACTGGTCTCGCCGATGGTTGGGGGCGCCGCCAACTTATGCCCAGAAAGCGGATCCGGGCCTGCGGGGCGCGGCCGGCTTTGCTCATCCACCCCAGAAAAGATCCACAAATTTCCCTCACGAGGCCTCCAGCCCCTTGCGGAGAAGGCCCTGCAGCATGTGGAGACCTGGGTGAGGATGGAGACCGCCCCACGATCCTCAAGCCAAGCATTTCCTGCACCCCGCGCAGGACGAGGAGCGCTCCGGGCGGCTCCCGGACTTCCTCAGTCAGCACTTCGGCCAGCCGCGTCGGGGTGGGGCTCAGGCGTCCTTAGGGGGAGCGTTGGGGATGGTCACGTCTTCACCTGGGTTTGAATGCCCAAAATCTTCTGCCGCCTGGGCCGGATTTTCTTTTCGGAAGCGGGGAGCCCGGGAAGTCATAGCTTGAGCCTCGCCTGAGGGCGACCACCCAGTACGTGATTTTCGCGAAACGCCGAACTATTCCGTGGGTTTGCGGAGAAGCACGCGATCGCCCACCATGGGCTCCAGGCCCGTTAAGGATTCGGCCAGCACCACCCAGGCCCCATCCACCTGAGGCATTATGACCGCCACCCTGGCTATGACGACCCATTTCTCATCCACACGCCGCACGCCCACAGCGTGTCTCCAAAGTAAACGCGGCCACGATCGGCGTGGGCCAGTCTTATGCGATAGAACTTGGGAGCGCCCGGTGCCGGCGTGATTTCCACGCAGGACACGTCCTCGACCACAATCATTTTTTCCACGTGCTTCTCCCGCCCGTCAGTGAAAACGACGGTGGCGCGAACCGTGTACGTGCCAGGTTGGCTGTAGCGATGCGCGACTTTCCGGCCCTCGGCCTTCCTCCCGTCCCCGAAGTCCCAGGTCACGCGAACCACTTCGCCAGGGGGGATGGAGTTGTCCCAGAATTTGAGCTCCTCGAGAACACCAGGGTCGCGCGGCGACCACACAAAATCTGCGCGGATTTTCAAGACAAGCAGGTTTCCCTGCCAGGTGATCGCGTCGTTCTCGTCGTCTAGGGCTAACACCCGCACCGTGAAGGAGCCCTCGCGGGCATACGCATGGGTCACGCACTCCCCTTCAGCCATGTTTCCATCGCCCAAATCCCAGTAATACCTGACCAGCCCGCCCTCGGGGTCCCTCGCTTTGGCGCAAAGCGTCAACTGTTCCCCCACAACGGCCATGGGCAACTGGACCGCTAGGTCTTGAGGGGGTGCATTGAAGGAGTAAAGGCGCAAGGAGCTCGTAGGGATCCAGATGATCGCATTCCGTGTCCCCGGAATTGGTGCCACGCCTCCGGACGGAACCGCGTCGCGGGTGGGCACAAGATCCGCTGACCAGCGGTGGACGGCCCTGTCTTCGTATATGTCCCACAACAAAAACGCGCTTTTGCCTGGCTCAAAAGGCAAAGGCGTGCGCTCCATGACCTCCATGACCACGAGGGTGCGCCCGCCGCGGAGCGGCCCGCCTAAGCCTGGGGGCGCGTTCAGGTGTTTGACCTCCAGAATTCTGCCTGCGGAGTCGAAGCGCATGAGATGCCAATAGTTCGGTATAAGCATCTGTTGTCCGGCGATCTCTTGTCTGATCCCAGGCCCGCCTCCCACCCCGTTTATGAGGAGAGTGCCGGCATCGATGAGGAAAAGGCCGTAGGGTGTGAATCCCCGCGGCCGTTCGTCCAGGAGGCGACCGCTTTTGAGCTCCCGGACGCGAATGCCGCTGCGCGCCACCACGATAAGCAAGCGGCCGTCCTCCGTGATGATCGGCCATCCGCCCTCTTCTTTATCCTCGGCTCTCCACTCGGTTCGACCGGAAGCCAGGTCTAAAACCGAAACATCGCCGTTCCAATGGACGATCACCAGCTTGGCCCCATCCGGCGTAAACGTGAAATGCCCGGCGCGATTTCCAAAGGCCTTCGCGGGGTCGGGAAGTTGCAAGGAGATCACAGATCTAGCCCCTGTGGCCCAGTTCCAGAGCACGATCTCGCTTCCATACAAAGTGGAGACAGCCGCCACCGGGGCCACAGGGCTCAACGCGGCTTGCCAGGGCGCCTGGGGTTCCAAAGTCTTGAACAACGTCATCTGCCGCAGATCCCAAATTTCAACCCTTTCGGAAAGGCGCAGTGCATAGCGGCCGTCCTTGGACACCAGCACATCCCTCGTTGGCGTGGGCCAACTCCCCAGCGTCGCTATTTTGCGACATGCATCCAGCCGATAAACAACAACACTGGTTGCGGCAGGCGAAGACTGGTCGGCGACGGCCAGCACCGTGCCGTCGGGGCTGAGGCTGCCCTTTTGGGGGATGAAGTGGGGTCCCACACAGGTGAAACAGCGCTGGACTCGGGGAGCGTCCCTGATCTGGAGCAAATGAAGCCCCAACCCGTGTGCGGTGCGCGTGGGACTGAGCAGCCGCCCGTCACGGGTGAACGCCATCCATGCATAGCTGTGGGAGACCTCAGGAAACTCGGCGAGCTTCTCCCCGGTGTCTGCGCTCATCACCACCAGGGCGTTTTTCGCGGGGAAAGCCACCCAACGACGGCGTGGGTCCACGGCCACCTTGTCGGTGCGGAACGCCATGGTCCCGAGTTTTCTCACCTTTTGCTCCGCGAAGTCCCACAAGAGCAAATCAGGGTACCCCACGAGGACCAGCTCAAAGTCGCTTAAAAAGCCGATGCCGGCCAAGTCTAATCTTGGGCCGACGAGGTCGAACGCTCGTTGCACCGCCACCGGCTCCCCGGCGGGCACCCGCCAAACCACAATGACTCCGCCGAAAAGACCGGCCACGTGCCGCCCGGACGGAGACACGGAAACCAACGAGGGGGACGAGGCCACCATGGGGTGGGTGAGGACCTGGGTGGGCACAAGTAACACTGGATCCCAAAGCTCAATGCCCCGCTCGACGCCCAGGGCGATGACCGTGCGGCCAGCGCCACTCCCCAGGCAACTGATGCCCGGTCGAGGACGCTGCTCCCTGCGCCCTTCCTTTATGCTCCAAAGCTCAAGGCCTTCCCCGGTGACCACAAGTAGCCTATCCCCATCGTCCAGGAAAACCATGTCGATGAACGACGGTTCTGAGATCCTCCAAAGCAAATTGGGAGCCTGCGCCAAACCCAGAATTCCCCACATAGCGACTGCCAAGAACTGCCCCAACCACCTCATGGCACCACCTTCAGGCCCATTATAGTGCGCTTGGACACGGGGCCCCCTCATGCCCAACTCAGGGCCATTTGAGGACCGCTTGAAAGGATGTGGCATCACCCTGTCTCTTCGCTTGTGAACCTCCGGAGGGGGATGCCCCTGCGGGGGGCTGCCCTCCCCTGACTGCACGCCATCGACCCCGGGCCGGCGTAAGCCTTTGGGAGAAAGCGAAAGGGCCCGGTGCACCTTAAAAAACCAGATTGGTGCGGAGTTGCTAACCCCACCGCGGCGGTGGACCCGGGGGTTTTGGGCTTCGTCCCCATCGTGTTCAACTTTTTGAGCTTTCCAGCCCAGCTTGCTCGCCATGAGGAGCTTTTCGGTGGGCCTGCGGCCATGCTGCGCGACTACACGGTGCGAGGGCTCACCGCTTTGGCCGACGTCTGGCCGGAGGCCGTGCGCTTGGCGTGGCTGGCGATCCCTATTACACCATGCCCAAGCTGGTCGTGATCGGCTCCAACGATTCCTATTGGGCCACAGACGCCACGCCTCTCTATTGGCCCGGTCTTCCTGAGCCCAAGCTCCTCTATGTGGTGCCCAACGGGGGCCACAACGTGGTCTTTGGGGATAAGGTCCTGACCACTATCGCCGCCTTTGCGCCTGCTGTGGCCCTGAAGCTTTGTTTCCCCCGGGTGCAAAGCTTTGTGCGGTACAGGGAGGGGGTGGAGCTCACCGTGCACGCGGATCGGACGGCCGTGGGCGCCCGGCTGTGGTCGGCCACGGCGCTCAGCCCGGATTTAGACCGCGCCCGCTGGCGGGCCCAAGAGCTCCTCGGGAACGGGCAGCATTTCCAACTGCACCTGGAAAAGGGCGCCAATTACCTGGGGTTCTTTGCGGGGCTTGTGTTCGATGGGGATGGGCTTTTGCGTCCCCACGCCGATCAGGCTGGTGGGGCCTTGGGTGGTGGAGGCGACGGGACTTGAACCCGTGACCTCTGGCATGCCATGCCAGCGCTCTCCCAGCTGAGCTACGCCCCCACGCGGCCACCACGTATTTTCCGGGGGAGGAAGGCGGGGTGCAACTAGATGTCCAAGGAGAAGACGCGATGGGCGTTCTCCTGGATGAAGTCCCGCCGGCGCCTCACATCATGCCCCATCAGGGTGGTGAAGATCTCGTCCGCCTCCAGCGCGTCCCGGATCGTGACTTTGCACAGGATGCGGGTGGCCGGGTTCATCGTGGTCTCCCACAGCTCCCCAGGGTTCATCTCGCCCAGGCCCTTGAAGCGCCGCACCATCCATTGTCCATCTGACTGCGCCAGGAATTGCTGGAGCTCCTCCTCCGAGTACAGGTACTTTCGGGTCGTCCCCTTCTGCACCAGGTACAGGGGAGCTTTGGCAATATGGAGGTGCCCGTTTTCGATGAGCGGGCGCAGGTTTCGGAAGAAAAAGGTGAGAAGAAGCGTACGAATATGGGATCCATCCACATCAGCATCGGACATGATGATGATCTTGTGGTAGCGGAGTTTAGTGATGTCGAACTCCTCGCGAATCCCCGTGCCCAAGGCGGTGATGATGGCCCTTAGCTCCTCGTTCTCCAGGAGCTTGCGCAGGTGGGCCTTCTCCACGTTCAGGACCTTTCCGCGGAGGGGGAGGATGGCCTGGAAGGTGCGATCCCGGCCCTGTTTGGCCGAGCCGCCCGCGGAATCTCCCTCCACGATGAACAGCTCAGCCTTGGTGGGGTCCTCGCTGGTGCAGTCCGCAAGCTTTCCGGGAAGCCCACCAGCGAAAAGGGTGCCTTTTCGGCGCACGAGCGTGCGGGCCCGGGCCGCCGCCTGCCGCGCCCGATGGGCCACCACCGCGTGCTCCACTATGGCCCGGGCCACGGCCGGGTTCTTCGCAAAGTACGCAGAGAGCTGGTCCCGCACCACTTCCTCCACGAACGTGCGGGCCTCGGGGTTCCCCAGCTTCACCTTGGTCTGGCCCTCGAACTCCGGCTGGGCGAGCTTCAGGGCCACGATGGCCACCAGACCCTCCCGGATGGCCTCACCAGGGATGGCCTCCTCGTCCTGGCGCAGTAGGCGCTTGTCACGGGCGTAATCGTTCACCACCTTGGTGATGGCGGCACGAAAGCCGGTGAGGTGTGTGCCACCCTCCCGGGTGTTGATGCAGTTGACGAAGGTGAAGACCTCCTCTTCCACCGCGTTCGTGAAAAGCATGGCCATCTCCCCAGCCATATCCCCGCGAACCTCCGCAAGGTAGATGGGGTCAGGATGCAGGGGCTCTTTTCCCACCGCCAGCTCTTTCACAAACTCCACGATGCCACCTTCGGCGCGGAAGGTGCGTTTGACCCCGGTGATGCGGTTGTCCAGGCGGATGGTGAGCCCGGCCACCAGGTATGCCAGCTCCTGCAACCGGTGGGCTAGCTTGGAGAAGTTGTAGTTGATCTCACCGAAGATCTCCCGGTCCGGGAGAAAGCTCACCGTGGTTCCGGTCTCCTTGGTTGTGCCCACCACCGTGAGCTCCGTGAGCTTCTTCCCGCGGGAGAACTCCTGGCGATAGATCTTCCCATCCTTCCAGCGCACATCCACCACCAGGTGCTCGGCGAGGGCGTTCACCGCGGAGACGCCCACGCCATGGAGGCCGCCGGAGATCTTGTACCCACCCTCCCCAAATTTTGCGCCGGCATGGAGCGTGGTGAGCACGAGCTCCACGGTGTTGATCCCCGTTTCGGGGTGGATGCCCACCGGGATGCCCCGGCCGTTGTCCCGCACGGTGACGCGTTTGTCCTCGTGGATGATCACATCTATTTCGGTGCAGAAGCCGGCGAGGGCTTCGTCCACGGCGTTGTCGACGACCTCGAAGATCATCTGCAAAAGGCCGTCTGGCCCGGTGGAGCCGATGTACATGCCCGGCCGCTGCCGCACCGCGTCCATGTCCGCCAGGACCTTGATCTTGTCCACGTCATAGTCATGTGTTTGGAGCTCGGCCATAGCTGCATTGATGTTATCAAAAGAAGAAAAATCTGCAAACCATCGACATTTGTCTTGCCAACAAGTTCGCCCTGACCCTGGTTTTCAGGAAAGCATGCGGGTAACCTTTCGCGTCGGGAAGGAGGGCGCGTGCGGCTCTTGGAGTGGCAGGGGCGGGAGATCCTGGCTCAGGCGGGGATCGCTGTTCCGGAAGGGGGTCTGGCTCGCTCGCCGGAGGAAGCGCGGCGGATCGCGGTGAAATTGGGGCGGCCGGTGGTGCTCAAGGCCCAGGTCCCTGTGGGTGGCCGGGGCAAGGCCGGTGGCATTCGCCTGGCCCAGGACGGGGAGGAAGCGGAAAGGCTGGCACGAGAAATGCTTGGTTCCAGTGTAAAAGGGCTTCCCGTGGACAGCCTGCTTGTGGTGGAGGCCCTGCACCCCACGGCCGAGCACTACCTGGGCCTCACCATTGACCGTTCCCGGCGGATGCCCATTTTCCTGTACTCCCCGCAAGGGGGGGTGGAGATCGAGGAAGTGGCCAGGCAGGACCCGCACCTTGTGAGCCGGGCCCATGTGCCGCCCGGGGAGGGGCCCTCCTCCTTCCGCCTCCGCCGCCTCCTGTCCCTTGCGCCCCCTCCCCTTCGCCCCGCCCTCATGGACGTGGCCAAAAAGCTCTGGCAGGTTTTCCTCACGTACGAGGCCCACCTTGTGGAGATAAACCCCGCGGCTGAGGTGGATGGGAAGATTTTAGCCCTCGATGCCAAGATCATCATCGACGATGATCACACAGCTGGACCGCAGTTTTCCGGCCTAAGTGAGGCGGTGACCGACCCCCTGGAGGCCGAAGCCAAAGCCGCGGGCATGAGCTATGTGCGCCTGGATGGGGAGATCGGGATTTTGGGGAACGGCGCGGGTTTGGTGATGGCCACGTTGGACTTGGTGGCCCAAGCGGGCGGTCGGCCCGCGAACTTCCTGGACATCGGCGGCGGAGCACGGGCCGAGCGCGTGAAAAAGGGCGTGGAGATCATCCTCAAGGATGGCCGGGCCAGGGTCATTTTCGTGAACGTGTTCGGCGGGATCACCCGCGGCGACGAGGTGGCCCGCGGCCTCGTGGAGGCCCTGGCCGGCCGCGATATCCCCGTGGTGATCAGGCTTGTGGGCACAAACGAGGAGGAGGGCCGCAGGATCCTGACGGAAGCGGGGTTTGTGCCCGTGCGCACCATGGAGGAAGGCGCGGCGCGGGCGGTGGCGCTGGCCAAGGGGGGTTGACATGCGCAGGACGTTGGGCATCTTGAGCGTTTTCGTTGTCTTGGTCTTTTCGGCGGCACGGGGCGTGGAGCTCATTTCCCTGGGGGAGATCCGGCCGGGAATGGTGGGCTATGCGCTCACCGTCGTGCAGGGCAGGGAGATCACGCGCTTCGAGGTGGAAGTGGTGGATGTGCTGGATGAGCCTGGCGAACGCCACGACTTCATCGTGGTGCGGGTGTATGGCGAGGCCATTCAGCGTTCCGGGGGGCTGGCCGCAGGGATGTCCGGAAGCCCGGTGTATTTGGAGGGCAAGCTCGCTGGAGCCCTGTCCCGCGCGGCCGCCTGGTCCCTGGACCGCACCAGGCCCCTGGGCCTCGTGACCCCCATCGAGCCCATGCTCCACATCCTGGCGGAGCTGGACCGGGAGGAGATCCCCACCCCTCGCGAGGGCAACCTCCGCGCCCTGGGCATAGAGCGAGTGTTATTGGTGGCGGAGCCCCCGGAGACCATCCCCGAGGGGGCCCTGGTGGCGTGGCCCATTTCCACGCCCTTGGTGGTGAGCGGCCTTTCCGCCCGCACCCTGGCCCTTCTCCGCAGCGGTGTTGACCTTCAGCTCCAATATCACCCGCTTTTGGAGCTCATTCCCTCCTGGCGGGGAAAGCTCTCGGGTTTGGATGCGCTGGGCTTTGCTCCCATCTACGCTGCTCCTGCGGGAAGCGGAGCCAAGCCCCTGGATTTTGAGCCGGGCGCGCCGGTGGGTGTGGCCCTGAGCCTGGGCGACTTCACGCTGGGCGCCCTGGGCACGGTGACCCTCGTGGAGGGCCCCAAGGTCCTGGCCTTTGGGCATCCCTTCCTGTTCAGCGGGCACACCCGCTACTTCCTGACGGGAGCCACCATCTTTGACACCGTGGCGGCGTACGACATCTCCTACAAGTTTGGCAGTTTAGAGGAGCTGCGGGGCGGGGTGTTTGCCGATCGCTGGGCAGGGGTCGGCGGCCGCACCGATCGCGTCCCTCTGGCTTTGGATGTGGCCATAGGTGTCGGGGGCGAGGCCGAAGGGGGGTTAACCGCGCGTCTCGTGGATGAACCCCGAATTACTCCGCTCCTCTTCTATGTCGCCGGGGTGGAGGCCGTGGATAGCGCCCTGGATCGGGTCGGCCCGGGCACAGTGGAGGTGGAGTACACCATCAGCGGCCGGGGTCTGCCCCGCGCCCTCACCCGCAAAAACGTGTTCCTCTCCACGCGGGACGTGGCGCTCTATGCCCCGTGGGAAGCGGCTCTGGTGCTGGATGTCCTGGCTTACAATGCCTTCCGCAATCCTGGGCTGGCCGCGGTGCGGCTGACGGCCAAGGTCGATCCCACGTTCAGGGCCGTGGAAGTGTTGGACCTGGCCACGCACCGGAAAAGCTATCGGCCAGGGGATACCGTGCACTTCACGGTGCTGGTGCGGCACTGGCGGGGCGATGTCCAGTCCTTTGAGGGCTCCATCCGGATCCCCGAGGAGTTGCGCAGCCCCTATGTGGAGCTCCGAGCCTATGGGGGGCCGCGGCTCCGGGAGAAGGGCGAACCGCCTAAGATCTTCGAGTCCCTCGCGGACGTCATTGATTACATCGAGGGCATCCCCACCTACGACACCCTCACGGTGGAGCTGTTTGGCATCCATCCCATTTCCGATCTTGTGGGCGAGGCCTGGTTGTTCGGGGTGGACTCGGTGTACACCACCTTCCCCGGCCGGGTGGTCTACGGGAAGGTCTCGGTGATCCTTCCCCTGGCCCCGTGATGTGGGACCTGCGGGAGGCGGCGGAGGTCCTGGAAGCTCCGCTTCTGCGCCCCAAGGGGCCGTACGAGGTGGGCGGGGCCTCCGCGGACTCCCGCCGGGTCCAGCCGGGCGAGCTGTTTGTGGCCCTGCCTGGCCGCCGCCATGATGGCCACGATTTCCTGGCTGAGGCCATGGCCAAGGGCGCCGTGGGCGCCCTGGTGTCCCGGGACCCCGGGGTGGGGCACAACCTCCTCCTTGTGCCCGACGTGAAAAAAGCCCTATGGGAGCTGGCGCGCTGGCGTCGGGAAAGCCTGGAGTTCGTGGCCGTGGGCGTCACCGGCTCGTTTGGCAAGACCACGACCAAAGAGCTTGTGGCCGGGGCCTTGAGCACCTCCTACCGCACCTATCGCGCCCCGGAAAGCTACAACACGGAGATCGGGGTGGCCTTGAGCCTTCTTGGCGTGCCTGACGACACGGAGATGGCGGTGTTTGAGCTGGCGGAATCCGAGCCAGAAGAGCTGCGCAGATTGTGTGAACTCATCCAGCCTTGGGCGGGGGTCATCACCAGCGTCGGACCGGCGCATTTGGCCCTGCTGGGGAGCGTGGAGCGCGCCGCCGAAGCCGTGTGGACATTGGCTGAATGCCTGCCCGAGGAAGGGGTTTTGGCCCTGGCCTGGGATTTTCCGGAGCTGCGGGCGCGGGTGGAGCGCTGTGACGTGTTCTGTCTGCGTTTCGGGCATGGCGAGGACGCGGATTTCTTTCCCCACGACATCGAGGACGCTGATCCCAAGGGCGTGCGGTTCATGGCGGAAACGCCGGGCGGGGCCTTGCCCGTGAAGCTTCGCCTGTTGGGAGGACATCGTGCGGTGTTGGCCTGCGGTGCCCTGGCCTTGGCCTGGGGGCTGGGCGTCCCTGGCAAGCTGGCGGCGCACGGGCTGGCGAAGGTCCCACCCCTCTCCCACCGGTTGGAGTTGAGGCCAGCGCCCTTCGGGTGGGTTCTCGATGATTGTTACAACGCCAGCCCTGTTTCTGTCCAGGCTGCCCTCCTCACCCTGGGCAAACTCCAGCTGCCCGTGCGCATCAGGGCCGCGCTCCTGGGCGATATGCTGGAGCTCGGCCCCGAGGAGGAGCTCTTTCATCGGGCGGTGGTGGAGGCCGCCCGCGCTGCCCACCTGGATTTCCTCTTTGTGTTCGGTCCACGCATGACCGCGGCCTTCGCCCATTGGCCGGGGCCGGGGATGGCCGAGCCCGCTGATCTGCAGCGCCTTTTGGCGGGCGTCCGCGACGCTTTGGGCTCAGGGCCAGCGCTTCTCCTCGTCAAGGGCTCGCGCGGGCTTGAGTTGGAGCGGGCCGTGGCCGCCCTGTGCGAGGAGAGCAAAGAGCCCCGCGGCCAGGAAGGCCAAGGCTGAAATCCCTCCCCAAAGCCAGGGCGGGGCAGGAACAAAATCCAGAAGAAGCCCGCCCACAAAGGAACCGGCGGACCACCCGAAGCTTTCGGTGAGGCCAAACGCCCCGAGATACCGGCCGCGGTGCCCCGCCGCGGCCAAATCCGCAGCCACCGCGAGCGAAGCCGGTGCAAACAGCATCTCTCCCAACGTGACCACCGCCATGCTTCCCGCCATCAAGGGAAAGGTTCGCACCCACCCAAAGCTGAGGTAGCCCAGGCCATAGAGGAGGGCGCCCAGGGACAGGGCGTGATGGCGGGCCCATCGACTGCTCAGCCGGGCCAAGGGGTACTGGCCCACGGCCACCAAAAGCCCGTTCAAGGTGAGCAGGCCTCCGAACTGGGCCGTGGAAAGGCCCAGCTTTTCCACGGTGAACACGGAGAGGGTGGACACAAGCTGTCCGGCCACGATGAACACGGGGAGGCACAGGGCCAAAAAGGGCAGGAAACGACGGTCCGTGAGGGCGGTGAAAACCGCGCGGGCCTCCCGGGCGGTGCGTTGGGGCCCGCTTTCCTCCACTCCCACCAGCACCAGGAGAAGGGCGGTGCCGGTGGCTCCCGCGGCAAGGAGAAACAGATGGGAGTAGGGCAGAAATGTGGCGAGGTAGCCGCCCAGAGCTGGGCCTGCTCCCCAGCCGAGGTTCGCGCCCACCCGCAAAAGGCCATAGCCCTCCATACGGTTTTGCTCTGTGTGATCAGCTACGAGGGCGGAGACAGGCGGCATGGCCATTCCCCCGGTCCCACGCACAAGGAGAAAAACAAGAACGATGGCCCACACCGGGCCGGTTAAGGCCATGAGGGTGCCCAGGCCCGTGAAGGCCGCAACCCGCAAAAGCAAAGCACAAAGGAGGGTAGCGCGCCGACCCACGCGGTCCGCCCCCTCCCCGCCCAGGAATTGGCCCAAAGCGCTAGTAAACGCTGCTCCCAGCATCACCGTGCCCACCAGGGCCATGGGCACGCCCCGCTTCTGCACGAGGTATAAGGAGAGGAAGGGGAGGGCCAAGGAGAAGCCGGCCGAGGTCACAAGCTGAACGGCCATCAAAAGCCAGAGGTCCCGTTTCGGGGCCATGCCTTCACCACCCAAGGGTTTGGAAAAGGAGGGAGAAAAGGGGGGCGAGGACAAGAGCGGGAAGGAAGTCCGCAGGCTTGGTATCCCTAAGCTGCAGGAGGCTTAGACCAAGGGCGAGGACGATGGCGCCGCCGGCGGCGGTGAGCTCCAGCACCGCCGGGTCCTGAGGGTTGAAGCTCGCCAAGGCCTGGGCGAAAAGGCGGGCCAGCCAGGTCACCCCGCCTTGATAGCCCAGGATCACGAACAGGGAAAGGAGGACGCCTGGGCCAAGGGCGGCAGCAAGAGCTGCGGCAGAAATCCCGTCCAAAATGGCTTTGGCCCCGAGAATGGTCCAATCCCCAAACAGCCCATCCTGAATGGCACCCACAAGGGTCATCGGGCCCACGCAAAACAGGAGGCTTGCGGTGAGGAAGGCCTGCGCCACCGGCCGTCCATGGAAAAGCTTTTCCACCCTTTTGCTCCCCCGCTCCAGGGCCGTGGAGATCCCCAGGGCCCCGCCCAGCGCCCCGCCCAGGATCACGGAAAGGAGGAGCACCAGGACGTTTTGGGTCTTCAGGGCCATCTGCGTCCCCAAGACGAGGGTCGCGAGCCCAACCCCCAGGGTGGCAGCCTCCCGCACCCGCAGGGGAAAGCGCTCCCCCAAGGCCCAGCCCAAGGACCCACCTAAAACCACTGTTCCCATGTTGATCCAGGTGCCAATCATGCCCGCGAATGGTAGCGCACCCTTGCCCTTCAAGCTAAAGGAGCGCTAGAATGCTGGCAAAGGAGGGGACGATGCAGCAGTTTGGCCGGGATTTTCGGGATTTCATCGCGCGGGGAAATCTTGTGGAGATCGCCGTGGCCTTTGTGATGGGCGCAGCGTTTGGTGCGGTGGTGAATTCCTTCATCTTTGACATCGTGATGCCTCCCATTGGGAAGCTTGTGGGCAACGTGGACTTCTCCAACCTATTTGTGGTGTTGGGGCCGGGCAAGTACCCCTCCGCGGAGGCCGCGCGCCAGGCCGGCGCCCCCGCCATCTACTACGGCCGCTTCATCAACCACGTCATCAACTTCCTCATCATCGCCTTCGTCATGTTCCTGCTTGTGCGGGCGGTGATGAGAATGCGTAAACCCCCGGAGGCCCCAGCGCCCACCACCAAGGAATGCCCCTATTGCAAGACGCAAATCCCTATCGGCGCCGTGCGTTGCCCAAACTGCACTTCTCAGCTTGCTTAGCGCTCCCGTAAAAGCAGCACAGCCTTCCCGTTGTGGGTGCAGGAGAAGACCACCAGGGTGTGGGGGGTGTCCTCGGCCGCGGAGGCGTACAGGTAGCGGATGTCCAAACCCTGGCGGGCCAGGGCCTCTGTGACACGCCGGAGGAACCCGGGTCGATTGGGAAGGGTGACGAGAACGACCTCCCGCTCCTCGGTGGGGAACTCCGCATCACGCAGGCTCTCTAAAGCATAATGGTGCGCGTCCACCACCAGGTGGAGCTCGGCTTCCTCACCCTGCACGAAGACCGCCGTGGCCAGGATGTTGATCCCCTGGGTGGAAAGGAGTTTGGCCACGTCCGCCAGGAGCCCGACGCGGTTCGCGGTGAGCACCACCAGTTCCTTGCCGATCGTGACCGGCCGCACAACCTTGTAGTTTACCCCGTCTTCCGCCCAAAGCCGGTATAATCGCCCCAAATTGGGGCGCCATGAATGTGAACACCAAGCGCATCCTTGTGTGCAGCGCCTGGCCGTACGGGTCTGGGGTCCCTCACCTGGGGAACCTCATCGGTTGCCTGCTTTCCGGGGACGCCTTCACCCGCTTCTACCGGCTGGCGGGCTACGAGGCCCTCCATGTCTCCGGGACTGACGCCCATGGCACAAAGATCGAGTACGAGGCCCAGCGTCAGGGGCGGCGGCCCGCGGAGCTGGCGGCCCATGTGCATGAAGAGATCGTTAAGGCCCTGCGGGCGTTCGAGGTGGAGGTCGACAACTACACCACCACGGAAAGCCCGGTGCACAAGGAGTTCGTGACCCAGCTCTTCCGGGAGATGGAGCAGAACGGCTACATCTTTGCTCAGGATGAGGAGCGGGCTTATTGCCAATCCTGTGGCAGGTTTTTGGCGGACCGGTTCATCGTGGGCACCTGCCCGCGCTGCGGCTACCCCTACGCCCAGGGGAATCAGTGCGATGCCTGTGGCTCCCTGTTGGAGCCGGAGCTCCTCCTTTCCCCGCGCTGCGCGTTCTGTGGATCCACGGACGTCGTGCGTCGGCCCACTCGCCACTGGTATTTGGACCTGCAAAAGCTTGGGCCAAGGCTTCTGGAATACGTGCGCAACCGGGACTTCCAGGGGAACGTGCAGCTCTTCACCCAGCGCATGATCGAGGAAGGGCTGCGGCCGCGGGCGGTCACCCGGGACCTCAGCTGGGGCATTCCCGCGCCCTTCCGCGGCGCGGAGGGGAAGGTCATCTACGTGTGGGTGGAAGCTGTTTTGGGTTATGTCTCCGCCACAATCGAATATTTCCGGCGCCAAGGCCAGGAGGAGCGCTGGAAGGATTTTTGGTTTGGGGAGGAGGTGTGGCAAATATACACTCAGGGCAAGGATAATATTCCCTTTCACACCGTTATCTTGCCTGCGCTCCTTTTGGCCTCTGGCAGGCCTTTTCACCTGCCTGATCAGATCTCAGCCACAGAGTACCTGAGCTGGGAGGGCGGGGAGCAGTTCTCCAAAACCAGGCGCATCGGGGTTTTCGCTGATGAGGCCTTAAGGCTTCTGCCCCCCGTGTATTGGCGGTTTTACCTCTTTTACAACCGGCCCGAAACGAAGGACGTGGAGTTCTCCTGGGTGGAGTTCGACAAAGCGGTGAACGCGGTTTTGGTGGACAACATCGCGAACTTTGTGCACCGTGTGCTTTCTTATGTGTGGACGCGGTATGGGGGCGTGGTGCCTGAGCGGCCCACGGAGGGGGAAGTACGGGAGCGGATCTTGGCGGCCAAGGAGGAGGCGTGGTCTGCCGTGCAGGCCGGGCAGCTGGCGCCAGCCCTGCGGGCTGCGGTGAGACTGGCGGAGTTCGGAAACCGCTTCTTCCAGCAGCGGGCGCCTTGGCAAACAGGCGATGACGTGGCGGTGGCCTCCGCTGCCCACCTGGTGAAGGCCCTGGCCATCCTCCTTGAGCCCTTCATTCCCATGTTCTCCCGGGAGGTCTACGGCCTTCTGGGTTGGAGTGCGCCGCGGCTGGCGGAGGTGGACCAGGGTGTGGGCGGAGCAAGGCTCACCGGGCAGCCCCGGCCGCTTTTGGCCCACGTGGACATCGCCGATCTACAGAGGAGGTATGCGCTGATGAAGGAGGAGGGCCTGATATCCCTGGAGGAGTTCCAGAAGGTGGACCTGCGGGTGGCCCGCATCGTGCATGCGGAGGACATCCCTGGTGCGGAAAAGCTGTTGAAGCTCATCCTGGACGTTGGCGACCGGCAGGTGCAGGTGGTGGCCGGAATCCGCAAGCATTACAAACCTGAGGAGCTGCGGGGAAGACTGGTGGCGGTGGTGACCAACCTGAAGCCCGCGGTGATCCGGGGGGTGCGCTCCGAGGGCATGATCCTTGCCGCTTCCGATGGGACCTTGGCTTTGGTGGGGCCGGACCGCGAGGTGGAGCCCGGCACGCGCATTCGGTAGGATTGTTTTGTTTCCCAAAAGCCTTGGCCAAGAGAGGTGAAAAACATGTACGGGGTCGTGGAAATCGGGGGCAAACAATATTTCGTGGAGCCCGGGCAAGAGGTGATCCATGAGGTCATCCCTGGGGTGCACGTGGGCCAGCGCATCACGTTTGACCGGGTTCTCTTCCTGCGCAACGGCGAGCGCATCGAGGTGGGGAAACCCCACCTCTCCGGGGTGCGGGTGGTGGGGGAGGTGCAGGAGGTGGGAAAGCTCCCCAAGGTCCTCATCTTCAAGTACACCCCCAAGAAGGGCTACCGGCGCAAGAAGGGGCACCGCCAGCCCTTCATGCGCACCAAAATTCTGGAGATCGTGAGGGACTGACATGGTGGAGGTTTTGATCGAGCGGGACGAGGAGGGTCGAGTGCAGGTGGTCACCCTCTATGGGGACGATTCCCCCGAGGGGCTGGCCGCGACCATGCTTGTGGAGGCGCCCGTGTTGGGGATGAAGCAGTACCTGCGCTTGGACCCCGAGGTGTCCCACGAGGGCGCGGTCTTGAGGTACAGGGTGGACCGGTCCGACATCTTCTTGGACCGGGAACTGGACGCGATCCTCGAGACCATGGTGTTGGGGCTGCGGGCCCTGGCCCAGGATCGCCCAGGCAAGGTGGCGGTCCGGGAAGTGGGGCTGGACGTCCTCGTCTAGGAGGTGAACGCAGATGGCACACAAGGCAAGCGGTGGGTCCACCCCAAACGTGCACGATTCCCCGGGGCAGCGCCTGGGGATCAAGCGCTTTGGCGGGGAGCTGGTGTGGCCTGGCTGCGTCATCGTGCGGCAGCGCGGGACCAAGTTCTTCCCCGGCCGTGGGGTGAAGATGGGTCGGGATTTCACCATCTACGCCACCACCACCGGCTTGGTGGAGTTCGCGGGCCACAAGCGCATCCACGTGAACGTCATCCCCCTGGGGGAGGGGAAGTAGGGACGGCGGGTGGGGTTTGACGAGGCCCTCATCCATGTGGCCGGCGGGAAAGGCGGCGACGGTGTTATCAGCTTTGCCCGTGCCCGCCATAACCCCCGGGGCTCGCCCGACGGCGGGCGGGGCGGTGACGGCGGAAGCGTGATCCTGCGGGCCAGCCGCTCCTGCAACACCTTCGCCCACTTCCATCAGCAGGTCCATTTCCGCGCCGAGGACGGCGGTCCTGGCGGCCCCAACAATTGTCAGGGCAAGCGCGGCGAGGACCTGGTGATCCTTGTGCCCGTGGGCACAGTGGTGCGGGATCTGCACAGCGGTGAGGTGTTGGCGGACCTGGTGGAGGAGGGGCAGGAGATGGTGGTGGCCCGCGGCGGACAGGGCGGTCGGGGCAACAAGGCCTTCGCCACCTCCTCCCGCCGCGCACCCCGCATCCGGGAGTTCGGCGAACCCGGGGAGGCCCGCTGGCTCCGCCTGGAGCTTCGCCTGCTGGCGGATGTGGGCATCATCGGCTTTCCCAATGTGGGGAAGTCCTCCCTCCTTTCCCGGGTTTCCGCAAAAAAGCCCAAGGTGGCCGCTTATCCTTTCACCACCCTCACCCCCAACCTGGGCGTGGTTTATGTGGACGAGTTCTCCTCGTTTGTCATGGCCGACCTTCCCGGGCTCATCGAGGGCGCCCACGAGGGGCGGGGTCTGGGCGACAAGTTCCTGCGCCACGCCACGCGGGCCAAAATCCTCCTGCACCTGGTGGATCTGGCGCGCCTGGAAGGCCGTGATCCGCTGGCTGACTACTTCACAATCCGCAGGGAACTACAGGCCTGGCCGGAGCTGCGGGAAAAACCAGAGCTGGTGGCGGGCAATAAGATCGACCTGCTCGAACCAGAACAGGTGGAAAAAGAGGTGGAGAGGTTTGCTCGCCAGGGAATTGTGCTTCACCCGGTCTCCGCCCAGACCGGCCAGGGGGTGCGGGAGCTTGTGCAGGTGTTGTGGACAAAGCTGCAGGAGGTCCGCGCGGAACGGACCCCGGAGCGGCCGCGCTACAAATTATGGCGGCTCACGCCGGAACCCCCGCCGTTCGAGGTGGTGGAGGAGGGAGGGCTGGTGGCCGTGCGCGGGCCAGCCGTGGAAAGGCTGATGCGCCGCGTGGATCTCTCCACGCCCGATGCCCAGGAGTACCTGTGGGAGGAACTGGAAAAGCTGGGCGTGGTGAGGGCCCTGCGCAAAAGGGGGATGGCCGCGGGCACGCCCGTGGTGGTGGGGGGCAGGACCCTTGGGTTTGTCGGGTAGGACCGGCCTTTTTGGGGGGACATTTAACCCCGTGCACCTGGGCCATGTGCGTGTGGCGGAGGAGGCCCTGCGGCAATTCCGCCTGCGCCAAGTGCTTTTTATTCCCACCGGCCAGCCGCCCCATCGGGAGGTGGCGGACGGCGTGGCGGGGGAGCTGCGCTACGAAATGGTGAGGCTAGCCATTGCGGGCCGACCAGGGTTTGCCGTGTCCCGGGCCGAGCTGGATCGGCCTGGTCCGGCTTACACGGTGGACACCATCGCCCGCTTGCAAGGGGAGCACCCGGAGGGCGTGGCCTACATTGTGGGCGCAGACATTTTCGCCCAGATCGAGATCTGGCACGATTGGCCCAGGCTTTTGACCCTGTGTCCGTTCATCGTGGCCCCGCGGCCGGGCGTGGATTTGCGGCTGTTTCAAACCCCACCCTTCGATCGGGCGGAACTCCACATTTTGGACATGGCGCCTATGGCCGTCTCCTCGTCGGAGGTGCGACGTCGGTATAGGCTGGGGCTGCCCACCGCCGGCCTGGTGCCCGAGGCGGTGGATCGGTTCATTCGGGAACACAACCTTTATGGTGCACGGAGGACCTCGCCCCTAGAATAGGCGAGGAGAGGAGGGGGACACATCAAGCGGCAGTTTCGCGTCAACGAGCAGATTCGGGCCCAGGAGGTTTTGCTTATCGATAGCGACGGGAGAAACTTGGGGGTCATGACCTTGGAGAGCGCCCTGGCCCTGGCCAGGGAGCGGGGGTTGGACCTGGTGGAGGTGGCCCCTGAGGCCAACCCCGTGGTCTGTAAAATTGTGAATTTCGGGAAGTACCGCTATCAGTTGCAAAAGCGGGAGAAAAAGCAGCCCAAGGCGGGGAAGGTCAAAGAGGTGAAGTTCACCATACAGACTGGGGAGCATGACTTTCACACCAAGGTCCAGCGGATTCGGGGGTTCCTGGAGGCGGGGATGAAGGTGCGGGTGGGCGTGTTCTTCAAGGGCCGCCAGATCATCCACATCGAGAAGGGCAAAGAACTCTTGGACCGGGTGGTCCAGCTCACCCAGGACTTGGCCAAGGTGGAGCATGACGCCGAGGAAAAAGGGCGGACCTTGGAGCTCCTGTTGGCTCCCATCTCCCGCAAAGGAGGGGGCTCATGAAACCAGGGAAGACCCATAAGGCTTCGGCCAAAAGGTTCAAGGTCACCGCGACCGGACGGATGTTCCACAAGAAAGCCGGATACGTGCACAAGCTCAGCAAAAAGCGCGGGCAATACAAGCGGTCAGCCCGCCGGCCAGTGGAAGTGTTGGGTGCCAACAAGAGGATGATGCGCCGGCTTTTGGGGGTGTAAGGAGGTAGACATGCGTGTTCCTGGCGGAGTGAAGCATGCGCGGCGACGCCGCAAGATCCTGGATCTCACCAAGGGCTTTAAGGGCAAGCGCAAGAACTGCTACCGCATCGCCAAACAGTCGCTCCTCAAGGCCCAAAAGCACCACTATGTGTCGCGCAAGCTGCGCAAGCGCATGATGCGCCGGCTGTGGATCGTGCGAATTGGTGCGGCGGTACGGCCCCACGGGTTCAACTACTCCCGGTTCATGGGGGCGCTGCGCCGGGCCGGCGTGGGCCTGAACAGAAAGGTTCTCTCGGAGCTGGCCATCCGCGATCCCGCGGCCTTTGCCCAGGTGGTGGAAGTCGTGAAGCCTGCGCCATGAACACCTTTCAAGACATGGTGCTGGCCTTGCACCGCTTCTGGCGGGACCAGGGGTGTGCCCTTGTGGAGCCTTACGATGTGGAGAAGGGCGCGGGCACGTTCAACCCCGCCACATTTTTCGGGGTCTTGGGGCCGCGGCCCTGGCGGGTGGCATACGTGGAGCCGTCCCGCCGGCCGGCCGATGGACGCTACGGGGAAAACCCCATCCGCTTCGGCCTGCACCACCAATATCAGGTCATCCTGAAGCCCCCGCCGGCTGATGTACAAGACCTGTATCTGCGCTCGTTGGAGGCCATTGGCCTGAACTTGCGCGCGCACGATGTGAAGTTCTCCCATGATGACTGGGAGTCGCCCACCCTGGGCGCCTGGGGCGTGGGTTGGCAGGTGTGGCTGGACGGCCTGGAGATCACGCAGTTCACGTACTTCCAGCAGATGGGCGGGGTGGACTTGGCCCCCATCTCCGTGGAGCTCACCTATGGGCTGGAGCGCATCGCCCTCTTCTTGCAAGGCCTGGAGTCCGCCTTTGATTTGCGTTGGGCCGAGTGGCTCACTTACGGCGAGCTTTTCCGCGAGCGGGAACGCCAGTTCAGCGTTTACCACTTTGAGAAGGCTGCGGTGGAGCGAGCCCGCCAGATGTTCGATTTCCACGAGGCGGAGGCCCGGGAATGTTTGGCCGCAGGCCTTGTTTTCCCGGCATACGATCACACCTTGCGCTGCTCCCACCTCTTCAACACCCTGGACGCCCGGGGTGCTCTGGCCACGGCGGAGCGGGAGAGCTACATCGCGCGGGTCCGGGCGTTGGCCCGCGCCTGTGCCGAGACCTATGTTGCGGAGGTGGTGGGTGCCCGCGCTTCTCCTTGAGATTGGGGTTGAGGACCTGCCCGCCGAGGAAGCGGAGGCCATCGCCCGCGCCTTTCACCGGGCCTTCCAAGAGGAGCTGCGCGCGGCACGGGTTTCCTCCGGCCCGGTGCGGTTGTTTTGGACCCTGAGACGGGTGGCCCTCCTGGTGGAGGACATGGCGGGGGGACAGGAGGACCTGGTGGAGGAGGTGCGAGGGCCTGCGGTCTCCGTGGGCCTTGATGTGCAGGGCAACCTCACGCCCGCCGCGTTGGGGTTCTTGCGGCGCCATGGCGGCACCCCCCAAGACCTCGTGCGCAAAACGCTCGGGGACAAGGAATACCTGTTTCTTGTGGTGCGCAGGGCGGGCCAGCCCGTGGAGGAGCTATTGGAAGGGATCGCCTCCCGCGCGCTGGCCACCGTCCCCTGCTCCAAGTTCATGCGCTGGGATGGCACGATGGCCTTCCTGCGCCCCATTCGTTGGGTTGTGGCCCTCGTGGATGGGGAGGTGGTCCCCCTCAAGTTGATGGGGGTGGAGGCAGGGCGGCTGTCCCAGGGGCACCGGCTTTTTGGGAACCACGTGCGGCTTGAGCACGCCAGGGAGTACGTGGCGGCCCTGCGCGCCGCCAAAGTACTGGTGGACCCCGAGGAGCGGGCGCAGGTCCTGCGCCAGGCCATTGGGGAGGTGGAGCGCACATGCGGGGTGAAAGCGGCCATGTCGCCGGAGCTGTGGACGATGCTTGTGGGCCAGACGGAGTGGCCCAAGCCCGTGGTGGGCCGCATTCCCCCTGAATTTTTGGCGCTTCCCGAGCCGGTGGTGGTGGCGGCCCTGCGTGAGGAGGGCAAGTTCGTGCCCTTCACGCGGGAGGGACACATCGCTGAAGTGTTCCTGGGATTCGCGGAGGGGGAGGGCGATCCCCACGTCATACGCCAGGGCTACGAGCGGGTGGTGGGCATTCGCCTGCGCGACGCCCGTTCCTTCTTCGAGATGGATCGTCGGCGCCCCCTCAGCGCGCGGCTTCCGGAGCTCCAGGGCGTGGTATACGAGGCACGCCTGGGAACCCTTTGGGACCGGGTGGAGCGCATCCGCAACATTTGCGGGCATTTGGCCCCGCTTTTGGGGCTTCCTTTGGAGCCTCTGGACCGCGCTGCCCTTCTGAGCAAGGCGGACCTCCTCACCGTGATGGTGCGGGAGTTCCCGGAGCTGGAGGGGGTGATGGGCGGGATCTACGCCCGCCTGGATGGGGAGCGGGAGGAGGTAGCCCAAGCCCTGGCCGAGCACGTGCGGCCCCGCGGCCGCGAGGACTCCCTCCCGGAAAGCGCCCTGGGCGTGGCCTTGAGCCTCGCTGAAAAACTGGACAGGGTGATCGGCGCCATCCGGGTGGGCGAGGTTCCCACCGGGTCCCGTGACCCTTACGGTGTGCGGCGCAGCGGAGGTGCCGTGGTGCGCCTCATCCTGGAAAAGCGCCTGCGCTTGGATCTTTTCGCTTTGGTGGAGGAGGTGGCTGATCTTTACCCTGGGACCGAGCCGGTGGCACGGGTGAAGGCATTCCTTTGGGACCGGCTGCGGTCGGCGCTGGAGGAGCGAGCGATTACTTACGACGTGGTGGACGCTGTGATGGCCAAGGAAAGTGGCGATTTTCTGGGGGTGTGGGAGCGGGCGCAGGCCCTGAGCGCCTGGGCCAATAGACCTGAACTTTCAGCTCTTGCCCTGGCCTTCAGCCGCGTCCACAACATCACGAAAGGCCAGGAAGCCCAGGGGTTCGACCCCACGGGGTTCGTCGAGGACGCGGAAAAGGAGCTCTGGCAGGCCTACCAAGAGGTCAAGCCCCTGGTGGACAGGGCTTTGGCGCAACATCTTCATGGCGAAGCCTTAGCGGCCCTGCTGCGCCTTAAGTCCCCCATTGATCGCTACTTCGACGAGGTCCTCGTGATGTGCGAGGACAAGGGCGTACGTGCCAATCGTCTGGGCTTCCTGCGCGAACTTTCCGAGCTTTTCCTCCGGGTGGCCGACCTCAGCCGGCTTGTGGTCCCAGGCTAGGGCTCAAGCCAAGGGGGTCGGCACGATCAAGGGGAATCACATTCTCATCACGGTGGAACGCGGTCCAGATGGCCTCCGCCGGCGGGTGGCCATCGTGGAGGAGGGGGCGCTTGTGGAGATGCATATCGAGGTCCCCGGGCGCCGGTCCCTGGTGGGCAACATCTACAAGGGCAAAGTGGAAACGGTTTTGCCTGGGCTAGGCGCGGCCTTCGTTCAGGTGGGCGAGAATAAGCCCCTCTTTTTGGCGGCCCATGAGCTCCACGAGGGGCTCCTTAAAGCCAAGGGATTTGAGCCTGGGCGCGGCATCCCCCCCATTCAGAAGCTGGTGAAACCCGGGCAGGGTGTGCTGGTGCAGGTGCGCCGAGATGAAGTGGGCGAAAAGAACGCCCAGGCCACCACGAAGATCAGCCTACCTGGCCGGTTTTGGGTGTTCTTGCCCACCGAGGAAAGGGTAAGCGTTTCTCGCCGCATTGCCGAGCGAGATGTGGTCAGGCGCTTGAAGCAGATAGCCCACGGGCTCAAGCCGGCTGGGGCTGGCCTCATCGCCCGCACCGCCGCCCGCACCGCCACCCCCGATGAATTGGAGCGCGACTTTCAGCACCTGTTGAACGCTTGGAAAGAGATCACGGCCAAAGCCCAGCAGTCCTCAGCACCCGCACTCCTTTACACTCCCCCGGATTTGGTACAAGCAGTGGTGCGCGACCGCTTCCTTGAGGAAGTGGATTCTCTGATCGTGGACGATGAGGAAACGCACGAGGAAATCTTAAAGTACTTGGAGGAACTGCATTTGCGGAGGTTAAAAGGGCGGGTTCGTCTCTATCGCGGCACCGTACCGCTGTTTGCGCGCTACGGGGTGGAGGAGGCCCTGCGGGAGGCCTTGCAGCGGAAGATCACCCTCAAAGGAGGGGGGTTCATCACCGTGGACGAGACGGAGGCCCTCACCGCTATCGACGTGAACACCGGGTCCGATGTGCGGCATAAGAGCCAGGCCGCGGCTATCCTCAACACGAACCTGGAGGCGGCCCGCCTCATCCCCCGCCTCCTTCGGCTCCGTAAGATCTCCGGCATCATAATTGTCGACTTCGTGGACATGGCCAACGAGAAGGACCGAGAGAAGGTCATCGAGGTTTTGAAAGAGGAGCTGAAGAAGGACCGTGTGCCGGCGGACTTCATCGACATCACAAAGCTGGGGCTTGTGGAGATCACCCGCAAAAAGGAAAGCGAATCCCTCTCTACCCTTCTTTCGGAGCTTGACGAATATTGAAAAGAAAAGAAAATTAAAATGACTTGGCCTGAGCGGGGCAGGCGAGGAGGAGTTTTATGAGGAACAAAGCAGTGGCGGTTTTGGTGGGGTTAGTGGTTTTGGGGCTCTTGGGTTTGGGCCAAGCTGGAACACCCCTTGTCCTTGTGGCTCCTAGCACCCTGGATGTCGTGGCCAGTATGGCCCTGGGAGACCCAGCGTTTGCTCCAGCCGTCATGCGGGCCACGAACAGCAAGGCTTTGGTGGATCCCACTTACCACCGGGTTTCCCGGCTGGATGAGGTGATCCCCGCGGGGGCCAAACTCTTCATCCCCGAGAAGATTTGGGCTCAGGCTTTCCTTGCTGTTTGGGATCCCGTTCGTGTCGAGGACCTCTTTGGCGGTGGGAAGCTTGTGGTGGGCTCGTGGTGGACAGCCGGTGGCGAAGCTGAGGGATTGGAGGCCCTGTTCAGCCTTTATCGTGACAACTATCCTGATGTGGTGATCGTGAACGCTACAGTGGCCGGTGGCGCAGGCTTCGTGTTCAAGGCCGTGCTCAAGCCGCGCCTCATCGCTGGTGATCCACCAGACACCTTCCAGCTCCACGCTGGCCTGGAGGTGGAGGGCTACAGCCCTGAGGTTTACCTGCGCCCTCTCGATGAGCTCTTCTTGATCTTTGGTTGGGACAAGGTCCTCCCGCCGGCCTTGCTGGACCTCATGCGCTATCTGGGCCATTACTGGGGCGTTCCCGTGAACATCCACCGCTCCAACGTCCTTTGGTACAACAAAGACATCTTTGCCAAGCACGGCCTGACGCCGCCCGCCAATTGGGAGGAGTTCTTCCAGATCTGCGAGTTCCTCAAGGGCAAGGGGATTGTGCCCATCACCCTGGCCAACGCCGGAGGCTGGGAGGCACCGCATCTCTTTGAGACCATCTTGGCCAGCACCATGACCCCTGAGGAGTACCGTGGCCTGTGGACCGGTGCCACGCCCTGGACCCATCCCGGTGTGACCAGGGCCTTGGAGGTCCTCAGGAAGCTCATGGATTATGTGAACGCCGACTACCCTGCTCACACCTGGGACACGGTCCTGGAGTACATCGCTGCGGGCCGGGGCGCCATGAACGTCATGGGCGACTGGGCCATGGGTTGGTTCATGGCCAAGGGTGTGGATGTTGGCTGGGCTCCTGTGCCTGGCACCAAGGGCGTGTTCGTGGGCCTCTCCGACACCTTTGCCTTCCCCAAGCGCGCACCGAACCCCATCAACGTGATCGGCTGGCTGGAGGTGTGTGGTTCTAAGGCTGGCCAGATCGCGTTCAACATGCTCAAGGGTTCCATCCCGGCGCGCACGGACATCACCCCGGAGGAAAAGGCCCGGTTCAATCCGTATCTGCAGTCCTGCATGGACGACTGGGCCCGGGACGCCATCGTGCCCAGCGTCATGCACGGCGCAGCTGCGCCGGAGTCCTGGGTGGTGGACTTCAAGGACGCGATCAACCTCTTCCTCGTGACGCGCGACGTTGCGGGGACCCAGGCGGCGCTGGTGGCCGCGGCGCGAGCCGCGTTGGGGAAATAGTGGGAAAGGAAAAGGGCCTGACCACCCCGCGGTCAGGCCCTCCCCTTCGCCATGAGGTCGCAACGCTGGCGCGAGCAACTTCTAAGTGTTCTCCTCGTTCTCCCCTCCATTTTGGCCCTTTTTGCCTTCGTATACGGCTTCATCGGTTGGACGGGTTACGTTTCCTTTTCCAACTGGAACAGGCTCGCCCCCGACTACACCTTCGTGGGACTGGCCAATTATCAGCGGCTGGCCCAAAACCCTCGGTTCTTGATCACCCTGCGCAACCTAGGTGTGTTCACCGGGATTTTTGTGGGCGGCTCCATTCTTTTGGGCTTCCTGTTGGCGGTCCTGCTGGATCGTAAGGTCAAGGCGGAGAGTTTTTTCCGCACGGTGTACCTCTATCCCCTGGCCCTTTCCTTCATCGTCACCGGGGTGGTGTGGCGATGGCTGCTCAACCCGGGGAGTCCGCAGATGGGCAGCACTGGGATCAACCGGCTTCTGGAGGTCCTGGGCTTGGGGTTCCTCAAATCCGGTTGGTATACGGATCCCCGTGTGGGAATCATCTCCGTGGCGGTGGCCGCCATCTGGCAAATGTCTGGCTATGTCATGGCCATGTATTTGGCCGGACTGCGGGGCATCCCTGAGGAACTCCGGGAGGCCGCGCGAGTGGATGGCGCCTCAGAGCTCCAGATTTACCGGTATGTGGTGCTCCCCCTCCTTCGCCCCATAACCTTCGGGGCTCTCATCGTCCTCGGACATATTTCCTTGAAGATCTATGACCTGGTGGTGTCCATGACCGGCCCTGGGCCGGGCTTTTCCTGTGATGTTCCGGCGTACTTCATGTGGGAGATCACCTTTCGGGCCAATCGCTTCGGCCAAGGAGCAGGTATCGCCATAATCCTCCTTCTCATCGTGTCCCTCCTCATCGTGCCCTATTTGCGCCTGAGCCTGCGCCGCGAGGTGGAGGTATGAGGTCTGTTAACCGTTTCCTCCTTTACCTCCTTTTGCTGGCCTTTGCGGTGTACTACCTCCTGCCTGTCTATGTGCTTCTTGTCACGAGCTTCAAAAGCTTTGCTGAGGTGAATCTATACCAGATGTGGTCTCTACCTCGGTCCCTCTCCTTGGAGAGCTTTCGCCGCGCCCTGCTTGGGGGGCTGGGATACCATGGGCTCGCGCCCAACCTCACGAACAGTTTTCTGTTGGTGATCCCAGCCACGTTGGCCTCCGCTCTTCTTGGCTCCTTAAACGGCTATGTGTTCGCGCGCTGGCGGTTCCGTGGATCCAACACGCTTTTCACCCTTGCCCTTTTTGGCATGTTCATCCCTTATCAGAGCGTGTTGATCCCCTTGGTCCAGACCATGCGCACGCTTGGCCTCTATGGGACCATACCCGGCCTCATCCTCACCCACATCATCTATGGAATTCCCATCACCACCCTCATTTTCCGCAACTACTACGCCACGGTGCCCAAAGAGCTCGTGGAGGCCGCCAGGATCGACGGGGCCGGGCTTTTGGGCGTATATCGGCGCGTCATGCTCCCCTTATCCCTCCCCGGGTTTGCCGTGGTCCTCATTTGGCAGTTCACCTCCATCTGGAACGATTTCCTGTTCGCCGTGACGATCGCGCAAAATCCGGCCGTACAGCCCATCACCGTGGCCTTGAACAACCTGGCTGGCTCCTACATCGTGGAGTGGAACGTGCAGATGGCCGGCGCACTCCTGGCCGCCTTGCCCACCTTGCTGGTGTATGTGTTCCTGGGCCGGTACTTCATGCGCGGGCTCCTTGCAGGCTCCCTCAAGGGTTGAGCCCCGTTTCTTCTACCCCTAAAATGGATCCCGCGGGCGGATAGCTCAGCAGGTAGAGCGCTCCCTTCACGGGGGAGATGTCGGGGGTTCAAGTCCTCCTCCGCCCATTTTTATTTCCTATGTACGCTTGCGTGGAAGGCCTGCCGGCTCTGGGAAAAAGCGAGGTCCTTGCCCTCCTGCGCCTGTACTTTCCTGACCTCCTTGTCCTGCCGGAGCTGGTGAAGGAGGTGGCGGACCGGGAGAACCTCGATCCTTTTCGGGAGAGAGAAAAACTGGCTCAAGCCCTATGGGAGGCACTCCCCCAAAGACAGGCGTTGATACGCGCAGCTTGGGCGGAGGGGCGCACGGTGTTGGAAGAGTCGCATCTGGGCGTGCATGCCGCCTTTTCCGCGGCCCTCGGGGACCAAGGTTTCCTGGAAACCTTCGGTCGCCGGGAAACCGAGATCCTTTGGCCTGAGCTCTTTTTGCGCCTCGATGCCCCCCTTGAGGTCTCGCTCCTACGGCAAGCCGTCCGGGGAGACGCGAGATATGCCGTGCCCGCAGAGGTTTTGAGCCGCGCCAGCGGCTGGCTCTCCGCCTGGCATGCCCGCCGCGGCGACCGCGTGGAGGTCATCCCTGCGGATCGTCCCCCGCAAGAGGTGGTGGCCGCGGTGGTGAACGCCTTGGGCTTAAGGTATGTGCCCCACCCTTCCCCATTGGTCATCCCTTACCTTGTGCTCCTGGGGCGTCCCGCCTCCGGAAAAACTGAGCTCATCCGTTTTCTGCAGGGGCTGCCCGCCACCGAGAGGGCCAATGCTTACCATCTGGGCGCCCTGCGCGTTCTGGATGACTTTCCGCTCCTCTGGGAGAAATTCGTGGAGGACGACGTTTGGGAGCTCTTGGGCCGAGGAAGACTTCATTCCCGCCGGTGTGCCGAAAACTACGCTGTGGACGATCCGGACCTCTGGGATTTCCTGCTCCATCGCGTGAACGCCGGCGTTTTGGGGAGGCCTGCCCAGCCGGGCGAGACGGTGATCGTGGAGTTCTCCCGCGGCGGCCCCAACGCTTATCGCCGTGCCCTGTCCCTCCTTCTCCCCGGGGTGCTGGCAGAGGGTGCTATTCTTTATCTCTCCGTCTCCTACCAGGAGTCGCTGAGGCGCAACCGCGCTCGCTACCAACAAGACCGCCGCGATGACCCCCTCACGCACTCCGTCCCCGAGGAGGAGATGGCGCGCACTTACCGGGAGGATGACTGGGCGGTTTTGGCTCCCGCGGAGGCGGGCTATTTGACGGTGGCCGGCCAGCGGGTACCGTATGTGACCGTGCGAAATGAGCCGGAGCCCAAGGCGTTCGGGGACTTTGTCCGCCGGTTTTGGCCAGCGTTGGAGGAGCTTTTTTGGCTATGGAAGAACCGCTGAGCAGACAAAAGTGCTATTTGCTTTTGGGCCAGGCGCCCAGCGAGGCCGCGGCGGCCAAGATCGCCCAGGTGTTCGCGGACTGCCCCTTTGTCTACTTCCTCTCCTCTTTCGGTCGCATGTTGGTCGGGGTTTTCTACATGGAGGACGAGCGGGCCTGGTGGCTTCAGGCCGTGGCGGAGAACCCGGAGATCACCTGGGGCTTAGTGCGGGCTGCCGTATACGTCACGGAAACCCCGGCTTTCCCTGTGCGCATGGAGCCCAGGGACTTCCAGTCCCCTGGGGGGCGAGCGCCCTGCGGCGCGGATTGCCGTGAGTGCCCGCGATATGGGAACCCGTGCCCAGGCTGCCCCGCCTCCCCCTTCTTCCGCGCTGCCCCACCCTAAACATGCGGTTTGGGACGTGGTCGTGGTGGGAGCTGGTCCCGCGGGCCTCATGGCTGCCATTGCTGCCGCCCAACAGGGCGCAAAAACCCTCGTCTTGGAACGGGCAAGAGAAGCGGGGGGCAAGCTGCCCTGGGCTGGCGCTGGCCGCTGCAACCTCTCTCATACAGGAGACATCGAGGAGCTTTTGCAACATTACCATGGCGGGGAACGCCCAGGGGAAGCGGTGCGCTTTCTTCGTTCCTCCCTCCGCGTCTTCTCCAATCACCGTTTGATTTCCTTCTTCGCGGCGCGAGGCCTCCCCATTGTTCCCGCCCCTGACGGGCGATTGTTTCCCCGAACTCAAAAAGGAAAGGACGTGCTCGTTGTTTTGCTCTCCGAGCTTCAGCGGCTGGGCGTGGCCTTGCGCCTGGGGACACGGGTGCGCGCTGTGCGCCCGCGGAAAGAAGGGTTTCAGGTGGAGGTGGAGCCCAGGTCTTTCTGGTCAGGGCGCACAGTGGTGTTGGCCCCCGGGGGGAAAGCCCGCAGCCCCGCGCCCGATGGGTATGGACTCGCAGCGGCCCTGGGACACCACGTCACCGCGGTGAAGCCGGCCCTGGTTTCCGTGCGGGTGCACCCCAAGGCATTTGCCCCCTTTGTTTCTTGTGCGGGGGTGAGCCTGCGGGCCACGCGGGCCACGCTTTTTCGCGCCGGGCGACAACTGGCTGAGAAAAAGGGCGACGTGCTTTTCACTCACCAAGGGCTTTCCGGGCCAGCCATCCTCGATCTTTCCCGTGAGGTTGAGCCAGGGGACGTGCTTAAGGTTTGTTTTGCCCCAGGGTTTACACCCAAGCGGGCGGAGGCCTGGTTTATTAACGCTGCCGCTGAGCATGGAAAATCTGGGGTGGTCACCGTTCTCCGTGAGCTTGGGATTCCGCCGCGGCTGGCGCGGGCCCTCTTGGCTGCCCTGGGCGAGGACAGGGCCCTGCGGGTCGCGGAGCTCCGCCGGGAGGTGCGGCGGGCGTTGGTGCAGAGCCTGGGGGAAGGGCATCCCTTTCCTGTGGCGACCCTGGGCGACTGGAACGAGGCCATGGTGACCAGGGGTGGGGTGCGCCTGAGGGAGGTCCATCCCCACACGCTGGAGAGCCGCGTGGTCCCCGGCCTCTTCTTCGCCGGAGAGATCCTTGATATCGACGGGGAAAGCGGGGGGTATAACCTGCAAGCTGCGTTTTCCACGGGTTTTCTGGCCGGCCGCTGCGCCGCCCACCGGGCCAGGAAAGTCTGACCATGCCGGAGGAGCTCCTCTGGGGGGAATTCCGCGCCCGCCCCAACCGGTTTACCCTGGTGGTGGCCCTGGAGGGAAAGGAGGTGCGTGCGCATCTCCCCAACCCGGGACGGTTGGCGGAGGTGTTGAGCCCAGGCCGGCGGATCCTGCTTCGCCCAGCTCCCCACGGGAGGAAGACCTCGTTCACCGCCGTGGGGGCAGACCTGGGAAGCTTCCTCGTCGCGCTTGACTCCACCTTGCCCAATCGCCTGTTCCCCCGCTTTTTAGCCCAGGGAGCATTGCCTGAGCTCGTGGGGTTCACCATCGCGGCTAAGGAGCCACGCCTTGGGCGGGGGCGGGCGGATTTTCTCCTCGCACGCGGGGAGGAGCGTCTATGGGTGGAGGTGAAGTCCGTGACCTATGTGGAGGATGGGGTGGCCCTTTTTCCGGACGCGCCCACGGCACGGGGTCGCCGCCACCTGTGGGAGCTTGCCGGGGCCGCCCGGGCTGGCGGGAAGGCGATGGTGGTCTTTGTGGTGCAGAGGCCGGATGCCGTGCGCTTTGGCCCTCATGTGCGCGTGGATCCCCAATTTGCGGAGGCATTCTGTGCGGCCGTGAGTGGCGGCGTGCAGGCCCGGGCCCTCGTGTGCTCCTTTGACGGGCGGGAGCTCCATCCCCTGCAGCTCCTCGGGCCAGATCGCATGGTCCTGGCGGTTCCTTGTGCCTGATGCGCCCGGCCTTTACCATAGTGGAGGAGGTTTTTCCATGGCCAATCCGGAGAGGAAGGACGGGAACCCCAAGCGTCAGGAGATGCTGGAGAACGTGCTCAAGCAGATCCAAAAGGCCTACGGCGAAGGGGCCATCATGCGCTTGGGGGAGAAGCCGGCGGGGGAGGTGGAGGTCATTCCCACTGGCTCCCTCTCCCTGGACATCGCCCTGGGCGTGGGCGGGGTTCCGCGTGGTCGCATCGTGGAGATCTTCGGCCCCGAGGCCTCAGGGAAGACCACGTTGGCCCTGTCCATCGTGGCCGAGGCCCAGAGGCTTGGCGGGACTGCGGCCTTCATCGACGCCGAGCACGCCCTTGATCCTGGCTATTGCAAGGCCATCGGCGTGAATTTGGACGAGCTTCTTCTATCCCAGCCCAGCTCGGGTGAGCAGGCGCTGGAGATCATGGAGGCCTTGGTGCGTTCCGGCGCGGTGGACGTGATAGTGGTGGACTCCGTGGCCGCTCTTGTTCCCGAGGCCGAACTGCAAGGGCAGATGGGTGAGGCCCAGGTCGGGCTGCAAGCCCGGCTCATGTCCCAGGCCATGCGCAAATTGGCCGCGGCCATTGCCCAGTCCAAGACGGTCGCGGTTTTTGTGAACCAGATCCGGGCCACCATCCAGCCTGGGCCCTTCGGCCCCGCCACCACTACCACCGGCGGTCGGGCCCTCAAGTTCTACGCCTCCGTGCGCCTCAACATCTGGTCCGAGGGCAAGATCGCCGAAGGCGACGAGCGGGTGGGCATGAGGGCCCACGTGCGGGTGGTGAAAAGCAAGGTGGCCCCACCCTACCGCGAGGCCGCCTTCGACATCATCTACGGCCGCGGCATCGTCAAGGAACGGGACATCGTCAACACCGGTGTGGAGTGGGGGGCGGTGACCCGCGCCGGTGCCTGGTACTCCTACGGGGACATCCGCTTGGGGCAGGGTGTGGCCCAGGCCGCCCAGTTCTTGGCCGAGCACCCCGATATCGCCGCTAAGATCGCCCAGGACATCCGGGCCAAAGCGGGGATCCCTGAGCCCAAATCCCTGAGCGCATGAGGGAGGAGGAGCGGGCCTGGAACTACGTGCTGCGGCTTGTGGCCATCAGGCCCCGCGCGCGGGAGGAGCTGCGCCTCCGCCTTCTCCGCCGCGGTTTTTCCCAAGCCGTGGTGGCGAGGGTCTTGGCCCGCGCGGAGGAGGCAGCTGTGGTGAACGACCGGGCGTTCGCCCGCCTTTATGCCCAGGACCGCCTTCTTTCCCGGCCCTGTCCGCGCCGGAGGGTGGCGTGGGAGCTCAGGGCCCGCGGGGTGGAGGAGGCGTTGGCGGAGGAGGCAGCCCGCGCGGCTCTTCCCGAGCTCTCCGAGGAGGAGCTTGCGCGCCGGGCCCTGGCCTCCCGGCGCGGGCTTTGGGAAGGCCTGCCGCGCCAGGCTGCCCTGGGCAGAGCCTATTCCTTCCTCCTTCGGCGCGGCTTTCCCCCTGAGCTGGCGCGAAAGGTGGCGGAGGAGGCGTTTGGCCCGTGGACTTCCGTGTGGGAATAGGCATTGATTTCCATCGCTTCACACCCGGAAGACCCCTTGTGCTGGGCGGCGTGGGAATCCCCCATGAGCTTGGTCTTTCGGGCCACTCCGACGCAGATGTCGTTCTTCATGCCGTTTGTGACGCTTTATTGGGCGCGGCAGCCCTCGGCGACATTGGCCAGCATTTCCCGCCCACCGACCCCCAGTACAAAGGGATCTCCTCCCTCACGCTGCTAGCTCGCGTGCGGGAGATCCTGGCCCAAAACGGCTACGTGCCCGTGCAACTGGACGTGGCCGTGGTGGCGGAGAAGCCCAACCTTGCTCCTCACCTGGCCGCGATGTGCAAGAACATTGCCCAGACGTTGGCCATTTCCAAGGAGGCCGTGTCCATTAAGGCCACCACGGCGGAAGGGATGGGCGCACTGGGCCGGGGCGAGGGGATCGGGGCGTGGGCCGTGGCCCTCATCCGAAGAGCCTGAGAAGATCGCGCGCGGTGATCAGCACCAAAAGCCCAAGGAGGAGGACAAAGCCCAAGGTGTGCACGAGGGTTTCCACGCGGGGCGGGATGCGCCGGCGCGTCAGAAGCTCAACCAAAGCGAAAAGAAGGCGCGATCCATCCAAAGCTGGTAAGGGAAGGAGATTGAACAGGGCTATGTTCACGCTGATCACGGCGACGAGAAGAACGAGCACCAAGGGGCCGGCAGCAATGCCCTCGGCCAAAACCGCGGCGATCCCCACCGGGCCGCTTATGGCCTCACCGGCGGGGATGCGCCTGGCCACCAGGGCCTGGAGGGCTGCGGCCACAAGGAACAAGGCCTGCCCCACTTGCTGGGCGGCCAGGGCCAGGGACCGCCGCGGCCCTATGGCTCCGTACGCAAAGGGAAGGGCTTTCCAAGCCCCCGATTCCAGGACCTGGGCCGCGTTATTTGGCAGATCCAGGGGCAAGAACTCCTCGCCCCGCTGAACTAGCACCTCCCGGCATCCCTCGGCCAAAGCGCGGCGGAGCTCCAGATAGGAGCCCACTGGTTTCCCACAGGCAGAAACGATGCGGTCGCCGCTGCGGAATCCCGCCGCAGAAAGGGGCGTCAGGGCCGGGACCTCCAGGAGCTCCGCCAGCACCACCTGGGGCAGGAAATACGCGCCCACAATGTAGCGCCCGTCCTCTTCGGAATAGACGGGGACGATGTGGACCTCCAAGAGCTCCCCTTCCCGCTGGATCTGGAACCGCACGGGCTCCGGAGCCTTGGCTTGGATGAGGGGGCCGATTTGGTCCGTGCTCCACACAGGTTTTCCGTCCACGGCGAGGATGACGTCGCCGACCCGCAAGGCTTTTTCCGCGGGCTTCTCATGGACGAGGCCAGCCACACGCAGACGGGGAAGGCCGATGGTCCAGAAGGCCCCGAAGGCCAGGACCAGGGCTAGAAGGAGGTTGAAGGCCGGACCGAGGAAGGCCACAAGTAGCCTGGCCCAGGCCGGCCGGCCGTAGTACGTCTCCTCCGCGGGAAAATCGCCGTAATCCCAGCTCTCGCCGGCCAGACGCACGTACCCACCAAAGGGGAAAAGACGCAAGCTATACCGGGTTTTCCCGCGCTTCCATGTGCGCAGGGGCGGGCCAAAGCCGATGGCGAACTCGATGACCCCAATGCGCACGAGCTTGGCGGCCACAAAATGACCCAGCTCGTGGAAACCCACGAGAATGAGGATCGTCCCCACAAAAAGCACAAAGGTGCTCATAACTTATGCGCGCAAATTCTCAGGACCTCCAGGTCCCCTGGTAGCACAGCATACTCCTGGTTGAGGCGGAGGCCCACCACCCACACCACGCCTTTTTCGTCCGTGACCAGGGGCCACCGGGCCCGCTCCCAGCGGGGGATCCCTTCCTTGGCCAGGAAGTCCCACACCCGCGCCCGGTCTGTGCGGCCGAAGGGCACAATGTGGTCCTCCGGGCGAGGAGTGCGCACAAAAAGGGGGGGCTGCACCCGGGCGGGCGAGACGTAGATCGAAAAACTGTCCTTGGTGTCCAAGTCTTCCGGGCGTGGGAGCTTGTCCACCGTGAGGGCCAGACTCAGGGCGGAGACCTCGGTGCGGCCAGGGGCGGCGAGGGGCCATGGTCCCGTGGGAGACGGGGTTTCCCTTTCCACCACAAACATTCCGCCGCCCAGACGAGCCACCAGGCCGTGAGGGAGATGGATCTCTGCGGCTCCGCCCCTGGCCAGGCCCCGCAACACCGCTTCCACATGCTTGCGGTAGAGGGAGATCCCGTGCTCTTGGGCCAGGGCCCGCACAACCAAGGCCTGAACGGGGGGGGAAAGGGCGCGCAGCTTGGCCAGGTCCAGGCCTCGGCCACACCGGAGCTCGCCCAAAAGCCTCTGTGTGGTCCACTGCAGGACCTCTTGGGTTTCCCGCAAAAGCTCGGCTGCGCGAGCCAGGGCCTCCTCCACTTGGGGGTTGAAGCGGCGAAGCTCCGGCAAAAGCTCCAGCCGAATAGCGTTGCGCGTGAGGCGCGTGTCGTAATTGGTGGGATCGTCCCGAAAAGGGATGGCGTGGTTCTCACACAAGGCCCGGGTTTCCTCGCGGCTCACAAGGACGAGGGGACGGATGAAAGGGGGGTTCACGGGAAGGAAGCCACGCAACCCGCGAGGGCCTGCTCCCCGCAGAAGGTGCAAAAGGATGGTCTCGGCAAGATCGGTACGAGTGTGGCCCAGCGCGATCCTCTGAGCATGAACCTCCTGGGAGACATGTAGGAGGAACTCCCGCCGCAGCCGCCGCGCCGCCTCCTCCAAGTTGAGCTTGTGCTCCTTGGCGTAGCTTGGGGCGTCCACCCGTCCATGGATGAGGGGGAGGTCGAGGTCCTCCGCGGCCGTTCGAACCACCTGGAGGTCCGCGGAGGTGTCCTGACGGATTCCGTGGTCCAGGTGAGCTAAGGCGAGCTCGATGCCGAACTCCTTGCGCAGCCAAAACAGGGCATAAAGAAGGGCCATGGAATCGGCACCGCCTGAGACGGCCACCAGGACCTTCTCGCCCGGGCTCACCATGCGCCAGCGGCGCAGCGCTTCCCGCACTTTCTCCAACATTTCCCCTTATAATGCGCGCTACACCTGGGGTTGCCAATGGAGTTGGGCGTGTGGATGTGGGCGTTGGGGACGCTGCCCCTGGCCATGGCCGGGGGAGGGGGCCTGGCCCTGGGCCCCCAGCCCTGGCTCATCCTCCCCTTCGCCCCTGTCCAATTGTTCTTGGGGCGCACGGAGCCACCCTGGGCCCTGCGCCTACATCTTCTTGTCGGACCGTGGTTTTTGTGGGCGGAGGTCCCGCCGCGGGTGGCCCTGGCCCGCGCTCCCGGCCATGCCCTCCTGGCCTTGGTCCGCACGGAAACCGGGCTTTCCCTGGCGTGGGAGATCTCCGAGGAACCAGGGTTTTCCCTGTTCGGCAGCCTGGGCGTGGATAACGCTTTGGGCCTGCGGTTGCGCCGAAAATATTTGTGGGGCGCAATCCTCATCCGTCAAGGGGGGATTTCCGCATGGTGTGGGCTGTACTTTTAGCGCTTTGCTTTTTCTGGGCTGGGCAAGGCTGGGAGCTCACCGTCGTCTTCACCACCGACCTCCATACCTCCCTGGAGCGGCTTGCGGAATTCAGGGATCTCTTTTTGAACGCAGATCTTGTCCTGGACGGAGGAGATGCGTGGGAGGACACGCACCGCCTCACTTCTGAGCCCGAGGCCTGGGCCACGATGCGCAAAATGGCGGAGCTCCGGTATACCGCGATGGTGCTGGGCAATCACGAGACCTATTTGGGGCCACAGGTTTTGCAAAGGATCCTGGCGGAGACCCCGTTTTTCCTGGTGGCCACAAACCTCCGCGCCCCATTGCCCACAAAGCCCTGGGCGGTGGTGGAGGTCAAGGGCCTACGCGTGCTGATCCTCGGTGTGCTCTGGGATTTGGCGTTGATCTGGCCCGGTTGGGAACTCCTCGATCCCCATTACGCCCTGGAGGAAGCGCTGGCTGCCGCGCCCGCTCACGATCTTTTCGTGCTTCTTGGGCACATGGATACGCGACGCGCCACGGAGCTCGTCCGAAAGCTTTCCCGCAAGCCTGCGCTGTTCGTCCTGGGGCACGCCCACGAGGTGTACACAACGCCTCTTTACGTGGAGGGGGCACCCATCGTGCAAGCCGGCAGCCGTGGCAGAACCGTGGGTTTTCTCCGCCTGGGGCCTGACGGGATCCGTCACTACGAAATCCTCCGGCCCCGGGAAACCTTGCCCCTCGGGGTGCCCCACACCACGGTGGCTGTGGTGGGGGTGTTTGCCCTCCTTGCCCTGCTCTGGCGGGGTTAAGCTCCCGTCACCTTGGCCAGGATTTCGTCGGGTATGTCGAAGTTGGCCACCACTTCCTGGATCTCGTCGGCCTCGTCGAGCTCATCGAGGAGACGTAGGAGCTTTTCAGCCTCCGGGCCCTCCACCCGCACCGTGGTCTTGGGCAGGAACCCAATCACCGCCCGTTCGATCTCCACGCCGTTTTCGCGCAAGGCGTCGCGCACGGCCGCCAAGTCCTTGGGCTGGGTGTAGAAGGTCAGGGCGTTGTCTTCTTCGGCGAAATCCTCGGCGCCGGCCTCGGCGGCCAGAAGGATGAGGGCCTCTTTATCCATGCCCTGGGGCAGGGCTTTGATCTGGATGATGCCACGGCGCTCGAACTGCCAAGCCACGCTGCCCTCACCGCCCAGGTTTCCGCTGTGCTTTTCCAAGATGTGTCGTACCGCGGCAGCGGTGCGGTTGCGGTTGTCGGTGTAAGCGCGGAGAAGGATGGCCACCCCACCTGGGCCATAACCCTCGTACACGACCTCTTGGATGTTGGCGCCCTCCAGGCCGCCGGCGGCGCGCTGGATGGCCCGCTCGATGTTCTCCTTGGGCATGTTGGCAGCCCTGGCCCGCTCGATGGCCTGAGCCAGGGCGGGGTTCGTCTCGGGGTTGGGGTCCTGCCGGGCGCAGACAATGATCTCCCGGGTGAGCTTGGAAAAAAGGTTGGACCGCTTCTTGTCTTGCTTTTCCTTGCGGTATTTGATGTTGGCCCACTTCGAGTGACCGGCCATAGCTCCTCAAACAAATTATAATCCCCTTGAGTGTTGGGGACAACGGGGGTTGTCCCCAAGCTTAAGAGAGCCGAGACTTTCATCTTGTGGGCACTGAGCCTTCGGCCATCCGCCTGGCGGCCAGGCTTTTGCAGGGGGTGCAGCGGGCCTGGGCCCTCACTGGAGCCGGGGTTTCCACCCCCTCGGGCCTCCCGGATTTCCGTGGCCCCCATGGGCTTTGGCACACCCACGACCTGGAGAAGGTCTCCACTTTGGAGGGCTTTCTACGAAACCCCCGCGATTTTTATGCCTTCTGGCTTTGGCGCTTTCAGCTCATGCGTCAGGCCCACCCCAACGTGGTGCACAGACTGTTGGCCGCCCTGGAGGAGCGCGGTCTCCTGCGGGGGATCATCACCCAAAACATCGATGGTCTCCATCAGCTGGCCGGTTCCAAACGGGTTTTAGAGGTCCACGGGCACGTGCGTTCCGCCTCCTGCCTTTCCTGTCGGGCCTCATACGCCATGACCTGGGTGGCGGAGGAGGTGGCGAGCACGGGGCTGGCGCGCTGCGCCTGTGGCGGCCTGGTGAAGCCCCAGGTCGTCCTGTTTGGCGAGCCCCTGACCCCGGATTTCCAGGAGGCGCAAAAGGAGGTGGCAGAGGCCGATCTCCTTTTCGTGTTGGGCACGTCTCTCATGGTGTGGCCGGTGGCCGGCCTTGTGCCCTTCGCGGTGAGCCGAGGGGCGCAGCTCATCATCGCCAACGCTGAGCCCACCCCCTACGATCCCTACGCCGATGTTCTTCTCCGCGGGGATCTACGGGACACGTGTGCGCTTTTGGCCCGGGCGCTGGAGGTGAACCTTGCTTGAGGTGGAAATTGGAGAGCTTCTGCGGGAGCGCGGACTCACCCTGGCTGTGGCCGAATCCTGCACAGGCGGCCTTTTGGGCATGCGCATCACTGAGGTCCCCGGCGCCTCCCAGTACTTCCTGGGTGGGGTCATCGCCTACTCCAACGCGGTGAAGGAGAGGGTGCTCGGGGTGCCCAAGGCGGTTTTGGCCGGGGAGGGCGCGGTTTCCCCGGGGTGTGCAGGGGCCATGGCCGAGGGCGTGCGCCAGCTTCTCCAGGCGGACTTGGCCCTGGCCATCACGGGCATTGCCGGCCCCGCGGGCGGTACACTGGAAAAACCCGTGGGCTTGGTGTACATAGCCCTGGCCCATCCCCAGGGCGTGGAGGTGGAGTGCCATGCGTTTCGCGGCTCGCGCCAGGGCGTGCGCTGGTCCGCGACCGAGGCGGCCCTGGCCCTCCTCCGGCGCTTCCTGGACAGGAGGTGAAGATCCTGCGCCGAATTCTTGCCCTGGGTTTGGTGCTTGGGGGCTTGGGGCTCTTTGCTGGCCTCATCTACGCCTCCAACCCCAAGCTCGTCTGGCAGGAACTCAGGGCGGTGGGTGCGTGGGGCTTTCTCACTGTGGTAGCCAATGAGGCGCTTTCTTTTTTGGCCTGGGTCCTAAGCTGGTCCATTCTGTTGCGGGGTGCGGGCATCTTCCTTCCCTGGAAAAAGGTTCTCTCGCCCATGCTGGCCGCTGCCGCGGTCACTTACCTCACCCCCTCTGCGTACTTTGGGGGCGAGCCTGTCCGCGTGTACTGGGTGGCCAAGGAGACAGGGCGGAGCCTGGCGCACGTCACGGCCACCGTCCTCGTGGAACGCCTCTTTGCCGGGGCGTCCCTGTTGGCCTTTGCCGGCATCGGCGGGTTTTTCGCCTTCCTTTCGCCGACCCTCTCCCTGACGGATAAGGGGGCGATGGGGGTTGGCTTCGGCCTCATGGCCGCTTTTCTCGCTTTAGGCCTGGTGTCCTTCACGGGCAATCGCCAATGGCTCTCGCGCAGCTTGAGGGCTTTGGGCCGGCTCATCCCCTGGCGCGGGACTCTGGCCCGCCTCTCCGTGAGCGCCGCAGAGATGGAAAACCAAATCCACCAGGTTTTCTCACGCTGCCCGGGCCACGCCCTGATCGCGCTGGTCCTGCAACTCGTCACCGTGTTCCTCCATTACATTCGCCCCCAGGTTTTCCTCCACTTCACTAACCAACCCCTGTTCGGCTTTACTCAGCTGTCGCTGTTCTTCACCCTGAACGTGTTCATCGGGGCTTTCCTCTGGCTTACTCCTGGTGGCCTGGGTCTGGCGGACGGGGGCCGTGTCGGGGTGTTCAAACTGCTGGGGATCTCGTTGCCCAGCGCTTTTGCTTACAGCATTCTGTTTCGCTTTGTCGAGTTCATCCGGGTCGGGATTGGCCTATACCTTCTCATGCAGCAGGGGCTTCTTCACTGGCGATCTGGACGGCTCGCGGTCCCTATAGTGCGAAAGCGCCGTTCCGGGTAGCATAATAGGATGTGGGGGTGAACATGCAGCGCATCCTAGCGGTGGCACTGGTGGGGCTTTGGGGCCTCCTATGCTGGGCCCAGGCGGAGATCAGGGATTTCCCGGTGGGGAGAACGGAGATGGTTTGGGCATTAACTGGCGTTGGCCCAGCTCAGGAGCTGCGCCTCAGTGTGGAGGGCCGGCCGGAAGGGCGTTTTCTGGTGAGCATGGGTTTAAGCCTGGAGGGAACAGCGGCGGAGCTTTCGGTGTTGGGCTTTTTTGGCGCCCCCCTGCTCGTGCAGGCCATGGGCAGCCAAACCCTGGACCTCTCGGCTCTTTCCGTGCTCATCCGCCGGCGGGAGGCCCTCCACGTGGGTGAGCGTTACGCTTTGCCCGGCGGAGAGTTCCTGGCCCGCGAGAACAAGGAGATCGCCGGGGTGGTTTGCCTTGTGGGCGAATTCCGGCCTGCCGATCGTCTGGAGACCGTCATCGAGGTGGCCTTTAGTCTCAGCGATCCGGTTTACTTCCTCCCCCTTCTGCGGGTGCGGGAGAGGGGGCGCACGACCTTCGAAATGATCCTGGTGGAGTACCGGCGGCCATGAACGCGGCTTTGGTGGAGCTGCAGGGGGTCACCAAGGTCTATCGCTTGGGGGAGGTGGCGGTTCCCGCCCTGCGGGGCGTGGATTTGGCCGTGTCTCCTGGTGATTTCCTGGCCATTATGGGCCCCTCCGGCTCAGGGAAATCCACTCTTCTCCATATCCTTGGGCTTCTGGATCGCCCCACCACCGGCCGGGTGTTGTGGGAGGGCGCGGATGTAACGCGCCTCAACGGCGGAAGGCTGGCGGAGCGGCGCGGCCGCCGCATCGGCTTTGTGTTCCAAATGTTCAACCTCGTCCCCAACCTCACGGCTTTGGAGAACGTGGAGCTTCCCCTGGTGTTTTTGGGTGTGTCCTGGCGGGAGCGGCGCCGTCGGGCCCAAGAAGTCCTGGAGCGCTTGGGGCTGGGTGATCGTCTGCGCCACCGTCCCAATCAGCTTTCTGGAGGACAACAGCAGCGGGTGGCCCTGGCCCGGGCCCTCGTCACCGACCCAGCCCTGCTCATCGCCGACGAGCCCACCGGAAACCTGGACTCCACCACGGGCAAAGAGATCCTCGCTCACTTCTCCGCGCTGAACCAGCAGGGAAGGGCGGTGGTGTTGGCCAGCCATGACCCGGAGGCCGCGGCAGTGGCCAAAGTGCGCCTGCGGCTGCGCGACGGCCAGATCGTGGGGGTGGAGCGATGACCCTGGACATCCTGCGCCTGAGCTTGCGCAACATTCGCCATCGTGGCCTGCGTTCTTGGCTCACTGTGATCGGGATCCTCATTGGCACCGCAGCTGTGGTGGCGTTGATCTCCGTAGGCCAAGGCCTCCAGCGCGCCATCACCAGCCAGGTGGAGCGGATCGTGGGGTACAACACGATCCTGGTGACCTCGCGCGGGCTCAACCTTGGTCAGCGCATCCGCTTGGATATCGACTCCATCCGCGGCCTCCCCGGAGTGCGCAGCGCCATCGCCGTGCGCACCGAGACGGGTTACGTGGAAGGACCGGGCGGGAAGGGGTTCCTTGCCGTCCTGGGCTATGAGCCGATCATGTTGGAGTTCGTGGCGGAGATGAACTTGGCTGTCTCCGCCGGCCGTGCTCTGGAGGCCTCAGGCGAGGTTCTCTTGGGCACCCGCACGGCCCGGGTCTTGGGCGCAGAGGTGGGGGACACCGTGACCATCGAGGGCAAAAGATTCCGGGTGGTGGGGATCCTGCAAGCCCAGCGGGCCGGGGGTTTTGCCACAGGCGGGCTGAGCCTCACCGACCTTCTTGTGATCTCCCTCCCTGAGCTGCGCCAGCTCTTCCCGGGCCCGGAGCTGGTGCACTACGCGGTGGTGCGCCTTGCGGACGGGGCGGACATGGCCCTGGTGCGGGAGCGCATCCGCGACCATCTGCGCACCGTGGGCGAGCGCAATGCCTCCCTCACGGACTTCGAGGATCTCACCCGCAACATCCAATCGGTGATCCGTGGGGTGCAAGCGTTCCTGGCGGGGATCGCGGGGATCGCCCTCCTGGTGGGCGGGGTAGGGGTTATGAACACCATGTACACCGCGGTCTTGGAGCGCACCCGGGAGATCGGGGTGCTCAAGGCCATCGGGGCCAAGGACTCCCATGTGCTCTTCCTGTTCCTGTTCGAGTCAGGCTTCATGGGGCTGGCCGGTGGTGCTTTGGGCCTGGTCAGCGGGTTCGGCGTGGCCTGGGTGGCCACGCTCATCGTGAGCCGCGTGTTCGAGGCCCAGGGCGCGTTTGCTCCGGCGTTGACCGTGGGCCTGGTTTTCGGTTCCCTGTTCTTCGCCTTCGTGGTGGGAGCTCTTTCCGGGCTGTTCCCGGCCGTTCGCGCGGCGAAGCTCCCGCCGGTGGAGGCTTTGCGCTACGAATGAGCGCGTGTCAGGCTGGCCAAAACCCCAAGCAGCGCGCCGGTGGGAAAGCTCAAACCCGTAAGCCAGGGCACGCTGTGGACCAACGCGCCCCAGCGGGCCTCCGGTGGGAGGAAGCGAAGCCCCAAGTGTAGCGCGAGGGCGAACAGCCCGGCCCCCACGAGGCCGGCCAAAAGTCCCAAGAAAAGCAGCGGCCCTTGCCAATAGAGCGGGCCGAGGCCCGCAAGGCGCAGGATCTCCCGTTCTTTTCGCCAAAGGGAAAGGGCGCGCTTGGTGGCCCGCTGGCCCAAGAACAAGGTGGCGCCCAAGCCCAGGGCCAGGGCCGCCAAGGCCGCCAGGCGCGCCCGCGAGGGCCAGGCGTGCCCCTCGGCCCGGCGCTCTAAAGCCGTGACCTTGCGGACCCCTACAAGCTTCGTCAATTTGGCAAGCAGGGCTTCCCGTCCTTCGGGCCGCGCCTCCACCACCAGCGCTCGCTCGGCCAAGGGCTCGGGATCGGTTTCCCCGGCGAAGCGGAAGTTCACGCGCAGCGTCTCCGGCCAACCCGCAATCTGCCACGCCAATCGGTTGATCTCCCCTTCGGAGAGCAAGGGGTCCAGCGTCAGCACAAACAGATGCTGAGAAGCTGCGGTCATGCGGCCATTGTGCAGGGGGAGGAAAAGGAGAACCGAAGCGCTGGCCAGGACCAAGGTCAAGGCCAGGGACCAGCCCACCAGGTTCAGCGCCTGGCGGAGGTTGACCAGAAGGAACTGCAAGAGCACGTAGGGGAAACCCCTCATGTGCGCACCGGCTCCCGCAGGTACACCAAAGCCCGCTTGCCGCCTGGGGTGGGGCTGAAGCCGCGGGCCAAAAGCTTCTCGTCATCCCTGGCCGTGCACAAAAGGGTCACGCCGCCTTGCTGGATGCGCTCCAAAGTGCTCAAAAGCTTGTCCTGGGCTGGGGCCTCCAGGCCCCGCAGGGGGTCGTCACCCAAAACCAGGGCCGCGTTTTGGCAGAGGGCCAGGGCTAAACCCAGGCGCTTCTGCCCCAGCAAATCCAGCTCTTCCCCCTTTTTCTCCGCGAGGTCCGCGATTTCCGCGAGGTCCAGCGCGCGATGGAGGGCGTCCGCGGCCTCCTCCCCGCTTAGGCCCAAGGCGCGCAGTTTGAAAAGCAGATTTCCTTGCACCGTGCGGCCCATCAGGATGGGCGGGTCCTCAGGCAGATACCCCACGCGCCGGCGCACAGCAAGAAAGCTCCGGGCGGAAATGCGGCGGATGTTCCGCCCCAAAAGGAGGATTTGGCCGCCCTGCGGACGCATCTCGCGCAGCAATACGCGCAAAAGCAGAGTCTTTCCGGACCCTGACGGTCCCACCACCCACACGAACCCCTCCCGCGGCACGCTGAGGCTCAGTCCATCGAAAACCACCACGCCCTCTTCTGTGACAAAGCGCAGCTCAGAGATTTGTACAGCTAACACCTTCGCCCCCAGAAGAACCGGGGTTTTCCGGAGAGATCGGGCAAAACGCGGGCCTCCACCCAAAGGCCCGCAGTTTGGGCCAGGCGCAACACCCTCTCCCTCTGATCGCGCCCGATCTCCATGAGGAGGAACCCGCCGGGGACAAGATGGTCCGGTCCCCGCCCAAGGAGCTCCCGGATCCAGCGCAGTCCATCCGGCCCGCCGTCCAAGGCCCTTTTGGGGTCAAAGTTCTTGACGTCGGCGGGCAACAAGGGGATGCAGGAGGAGGGCACATAGGGCGGGTTGGCCACGATGAGGTGGAATTGGCCGGGGACGCAGGAGAAGCTGGGGGAACGCCGGACGTGGAGGCGGACCCCCAGGCGCTGGGCGTTGCGGCGGGTTGCGGCCACAGCCCGCCTGCTTGCGTCCACGGCCCAAACCTCACCATCGGGCCGGGCTCTGGCCAGGGCCAAGGCCAGGACGCCGCTTCCTGTTCCCCAATCCAGAGCACGCGGATGTCCGGGCAGCTCACGCCAAACCCTACAGGCCAACTCCGCGAGCTCCTCCGTTTCTGGGCGAGGAATGAACACACCCGGCGGCACGAACACCTCGAAATCCAAGAAAGCCGTGGTCCCCTCCAAAGCTGGCCAAGGGATGCCGCGTGCCCGCGCTTCCACCAGGCGCCGGTATCTTCCCGCCTCAAGGGGGCTCAACTTTGGGGGAAGGACGCCGTTGGCACCGCAAGCCAGGGCCAAGGCGCGGCGGGCTTCCCGCCCAGGCTCCGGCAGGTCCCGCAGCCGAGCCGCACCCCAACGCAACAGCTCCGACACCATGGTGGCTCTTTTCGCTTGCACGTACAATGCTTTCAATTCTACCGAAATGGAGGGGGTCTGACCGGCATGAAAGTAGCAAAACTTTTAACTCTCGCTGTGCTCGCCCTGGGTCTGGGAGGCTGTTCCCTTCTCTTTGGCCAGAGGGAGGAGCCTGTGGATTTCTGGCAGCCTGTTCTCTCGCCGGATGGCCGGTTTTTGGCGTATGTGGCGCGTCCGGGTGAGACCAAAACGTATGGCCTGTACATCCTGGACCTCACCAGCCGCGAGGAAAGGCTCCTGGTGCGCATGGATCAGGACGTGGTTTATCCCACCTGGTCTCCAGACGGCACACGGGTTGCGTTCATCAGCATGCAGGAGAAGGACAACTGGGACCTGTTCGTGGTGGAAGTGGGGACGGGCCGGGTGCAGCGACTCACCACCGATCCTGGTTTGGACGTAAATCCTTCGTGGGCTGCGGACGGGACAATTGTGTTCAATTCCAATCGGGGCGGCACTTGGGGAGCGTGGGTTATTCGGCCGGATGGATCTGAATTGCGTAAGCTTTCCTTCGACCGGCCGCGCGCGTGAGGACCACGGCCATCATCCTTGGGGCGGGAAGGGCCGAGCGCTTCGGCCAGGATAAGGTTTTCCTTGAGCTTTTGGGAACGCCGGTCCTTCTGTACTCGGTGCGGGCATTTTTGGAAGCGGGGGTGGAGGAGGTGGTGGTGGTGGCGCGGCCGGGGGCGGAGTTCCAAACCGCCTCCCTTCTGCAGGGGTTGGCCGTTCCTATGCGGGTGGTGAGCGGCGGACGCCGCCGCCGTGATTCCTCTCTGGCCGGCGTGGAGGCGGCCCAAGGCCGCTACGTCCTGATACACGATGCCGCCCGGCCCCTGGTGAGGCCGGAGCTCATCCAGCGGGTGTTGGTCGCTGCTGAGCAACACGGCGCGGCCGTGCCCGTCCTCCCGGTGGTCGATACCCTGCGCTACGTGGAAACCGGATTTTTAAAGCCCAAAGAGGTGCTCAGAGCTGGCTTGGTGGCCATGCAGACGCCCCAAGGTTTCCGCCGCGATCTCCTTCTTCCTGCCCTGCGGGCATGTGACGAGGACCTTCCCGACGACGCCGCAGCTCTCCTGGCTTGCGGGATCCCCGTGGCCACGGTCCCTGGCGACCCCAGGAACATCAAGATCACCTATCCCCAGGATCTGGCCCTGGCCAGACTTCTTCTTTCCTGCGCGCCCTAAAGCTCTTCTTTCAGGCGGAAGAGGAGCTGGAGGGCCTCCAGAGGCGTGAGCTTCTCCGGCTCCAGTTTGCGCAGTTCCGCAAGAACGGGGTGCTCCCCGGAGCCGAACAAGGGAAGGAGCTGAGCTTTGGGCCGGATCACGGTCTTCCGCTCCAGCTCGGAAAGCTTGCGCTCCGCTTTCGCCAGGACTTCTGGGGGCAGGCCCGCCAGCTTTGCCACCTGGATCCCATAGGACCTCTCCGCGACGCCCGGAAGGATCCGGTAGAGGAAAACCACCTCGCCCTTCCACTCCCTGGCGACGGCATGGAGGTTCACCACGCCCGGGATTTCCTCCGCCAGTTGAGCGAGCTCCCGGTAGTGGGTGGCGAAAAGCGTTTTGCACCGGATCCTTCCCGCCAGGTGTTCGGCGATGGCCCAGGCCAGGGCCATGCCGTCGTGGGTGCTCGTGCCGCGGCCAAGCTCGTCCAGGATCACCAAGGAGCCTTCAGTGGCACCGGAAATGATCCCTGCAGCTTCCTGCATCTCGGCCATGAACGTGGAGATTCCCCCGGATACAGCATCGGAGGCGCCCACGCGGGTGAAGATCTTGTCGAAAATGGGGAGTTCCGCGTCTTTGGCGGGCACAAAGGAACCCATTTGCGCAAGGAGGGCGATAAGGGCCACCTGCCGCAGGAACACGGACTTTCCGGCCATGTTCGGCCCGGTCACGAGGGCAAGGTGGGTGCGCTCGTCCAGGAAAAGATCGTTGGGCACAAATGCCACGGTTTCCTCCACCACAGGATGGCGTCCCTCGCGGATGAGGATGCGGCGGGCCTCGGTGAACCGCGGACGAGTGTAACCTTTTTTGTGTGCCACCTCGGCCAAGGACCGGAGGGCATCGAGCTCCGCCAAGGCCTCACCCACCACTCCCAAGGGGCCGAGCTCCCGTTGCACCTGGGCCACGATCGCTTGGAAAAGCTCGCCCTCCCGTCGCAAAGCCTCTTCCTCTGCGGCGAGGAGCCGGTCCGCCACGGAGGAGAGCTCCGGGGAGGTGAACCGCTCCGCGCCCGTGAGGGACTGCCTGCGGAGCCAGTTGGCGGGCACGCGGGGAAGTTGAGAGCGCGTGACCTCGAAGAAGTACCCAAAGACGCGGTTGTATCCGACGCGTAGATTGGCAATTCCTGTGCGCTCCCGTTCGCGCGTCTCAAGGAATATCAGCTCGTCCCGGAGCTTTTTGATCTCCTCGCGCAAGGCGTCCAGCCTCCCGTCGAATCCCGCGCAGATGACCCCCCCTTCTTCCACGCTGGGCGGGGGGTTTTCCACGAGGGCTCGGCGCAAAAGCGCGCTGAGTTCCACAGGAGCCTGCTTCAGGGCTTCCTGAACGCGGCGAAGCGGCTCAGGGAGGGGAGGAGAAAGCTCGGCCAAAAGGCGTTCCATCTCCTCCACCGCCACCAGGGTGCGGGCCAAGGCCAAAAGATGGAGCGGACTGGGGTTTCCTAAGCTCAGGGGCGAAAGAAGCCGTGGGAGGTCATGGCACCGGGAAAGAGGCTTTTCCAGGCGTTCCCAGAGACTCGTCGCGATGAGGATCTCCAGGGAATCCAGCCGGGCCTCAATGGCCGCGCGATCCCGTAGGGGGGCGAGGAGCCAGCGGCGGAGAAGCCGCCGGCCCATGGCGGTCTTGGTTCGGTCTAAAACGGAAAAGAGGGTGAGTTTTCCTTCGGGCCGCAAAGGCTCTGTGAGCTCCAATGAACGCTGGGTGAAGGCGTCCAGGACCATGGTTTCCGTTTCGCTGCGCAGGAGCGGGGGGCGAAGATGGGGGAGCTGGCCCAAGGTCTCCTCCAGATAGCGGAGGAGGGCGCCCGCCGCTTTGGCGGCCAGAGGTGCTCCCACCAGAGCTCCGGGGAACTTGGCCCACAGCACCCCCTCTTGGAAGTAAAAACTGGGGCGCATGGTCACCGCGGCCGCGGGCTTCCCCAAAAGCGCAGCTCCCTCGGGAAGGAGCCACTCGGCCACAGAAAGGCGGGCGGCGAGGTTTGGCAGCTCGGCCAAGGCCAATTCCTCAGCGAAGAAGGCGCCGGAGGCCGCTTCCGCCCAGGCTATGCCTACTTTTTCGCCCACAGGCCACACGGCGGCAAGAAGTACATCCCGGTCAGTGTCAAGCGCCCCTTCCTCAATGACCGTCCCCGGCGTGAGGACCCGCACCACCGCCCGTTTCAAAAGCTTTTTGCCTTTGCTGGGGGGCTCCAGCTGGGGGCATAGGGCCACCTTGTACCCCTGCCGAAGGAGCTTTTGCACGTAAAACTCTGCCCGACGCACAGGGACCCCGGCCATGGGCACCCCGTCCCTGCTGGTCAAGGTGATCTCCAGCTCCCGGGAAACGAGCTCCGCGTCCTCAAAGAACGTCTCGTAAAAGTCGCCCAGCTGAAAGAAGAGGATGGCCTCGGGATACCGGGCCTTCATGTCCCGGTACTGCCGCATCATGGGCGTAAGCTCCCCTTCCATCGGGGAGAGTCTACCCCGCGAACTCCTGGGCGAGGAGATCCATGAGGATCACGTCCTGGAAAGTGCCGTCGCGGAAGAAGGCCTCCCGGCGGACGCCCACCTGCTTGAACCCCACGGCGTCATAGCACCGCATGGCCCGGGCATTAAACGCGACGGCCTCCAACTCCACCCGGTGAAGTCCAAGCTCAAAGAAGGCGTAGCGCAAAAGGACACGGATGGCCTCCCGGCCGTGGCCCCTGCCCCAAAAGTCCTTCTCCCCGCTGATGATCCCTACAGGGTCATTGAACCAGCGCACGAAGCGAGGGATATCCTCCCGCTCAATCGCGTGCAGCCGCAAATTATTTCCGTAAAGAAAAAGGGGGCAGCCGAGCCGCCCCCTGACCTTCCGACCCTTAATGGGTGGGGTTTAGCCGCCGATGGTCACGCTGATGGTGACGGTCTTGGTCCGCCCAGCGGCCGTGCCCTCCACGGTGAAGCTGTAGGTGCCCGGAGCTGCGTCAGCCGCAGCGGAGATGGTGAGGACCGTCCTGTCCCCTGTGGCTGAGACCGGGTCGAACTTGACAGAGAGTCCAGCAGGCACGGCCTTGGCCGTGAAGCTCACCGGATCGGGGAGATTGGTGCGGGTGATGGTCACGGTGGTGGTGGCTGAGCCACCCGGGGCCAGCGTTACCACCGCGGGCTCCGCCTTGAGGCTGAAGTCCACAAGCAGCACGGTGAGCTTGAGGGACGCGGTTTTGTCCGCGATGCCCGGGGCTTTGCCCGTGATGGTCAAGGTGTAATCCCGGGCGTCCACGCCAGTGGCCGGGACCTCGATCTTCACCGTGGCCGAGCCTTTATCCGCCGGGACCTTGGCGGGGTCCACCGTGACCTTCACGCCCGCGGGCGCGCCGGTCACAGTGAGATCCACTGGGTCCTTCATGGTCTCGTTACGCTTGACGTTCACGGTGACCGTGCCGGTGGCGCCCTGCCTCACGGAGAGGGTGGCCGGGGCGGCCTCAAGGGAGTAGTCCGGCGCCACTTGGACAGTGAGGGTGAGTTTGCCCTCGCGGGTGACCCCACCACCCGTGGCCACCACGGTCAGGGTGTACGAGCCCGTCTTGGCGGTGCCAGCTACGTCCACAGACATGGTCGTTTTCAGGCTCTTTTCATCGCCCTTAGCGGTGATCTTGGCGGGGCTGAAGGTGATCTTCACCCCAGTGGGCAGGGTCGTCTCCTTGATGGAGAAGGTGATGTCACCCCTGGGGAAACTCTTCCCCTGAGGCGGGGTGAGGGTGACGTCCAACGTGCCCGAGCGAGTGATGGGCACAGCCAGGGAGAATGTGGCAGGCATAGTGAAATCACCCCTAGGCCGGGTCACTAAGATGCCCACCACGATGCCGATGACCGCCACAACCGCTACGCCGATGCCGATCTTCGTCTTCTTACTCACACACACCTCCTTTGATTGTGAGCACGGGTTCTAAAGGATAACAGAAATCAACCCCCACGGGATGGTTCCTGGGGAACACAGTGCTCACTTGCCACAGGGCTTTTTTGGCTGTTTAGGAGTCTCTGGTTTCTTCTCCTTTAACAACATGTGCTCCCTCCTTGTCGCCCTGGTCCGGCGACTAGATGGCCAGTATAGACCTAAGAAGGTCCTGAGGCAACATGGTCAAAGCTTTGAGGGATTCGTGCCGTTTCCTGGGCGAGGGCGAGGAGCTTGGGCGCCAGTGCGGGGTTGAGCTGTTCTCTTTTTAGCCGCCACAGCCAGTTCCGCTCCGGTCGGCCTGGATAGTTCATGCGCGCTTCGCTGTCCAGACCCAAAACGTCCTGCATGGGCACCACCGCCAGCCTGGCCCGGCTTTGGAACGCAAGGGTGATGAGGGCCCAGGGTATCCCCTCCTCGCAGGAAACAGCGATCCCATTTTGAGTCAAATGGTCCACCACCCTGGCCCGGGTCTGCCGGGAGGCGCCCCGATACCACCCCAGGGTCGTGTCGTTGTCGTGCGTGCCTGTGTACACCACCACCCGGCCGTGTGCGGGAAAGTTCTGGGGGAGATGGGGGTTATCGGGCTTTCCGTCGAAGGCAAATTGCAGGACACGCATCCCTGGGAAGCCGAACTTATCCCGAAGCGCGTCCACATCCGGGGTGATGACCCCGAGGTCCTCAGCCAGGATCGGGAGTTTTCCCAACTCTTTCCGCACTCGGTGGAAAAGCTCTTCCCCGGGAGCGGGAACCCAACGGCCGCGCACAGCCGTGGGCTCGGCCGCGGGGATTTCCCAGTAGGCGGCAAACCCCCGGAAGTGGTCTATGCGCAGAAGATCACAGAAGCGCAGGGTTTGACGGATTCGACTGATCCACCAGCGAAAGCCCTCCGCCGCGTGGGCAGGCCAGCGGTAAAGGGGGTTTCCCCAGCGCTGGCCTGTGGGACTGAAGTAATCCGGGGGCACACCCGCCACCACTGTGGGGCGCCCCTCCCCATCGAGCTCAAACAGCTCGGGATGGGCCCAGACATCGGCGGAGTCGTACGCCACAAAAATGGGGATGTCTCCGATGACCTTAAGGCCCAGTGCATGGGCAGAGGCGCGCAGCTCTTGCCATTGGTTGAAGAAAACCCACTGCGTCCAGGCGTGAAACTGTGCATCCTGATCGGCCTCCAGGGAGGTCAGGGCCTTGGGGTCACGCAGGCGGAATTCCCGGGGCCATTCGTTCCAGGGGCGGCCGCCGAACCGATCCTTCAAGGCCATGAACTGGGCGTAATCCCACAGCCATTCCTTTTCCTCCTCCCAGAAGCGGATGAATTCCCGCTTCTCCTGGGGGTCCCCATGCTCTTGGAATCCCAGGAAGGCCCGGCGTAGAAGCCCCCATTTCCACCGATAGAGAAAGCCGTAGTCCACTTGGTGCTGGGGCAATTGGGGGGGCCTCTCCCGAGGTAGCCAGCCCCGGCGGAAGAGATCCTCGGGGTCGAGCAAATAGGGGTTTCCCGCGAAGGCAGAGAAGCTCTGATAGGGAGAGTCCCCAAATCCCGTGGGACCAAGAGGAAGGATTTGCCAAAAACTCGCCCCCGCCTCCGCAAGCCAGGTGAGAAACCCGTGCGCCTCCGGGCCCAAAACCCCGCACACCCAGGGACCAGGGAGACTGGTGGGGTGAAGGAGGATGCCGAAGGAGCGCGGGAGTTCCATGGCTAGCCCTGGGGATTCAGGCGGGCAATGCCGCACAGGATGTGCACCGGTCGGCCGGCACGGGCCCGCTCCAGGGCCTGGGCGGCCTCATCCCAAATGCTGTCCCGCTCCTCCCGGTCCTGATAGGCCACTTCCATGCGCAAGAGGTACTCGCCGTCGCGGGTGAGCAGGGCGCGAAGCTTGAAGGGGCGGCCTCGGGCCAACAGAATGGCGTGGATTTCAGATAGAGCCTGCTCTAGCACCTCCCGCAGGAGCAGGTCCTTTTCGGCTTGTTGGTTGAGCTGGGGCTCCCCGAATTGCTCAAGCACGCTCATAGTTTGCCCGCTGGCGGTGTTCCCGACAATCCCCACCGCCGCCGCTTCCCTTTGCTCCAAATGCAAACCCCAGGGTGGCACAGTGTACCAGGTGCCCGATTTCTTTGGGGGCAACCCCCATGACGGTGGCCGCGTCCACCACAAGGTCGCTTCTCACCGAAGCGAATCCGTGAGGCACAGGAGTCCCATCCAGGGAGCGTCACGAAGTTTGTGTCAGTGTCCGGGGCTGAGGGCGCTGCTCCCGGGACACTTTTTTCGACTCCTCCTAGGCCACCCCAGACCCCCGTGGCCTCCGCTCCCATTGGGCCCTCTTGGCGCTCGCACCCCAGAGGCACAAGCTTCTCCACCGCTTCCGCACTAGGGAACTTGGTGATCGCGCACCAGCGTGCCCCGCCGTGCTTCGCGGATGACCGCATGAGAAGCTCCAAAGATGCGGAGGGGATGTTGCCCATTCCCCAGCGCTTCCGGAGCCCTGCCCGCACGGCCTGCGTTTCCTCCTGGTCCCTGGCGGTGTGGGCTCGGCGCGATCCCCAAACACCCCGGCCGCGTCCCCTTCCCCTGGGATCAGGAGGTCCGCGGGGCCCCAGCCCCTCGCGCCCAGGAGGCGAAAAGGGAGGGCCGGGAGCGCGCCTTTCGCTCCCGGGGGACGCGGAGCTTTCCTCCCACAGCAAGGGGTGTCCTGCGGGCGGGGAAGGGCGCCGTTCCTGCGTTCCCCGTTTTTGGGGAAAAGAGGGGTCTCCAGTCCCCGAGTTACCAGCTCCCGCACCGTTTCCTTAGGCGTCAGCAACTCCTGACCCTCCCGCGCCGGCACATCCTCCGTGACGAGGCCCCCGCCCCAGACTTTGACACGGACTTTGAACCGCTACTAAAATCGGCCTTCGCGTTTCCAGGACAGCGCGTGATCCACTGGGTTGTTGCGCGTCCTACCATACCTTTTCCTCGCTTTTGCTCCAAACGAAAGCGGGTACCCTATCCCCCTGCTTGGCTTTTTGAACTACCATCACTTTGGTGGTTGTCTTGGCGAAGATCCTTAGTGGGACGGCTGTTTACTCCTTTCCTGACTGGGTGAGCATGGTATACCCCAAGGAGCCCCGTCAGAAAGCCTGGCTCTCGTACTACGCCCGTTGGTTCAACGCTGCGGAGATAAATTCCATTTACTACCGCATCCCCTCCCGTGCATGATGGCGGCGCTCGTGCGCAAGGTGCCCAAGGAGATGACCCCTGAGCGGGGGCGGTTTGGGGAGGAAGTGAACCCCTTCCTGGCAGCCCTGTCCCCCAGGTTGGAGGCAGGGTGCCTGGCCAACCTTCCCGCGCAATTTCCTTACTTCCTCCCCCGTGAGGACCCCCGCGAGAGTCTGGCCCACCGGCGTCGGCGGCAGGAGGCTATACCTGCGGAGTCCCCTGTGCATGTGGAGCTCCGCCACGCGTTTCGGTACAAGCCCGTGGTGCTGGATTTTCTTGGCGAGCACGACATTGGGTTTGTGAATGCGTACCTTCCCCGGCTTCCCGGCCCTCCCCCTCTCCACACGAGCTGCGCCACGACGCCCATCGGCTCCGTGTGTTTCCATGGCCGGGACGCGGCGCAGTGGTGGGAGCACAAGGACGCAAGCGAGCGCTATGACCACGCCTACTCCCGGGAGGAGCTTGTCGAATGGGTACCCCATCCTCGCGATATAGTTGGGCGCACGCGCTTGACCTTCATAAACAACTGCCGCCCCGGGAAGAGCGCGAAGGACGCCATTAGGGTCGTGGATCTTTTGGGGCGCCCCCTTCTGGAAGGCCGGTTTGCTAGGGAGGGGGAGAAGAAGCTGTTCACCTAAGGATGCCTACGATCCGTTCCCTCACGGTAGGGCGAGCTGAGGCAACGCTTTTGGCCTGGTGGCGGGGGCTACCCCGGCCGCTTGTGGACCTCTCCCGCTTTGTGCGGTTCGACGCCTACGGGGTGGCCCTCCTGGCCCTTGTGGCCTGGGAGGCCCGGGCGCGGGGCGGGTACCTGCGCGTCCTTCTTCCCGAGCGGGAGGACGTGGCCCGCAGGCTCGGGGCCACAGGGCTATTCGAACTTTTTCCAGAAGGGCTGGGCTGGCTTGACCGCCCCGTTCCCTTGGAGGAGAACGCCGGCCTGTTTCGGATCGTGCAGGTGGATAGGGAGGAGCGAATCGGGCCCCTGGTGGATGTGCTAGGCGACATGCTTTGGGCCCGGTTTCCCTTGGGGGAGCGGACGATCCGGGTCCTGGTGGGCGCGGTGTTGGAGCTGCTTCAGAACATCCCCCACCACGCGGCGGCGGGGCAGGAGGGTGTAGTGCCCGTGGGCTTCGCGGCCCTGGAGGAGGAGGAGGACCACCTGCACCTGGCGGTGGTGGATGGTGGGGTGGGGCTCCAGGGGAGCCTGGCCCAGAACCCGCGGTTTCGGGGCGTGAGTGCAGTGGAGGCCTTAGAGCTCGTGTTCGTGGAGGGGGCGTCCCGATTCGAGGACCCGGGCCGGGGGGGAGCACTTCGGCGGATCCGGGAGGTGACCCTGCGTCATGGGGGGAAGCTTTATGTGCGCTCGGGGGAAGGGGTCTTTCTCCAGGAGGACGTGGAGTGGCAGGTTGGCTCGATTACCTTCTTCCCGGGGGTCCAAGTCTCCCTGCGCCTCCCCAAGCGGTTCTTCCTCTGATGCCTAAGCTCGTGCGGGGCGGGTTGTCTGCGGCGCCGCGAAGGGTCTCACCTGGTCAGCCTAACAGGAAGGACTCCTGTTCGGGACATGAGGGGTTCAGTAGGAATAGCTGCCTGGGCGTTCTGGCGGCACCTCCTTGCCCTCCAGCGGTTGCCGGTGTGGGCAGCGGGGGGTGGACCTGAAGTGGGAAAGGGATGTAGCGCGAGCCCTGGCGCTCCTGGGGGATTTCCTTTCCCACCGGATGCGGCGGTAAGATGCCCAGCGTGGAAAAGGTCCTTCACCTAGCCAGCTACGGGAGGCGGCTGGGGACGCGGCTGGAGGGGCGCAGGGCGCAGGGGGACATCCTGGCCGCCCTGGCAGCCCTACCTGAGGGCGGGGTCCTCGTCCTGGACCTCGCGGGTGTGGAGGTGTTATCCGGGTCCTTCGCGGACGAGGCGGTGGCCGCGGTGTTGGCGCGTCTTAAAGAGGGGGGACACCCTGGGCGGTACCTGTACCTGCGGGCACCCTCCTTGGAGGTCCTGGAGGACCTGGAGGGGAAGCTTGAGCAGCGCAAGGTGGCGGTCCTCGTGCGTTTGGTGGGGGAGGAGGGCTGGAAGGTGCTGGGGTGGCTTCCTCCCTACCTTGGGGTGGTCCTGGCCCACGCCATGCGCCAAGGCGAGGCCCGCAGCCCCGAGGTGGCCGAGGCCCTGGGGATCTCCCCGAAACAAGCGGCCCTGGCCCTGAAGAGGCTGGCCACCCTGCGCCTCCTCAGGAGGGAGCGGGAGAGGAGGCGCGGGGGTGGGTACCAGCACCGCTACCTCCCCCTGGGTTAACTCTCTTGGTTGACCTCGCCAGGTAAACGCTTACAATTTACCTAGAGGTGGGGGATGGAGGAGCCTGTGGAAGTTGGGGTCCTCTTCTCGCCCAGGAAACCCTACCCTGAGCCCCGCTGGATCCTCTGGCGGGGGGCGCGGGAACCGGTGGAGACGATCCACCTGGTGCACGAGCGGCGGGAGGCGGGGGTGCGCCACTTCGTGTACGCCCTCTCCGTCAGAGGCACCTGGCTCCAGGTCCGGTTCGATCCCGTGCGAGCCCGCTGGTACCTGGAGGAGGTCCATTCCTTGGGGGAGCCATGATCGTCTTCCACATCGACATGGACTCTTACTTCGCCTCCGTGGAGCAGCAGGCCCGGCCCTGGCTGCGGGGGAAGCCCGTCGTGGTCTCGGGCCGGCCGGATATCCACTCCGTGGTGGCCGCGGCCTCCAAGGAGGCCAAGCGCTACGGGATCAAAGCGGGAATGAGCACCTGGGAGGCCAAAAAACTCTGCCCTCAGGTGATCTTCGTTCCTGGTGACCCCGATAAATACGAGTCCGTGACCCGTAGGTTCCTCACGATCCTCATCGCTTATACCCCCATGGTGGAGGTGTACTCCATCGATGAAGTTTTTCTTGACGCCAGCCAGATTGTGGCGCGCTACCCTGATCCTGTGGCCCTGGCCAAGGAGATCAAGGCCCGGTTCCGGGAGGAACTGGGGGCCTGGATCACCTGCACGATCGGGATCGCCCCCAACAAGCTCCTGGCTAAGTTGGCCACCGAGCAAGCCAAGCCCGACGGAATCCGCTGGATCCGGCCTGAACATGTTCCCGACCTCCTCCAGCGGACTCCCGTGGACGCGGTGACCGGGATTGGCCCAAGAATCGCAAAGAGGCTCTCCCACATGGGGGTCTGGACTTTGGCGGATCTGGGGAAAATCCCGGAACCGTACCTGCGGCGGGTGTTCGGGGTGTACGGGGCGATCCTGCACCTTTGGGGAAAGGGTTTAGATCCCATGCCATTAAAGCCTTACTGGCAGGAAGAGGACAACAAAAGCATTGGCCACTCCCACGCCCTTCCCAAGCCTCTGCGCCATCCCGAAGGGGCGAAGAAGGTCCTTCACTACCTCGCCCTGAAGACGGCCCGCCGGATGCGCCAGAAGGGCTTCGTGGGGAGGGTCGTGTTCGCCCTGTACCGGGACGAGGAGCTCGGATACCACGGGGCCCAGAAGGCCCTTTCGCTCCCCACGTGCGACGAGCGCGTGATCTATGCGACCGCCCTGGCGATCGTGGATGAAAAGCTCGGGGGCTTTCCCGAAGGGGTCACGCTCGTGGGCGTGCGGGTGGGCGGACTGCAAAACCTCCAGGGCTTCCCAAGGCCCCTTTTCCCTGAAGATCACAGGCGGGAGAAACTTCTTTTTGCCTTGGACAAGATCCGGGACCGGTTTGGGGAGGAGGCAATAGTACCGGCATCAACTTTAGCCTGCCGACTCCTTGTGGGGGCCACCGGGGGCATGGGCCGCGAGAAGGAGCTCAGTTCGGAGCTCCGTACTAGGGGCTGACCATCTAGCAATGATCTTCTGTGGGGCCTTCGCCAAATCCTGGCGGAATGCCAGACGCAGGATATAGATCTCCTCCTCCACGCGAAGCAGCACAAGGCGGCGAATGTGCTTCTCCGCGCGCCTAGTTACCCGAACGCTCAAGCGTGTGGAGAGCTTCGTCCACGGGAACCGTTCGGCCAGCACGTCGCTCATTGCCTCCGTTAGGGCCCACCGGAAGGAGGAATGACGAAGGAGAGCAAACTCTTCGAGCTCTTCCGCGCTGAGACCACGCACAGCGTCAATGGGCTGGCCCTAATGGGTTGTTAACCGCCCGGCCCTCCCGGACTTGGTGCAGCACCTCTGAGGTTCGGTTATGTAGTTCCCGTACACTCGCGAAGGTCAAGTTGTCACAAGTTGTGTCAAAAACGAGGCTCGGACAAATACACGTCGCTTATACGCGGATGAAAATTGCACATTGCTTGCGGACGCCTCGGGTGAGAGCCCTTCCCCAGCGCTTCCGGAGCCCTGCCCGCACGGCCTGCGTTTCCTCCTGGTCCCTGGCGGTGTGGGCTCGGCGCGATCCCCAAACACCCCGGCCGCGTCCCCTTCCCCTGGGATCAGGAGGTCCGCGGGGCCCCAGCCCCTCGCGCCCAGGAGGCGAAAAGGGAGGGCCGGGAGCGCGCCTTTCGCTCCCGGGGGACGCGGAGCTTTCCTCCCACAGCAAGGGGTGTCCTGCGGGCGGGGAAGGGCGCCGTTCCTGCGTTCCCCGTCTTCGTGGACGTCAGCTGGGTCTCCGGGTTGTGGACTGAGGCCATCGCTGCAGTAGGTCTGCTTTTCCCGTTCATGACGGGGATGAGGGCCCGGCTTAGGGACTGGGTGGAGTCTCTCGACGCATCGGGGCTCGCGACGAATTGGATGCTGAGCGCGCCTTTTGACTTTGGCGATAGGAGGCCGCGGCCTAGTAAAATGCCGCCATGCCTGAGCTTTCAGTTATTTTCAATCCTGTGGCGGATCGGGGAAGAGCCGCTTCCCGTGCGGATGAACTGGTACAGGGCTTGAAAGCCGTGGGCATTGACCCCGCGCTTCTCCCCACCACTCGGCCTGGGGAGGCCACGGAGATGGCTCGGGAATTGGTGAAAAAACGAGTTCCTGTGATCGCGGCCGCCGGGGGGGATGGGACCTTGAACGAGGTAGCCCAGGCCCTGGTGGGCACAAACACAGCTCTTGCTATCATCCCCTTGGGCTCAGGCAACGACTTCCTTCGTTCACTGACGGGGGCTGTGCATCTGCCCGCGGCCCTGCGGCGCGTGGCCCAGGGGGAGCCCAAGCCCGTGGATGTGGGCGAGGCCAATGGCCGGTTCTACCTGAACTCCTTGGGCATGGGCATCGATGGCCAGATCGCTGAGGACTTTGTGCGTTGGAAGTTCTTGCGCGGGGAACTGGGATACCTTTGGGCGGCCCTCTACGAGGTGGCGCGCTTCCGCCCCTTTGCCCTCCAAATCCAAAGCGACGCAGGCTCCTGGGAGTTCCAAGGGCTCATGGTCTCCGTCATGAACGGGTCCCACACCGCCGGCGGCTTCCATGTGGCGCCCGGCGCAAGCCTCACCGATGGGGCCTTAAACCTCATCGCCATCCGCCACTATCCGCGGATCGCGCGCGTGCCCGTCCTCGTCCAGGTGCGGCAGGGCCGGCATCTGGGTCTCAAGGGGGTGCGCACGGCCTTGGTGCGCTGGGTGAAGGTCCGCACAAGCCGCCCCCTCCGCGTGTACGTGGATGGCGAGCTCCTCCCCCGCACTGACACCCTTGCCCTTCGCGTCCATCCCGGTGCCCTCAAGGTGGTGCTATAGCCGCTGCTCGGCTAGGATCACCCTCGTTATGTCCACGATCCCTATCATTTTGAATCCCACTGCTGGACGTGGCTCTGCTGGGGAGCGGGAAGAGGACATAAAACGGGCCTTTGTTGAGCTTGGACTCCCGGTGGAAGTCCACCGCACCGCGGAGCCTGGCCACGCCACGGAGCTGGCCTGCGAGTTTTCCGGTCGCGGGGCCGAAGTGGTGGTGGCCGCTGGCGGCGACGGCACAATGAACGAGGTGGCCCAAGCCCTGATGGGCACGAATACCGCCCTGGCCGTCCTGCCCTTGGGGTCCGGGAACGACTTCGCCCGCGCGCTGGGCATCCCCGCGGATCTGGGCAAAGCGGCAACCACCATCGCCCAAGGAAGGAAGAAGCGCGTGGACGTGGGTGAAGCCAACGGCCAGTATTACCTGAACGCCCTGGGAATGGGCATCGATGGCCAAATTGCCCGTGATTACCGGACCCATAGGTTCCTACGCGGCGAGGCGGGTTACCTTTTGGCCACGGTGTACGAAGTTTTTCGGTTTCGCGCGTTTACCGCGGAAGTGGTGAGCGGTGACCAGCGTTTCCAGGGCGAGCTTTTGACCGTGGCAGCCATGAACGGGCCCTGGGCCGGCGGCGGCTTTTGTCTGGCCCCCCAGGCCCGCCTGGACGACGGCCAGCTCGATCTGGCCCTGTTGGGCCACTACCCCCGCGTGGTGCGGCTTTTGATCCTGCCTAAAACGCGGGACGGCAGCTATCTAAGCCTGGCGCGTGCTAAACTCTTGCGGACAGGAAAAATTTTGGTGCGCGCGGACCGCCCCCTCTTCGTGCACCTGGATGGCGAGCTCCTTCCCGAGCGCGTGACCACCTTGGAGGTCGAGGTTTTACCCGCGGCTTTAACCGTGCTCGCCTGAAGCCTGTGGCAGGTGCTCGGCTATCCCAGGCCCACACGGCGGAGCACAAGCTCCGTGTGTTCCCCGAGGCGGGGCGGAGGAAGGGGGCTTCCGGGCCAGGCCAGGGACATGGGACACGCCAGGGTTTGGTAACGGCCCACCGCGGGGTGCTCCACCTCCATGAGGATCCGCCCCACCAAACCTTGGTCTCCGAAGAGGTCGGCCAGGGTGTTCACGGGCCCGGCGGGGACCCCGGCCCTTTTGAGCGCAGCGATCCAGTAGGCTTTGGGTTTTTCCTGCAGGACCTCCGTGAGGAGGGGAAGGAGGAGTTCCCGGTTCTCCACCCGGGCGGGGTTGGTGGCAAACAGGGGATCCTTGGCCAGCTCCGGCCGGCCCAGGACCTCACACAGCGCCTGGAACTGGGCATCGGTGCCCACCGCCACCATGAGAAGTCCGTCCGCAGAGGGGAAAGCCTGGTAGGGCACGATCTGGGGATGGGCTGTGCCCAAGCGCCGCGGCTCCCGTTTGGTGAGGAGAAAAGCCTGGGCTACGTTAACTAGCGCGGCTGCCGAGTTCTCAATGAGCGTGGCCTCCACCGCCATTCCCTGCCCAGTCTTTTCCCGCAAAAGGAGGGCTGCCAAAATGCCCGCCAGGCCCGCCCAGGCGGTGAGGACATCCACGATGGCCACGCCCACCTTGGCGGGCCGCTCATCCTCGCCGGTGATGGCCATGAGGCCGCCCACCGCCTGGATGAGGGCATCGAATCCCGGCTCCTCCCGGTACGGCCCCGGCGGGAACCCCAGGATCGCCAGGTACACCGCGCGCGGGTTTATGGCGTGCACGGCCTCGTAGGAGACCCCGAGCCTCTCGGCGGCCTGGGGCAGGAAGTTGTGCACAACCACGTCGCAGTTCGCGATGAGGTGGCGCAGAATTTCCTGGTCTTTGGGGACCGTGAGGTCCAGGGTGATCCCGTACTTTCCGCGGTTCACGGCCAAAAAGTACGCGGACTCCCCGGCCACAAAGGGCGGTCCCCAGTGGCGGGTCTCGTCGCCCACCTGCGGCCGCTCCACCTTGATCACCTCCGCACCCAGGTCCGCCAGCCACATGGTGCACAAGGGCCCAGCCAAAATGCGGGAAAGATCCAAAACTCTTATTCCCTCTAGCGGCTTCATGGCTGAAACAGGGGCAACTCCCTTGGGCTTTCCTCCAGGTCGATTTTGATCTCGCCATAGACGCCGTCGTAGCCTGGACGGATCCGGAGTTGGCCCCGGCGCACCTTATCCAACGCCCTGCCCAGCTTGGGAAACTCGTGCTCCACCGCGAGAACAGGCACATCCAACAGCACTGAGAACTCCGGGCCGAAGCGCTGTACGACCTTCAGGTATTGGGTGAGCACCCCCCGCGTGTCCGGGTCCTGACCCAAGACTTGAGCGATGATCTCCTGCAAGGGAACGAGGGAGCGGTAGGGCACAGCGCCCACGGGCTGCGCCCCCCTGGGGCGATCCGCAAGCTCCTCCACCCGGTGCATCACGCCCACGGTGAGCGGCTTCCCACACACCGGGCACTTTCCCCCATGGCGCCGGGTCTCCTCCGGTGAGAACAAAACACCGCAGGCCCGATGCCCGTCGTAGTGATATTTTCCCTCCTCGGGGAAGAACTCCACGGTGAACAGGAAATTCTTGGGGTTGCGGGTGCGCAGGGCCCGCACGAGCGCCGGGTACGAAAGCTCCGGGAGGTCCAACACGCAGGCCTCGCGGCCCAGCCTGGTGGGCGAGTGCGCATCGGAAAAGGACACCAGGGTCACCTCGTCCAGGGCGGAAAGCCGCCAATTCATGGGCGGATCAGAGGAAAGCCCGGTTTCGATGGAGAACACCGCGGCCCGGGCGCGCCCCAAGGCTTCCGCCAAGGAATCGAATCCCGAATTGGACCCAAACACTGACCACCAGGGCGTCCAGGCGTGAGCCGGGATGATCAGGGCGTCGGCGCTCGCGCCTTGGACCACCTCCACCAGCTTCTCCCCGCTCATCCCCAGGGTGGGGCGCCCGTCAGCGCCGAGGTTTCCAAAGGCCCCAAGCTCCTTGGCGATGCGCGCCGCGTCCTCCGCGCTGGGGGCAAGGAGCAAAAAGTGTACACGGCGCAGGCGTCCCCCGGAGTTCCACACCGTCGCCACCTCGGCGGTGAAAAGAAAATGCACGCCCTCGTGCTCGTAGACCCCTTGGCCCACGGGGCGCAGGGTGGTCACCAACTCCTTGAACCAGCCAGGGTGGGTGAAATCCCCGGTGCCCAAAAGGTTGATGCCCTTGAGCTTGGCCCAGCGGGAAAGGCCGGGAAGATCCATGTCGGCACTCGTGGCCCGGGAATAACGGGAGTGCAGATGAAGATCAGCGATCACCCTCATGGTACAATGATCTTGCTATGGCGAGGAAAATTTACGTGGTGTATGCGTCCCTTACGGGTAACACTAGGAAGGTGGCCAAGGCCGTTGCCGAGGCTGTGGGCGGAACCCTGGTGGACGTGCGCCGGGACCCCCTGCCCAAGGTGGAGCCGGGCGATGTGGTTTTTGTGGGGGACGGGGTTTACGGCGGGCGTCCCTCGCGGGCGATGCGCCGCGCCCTTGGTGCGTGGAATGTGCCAAAGGGGATCAAGGCCGCTGTGTTCGGCACCCATGGGGGAAAACCCAGCCAGGTTGCGATCCTGGGCAACCTCCTGCACCAGAAAGGGGCCCAGGTGGTGGAGAGCTTTTCCTGTGTGGGACGCGATTGGTTTTTGCTGGGGCTTGTGGGCCGCGGCCACCCCTCCCCCCAGGACCTTCAGGCGGCCCAAGCTTTCGCCAAAAAGGTCGTGGGTTGAGGTCATCGCCGCGACGGCGCCCCCACCGCCCGCAGAAGCTGCTCGGCCTTGGCCGGTTTCTCCCACGGGGGATTCAAGTCCAGCCGGCCGAAGTGACCATAACAGGAGAGCGGCTCGTAGATGGGGCGACGCAGGTCAAGCTCCTCAATGATCGCTCCCGGTCGAAAATCGAAGACCTCCTCCACCGCTTTACGTAAGGAGGAAAGCGGCGCTTTCTCCGTTCCGAAGGTCTCCACGTTCAGGGCCAAGGGCTTGGCCCGGCCGATGGCATAGGCCACCTGGATCTCGCATTCCTGGGCCAGGCCGGCGGCCACGACGTTCACCGCCGCGTACCGCGCGCAGTAGGAGGCGGAGCGGTCCACCTTCGTCGGGTCCTTTCCGGAAAAAGCACCGCCCCCATGGGATCCGTAGCCGCCGTAGGTGTCAGCGATGATCTTCCTTCCCGTCATGCCGGTGTCGGAGGCCGGACCACCGATCACAAACCGGCCGGAGGTGTTCACAAAAACCATGGTCTCCTCGTCCATCCACCCATCCAGGACCGGCTCCACCACATATTTCTTCAGGTCCTCTCTGAGCTGCTCCAGATCAACATCCTCGGCGTGCTGGGCGGCCAGAAGCACGGTGTGCACGCGCATGGGCTTTCCATTCTCGTACTCCACGGTGACCTGCGTTTTCCCATCCGGTCGCAAGAAGGGGAGACTCCCGTCCTTCCGCACCTGGGCCAGGCGCTTGGCAAGCTTGTGGGCAAGAACGATGGGAAGAGGCATGCGTTCCGGGGTCTCCAGGGTGGCGTAACCGAACATGATCCCCTGATCGCCTGCGCCCAATGCGTCCTTGGGATCAGTGGAACCGGCCTTGGCCTCCTGGGAGCGGAGCACGGCCTGGGCGATGTCCGGCGACTGCTGGCGAATGAGATTAGCCACAGCACAGGCATCCGCAGAGATCCCGTACTCCGGCTTCACGTAGCCCACGTCCGTGAGGACCCGGCGGGCGATGCGGCCTGGATCAAACACGGCGGTGGTGGTGACCTCCCCCCCCACCACGATAAGGCCCTGCATGACGAAGGTCTCGCAGGCCACGCGGCCATAGGGGTCCTGGGACAAAACCGCATCCAAGATGGCGTCGGAAATGCGATCGGCAAGTTTATCCGGATGCCCTTCGGTCACGGATTCCGCGGTGATGAGTTTGCGGTACACCTCCACCTCCTTTTGTGCACTTTTGCTCAAGCCTACCGCAAAGAAGATCTTGGGCCAAATCCCGCGCAGTGTTGCCTTTGCGGTAAACTTGCACTTTGGTCCGGCAACGAAGGAGGAACCATGGAACGCACCCTTGTTTTGCTCAAGCCCGACGCGGTTCAGCGTAGGCTTGTGGGCCGAGTCATTTCCCGCATCGAGGAGAAGGGGCTTAAGATCGTGGGGCTTAAGATGCTTCGGGTCTCCCCGGAGCTTGCGGAGAGGCACTACGCGGAGCACCAGGGGAAGCCGTTTTATAGGGAGTTGGTTTCGTTCATCACCTCCGCGCCGGTGGTGGCCATGGTGGTGGAGGGGCCACGCGCGGTGGAGGTGGTGCGCAAGATGATGGGGAAGACGAACCCCTTGGAGGCTGAGCCAGGCACGATCCGCGGGGACTTCGGGCTTTGTGTGACCATGAACCTCATCCACGGCTCGGATTCCCCGGCCTCCGCCGCGCGGGAGATCGCCTTCTTTTTCCGGGCGGATGAGCTTTGCACCTACACCATGCCAGACGCTCCTTGGCTAGGAGGCTGAGATGGACCTTCCTTCCCGCTATAACCCCACCGAGGTCGAGCCCAGGACCCTGGCCCGCTGGGAGAAACGGGGCTGGGTTTGTGACCCCAAGAGCGGCAAGAAGCCGTTTTCTGTGGTGATCCCTCCTCCCAACGTCACCGGCCGACTCCACATGGGGCATGTCCTCAACAGCACCCTTCAAGATGTGATCATTCGCTTCAAGCGCATGGACGGCCACGAGGCCTGCTGGTTTCCGGGCACAGACCACGCCGGCATTGCCACCCAGGTGGTGGTGGAAAAGGAGGTCCTCAAGGAAGGAAAGACCAGAAAGGAGCTGGGGCGCGAGGCCTTCTTGGCCCGGGTCTGGCAATGGAAGGAAAAGTACGGAAACGAGATCGTGGAGCAACTCAAGGCCCTGGGCTGCTCCTGTGACTGGTCGCGCCTCCGCTTCACCATGGACCCCGGTTTTTCCCGGGCCGTGCGCATGGCCTTCGTCCAGCTCCACAGGGAGGGCTTGATCTATCGGGGGGAGTACCTCATCAACTGGTGTCCCCGCTGCGAGACCGCCCTCTCAGACCTGGAAGTCGAGCACGGGGAGGTCCAGGGCCACCTGTACTTCGTGCGTTATCCTCTGGAAGGCGGCGGGCACGTGACCGTGGCCACCACCCGGCCGGAAACGATGCTCGGTGACGTCGCTCTTGCCGTGCATCCTCAGGACGCGCGCCACAAGCACCTCCTCGGGAAGATCGCGATCCTTCCCGTGTTGGGCCGGAGACTGCCCATTGTGCCAGCGGAGGAGGTGGACCCGGAGTTCGGCACGGGTGTCCTCAAGATCACCCCGGCCCACGATCCCGTGGACTTCCTGATCGGGCAACGTCTGGGGCTTCTCGCCGTGAACGTGATGAATGACGACGGCACCATCAACGAGAACGGCGGACCCTTTGCTGGCCTGGACCGCTTTAAGGCCAGGGAAGCCATGGTGGAAAGGCTCAGCGCCAGGGGCCTTCTGGAAAAGATCGTGCCCCATAGGCACGCCGTTGGGCATTGTCAACGCTGCCGCACGATGGTGGAGCCCCGCCTCTCCCGGCAGTGGTTCGTCCGCACCAAGCCCCTGGCGGAGCCGGCCATCCGGGTCGTGCAAGAGGGGAGGATCCGGTTCATTCCAGAGCGCTGGACCAAAGTTTATTTCGAGTGGTTGGAGAACATCCGCGACTGGTGCATCTCCCGCCAGCTTTGGTGGGGGCACCGCATCCCCGCGTGGTATGGCCCAGACGGCGGGGTGTTCGTGGCCATGGACGAGGAGGAGGCAAAGCGTCTGGCCCGCGCACATTATAAAGACGAGGTCGAGCTGCGCCCGGACGAAGACGTGCTCGATACCTGGTTTTCCTCGGCCCTATGGCCCTTCACCGTGATGGGCTGGCCCGAGAAGACCCTGGACCTGCAAGCCTTTTACCCCACGGATCTCCTCGTCACCGGGTTTGATATCCTCTTCTTCTGGGTAGCGCGCATGGTCATGATGGCCCTGCACTTTGTGGGCGAGGTGCCGTTCAGAGAGGTGTTCATCCACCCCCTGGTCACGGACGAAAAGGGCCAGAAGATGAGCAAGACGCGCGGCAACGTGGTCGACCCCCTGGAGCTCATCGCCAGCCATGGAGCCGATGCCCTGCGCTTCACCATGGTTCACATCTCTGGGAAAGGCCGCTCCGCCCGGTTTTCCCAGGCGTTCCTTGATGAGTCCCGCGACTTCCTCAACAAGATCTGGAACATGGCCCGTTTCATCCTCACCAACACTGCCGATCTTCCCCCGGGCTTAACCTTGTCCGGACGGCAGCTCGCCTGGGAGGACCGGTGGGTCCTTTCCCGGCTGCAGGTGGTGATCGCGGAGGTCCGCGCGCAGCTGGAGCGCTACCTCTTCCACCTGGCCGCTGACACCCTTTACCACTTCGTGTGGAGCGAGGTCTGTGATTGGTACCTGGAGATCTCCAAAGTTCGCCTGTATGGGGAGGACCAGGAGGCCCGGCGCACGGCCCAGCTCGTCCTCCGTCTCCTCCTGGAGGCCATCGTCCGCCTCCTCCATCCCTTCCTCCCCTACATCACCGAGGAGATCGGAAGCCACCTGGGCTTAGAGGTCTCCCGCGCTTCCTTCCCCCAGGCCAACCCGGCCCTTCGCGACCTGGAGGCGGAGAGGGTTCTGGCGGCTTTCCAGGAGCTTGTGCGGGAGATCCGCGCCCTGCGCGCCGAGCTCGGCCTTGATCCTGGCCGGGAGCTGGAGATCGCGGTGACGGGCGGGACCTACGCACCCCGCATCATCTCCGAGTTGGGAACGGCGCTCACCCGCCTGGCCCGGGCCCAAGCCCAGCTCGCCCCGCATGCCTCGCCCCCCCAAGCTGCAGTCCGCGGGCTCGCCGGCGACATGCCCTTCTTCATCCTCTTGACGGGGGAGCTGGACTGGGCAACAGTGGAGGCACGGCTGCAAAAGTCCCTGTCCAAGGTGGAGGCTGAGCTGCGCGCTTTGGAAAAGCGCCTGGGCGACGAGAATTTCCGGGAGCAGGCCCCTGAGGACGTGGTGGCTGAAGCGGAGAAACGGGCCCAGGAATTGCGCGCCCGGAGGACCAGGCTCCTGCACCTATTGGGAGGCAAGGGATGAGCATTTGGTCGGAACTCGCTCAGGAGGCTCTGCCTGGGTTGGGCCGGATGCGCCGGCTGTTGGCCCATCTTGGCCACCCGGAGGAGGGCTTGCCGGTGATCCAGGTGGCCGGCACCCATGGGAAGACCTCCGTCATCGGTATCCTGGAGAGCACCCTGGGGGTGGCGGGGGTGCAGGTGGGCGTGGTGACGTCGTTGGATCGACCCCACCCCTGGGAGGCCGCGCGTCTGGCCGGGAAATACTTGTGTTCGGAGCGCTTGGAGCCCCTGGTGAGCCAAGCCGTGTGGCCCTGGGAGGATTTTGCGGAGGTGGGGCGGCCCACTCCTCAGGAGGCCGTGCTTGCTGGGGCTTTGGCGTACTTTGCAGCTCTCAAGGTGGAGCTCGTCCTCCTGGAGCGAACTGTGGGGGGGCCCTGGGACCCCACCAACTGCGTGCGGCCCCAGCTCTCCCTGCTCACCCAAGTCCTCCCCCCCGCGAACGCGGAATGGGAGGTGAGGGGACTTGCTCAGGCGGGCGTGCCTCTCCTCACCACCGCGGAGGATGAGGCGCTCCTGGCCGTGGCCGAGGCTTGTCAGGCTGCGGGCGCGGCCCTGAGCCTGGTGGGCTCCCAAGACGTGAAGCTTGTGGAATTGGGATGGGATCGGGCTGTATGGCGGTCCCATTCCGATCCTTTCTCTTTGGGGCTTTTTGAGACGCCCTTTTTGGGGGCGTATCAAGCGCCAAACCTTGCGGTGTCCCTGGCCACATTGGCCGAGCTCATGGGCGGATTTGGTCTTTCCCGCGGGGCGGTGGCAGAAGGCCTGCGCTCGCTTTCCCTGCCCTGTCGGTTCGAGCTCGTGCATCGAGGTCCCTGGGTGATCGTGGATGTGTGCCAGACTGGGGTTGCCGCGCATGCTCTACGCCGTTCCCTGGCGCACCTTCCTCCGCTTGAGGGACGTCGGCACTTGCTTCTTTCCCATCCCTCGTCCACACTGGCTGCGGAAATGTTGGAGATCCTGCGTCCCGCGTTTTCCCGGGCGGAGGAAGTTTTGCCTGCGCAGCTTGCCGAGGCTGCCCGACGCTGGGCCTCACGGCTAGGCGAGGAGGATCTGCTTGTGATCGCGGGGGTCTACCCAGCCCTCTGGGAGGTGCGACGTGTCTTTGTCCCGTCTCCTTGAGGAGGTGCGGGCGAACCCCCTTCCTCAGCACGTGGCCATCATCATGGACGGGAACGGCCGCTGGGCCAAGGCGCGGGGCTTGCCTCGCACCGAAGGGCATCGCCGGGGCGCCGATGCTGTTGAACGCATCGCCCGCTTCGTGGCCCGGGAGAAGCTTTTCCCCTACCTTACGGTGTTTGCCTTCTCCACGGAGAATTGGGATCGGCCCAAGGAGGAGCTCGATTTTCTCTTCTCCACTTTGGAGGAGTTCGCCCGCACCCGCAGGGAGGAACTGCAAAGGCACGGGGTGCACTTGCGCATCCTTGGGGATCTGGAACGTTTTCCTCCCCGCTTACGGGAGGCCTTGGCCCACGCGGTGGAGGCCACCAAAGGCGGGGGGAGTTTGGTGTTCACCGTGGCCCTGAACTTCGGTGGCCGCTGGGACATCCTCACCGCCGCGCGGCGTGCCGTGGAACTGGCTGTGCAAAACAAGCTTGGGCCGGACCAGCTCACCTTGGAGAAATTCCGGGAGCTTCTTCCTGGCGGGGCCTTGCCTGACCCGGACCTCATCATCCGCACAGGCGGACACCAACGCCTCTCAAACTTCTTCCTTTTCGAGATCGCCTATACCGAGTTTTACTTCACACCCACCCTGTGGCCGGACTTCACCGAGGAGGAACTCCTCTTGGCCCTGCGGGACTTCCAGGGCCGCACGCGCAACTTTGGAAAGGTAAGAGCTTGAAAGACCTGCGTTTGCGTCTCCTCACTGCGGCGTTGGCCATTCCCACCGTGCTCGCCATCTTCTGGCTTGCTGACCGCTTCGCCCAGGACTGGCTCGTGGCCGTGCTCCTTTCCGTGGTGGGCATAGGCGCGGGTTGGGAATATTTGGGCTTGGTGGGACGTCTCGGCGTCACCCTCCCTAAAGAAGCGTTCCTTTTCGCCATACCCGCCTTCCTCTTCCTCCTTCTCCCCAGGGAAGGGGAGTTCGCCTTCATCCTGGCCTTTGCCTTCGCCTACTTCTTGGTGATCTACAGCTTCTCCCGCCGGGGAACACAAGAGGGGTTCCTGGCCTCCGTGGCCGGGATCTTTGGGCTCCTTTACATCCCCGCCATGCTCGGGTTCATCATGGTGTTCCACCGCAAGGGTGGGTTTTGGCACGTGTTGCATTTCTTGCTCATCGTGTGGGGGTACGACACGGGCGCGTATTTTGTGGGCAGTCTCTTGGGACGCCACCGGCTGCTTCCGCGCGTGTCCATCGCCAAGACCTGGGAAGGCGTGGCCGGCGGCCTTTTCCTCTCCGGAGTTGCCGGCCTGCTCCTGCCCCAGTTTCTGCGGAACTTGGGGCAGCTTTGGCCGGCGGCCCTCATCATGGGGTTCGGGGTCGGAGCGTTCGCCCAGCTGGGGGACCTTTTTGAGTCACTGGTAAAGCGGGCTGCGGGGGTAAAGGACACCGGCCGGTTCTTCCCCGGACACGGAGGCATGCTGGATCGTATCGATGGGGTCCTTGCCGCCGCTCCGATCTACTATTTCCTCGCCCACTACATCCTAGGTCTTTTCTAGCTTTTGCAGCACGGACTCAACTTTGGCCTTGATCCGTCCCGGCGGAGCTTCCCGATCGTCGATCTTGATGAGAGTGGAGACGCGTCGACATCTTCTGCGCACCGCCAGGTGACAGGCTTTGATCACGGCCATCACCTGATCCCAATCGCCCTCGATGATGGTGCCCATGGCTGTGAGCTCGTGCGGAACACCGCTTTCGCGCACGATCTTGACACATTCCGCCACGTATTCGGAGAGGGACTCGCCCGCTCCGATGGGGGTGATGGAGAACTCCGCGAGGATCATGCTGCCCCCCTCACTTGGATGTTCTTGAACTTCGCGGGCGCGGCCCCATGGCCCACTTGCATCACCTGTCCTGGTTCGCCCTTCCCGCAGTTGGGAAGCCCCCAAACCCGCCACTCCTCCCGTCCGGCAATGGCCACGCACGACCCCCAAAACTGCGGCGTGATGCCCGTGTACAGGGCGTTTTTCACCATGCCCACCTTTTTGCCGTTCTTGATCTCCCAGGCGATTTCTGTGCCGAATTGGAAGTTAACTCGGCGGTCGTCGATGGACCAGGATTTGTTGGTTTCAAAGTAGATCCCGTGCTCCGTGTCCGCGATGAGATCCGCAAGGCGGCCGTTGCCAGGCAGGAGGTTGATGTTGGTCATGCGCACAAGGGGGATGCGGGCCCAGCTTGAGGCGCGGGCCGCCCCGCTGCTCCGCGGCAAACCCAACTTCCCTGCGGTCTCGCGGGAGGTGAGGTAACCCACGAAAGTGCCGTCCCGCACGAGGTCCACCCGCTGGGCTTCCACGCCCTCGTCGTCGTAGCCAAACGTGCCCAGGCCCCCGGGCACGGTGGCATCAGCCACGATGTTCACGATCTCTGAGCCGTACTGGAATTGTCCGAGCTTCTCCAGGGTGAGGAAGCTTCCGCCGGCATAGGAAAGCTCCGTTCCCAAAACGCGGTCCAGCTCCGAGGGGTGCCCCAAGGACTCGTGCACCTGCAGGGCCATCTGGGAGCCATCGATGATGACGTCGAACACGCCGGTGGGGCAGACCGGCGCGGAGAGGAGGGCCACCGCCTCTTCACCTATGCGCTCAGCGTTCTCCACGAGGCCCAGGGACTCGATGAACTCATAGCCACAGTTGGCGAAATCCCCTCCGAAGGAATTGGGGAAGCTGCGCTTCTGCATTTCCCCCGGCTTTGCCGCGTAGGCTTCTATCCCCGCCCCACAGCTTGTGATCACCTGATGGATCTCGCTTCCCTCCGTGTTTCCGAACCACTTCTCTATGCGCCACGCGGAGAGGCTCCCTTTGGCCATGGCAATGCCCTGGACTTTGAGGATCCTTTGGGCGGCAGCAAAAAGGAGCGCAAGCTTATCTTGGATGGGCACGGAAAGCGGGTCCTTCTGCACCGGGGTTGCGTACTTTCCCCGGTGCGTCGGCTCCGGCGCCAGCCTCACCGGCTCGCGCAGAAGCGCGGCGGAGGCTGTGGCGATGGCCATCGCCTGTTCAGCCGCACGGCGAATGCCTTCTGCGCTGAGATCGCTTGTGGCCGCAAACCCCCAAGCTCCTTTGTACAGGACTCGCACGCCAATCCCCGCGGACTCCCGGCGTGACAGGACCTCCACCTCGAAGTTCTTGGTGCGGATGGACTCGTCCACCCTGCGTTCCACCCGCACTTCGCCGAACTGCGCGCCCAGGTCCTTAACCATCCCCAATGCCGTACTCACAAGTTTTTCCATGTCCACTCCTTGTGCGAGACAATATGGTCGGGGCGACTGGATTTGAACCAGCGACCCCCTGCTCCCAAAGCAGGTGCGCTTCCAGGCTGCGCCACGCCCCGACCCAATTTGGAGTATAGCTTTGCCTAAAACCCGCGCCAAGAGGAAAATTTCTGCGTGGACCCGGTTTCTCTGGCCCGGAACCTTTTGCAGGCTGGCCCGATCTGCGACCCCTGCCTGGGCCGCCGCTTCGCCCTCCTCCCCGGGCGGCTTGGGCCCGCGGAGCGCGGGGCCTTGCTCCGGGCCGCCTTGGGTTTTGCGACCCCCGCGCCCGAGGCCTGTTGGGTCTGCGGTGGAGCTTTTTCCCGCGTTCCCTCATGGGCCGAAAAGGCCTGGGAGCTCGGGCAAGGTTATGAATTCAAGACCTTCCTTTTCGGCGTGCATCTTTCCCCACGGCTTGAGGCTACCGAGGAGTTTTTGAGCGAAAAATTCCCCTCGCCCTGGGCTGAGCCCGTGCGCCGGCATCTCAATCGCGCCCTGGGCCAAACCTTTGCGGAGGTACTGCGGGGGGCAGGCCTGGCGGCCCAAGCTGATCACGCCCGCCCAGACGTCCAGTTCCTGGTGGACACCGAAAAGGACAGGGTGGAGATCCAGGTGAATCCTGTGGTTTACTATGGGCGCTACCGCAAGCTCGTGCGCGGGCTGGCGCAAACGGCCTGGACTTGCCCCCATTGTCGCGGCCGGGGCTGCCCCACGTGCGGGGGAACAGGGAGGCTTGCCCAAAGCTCGGTGGAGGAGCTCGTGCTGCCCGTGTTTTTGGAGGCCACAGGCGGCACGGGCGGCAATCTTCATGGTGCCGGGCGCGAGGACGCCGATGCTCGTATGCTTGGCCGCGGCCGCCCTTTCCTTATCCGTGTGGAAAATCCGCGCCGCCGCACCCTCGACCTGGTGGGGGTTGCTGAGGAGGTGCGCAGGCGAAGCGCTGGCGCCGTGGAGCTTTTGGATCTCCAGCCCGCCACCCCGGAGCTCGAAAGAAAGGTGAAGCTCGGGCAGTTTGTCAAGCGCTATTGGGCGCGGGTCCTTTTTTCTGAGCCGGTCTCGGCGGAGGCCCTGGCCCGGGCTGTGGAGGGCTTGGTGGGGGACATCGCTCAGCGCACACCACAGCGGGTGCGACATCGCCGGGCTGACATCGTGCGCCACCGCCGGGTCTTCTCCTCTTCTGGCCGCCTTCTTTCCCCTACGGAGGCAGCAATCGAGCTCACCTGTGAAGCTGGTCTGTATGTAAAGGAGCTCGTCTCCGGTGATCAGGGCGGCACTAACCCCAGCCTCTCCGGCCTTCTGGGGATCCCGGCGCAGGTGATGGAACTGGACGTCCTCGACATCCTCGACGAGGCTGGCGTTGTGGTTTCCGCCGCGGAGGAGTAGACTTCCATGCCATGCTCATCGAGCTTCTGGACAAATATTTCCAGCGCGAGGAGCCCTATCGCGAGCGCGATTATTTTTATGTGACAGAAGTGGGAAAATGTCCGCGCCAGATCTTCTATACGGTGAAAGGTTTTCCCCGGCCGCCCCTCGATGCTCAAACAGCGCGAAAACTGGCGGTGGGGGAGGATGCCCATCGCCGCATTGTGCAAGCCCTGTACGGGCTAGGGCTGGTGGTGGCCGCGGAGGTTCCCATCCCGCCTGGTTCCCTTTTCCACGGCCGAGCCGATGCCATCGTGTCCTTGGCGGGCAAAAACTACGTGGTGGAGATCAAAACTGTTCATCCCTATAACTTCGACCAAATGGCCATCGCCCCCCGGCGTGACCACTACCTCCAGCTTCAACTGTACCTGCACTACTTCCGCATCCCTCAGGGCCTTATCCTGGCCGAAAACAAGGCCACCCAGGAGCTTCGGGAGTTCCTGGTGGAGCGGGACCAGCCTGCGGTGAACCAGGTGCTGGCGGAGTTCGAAGCCCTGCGGGAGATCATCTTTGTGCGGGGGGCCCTCCCGCCCCTTCCCGACAAAAGCGGCTGGGAATACGACCAATGCAAATACTGCCCCTTTGTGGATTTCTGCCGGGAGGACGTGAGCGCGCCCCCTCGTCCTGTGGCACCGGAGGTCCCCGCGGAGTCCGACGAGCGTGAGGTTCAGGTGATCGGCCTTTTCGATGAGCCTTAACGTGCGCAGGTTTTGGTCGGGGAACATTGCGGTGGCCGAGGGCGCCCTCGCTGCTGGCGTGGATTTCTACGCAGGATACCCCATAACTCCGTCCTCGGAGATCATGGAGCACATGGCTCGCGAGCTTCCCAAGCGAGGTGGGATTTTCCTGCAGGCGGAGGACGAGATCGCCGCAATCTTCATGCTCCTAGGTGCCTCTTGGGCCGACGCCAAGCCCATGACGGCCACAAGCGGCCCGGGCTTCTCCCTCATGCAGGAGGGCCTGGGGATTGCAGTGATGACGGAAACGCCCCTTTTGGTGGTGGATGTGATGCGGGTAGGTCCTGGCACCGGGCAGGCCTCCAAGGCTGCCCAGGGCGATCTCATGCAGGCCCGCTGGGGGCGCCACGGCGATCAGATCATCCCTGTGTTCGCTCCCTCTTCTGTCCAGGAGTGCTTTGAGCTCACGGTACACGCGGTGAACGTGGCGGAGGGGCTGCGCACCCCGGTGATCCTCCTTTCGGACGAGCTTTTGGCCCATACCTGGGAGACAGTACGTGTTCCTGCGGAGGTGGCGCGCGTGGAGCGGCGCCGGCCTCAGGGCCCGGAGCCACCCTTTGGCTCACCAGATCCGCGGATTCCGCCGGCCATGCCTCGTCTGGGCGAGGGCCATGCGATTCTGGTCACGGGTTCCACCCACGACCCCTGGGGCATGCGCCAAACCTCCGACCCGGAAGTGCATCGCGTGCTTGTGGAGCGGATTTGGCAGAAGGTTTGGCTCAACCGCGCCGAGCTTTCCCGTTACGAGGCCGTGGGCCTGGAGGAAGCGGATGTGGGCATTGTGGCCTACGGCTCGGTGGCAAGAAGCGCTCTGGCGGCCCGAAGGCTCCTCTTGGACCGGATTAGGGTTGGTGTGGTGATGCTCAAAACCCTTTGGCCTCTTCCCGAGGAGCCCATCGCGGAGCTTGCGGAACACGCTGGGGTTATTCTTGTGCCTGAACTAAATTTAGGCCAGCTTATCTGGGACGTGAAACGCATCGTGGCTGGCCGCTCTCAGGTCCTGGGTCTTTCCAAAGTTGGCGGGGGCTTCCCCGTCTACCCGGAGGAGCTAGTGGAAAAAATTCGGGAGGCCATAGGGTGAGCTCTCATCCTCTTCACGGCTATCTGCGGGCCGAGGCCCTTCCCACGGTGTTCTGCCCAGGTTGTGGAAACGGGCTTGTGGCCGGGGCCCTTCTGCGCGCTCTTTTTAAAGCAGGTCTGGATTTACGCCGGACAGTTTTTGTGGCGGGGATCGGGTGTGCGGCGTGGATCCCAAGCCCCCACTTTTTGGCCGATAGCCTCCATGTAGCCCATGGCCGGGCCATTCCCACCGCTTTGGGCATAAAGCTTCGCCGCCCGGAGCTGCAGGTGATCGTGGTGGGAGGGGATGGAGATATCGCCGGAATTGGCGGAAACCATCTTCTCCATGCGGCCCGGCGGAACGCGGATTTGCTTGTGGTCATGGTCAATAACCTCGTTTACGCCATGACTGGAGGGCAAGTGGGCCCCACCACGCCGCATGGCCTTCCCACCCCCACCACGCCCTACGGAAACCCGGAGTATCCCATGGACGTGGCCCAGGTGGTGGCCGCAGCCGGGGCCAACCACGTGGCCCGCTGGACCAGCGCGCACCTCGCGCAGCTTGAAAAATCCCTCGTCAAGGCCTTAAACACGGAAGGATTCAGGTTCGTGGAGGTGGTGAGTCAGTGCCCGGCCCGGGTGGGTGGGCGCCTGGCCATGGCCCCTGCGGAAGCGATGAAATGGCTTCGGACTCAAAGCAAGCTCGTGGGCCAAGCCGGTCCCGGGGAGATCGCTGTGGGCGAGTACGTTGAGCGAGATCGGCCTGGTCTCCTCCGCACTTTGAAAGGAGAGGCCCGTGGCTGACCTCAGGCTTCGTATCTCCGGGATTGGCGGGCAAGGGATCGTCTTTGCCGGGAGGCTGTTGGCCCAGGCCATGGCCGAGGAAGGGAAGGAGGTGGCGCTGCGCTACGCCTACGGAGCGGAGGTAATGGGCACTCCGGTTCATGCGGAGCTTGTGATAGCGGATGAGCCCATGTTGTCGCCCTACTTCCGGGAGGCCCAGGTGGCGGTAATCCTGCATCCGCGCGCTTTTCCCGAGGCCATTCCCTTTGTGGCCGAAAACGGCCTTGTGGTTTTAGATTCGTCCTGTGGGGGAAGAAAGGCGCACGGCGGGTGGAAAGTGGAGGTGCGGCCGTTTGTGGCCCGCGTGGCCGGCGGTCGACCTGGCGACCCTGGCCGGCTCGCTCCTGTGGCGGCGCTCGGTTTTCTTGCCAAACTCGGGCTTTTTCCGCTTGAGCCCATTACCCGCGTGGCAAGCGCCGGGCGCGCCGCCCAAGAGAACCTCACTGCCATAATGCTTGGCCACGAGCTTTAGGCATAAGGCCTGGCAAGGATACATTTGTGGGACGTGCATAACGGTTAGTGCTTGCGGTTTTCGCAGAATGAACGGCATCCCATGGAGCCTCCTTTGCCCTGGAAAGTTCTTTGGAATCCTGCGCTGAAATTTTCTGGGGATCTTGAGTTTGTTTTTCTGGCCACCCCAGGTGAGGTCAGCGCCATTAAAACGAGGTTTGGCTCGACCATCGCCAGGCCGTACTTCTTGCGCACCTTAGTGCCAACTAACTCCTTGACCAGCTTCTCCCCCCCATGAGCCTGGCCGTTTCTCTTGCGCAGCCAAAAACTGAGGATCGGGATTTGCGGGCCTAGCGGTGCCGAGATGAGGTACCGTTCAACGAGACCACTGGTTTTCAGAAATAGAGGGGGTCTCTGCGGATCTGATCGATGGCCTCCCACACCATGCGCGGGCTGCTGTTTGGAAGGACTGAAAGCTCGCACCAGGGGGCGTCGAGGTCCAGAGATTTGAGCGCAGGGATGTGCTCGCCCTTGGCGCTTTCCTCGCAGTGGACCACACGATTCTCTCCCAAAAGCCAGGTTTGCTTTTGTCCCAGGCCGCGGAGGTCTGCATGGGGAGTTGGTGCCTAAAGCTGGTTTTGGACATGGTGGCCCTGGGATTCTAGCTGGCCTCAAGGATAGCTACGAGGCGCTTGAGCAGATTCACCACAGGCCTCCCAGGCTGCAAGGGAAGCGGCCTTCACGTCCGGGGCGCACCGGGGGTCCACAGCGGTTGTGATGGAGAGGCTGCATGTCCAATTAGGGGGATCCGGTGAGGGCCCTCAATTCGTTGAGGAGCTGGACTTTTCCCTTGCAGTCGGCTTGCCGGCACCTGGACCGCTAACTGTTGTCCACAAGCCCCCGAGCACTAATGCTAGGGATCGTTCCTTCCCGTGGTTTGGTGAGTGGAATTTTGAGGAACCGAGCCGCCCTTGGTGTCAATTTCAATGGGGCATTTTGTGGTCTTTCCTTCTCCCCATGTTTTTCTGGGAAGGTCTACATGCTGCCCCCTGGGCGAAGTTCCATGGCTGAAGGGAAAAACGGTCTACCTCGTCCCATATTGTGTTTATACTGATCGTATGCCGGGAGCAATGACTGTCTGGATTCGTGAAGGCTGGGGCCTTATAATATTGATGTATGCCCGGTAACGTTAACGAAAGACGTGTGACCCTACGCGATGTAGCTGAAAGGGCCGGGGTTTCTGTTAACACAGCTTCTCGGGCCTTGACAAACAAGCCTGAGATAAGTCCGGAAACCAAAAGAAGGGTTTTGACGGTGGCGCAGGAACTTGGCTACCGGCCAAACCGAATTGCTCGAGCTTTGAGATCCCAAAAAACGCATACTATAGGGGTAATCATAGGCGATGTCGCGAATCCGTACTTTTCAGCGTTAGTTCGTGGGATAGAAAAAGTTACTAGAACATATGAGTACAATGTAATCTTACAGGAGACGGACGAAGATGCTGAACGCGAGAGAAAGGCAGTGGAAACGGTGTTGGCTACGCAAGTAGACGGGGTCCTGATAACTCCGACGCAACGGGATAAAGCCGCGATAGAGATGCTCCTGAAAAACATGACACCATTTATCTTGATGTCCCGCTATTTTCAAGACCTGGAGACAAACTATATTGTAATCGACGATTATCGTGGCGGTTTTATTGCGACAGAAACCCTCATTCAAAAGGGCAATCGTCATATAGCGATACTCGGCGGTTCCATGCATATTTCAAGTGGTTATGAGCGCTACGTAGGCTATCTAGAAGCACACAAGGCTTATGGCCTAGATGTTGATAAAAAGCTGGTGATCACGGGTTGCATGACCATGGAGGACGGTTATCGCGCTGCTCTGCGTCTTTTAAAGAGGAGTAAAAGACCGCAAGCAGTCTTCGCTTTCTCCGATTTTGTTGCTTTTGGAGTATATCGCGCCGCTTATGAGTTAGGTTTAAGAATCCCCAATGATTTGGCAGTCATTGGTTTTGATAACACGAGTTTGGGGATGTGTTTAAATCCTCCGCTGACTTCTATCGGGAAGAGTCCAGAAGAGCTGGGTAAGCGCGCAGCTTTTGCTCTCCTCAAGATGCTCCACGGGGAAATTTCCGGGCAAGTAAAGTTGAAGCTAAGTGTAAATCTAGTGGAGCGAGGATCGGCGTGAACTTATGACAAAAAAAGGCGGTTAGCAAATTTGAGAAGAGCTGTGTGGCAAGGCCATATGGAGCTTTATAAAAGTGGGCTTGTACAAGGAACAAGCGGGAATGTCAGCGGACGAGATGGTAACCTGGTGGTCATCAAACCAAGCGGTGTGTCCTATGAACAACTCAGACCCCAAGATTTGGTGGTCGTAGATTTAGATGGTAACGCAGTGGAAGGCAATTTAAAGCCATCCGTTGATACCCCTGCCCATCTAGAAATTTATCGTGCTTTAGAGGATGTAAAGGGAGTGGTACACACTCACTCCGTTTACGCTGCGGTGTTCGCCGTGCTAGGGAAAGAAGTGCCCGTCTATACTACAGAGCTTGCTGACCTCTTTGGCGGCCCAATTAGCATATCTGCTTTTGTTCCGCCAGGGGATCCGCGCATTGGCCAAGAATTTGCTAAGAGGACTAAATCCGGTCGTTATCGTGCCCTGCTTATGCGCTCGCATGGGTTGTTTACTGCAGGTTATTCTCCAGGGGATGCAGTACATGCCGCGATAATTGTGGAACACAGCGCGAAGATCGCTTTTCTTGCAGAGCTTTTAGGCAAACCTTTGCCGCTTTCTGACCAAATAGTGCAAGAGCTGCACACCCGCTATTTTGAGCGTTATGGACAAAAGAAAGGGGGCCTTTCATGAAGAAATATTTGATCGGGGTTGATATCGGTACTCAAGGGACCAAAGCGATCGTAATCACAGTGCATGGGGAATTATTAGGAAGCGATTTGGAAGAATACTCCGTGATTCAGCCTTTTCCGTCTTGGGCAGAACAATGGCCCCAAGTTTGGGAAGAAGCTGTTTATAAAGCCATTCGCGGCGCTGTAGAGAAAGCAAAAATCCCAGCGCACGAGGTGGCAGGCCTTTGCTTCAGCGGCCTTTATGGAGGTTCAGGTGTTCCCGTGGATAAAGAAATGCGCCCCCTAAGACCATGTCTGATTTGGATGGATAGGCGTGCTACAGAAGAAGTGCGGTGGGTCAAAGAAAATATGGATTTGGACGAGCTTTTCAGGACCACCGGAAATTACGTTGATACATACTTTGGGTATACAAAGATTCTCTGGATCAAGCGGCAGGAGCCTCAAGTGTGGGCCAAAATATACAAATTCGTTCCCCCTACGAGCTATATTGAGTATCGTTTCACTGGCAATCTTGTCATAGACTTTTCCTCCGCGGGGAATTTGGGTGGTGTTTTCGACATTAAAAATCTTTCCTGGTCTGAAAAGATGGCCCAAGCCCTGGGAATTCCCATAGAGACAATGCCTGAAAAGTTAGTCCCTTCCACCGCAGTGGTGGGGGAGCTTCTCCCTGAACCGGCCAAAAAGTGCGGGCTCATCCCAGGGATCCCCGTGGTGGCCGGCGGAATTGATGCTCCCATGGCCACTCTCAGCGCAGGAGCTATTGAATCGGGGGATAACGTGGCCATGATGGGAACATCCACATGTTGGGGGGTGGTGCATCATGGACAAGGTCTTTCGCCCTTGCTTGTCTCCATGCCCCATGTGATCAATCCCCGAGGGGAAATTTATACTTGGGGGGGCGCGGCAACCTCAGGTGCTCTTATCCGCTGGTTTCGGGATAATTTTGGCCAAGTTGAGGCAGAAGCAGTCAAAGAAACTGAGCTCAGCGCTTATGAACTTCTAGATCGCAAGGCCGAAAAAATCCCTGCGGGAAGCGCGGGCCTTCTGGTGTTGCCTTACTTTATGGGGGAACGCGCGCCTCTTTGGGATCCCGAAGCTAGAGGCACTGTGGTAGGACTGACCCTCTATCACACCAAAGCCCATCTTTATCGGGCATTGATGGAGGCTGCTGCCCATAGTCTGCGGCAAAGCATTGAGACAGGAATTCACTGCGGACTGCAAATAAAAGAAGAGACACGTGTAGTAGGAGGCGTGTCCCACTCGCAACTTTGGCTGCAAATTTTGGCTGATGTGACTGGTCGGCCCATCCTTGTGCCCAAGGGGAATGTAGAAGCCCCGTTGGCCGATGCCTTGGTAGCCGGTCTAGGGACCGGGGTGATCCATAACCATCGAGTAATTAGCGAATGGGTGTCAGACGTTACGCGGTTTGAGCCAGATCCAAAGAATAAATCTGTTTATGATCAGTACTATCAGCTTTATCGTAAGCTTTATGAGCGTGTACAAGAGGTCATGCATGTCCTGGCTAAGTTAGGAGGTGGTCAATGAAACAGGCGGGAACGGTGCCAACCTTGGGAGTGATTTTTGGGAATCGCGGTTTCTTCCCGGACACGCTTGTGGAAGAGGGGCGAAGCAGAATGCTGTCCGCTCTTTCTGTTGCGGGCGTGAAGGTTATCACCTTGGGCCCTGAGGACACGAAGTGCGGAGCGGTGGAAACCAGAGAAGACGCGATCAAATGTGCTGCTCTTTTCAGGAAACACGCGGAAGAAATTGATGGGATCCTAGTGAGCCTCCCCAACTTTGGGGATGAGCGGGCCGTGGCGGACGCAATCAGACTTTCAGGCTTGAGTGTGCCAGTCCTTGTGCAAGCGTTTCCTGACGAGCTGGACAAGCTTGATCCAGCCGGCCGTCGTGATGCATTTTGCGGAAAGATCTCCCTGTGCAATAATCTGGTCCAGTACGGAATTAATTTCACCAACACCTCCATTCACGTGGAGGCACCAGAGAGCTCAACGTTTAAGGGGGATTTGGAGAATTTCCTCGCGGTATGTCGAATTGTTAAGGGACTGCGGGGGCTTCGTTTAGGGGCGGTGGGAGCTCGCCCTGCAGCGTTCAACACTGTGCGATTTAGTGAAAAGCTCTTGGAAAGATATGGTGTCAGCGTGGAAACGGTGGATTTGTCTGAAATCATCGCCCATGCCCAGGCTTTGGACTCTTGCGCAGCTGACGTAGTGCGTGAACTGTCTCTTCTTCGAGAAACCTTTCAACCGCAGGGAATACCGGAGACAGCTTTAGGGAAGATGGCCAGGCTTTCCGTGGCGCTAAAGAGCTGGATAGAGAAGACCGGGGTTGACGCCATTGCTTTACAATGTTGGACAGCGATTGAAGAGCTTTATGGCGTTGTGCCTTGCGCCATAATGAGTCTTTTCTCAGAGATAGGGATCCCCAGCGCTTGCGAGACGGATGTAATGGGCGCCCTCTCCATGTACATTTTGCAGCTTGCCAGTCAGTCTCCTGCAGCGCTTATGGATTGGAACAACAATTTCGGTGACAATCTCAACAGAGTGATATTATTCCATTGTAGTAACCTCCCCACCTCATTCTTTTTGCGATGCACCATGTCTTACCAGCACATCATCGCGGGTACGGTAGGGAAGGAAAACACTTTTGGCACAGTAGTGGGCAAAGTGGCGCCTGGCCCAGCGACTTTTCTTAGGCTTTCTACGGTAGATCAAGAGGGTTCGATAGCTGGGGTTGTCGCAGAAGGTCGTTTCACCGACGACGAGGTGAAGACTTTCGGAGGCTACGGTGTGGCCGAGATCCCTGGGCTTCAGAACTTGTTGCACGTCCTCACCACCCATGGCTTTGAGCATCATGTGGCTGTGACCAAGGCTGCGGTGGGCAGGGCCGTTACAGAGGCTTTAGATAAATACCTTGGGTGGAGAGTACTCCATACCAATGTTTAAACAGCGATATCGCAAAAGTGATGGTCGCGCTCTCGTCCTTTATGGTCGAGGACCAAGGGAGTATAATTGCCTTGGGGAAGGGGAAAAAGCGCCTTTAGCTGCTCCACAACTTCGCTGGCATCCGCTGCGCTGGGAATGGATAGTTTATGCCCCACATAGACAGGAAAGAACCTTCCTCCCGCCCGCTCAATACTGTCCGCTTTGTCCAACTCGACCAGGAGGGTTTCTCACAGAGATTCCTTTTGAAGATTTTGAGGTGGCCGTCTTTGAAAACCGCTTTCCGTCCTTTCACCCAGAGGCGCCAATTCCCCAAGAATTATGTGTGCCCACAAAGCCAGCCAAAGGAATTTGTGAAGTGGTCGTGTACACTCCCGAACACGAAGGCAGTTTAGCCACCATTTCTTCAACACAACGTGAGCTCTTGGTGCGCGTTTGGATCGACCGATATTTGGAACTTTACTCTTGTGATTTCGTTCAATTTGTCATGCCATTTGAAAATAGGGGCGAGGAAGTAGGGGTTACTTTACACCATCCGCATGGGCAGATTTATGCTTATCCTTTCATACCTCCAGTGATAGAGAAGGAAGCTCGGGTTTTTAGGGAGGACTCGGTTCTAGACAAGTTACTCCAGTGTGTGGATCCTTATCTTGTCACAAAAACCTTGGGGTTTGTCGCGTTTGTGCCGCCGTGCGCTCGGTATCCTTATGAAGTATGGGTGGTCCCGGAGCGGAGGGTTGCTGGTCCTTGGGAATTCACTGATGTAGAGGTTGCCAACTTTGCTGCAATCCTGGGGAATATCGTTGCCGGCTACGACAGGCTTTTCAATCGCCCTTTCCCTTACGTCATGGTCTTTCATGCTGCCCCAAAAGGCGAAGAGAGGCATTATCATTTCCACGTGGAGTTTTACCCACCAATGCGCTCCCCTGGAAAACTTAAATTTTTGGCGGGGACGGAGTTGGGAGCAGGCGTCATGGTGGTCGATGCTTTACCTGAGACCACCGCTTCGGTGCTGCGTGAGGTTTTAGCATGAACGCCACTGCGTTGGATCGGCTTTTGGCGTGGATGGACAAACAGGGTTTTTCTCGGTTTTTCATCGGTCGCCCGGAGAACTTTGCGTGGTTAACAGGAGGAGCTGATAATACAGTAATCATCAACGAAGGAGTGGCCTGGCTTGAGGTTCAAAAAGATGGAGTGGTTTTACATACTTCACGGATTGAAGCCCAGCGCTTGAAGGATGATGAGGAAATATCGGATATTTCGGATATTGTGGTTTATCCATGGTACCGAATACCGAAAATCCCAAATCCTAATGACTGGGACCATGACCTTACTCCTCTAAGAGTTGTGCTTTCATGGGAAGAACAGCAGAGGTTTAGGGCTTTGGGAAGAGACTTGGCTTGCGGGGTAAGCAAAGCTTTGCACGCAGCAAAGCCGACTTGGACCGAACAAGAACTGGCTGGGGCCGTGGCTGAAGAATGTTACGAAAAAGGAGTCACTCCTCTTGTACTTCTTGCTGCGGGCGAGGAGCGCATTTTTAAATATCGGCACCCACTGCCGAAAACCAAGCAGTTGGGTCGGTTGTGCATGGTGGTAGTTTGTGGCCGCCGGCATGGTTTAGTGGCGAATTTAACCAGGTTGCGCGTTTGGGACTGCCCAGATATTCAAACAATATATGAAAAGCTTTTAACCATAGAGGCTGCGGCCTTACAAGCCACACGGCCTGGCAACACGCTTGGACAAGTTGTTCTGGCCACCCAAAGGTCATATCACCAGCTGGGCTTTGCAGAGGCCTTTGAGGAACATCATCAAGGCGGAATCGCAGGGTACCGGCCACGGGAAATCCTTGCCACTCCGGGGAATAACACACCGTTAGGGGCTGGAATGGCAGTGGCTTGGAATCCTTCTCTGCCTGGGGTTAAGGTAGAAGATACTTTCTTAATCACGGAAAAAGGGTTGGAAAATCTCACCGTTGATCCAAATTGGCCTATGCAGGAGGTCCATGGAAGAATGCGGCCAAACTTACTTTCTATATGAAGGGTTCTCCTGTACTGCAGCTTTTCGAGAAAAAATTCGGCTTCTGCCAGGAAGTGTTTTTTGCTCGCGCACCTGGCAGAGTGAATCTAATTGGTGAACACACTGATTACAACGAGGGGTATGTTCTACCGGTCGCTATTGACCGGTTTACCGAGGTTGCGCTAAGACCCCGCCGTGACCCTCAGGTCATTGTCTACTCGAGCACATTTGACGAATTTTTCCGTGGACGTCTCCCCTTTCTTTATTCATCTCCTCGTAAAAAATGGCATGATTATATTGTTGGAATCCTTAGGGAATTTTTGAGGCTCCGCGGTCTCGAGCAGGGGTTTGAGGCGGCCATCTGGAGCAACGTTCCTATCGAGGCCGGACTTTCTAGCTCAGCTGCCTTGGAAGTGGCTTTTGCTACGGGACTCTCACGACTTTACTCTATTAAGCTGGACGATATAGCTTTGGTTAAGCTTTGTCAGCGTGCAGAACGGGATTTTGTGGGGGTACCTTGTGGGATAATGGATCAGTACACCGCTTATTTTGCACAGGCTGGTTCAGCTTTGTTTATTGATACTCGCTACCTTGAACATCAATATGTACCAATGGCTCTTGAAGCAATGACCTTATTGGTAATAGATAGCAATGTGCGCCGCGCTCTCATTGGCTCTGGATACATTGACCGACAGTGGGAGTGTCAAGAGGCCGTGCGCTGGCTGGCCCAGCGACTGCCAAATCAAGACATCAAAGCGCTTCGTGACGTTGCTGAAGATGTCCTCACGGAGGTACGCAGAGAGATGCCCGACACCTTGTACCGAAGAGCCCTACATGTGGTCAAGGAGAATGCCCGGGTCCTTGCCATGGTGGAGGCACTAAAACAGCGAAGGTGGGAAGAAGTGGGGCGTTTGCTTTACGCATCTCATGAGTCTTTGCGGGATCTGTTTGAAGTGAGCCTTCCCGAGCTGGATTTCCTTGTGGAGTGGGGGATGGAGCACGGCGCCCTAGGAGCACGCTTGGTGGGCGGAGGGTTTGGAGGTATAACCCTTCACCTGGTGCCAAAAAGCGTAAGTGTTGCTTACTCTCAAGAAATTCACGCCGCTTACGCCACGCGTTTTGGGAAAAACGCGTTAATTTTAGAAATCACAAGCGCGGACGGGGCAAAGCTTTGTCAAGAGGGAGGGCGAGCTGATGACCCCGTGCGCAAGGCTTGACTTCGGCGATGGTCCTCGATAAAATAACGTTCGCGGTAACGATAAAGTCAAGGCTGAGAGCTAAAGGAGGTGGTGGCCGGTTTTATACTCCAGCATGGCGGGTTATAAAGAGCGTGAGAGAGTTTCTGACAGGAGGTGGCCAATGTAGAAGAAAATAGCGTTTTTGGGTTTAGGTCTATTCGCTTTAGGTCTTCTTGGCATTGGCCAAGAGAGGCTTGTGATCTACTTCTTCCCTGGAGGCCCGCCTGGGTGTCCATTTGCCACCGTCGTGTATAACGGAGCAAAAGCGGCTGCCGAAATATTAGGGGAGCGTGTAGAAGTAAGGTATGTCTGGTCTGACTGGAACCCTGAAAAAATGGTAAGCCAGTTCCAGGAAGCGGTGGCGGCACGGCCCCATGGCATTTGTATCATGGGCCATCCTGGAGACGAAGCGCTTGCTCCCTTTGTGGCCGAAGCCCGGGCCAAAGGCATTATCGTTACCAGCATGAACACCACCCTTCCCACCTTGCAGGAGAAGTATCGTGCTGACGGCTTTGGCTACGTTGGTCAGGATCTATATGGATCGGGTTATATGCTAGGGGAGGCTGTAGTGCAGAGAGCTAGGCTTAAGCCTGGGGACCGTGCCCTTGTCTGGGGGCTCATGTATCGCGAACCCACCCGCGGGCTACGCACAAAGGGCGTCGTCGATGCATTGAAGGCCGCTGGCGTGATCGTTGAGTACATTGAGATATCTCCCGAAGTGGACGCCGATCCTGCCCTGGGTATCCCCACGTTTGTGGCGATGATTAAGCGATATCCAGATATCAAGGCAGCGATCACTGACCACGGTGGTCTCACCGCCACCCTCCCCACGTACATGGAGGCCGCGGGTCTCAAGCCTGGTCAGGTCTACGGCGCAGGGTTCGATGTAACCCCGCCGTCCTTGAAGGGGATCCGCGAGGGTTGGATTGGCGTGGTCCATAGTCAGCAGCCTTTCCTGCAGGGGTTCTTGCCGATTTTCCAAATTTACCTTACGTATCACTACAAGATCGCGGGCCTTCACATTGACACTGGCATAGGGCTCGTCGACGCCACCAACGTGGACTGGATTGCAGATCTTGTCGTGAAAGGATTGGCGGGGTAACCGACACAGAGGGCGGGCTCGGAGATCGAGCCCGCCCTTTTTTGAGGGGGCAAGAATGGCGTTTGTTCGGATGGTGGATATTCATAAATCATTCGGTAAAGTTGTTGCTTTGCGTGGGGTGAATTTCGAAGTGGGTGAAAATGAGGTGGTTGGTTTAATCGGCGATAACGGTGCAGGGAAATCGACGCTTATTAAGATTTTGAGCGGTGTTTTCCCGCCAACTCAGGGGGATATTTACATTCGCGGGGAGAAAGTGGACATAAGCACATACTCTGTCCGCAAAGCCCGCGAGTATGGTATTGAAACCGTTTTTCAAGACGAGGCCTTGGGGTACAAACAAACTATCTGGCGTAATCTTTTCGTTGGACGTGAACCCGTAAGAGGATTAGGATTCTTAGACATACGGAAAGCGGTGAGCGAAACTGATAGAATGATGACAGAATATCTTAAGTTTCGGGGGGGCGGCGTTGCTCCATGGTCAATGGCTAAATCCCTATCAGGTGGTGAGAGGCAAGGAATAGCAATCGGGCGAGCGATGTATTTTGAGGCTCAGCTTGTTATTCTTGACGAGCCAACGCGTGCTTTGTCGGTCAAAGAGATTGGCAAGGTTCTAGGATTTGTGGAGGCACTCAAGGAATGGGGTAAGGCTTGCGTTTACATTTCCCATACTATAGCACATGTTTACGCGGTCTCTGATAGATTTGTCATACTTGATCGTGGACGAGTCCTCGGGGAATATCGCAAAGATGAAATAAGCGAGGCCGAGCTTAACGCTGTTTTAGCCCGAGCCTTTCGAATGGAGGGGCTTCCCCATGTCGACGCTTGAACGCGTGAATAAAGCGGTCATAAAAAGGTGGGCAACAGTTTTTCAAGTATTTTATAAATATAGAATGCAGGTGGGAATATTTGCTCTTCTTTTACTTATTTTCTCCATATTTGCTATTGCAAGCCCGCGGGTATTCTTGAGCTGGGCTATCTATGAAGCGTTCTTAAACACGGTCCCTTTTATCGGGATCATGGGGATTGGTTTGACCTTGGTTTTGATCAGCAAAGAAATTGATCTTTCTTTTCCTTCAACCATGGCCCTTGCAGGGTATACTTTCGCCACCCTCTTTTCTTTAACCCGCAGCGGAGCGGTGGCCTTGATCGCTGCCCTTACGAGCGGTGTAGTGGTGGGGCTTCTAAATGGTATCATGATAAGAAAGGTCGGCATACCCTCCATCGTTGTGACGCTGGGCATGCAATTTCTGTTGCGTGGTAGTGTTCAAGTGCTTTCCGGGGGCTTGGGTGTGACCATCCCTTTTGGTGACCATCCGTTACGATTCGCCCTCGTTGGCCGCATTTGGGCTGGTATACCTCTCCACGCTGTTTGGTTTTTAATTTTATCTGTTCTTATGTCAATGATTATCTTTAGACATAAATTCGGCAACCACGTTCTATTCGTAGGCGATAATGAAGATGCTGCGAGGATGATGGGGATCGGTGTAGATCGGGTAAAAATTCTTGTCTTTGTACTAATGGGATTGTTTGCAGCTTTTGCTGGGGTGGTAGAGAACGCGCGGATGCTGCGCTGGTGGCCGCTTATGGGCGAAGGTTATCTTCTGCCCACAATGGCCGCGGTATTCATCGGTGGTACCTCTATGTTTGGTGGGGAAGGCACAATTTTTGGGACATTCATCGGAGCGTTTATTATCGGATCATTGGAGGCAGGTATCGTTGCAGCTGGTCTGTCTGGTTTCTGGACGCGATTGTTTGAGGGCCTTTTGATACTAATGGCTATTACGTTCTATACGCTGGTGCGGAGACGCGGCTAGTATACGTATTTTGTCCACAGAGGCCAAAACGAGTTGTTATTTGACCAGCGCAAAAGGCAGTTCGAGTGCCTATATCATGAAGCAAGCTCGGGTCCATAGAGTTGTCGATGTGATGAGAGATAATCTCCTCCAATGGAAAAGCCCCATCCAGCAGAACGGTCTGCTTAAGTCCGCGGATGCCGCGCCGTTGGTAAAGCACAAGTTCAAAGGAGGCGCTCCAATCACTGTAAAAGCATGAAATGCTGGGCAGGGAGATTGGCGATACTTTTTTGCAGGAAGGAGGCGGGATGGAGATCAAAATGATACGGATTGACAAGCCAGCTGAGGTGAACCTTGTTTTAGGGCAAGCCCACTTCATTAAAACCGTGGAAGACCTGCACGAGGCCATGGTCAACAGCGTACCAGGAGCAAAATTCGGTTTAGCATTTTGTGAATCCTCCGGGCCAGCCTTAGTGCGCTGGTCTGGCACAGACCCTGAACTCGTTGAGCTTGCTAAAAAGAACGCCTTAAATCTTGGGTGTGGGCACATATTTTTGATCTTGATGCGCGGGATATACCCAATAAATGTGCTCAACGCCATAAAAATGGTGCCAGAGGTGTGCCAAATCTTTTGTGCCACCGCTAATCCAGTGGAGGTAATCGTGGCCGAGACCGAGCAAGGCCGGGGTATCCTCGGGGTGATAGACGGCACAAAGACCAAGGGCGTAGAGAACGAAAAGGGGCAAGCCGAGCGCAAGGAGTTACTTCGCAAAATCGGATACAAGCTGGGTTAATCGATCTCCTGTCCTTTGCGTTCCTGGAAATTTGATATCTATGACGTCTCGGCTTAGGGCGTATTTTTTGTGGTAAAAGTTGACCTGAAGGTGGTGGATGAATACGCGTAACTAACAAGATGCTCACGTCCTTGGAAATGGGCCAAGCGACGGAAGTCGTGTTTCTTGTGAATCTTTCTGGTCACCACGGTCCTCCACGCCGATTTTTTCTGGAGGCCAGCGAGCGAACCCGCCTTCCTTTCCTCCTTGCGGGAAACAACCGTGATCTTGTGAACCAAGGAAGTGCACCTGGATCACAAAGAGGGCTAAGCCGGGGGGGCCAGGTGATATCGCTTCTTCCAGGCGAAAACGTGTCAGACGTGGTGGCTGAGATAGCTAGTCAATAGCTACAAGACCGGGGCTCCTCTTTTTCGCATTACCAACAACATGACCTGGGCCCTGCCCATCTCCCCCTTTAAAGGGACAGGAGGGAGGTGGCCTAGCGCGATCCATTGGGGATCAGGGCATGGAAAAGGCGTGCCATCGTGATCTTCGCTTTTGGCAGCCGGCTTCGTCTACGAAGCGTTGCGGCTGGCACGGGAAAAGGCGTGTTCGCCTCGGCCAGCACTGAGAACTTGGACACATCCTCAGGCGGATACGCCCAGGTGGTGATCAAGGGCGATGCTAAACATGACAGGCTTTCGAGCACGCGCATTCAAACTGCACAAGTAGCTGCTGGACATACTTTGGGGCTCTACGGGGCATGAGCGCCGAGGATTTCATTCGTTAAATGCTTCCTGGTAAAATGCAAGGAAAGTGCTGCGTGCTATACTTTTGGACTTGGGTGGGCCGGTGCTCAACGAGGATGCCGAATACCTCACATGGACCGAGCTTTTGGTGCATGAGCTGCGCAGGGTGGGCGTTTTTGTGCTACAGGAGGACTTTGAGCTGGTTTTGCGAGAGGAGATTGCACGAGGTGAGTCCAATCCCTGGCTTGCCACGGTGTGGCGGTTTGTACGCCCGGAGGTGAGGAAGTTCCAAGAAATTCTCTCGGTTTTTCGCACCCGCAATGAGGAATTCCAGCGGGAGTTGCCCGGGGTTTTCGTGCGGCCGGAGGCCAAGGAGGCGGTCCCCCAACTGGCCGAGCGATATCTTCTGGCCTTGGCTGCCAATCAACCGCGGAGGGCCTTGGAGATTTTAGAAGAAAACGGTCTTCTTCGGTATTTTCTCTGGCAAGAGGTTTCTGGGACCTTGGGCGTGGCTAAACCCAGGCCGCTTTTCTTCCGCATGATCCTCGACGCGTTGGGCGTGCAGGCCCAGGAGGCGGTGATGGTCGGAGATCGGTTAGACCATGACATTTGGCCAGCCCGTTTTCTTGGCTTGTATGCAATCCGTGTTCTCCTCGGCCCCTACAGTCAGCAGGTCGCGGCTACGCCCTGGGGTGAACCGCATTTGTGCATAGGCAACCTCTCCCAGTTATCAAAAGCTTTAATTCAACTGAACAGTCGATCTTGCCGTCCCTCGTGACTATCAGGGTGTTGCTCAAGGGATGTGAACTTAGTAGCATTTATAGAGGGTATGCGTGTAACTATTCACGACATCGCCCGTCTTGTCGGTGTTTCCCCCTCCACTGTGTCCCGCGCGTTATCTGGGAAAGGCCGTATTAGTAAAGCCACACGTGAGCGCATTTGGAAAGTGGTGGAGGAGCTTGGATATCAGCCGAACGTCCTGGCTAGGGCGTTGGCCACGCGTTCCACTTTTGCGATTGGTGTGGTCATACACGAGCGCCATTTGCCTTTGGACGAGAGGTCTTTTTACGGGGTCATCATGGAGGCCATCGAAACTGAGGTGGCGCAACACGGATATCATGTGGTCTTTGCCGCTTTACGCAATGGCGTGCTTCCTGCCTGCATTAAGGAAGGTCGCGTGGATGGAGTGGTATTCCTGGGCACGGACATTCAACCCCAATTGGTGGACGCGGTGCAAAAGCAGTTACCAGTGGTGTTGGTGGATTATCATCTTCCAAACGTGGTATCTGTGGTGGGAGATAACTTGGGAGGCGGGAGGCTCGCCACGTTGCACCTTCTTGAACACGGACATAAGCGCATCGCTTTTGTTGCCGAAACCTTGGCTGACCCAAGTTTTCGCGAGAGGTTCGACGGCTATCGCCATGCGCTTGGGGAGTGGGGCATCGCGGTACGGACAAGTTGGGTGATCGAAGGCGGACGGCGGCCTGATTCTGACCGTGTTGCGATGGAAAGGTTCCTCAAACTGCGGATACTTCCTACTGCGATCTTTGCCGCCAACGATTTCATGGCTGCGGGGGCCATACGTGCCTTGACCCATGCTGGGCTTAGGGTGCCGGAGGACGTGGCTGTGGTGGGGTTCGACGATGGAGCCTTGGCCACGCTTGTGCATCCGCCGCTGACAAGCGTGCGAGTGCCGCGTGTGGAGATGGGTAGAGTAGCGGCCCACAACCTGCTGGGACTTTTGCGCGGAGCAGATGTCCCTCTGCTTTCAGTTCTGCCTACGACGTTAACGATCCGCGCTTCTTGTGGACACTGACGCAGGTGGTGGTTGACACAGGGGGTGTTTTTTTCTACAATTGAGCAACCGGTTGCGCAAAGGGGGTGATGCAGTGGTACCCAGGCGCTTCGGAGCTGCGCAAAAAACCCTTGTGAACGGGAGGTGGGTTTTATGATGAACAAAGTGAGTTTGAGCTTAGCGGTGCTGGTCGTGATGATTGCGGGGGCCGCCTGGGCCGAGGATCTCCTGGTTTACGACTTTCCTGCGCAGGCTATCGCTGCTGCTTGGCAACCCTTCTTGGATCCCGTAAGCGGTGAGTTCCTGGGGGCGGGCTCGGTGGGCCTGATTGACGGAAGGGCCGTGGTCGGCGTCACGTTTGGCGAGCCTTGGGGCGGTGGAGTGATCAGCCCATGGCTCCTTTTGGACATGTCCAAGAACCCCATCATCATCCTTCGCAATGTCCGGCCCACGGAAAAGTGGACCCTCAAAGCCCATTTGCGCGGTCTGAGGCCCGACGTATTTACGCCTGTTGAAGGCTGGGGCACCTACCTAATTGGGGACAACAACCTCTCCGGAGACGTGGAGATCGTGGTAGCCAATGCGCTGCGGGAGTTCGCGCCCATCGGGGTTATCCGGGCCATTCCCAAATCCCCGATCATCGCCATAAGGCTGTGGTTCTGGGGTGTAGGCGGCAGCGTCTCTGTGGACGGCATTCGCATTGTTTACCGGGTTCAATGAAAACAGTGCGGGGGAGGGGCCAACCCTCCCCCGCCAGATGGGGGGCGCGAAGATGCCCAAGTGCTCTTTTGCTATAGGGTTGATGGGGGTCGTTCTGGGCGCGACCGCTCAACAAGTTCTCCCTTCGAGTGTAGAGGCTCTTCCTTCTTTCCCGTTTGTCTGGGAGTTGCGCGATTGGAAAAAGGTGGCCCAGGAGTACACCGCGCTAGTGCTGGATTGGGCGGTCCAGGGGGACTTCTTTCCCCTGGCTTGGTGGGACCGCCGGGGTGTCAACTTCGACTTAGATCATGTGGCTCTTCCGGCCTATGTAGGAGACCACCGATATGGTCAGGACGGCGCCCAGGAAGCAATCAATGTCATGGCCGCTGTGCGTAGCGCTACCCTTGTGGGCTTGGATATGAGCCAATGGCAGGGTCTAGACCTAGTAACAATGCAGAAGGAGTTTTTCAACCGAGCGAACGGACAAAACCTCGTGCTTAACAATCCCAACGCTGTCACAGGCAATAGTTTTTGGTATGAGATCTACCCGAGCATCTTGTTCTATATTCTGACCTATCAATATCCTGGGCTCGCTCAGGTGAAAAGGGACCCTGAGGATTTGAGCATGCTGGAAATCACACACATTGTAGCAGAACGATGGTTGGAGGCGTTGGACGTGCTTGCCGACGATGAAGGAGTACCTAATTTTGCCTTTCAGGCCTTTGACTTTGCCCGAATGGTGCCGGTCTCTCGGTGGTGGAAGGAACCTGATGCGGCAGCAGGAGTAGCTTGGCTTCTGTACATGGCCTATTTAACCTTTGAAGAGCCTCGCTTTTTGAGCGGGGCAGAACGGGCGATGGCCTATTTAAAACGTCTGGCGGAGAAGGGATATAACCCTCTATACGAGCTTCTTCTCCCCTATGGAGCACTGGTAGCGGCCAGACTCAACGCTGAACAGGGCAAAGATTACCCGGTTGAAGCCTTCATCCGGTGGTGTTTTGGGGTTTCAGATGCTCGGCCAGGCTGGGGCATGATCGCTGGAGAGTGGGATGGCGTGCGCGTTGATGGTTTGATCGGAAGCTTGACCGATCAAGAAGGTTATGCCTTTGCCATGAACACCTTCGTCTGGGCTGAGCCGCTTGTGCCTTTGGTTCGTTACGATTCGCGGTTCGCGAAGGCCATAGGGAAATGGATTCTCCATGCCGCTGTAAACGCTCGTCTTTTCTATGCACCTTACCATTCACCAAAACACCAATCCTCTGCGTTTTGGGCGCAAGCCTCCCGTGGTGTCATCCCTTATGAAGGTCTGCGCCGCTGGGGTGTAGTGGGCTGGGACGTGGTCAGTCCCTACGCCACTGGGGATGCCATGCGAAACAAATGGGCTAACACCAATTTTGCCCTTTATGCCGGGTCGCATGCCGGGGTTTTCGGGGCTGTGGTGCACCAAACCAACGTGCCGGGAATTTTGCGGATCGATCTTTTGGCCACTGACTATTTCCGCGCCCCAGCTTATCCAACTTATCTTTATTACAACCCCTATGGAGAAACGAAAGAAATCGAGCTTGAATTAGGGGCAGAACCTAAAGATTTGTACGATACAGTGGCCAAGAAATTTATCATGCGAAACGCAAGTGGAAGAATTCATCTGGCCTTGCCGCCCGATTCCGCCACGGTGCTAGTGGTGATCCCTGGGGAGCAGGAAGCGGTGTACATTGACAGAAGGCTTGTGATAGGTGGGGTAGTGGTGGATTGGCAGGCTATGAATCCGTGAGGAGGTGGTCTATGCAAGCAGTGCGGAGGTGCTGGACTTTTGGCCTGTTAGTCCTCGGTGTTGTGGGGTTGGCCCAGGTCGAAATAACGTTTTGGAGCGCACCAAATCCCCCGCAGGAAGTGTTTTGGCGCCGTATGGCCGCAGCGTACATGGCTGAAAATCCCCGGGTGAAGATTACAGTGAGTCCGATGCCGGAGACCCCCACATCAGAAGCAGGGATTCTTGCAGCTATTGCCGGCGGGGTGGCCCCTACGGCCTCAGAGAACGTTTTCATCGGGTTCGGCGACCAGCTTGTCCGCTCTGGAGCCATTGTGGCGTGGAATATTTTCCCAGGCTGGGAAAACCTGGTGCAAGCCCGCCGCATGGAAGAGACCATGAGAGGTTGGGTTTTCCCCGACGGCAACTATTATGTCATCCCCATGTACGTGAACGCTATGCTTGTAGCTTGGCGCATGGACATCCTACGGGAGCTGGGCTATGACCGACCGCCGCGCACCTACGGCGAAGTGCTGGCGGTAGGGGAGCGCCTTAAAACCGTTTATCCGGACAAATTCCTGTGGCTAAGGGGAGAGCTGGAGGTTCCCACTTGGTGGCAGCGCTGGTTTGATTTTTTTGTTTTTTATTACGCGGCAAGTGGGGGTAAACCCCTCATCACTGGGAAGGAGATCACCGCGGATGACAAAGCAGCTGTGGAAGTGTTGCGCTTTTTCAAAACCCTAAGGGACAGAAAGCTGTTGATCACAGAACCTTTAGCCACAGGTTTTGAAGTAGGAAAGACGATCATGACGGTGTTGGGCCCCTGGACTTTCCCGTGGTGGAGGGAAAATTACCCGGAGCTAATATACGGTGAGACGTTTGTTCTCACGCCGCCCCCTGTGCCCGATTGGTATCCTCCGGATGTCCCCGTTCATACCTTTGCCGATGCCAAGGGAGTGGTGATATACGCTCAGGCTACGCTAGAGCAACGCCAGGCCATGTGGGACTTCATCCGTTGGGTTTTTGCCAATGCTGAAAATGACCGCACTTGGGCTCAGATCACGGGCATGCTTCCTGCGCGCGATGATGTGACTACCAACCCTCTTTTCATCTCCTATATTCAGGAAAAAGAACCCGCCCTTTTGGCATATGCAGCGAACATTCCCTATGCGGTTCCGCCTATCGCTCACTATCAGTATGTAGAGATACAAGAGCTCATGGGTTTGGAGTGCATTTATCCGGTGCTCATAGGTGACCTGAGCCCTGAGCAGGGGTGGGCAGCATGGAAAGCTGCGGTTAAGACGGTTCTGAAGTAAACAGCCGTGAAACTCCAAAAGGAATTGAGGGGCTGGCTACTAGCCAGCCCCTATATTCTCACCGCGATTTTGTTCTTCCTGATCCCCCTTGGATGGAGCTTGTCCCTTGTATTTTTCGACTGGAATCTGATTGCGCCTGTGCGGACTTATGTTGGCATAGGTAATTTTCAGGAGGCCCTGCAAAGCACGCGGGTATTCCGCGCTTTTGTGAACACTTATAAGTTCATGGCCGCCATTGTCCCTAGCGTGATTTTGGTTTCGCTGGGGTTGGCGTTGATCGTGCATCATCTTCCGCACCTTAAACAGTTTTACGCTGTGGGCTTTTTCCTTCCATATTTGGCCTCAGGCGTGGCCATCAGTTTGGTTGTGCGCGGGATTCTCTCGTATGACAGTGCATTGAATGAATTTTTGCGCGCGATATTTGGCTCAGCTCCCCGGTGGTTACGGGAGCCCACATGGGCCACCCTCGTGATCAGCGCCATGATAGTCTGGAAGCTTTCTGGTTATTACGCTTTGATTTTCCTTGCCGGATTGCAAAGCATTCCGCGCGAACTTTACGAGGCCGCCGCTTTGGATGGGGCTGGGGCGTTCACCCAGTTTAGGAAAATAACGCTGCCCCTTTTGTATCCGGCTTTTTACACCGTGCTTATTCTTGCGGTAGGGCTATGCTTTGGCATTTTCACCGAACCTTACGTGCTGACGGGGGGCGGCCCTCGATTCGCAACGCACACCTGGCAACTGGAGATTTATTACCAAGCATTCGAGCGCTTTCGTGCAGGGTATGGAGCCACAATAGCGGTCCTGAACGCGCTGGCTACGTTCATAAGCGTCCTCCTCATTCGGAGGGTGGTGGAGTCCTGGGGAGCGCGGCGCGGTTTCCGCTGAGGAGGTGTCCATGGCTTCAAGGCTGAGCAGAAAAAGCCTGAAAATTCTGGCACTTTATGTTTTAGCCACGGGTGTACTCCTCGCGATGATTGCCCCCTACCTTTACATGTTGCTTCAGTCTTTGGCTCCCTGGCATGAAGTGGATCGGGTGCTAATTCCCTCTTCCTTAGTCATCCGTTCTTATCAATGGCTGCTCGCCGGAGGAGCCGCAACTTTGCCCCGTCCTTGGCTCCGAGCACTAGGCAATAGCGCTCTGGTGGCCAGTGTTGTTACTCTTAGCCGTGTTATCCTCGGTGCACTTGTGGGCTATGCCCTTGCAGTGCTCTCTTTCCGCGGCCGGCGCGCCATTCAAAACTTCGTACTGTTCCACATGTTCTATCCAGGAATCATTCTTCTTGTTCCCACCTTTTTGCTTATTCGCAGCATGGGGCTTTACAACACATACCTGGCTATGATCTTCCCGGGGCTGGTAAGCACCTGGGCCATCTTCATGTATGCAAATTTTTTCCGTTCTGTCCCCAAGGAAGTCATAGAAGCGGCGCGTATAGACGGCGCCGGGGAGCTACGCATCATCTTCGGCATCATGATCCCTATTGCACGCCCCGTGACGACCATCGTTTTTCTATTCCTGTTTATGGAGCGCTGGATTGAGCTTTTGTGGGATATGATCGTGGTGCGCGACCCGACAAAACAGACGTTGAACGTGCTTTTGGCCACCATGTTCGGCCCCTATGGAGGCTATCCTGGGCCCTTGTATGCCGCTGGAGTTTTTCTGACGTTCCCCATCATCGTTTTGTTCCTTGTTTTTAGCCGTAGGTTTGTGCGAGGGGTTTCCTTTGTGATCTCCACATAAAAGGGAGGGGATATGGAAAGCCTTTTGAAACGCGTAAGCAACACGCCGATTTGTGTTCCCGATCCTTTTTCGAATTGGGAATGTCGGCACGTTTTCAATCCGGGCGTAATTCACCATCGTGGACTTTTCCACATGTTTTACCGCGCCCAAGGACTGGACCTCATCAGCCGCATTGGCTACGCGGTGAGTGAGGACGGAATACACTGGAATCGCCTGCGAATGCCGGTTGTAGTGCCAGAAATGCCTTGGGAAGCTTGGGGGGTGGAAGATCCCAGAGTGGTGGTGATCGACGGCACTTTTTACATGACCTATACAGCCTTTGGTCCGCCGCGCGAAAAAGCTGTCCTTGCGGGGGGAGCGGTGACCCCCATGCTAGCCCACAGCGAAAACCTTGTGACTTGGAAGCGTATTGGGTCATTGGTGGAGGGAGAGGATAACAAGGACCACGTGCTATTCCCGCGTCGCGTCGGTCATTACTATGTAGCTCTGCATCGACCGCGCCCTTGGATTTGGGTGGCCTTTTCCGAGGACCTTGTGCACTGGCCGCGTGGAAAAATGCGCCCGCTTTTTGGGCCGCGGCCAGATAATTGGTGGGATAACATTTGTGTGGGAGCTAACGGTGTTCCCATCGAAACTGACCACGGTTGGCTCCTCTTTTATCATGCGTACGACGACAAGCGCGTTTATCGCTTTGGCCTGGCTCTCCTGGACTTGGACGATCCCAGCCGCGTGATCGCTCGTCCTAAAAACCCCATCTTTTGGCCAAGCGTCATTTGGGAACTCCAGGGGAACGTGCCCAATGTTGTGTTCAGTTGTGCGAACATCCTTGTGGGTGACACCGTTTACGTGTTTTATGGGGGAGCAGACCACGTCATCGGGTTGGCTACTGCCCCTGTGAAGGAGCTTCTGGACTATGTGCGCTATTCAGAATGAAAAGCGCCCGATGGGCATTGGGATTGTGGGTCTGGGTCGGTTTGGTGAATTTTTGCTCGCCGCCTACACGGAGATGAGGGAAGCAAAGGTTTCCGCTGTGTGCGACGCAGACCGTGAGCGTGCCCTCGCCTGTGCTCCAAGGGGCGCGCGGGTTTATGAGAAATTCGAAGACATGGTTGCAGATCCAGAGATCGGAGTGGTGGTCATCGCCACCCCTCCTCACCTCCATGCAGCCATGGCCATGCAAGCTGCGCACGCTGGCAAACATGTTCTGGTGGAAAAACCACTGGCCATCAATCTTGAGGAGGCCAAGGCTGCAATAGAAGCAGCTCGGGCAAACGGAGTTCTTCTGAGTGTAGATTATGTACTGCGCTTCCACCCGTTACACCAGCTCGTCTTGCGTTTGGTCCGGGAAAAAATCCTCGGTGATTTACAGCTTTTCTCCCTCATTAATTTGGCCACGCAGGAGGGCCTTGATCCTCGCCATTGGTTTTGGGATATAACAAAAAGTGGGGGTGTTCATGTGGAACATGGGGTCCACTTCTTCGATCTTTGTAACCAACTTGTAGGGCACGCGCCAAGCTTTGTCCAAGGTCACGCCTTGTGCGCGGCCCCAGGCCTCGTCAATCGTGTGGCCGCAGTGGTGCAGTATGGGCACAAAGTTTTCGCTAGTTTCTATCACAGCTTCGATCGACCACGTTGTGTGGAGCGAACCACGATCCATTTGGGTTTATCTCGCGGGCAAGTGATGCTGGAAGGATGGATTCCTGTCCGACTTGTCCTCTCAGGCCTTGTTGCGCCAGAGCATCTCACACTCTTAAAGCAATTGCTGGGGAAACCCCCGGAAATGCTTGGGACTCATGGGCGATGGATGCAAATTCATGCAGAGGTTACCCGCCCAGCGCGACAAGAAGAATACAAACACGCGCTTCAGGCCCTGATGAGGGATTTCCTCTCGGCGATCGCGGAAAACAGGGCTCCCTCGGTTACCCCCGAGGACGCGTTGGCGAGTCTTGCCGTGGCCATCCAGGCCCGAGAAACCACGGTCTTAATAGGTTAAGGGTACTGGGTGCGATCAACGCCCAGCGCGGGCCAAAACCTCGTCGATAGCGCCCACCATGTAAAACATGGGCTCAGGAACGTCGTCCAATTCCCCATCCACGATCATCTTAAACCCGCGCACTGTCTCCTCGAGGGGCACGTATGCGCCCTTGCGGCCGGTGAAATGCTCGGCCACGTGGAAGGGTTGGGACATGAACCGCTGAATCTTGCGGGCGCGCATGACCGTGATCTGGTCCTCTTCAGAAAGTTCCTCCATCCCCATGATGGCGATGATGTCCTGGAGATCCTGATAGCGCTGAAGGATGGCCCTGGTCCGTTGGGCCACCTCATAATGCTCGCGGGAGATGACGCGCGGGTCCATGAGCCGGGAGTCGGATTGCAAGGGATCCACGGCCGGATAAATCCCCTTCTCCGCAAGCTCACGGGTGAGGACGATGGTGGCGTCCAAATGGGCGAAAACCGTGGCGGGCGCAGGATCCGTGAAGTCGTCAGCAGGAACGTAAATGGCTTGCACTGAGGTGATGGAGCCGCGTCGAGTAGAGACGATCCTCTCCTGGAGCTCGGCCACGTCCGTAGCGAGGGTGGGCTGATAACCTACCTCTGAAGGCATGCGGCCCAAAAGCGCGGATACCTCAGACCCAGCTTGGGCGAAACGGAAGATGTTGTCGATGAAAAGTAGGACGTCCTTGCCCTCCTCATCGCGGAAGTACTCGGCCATGGTCACCCCGGCGAGTCCCACGCGGAAGCGCGCCCCAGGGGGCTCGTTCATCTGGCCATAGACGAGCACGGTGTTAGGGAGCACACCAGCCCGCTTCATCTCCAGATAAAGTTCGTTTCCTTCACGTGAGCGCTCGCCCACACCGGCAAATACGGAATACCCCTTGTGCTCGTAAGCGATGGCGCGAATGAGCTCCATGATGAGCACGGTTTTACCCACCCCGGCCCCGCCAAAGAGCCCCACCTTGCCCCCTTTGGGAATCGGCGCCATGAGATCAATCACCTTGAGCCCGGTCTCCAGGATTTCGTCCTCCACAGAGATCTCATCCAAGGGGGGTGCCTCGCGGTGGATGGGATACCGCTTTTTCACGGAAGGGGGCGGCAGATTATCGATGGGGTTTCCCACGAGATCGAACATGCGACCCAAGATCTCCGGGCCCACAGGCACGGTTATGGGCCCGCCGGTGTCGTAAACCTTGTCCCCACGGCGCAACCCATCCGTGGAGTCCATGGCGATCGTGCGCACCGTGGAATCGCCCAGATGTTGGGCCACCTCCAGCACTAATTCTTTTTCCTCGCGTGGCACGATGAGGGCCTGGCGCAGGGAAGGTAGATGCCCGCGGGGAAAGGCCACGTCCACCACCGGTCCCCGCACCGCCACAATCCAACCCTCTGCGGCCGCTTCACGCACGTTCACAACCCCTCCCGAACAGCCTCAGCCCCGCCCATGATGTCCATGAGCTCGAGGGTGATGCTCTGCTGGCGAGCTTTATTGTACTGGAGCGTGAGCTTTTCCAACATTTCGTCGGCATTGTCGGTGGCGGTTTTCATGGCCTGGCGGCGGGCCACGTGCTCCGAGGTCTTTGCCTCCAACAGGATCTGATGGATCCGCCCCAGAACCCAGGTCTTGCCAAGCTCCTCCAGAAGCACCGCAGGATCTGGCTCCACCAGGAGCTGGGGGATGGGTTTTTCCGGGACAGGGATGGGCAGAAGTCGCTCCAGCCGCACGCGCTGAACCAGTTCCCCCCGGAATTCCATGTATATCACGTGCACCTCCCCGACCTCGCCATGAAGCGCCAGCACTTCCTGGGCCAAGGTGCGCGCGTGGGAAAGGCTTGGTCGCTCCCAGCGCCGATGTGCGGCAACCAGGGGCCACCTTGCCCGGGCAAAAAAGCGAATGGCTTTGTCGCCCACAACGATGAGTCTCGTGTCTTGACGGGCCTCTAGGAAACGCAAAGCCGCATGGTTCAACTCCAGCACATACCGGCCGCATAGACCGCGATCGGCGCTCACCACAACCAAGCCATGTCCAGGAAGGCCGTTACCGTCCAATAAGGGGTGCACAAGAAAATTAATCCTTGCCCAACTCTTAAGGTCAGCTAATACGTTCAAGGCCGCAGCGGGGAAAACGCGGGCTTGAAGGAGTTCCTTCTTCCGCTGGATGACCTGGGTGGAGGCAATGGTGTACATGGCCTTAGCGATCTGGCGGATGTGCTGAATATTGCGGATGCGGCGTCTTAACTGCCGAAGCTTTTTAGCCATAGCTTAGGCGCGGAACCCCCTTTTGAACTCTGCGATGGCCTGGTCCAGACCAGTGCGTACCCTTTCCGTGAGCCGCTTCTCCCGGCGAAGCTCAGCTAAAACCTCCCCGTGTTCCTGGCGCAAGTACGAGAGGAAGCCGCGTTCGAAGGCGCGCACCGCTTCCAAAGGGATGTCGTCCAGGTATCCGTTCACCGCGGCGTAAAGGGAGGCCACTTGTGCCTCTACGGGCATGGGTGAGAACTGCTCCTGCTTCAGGATCTCCATGACGCGGGCGCCGCGGGCAAGCTGGGCCTGGGAGGCCTCATCGAGTTCCTGAGCGAATTCCGCGAAGGCTGCCAGGTCCCGATACTGGGCGAGCGCCAGACGCAGCTGCCCGGCCACCTCCTTCATGGCCGGGATTTGAGCAGCACCGCCTACGCGCGATACGGAAAGCCCCACGTTCATGGCCGGCCGCTGCCCCTTGTTGAAAAGATCGGCCTCCAAATAGATCTGGCCATCGGTGATGGAGATCAAGTTCGTAGGGATGTACGCGGTGATGTCGCCGGCTTTGGTCTCCACAATGGGCAGCGCGGTGAGGGACCCTCCGCCAAACTCGTCCGCCAGTCGCGCCGCCCGCTCCAAAAGCCGCGAGTGCAGGTAGAAGATGTCGCCGGGGTAGGCCTCGCGGCCCGGCGGCCGCCGCAGAAGCAGGGAGATCTGGCGATAGGCCACGGCATGCTTGGAGAGGTCGTCGTAGATGATGAGCGCATCGTCACCGCGATCGCGGAAGTACTCGCCCATGGCACACCCGGCATAGGGCGCGACGTACTGCAGCGGCGCAGGATCTTCGGCGGAGGCGGCGATCACTATGGTGTAGTCCATGGCGCCATGCCTCCGCAGGGAGTCCACCACCTTCGCGATGGAGGAGGATTTCTGCCCGATAGCCACGTAGATGCAGTACACGCCCTGGTCCCGTTGGTTGATGATGGTGTCGATAGCTATGGCGGTTTTTCCGGTGCGCCGGTCGCCGATGATAAGCTCCCGTTGGCCTCGGCCGATGGGGGTGAGGGCATCGATGCACTTGATCCCCGTCTGCAGGGGGGTGTTCACGGGCTGGCGCAAGATCACGCCCGGCGCTTTGGCCTCGGTCTTGCGGTGGCCCTCGGGCTCAACTGGGGGGCCTCCGTCCAGAGGACGGCCCAGGGGATCCACCACCCGGCCGAGGAAGCCCCGGCCAACCGGGGTTTCCAAGACCCGGCCGGTGCGGCGCACCTCATCGCCTTCCTTGATATGGGCATCGCTGCCGAGAATGGCCACGCCTACGGAGTCCTCGGTGAGGTCCAGGACGAGCCCGTACACATCGCCGGGGAAAAGCAAAAGCTCCGCGGCCATGGCGGAGCGCAGGCCCCATACCCGAGCGATGCCATCGCCCACCTCCACCACCACCCCCACCTCTTCCATCGCCAGATCTGCACCAAGGTTTTGGATCTGCTGTTTAAGAACGGCTGCGATTTCGTCGTAGCGGGGCATATCAACCTCCTAGGGCTTGGCGAAGACGGACCAAGCGCCCGCGCAAAGACGCATCCAACCTCTTCCCGCCGATGACAAGCTCCACGCCCGCCAGAAGCTCTGGTGCGATTTCCTCCTCCAAAGCCACGTCCCGCCCCAAGGCCTCCCTGAGCTGGGCTTGAAGTTTAACCCGGTCCTCCAGGGAAAGGGGCCGTGCGGAGCGAACGACGATGTGGACTGGCCCACCAGCTTCTTCCCAGGCTTTGAAGTAGGCGAAGACCAAACAGGGGACAAGCCCCGCCCGCCCTTTGCGCACCAAAAGCCGCAGGAGGTTCAATGTGTAGGGATGGATGGTGCTGTTCAGGGAGAAGAGCACCTTTTCTTTGGCGGCAGGAGCGATGCGAGGGTGGGCGAGGAAGGGCACGAGCTCAGGAAGCTCTGTTTGGACTTCGCGCAAAAAGAGGAGGTCCTGGGCCACGCGGTCCGCCACGGCGCTGTCCAGGCTGGCAGACAGGAGAGCACGAGCATAGCGTTCAGCCAGGGGTTCCTCTCGCATAGGGCCTCAGGACAGGGCTCTTGGCCCCAACCGGGCGAGGAATTCGTTGAGGAGGCGCGCGTGGTCCTCAGGACGGACCTCCCGGCCCAAAACCTGCGCCGCCGCCAGCACCACAAGCTCTGCGTACTCCTTGCGCAGATCGGCCAGGGCCTTCTCTTTCATCTGGGCCACCGCCTTTTCTGTGTCCTGCAGGATGCGGCGGGCCTCTTCCCGGCCTTCCTCCCGCGCCCTTCTCAGGATCTCCCGGGCCTCGGCCTCCGCCCGGGCCACGATCTCCCGGGCCAGACGATTGGTCTCCGCCAGCTCCGCCTCCGCCTTTTTGTGCAATGCCTCAGCCTGGGCCTCCAGGGCTTTTGCCTTGTTCAAGCGCGCCTCCTCCGCCTCCCGACGGGCCTCTAGCCAGCGCAGCGCGGGTTTGAACAAAATCCGGCGGAGAAGCCAAAGCAAAATGAGAAAGGAGACGACGTTGAAAATCAGCGTCCAGTTCAGGCTTCCAATGATCGTCTCCCAGCCTTGGGTCATATCACACCACGAAGAGGATCATGATGGCCACGATGAGGGAGTAAATGCCGGTGGTTTCGGCGATGGCGTCGGCGATGATCATGTTGCGCAACAGGATGTTGGCCATCTCCGGTTGACGGGCCATGCTCTCCAAAGCGGAGGCACCGATCCGCCCTTCGCCCACCCCCGGACCGATGGCTCCGATTCCCATACAGATCCCGGCTCCCAAATACTTCATGGCCTGCACGAACTCTGCACCCGTGATTTCCATGTTCTTCCTCCTTTTCACTCCGCAGCCATCTGGATGTACGCGGCCGCCAGGAGCGTGAACACCAACGCTTGAATCGTCCCCGCAAACATCCCGAAAAAGAAGTTTAGCAGCACCCCTGCCCCTGTCCCCACCAGGAAAGCCGCGGGTGCCACCCAAACCAAGGGCAACCAAAAGTGCAGAACAAAAAGAACTGCGAGGCCAAGCCAAGCAAAGCCCAAATAGTGAAAAGCCTTGTTCTTCCCAGACCGAGCGAGCATCAACAGCACCACGAGCCCAAGGAGAAGAAGGAAACCACCCAGGAGCAACCGGAATCGTGACACCAGGTTCACAAGCACAGGGAAGATCACGGCCAGCATGATGGACCCACCGAGGATGTTTCCAAAGAGACGGAAGGCATGGGAGAGAGTGCGGCCCAAATCGCCCACCAAGTTCATGGGAAGCATGAAGGGCAACGGCTCAAGATAGGTCCTTCCATGGCGAAGAGGGCCTTTGGCGCGGATCCCGTAGAGGTGCGAGAGAGCATACACGAGGAGAGCCAAGCCCAGGGGCACGTTGAGGTCCCGCGTGGGAGGTACCAGGCCAGGGATGGGCAAGAGCGCGGCGAGGTTGCTGGCCAAAACGAAGAGGAAAAGCGTGGCCACAAAAGGCACAAGCGCGCGCTTCACCCCTTTCTCCATGGCCCCGAGGATCTGGTGGTCCACAAACTCCAGGAAAACGCCCAGGAGGAGCAAGCGACGGGAAGGGGAGCCCTCGGGGTCCTTGGGGATGCCCCGACGAAGCCACAGGGCCAACAGCACCAGCACGAGGGAAAGGCCCAAGGAAGCGGCCAGGGTCAGGGGGTTGAACGCGACCTCCACTGGACCCAGCCGCACGCGCCAAGCCAGATATTTACTGATTTCGGAGGACATAAAAACCTAAGCTCAGCCAGAGCCCCAACGGGAAGAGGAAAAGGCCCATGGCCACGCCCAGTGGATCCGCGCCCCACAGGATCGCCAACAGGGCGGCTGCCACCAAAAACCCGAATTTTCCGAGGCTCGCGGCGGTCAACGCCCTGGCTTTGCCCTCGCTCAACGCCTTTTTCAAAAGGCGGATGTGAATGAAACGGGATAACCCTGCGGTGCCAAGCCCAACCAAAGCGCCGAGGGCCAAGCTCGGCCGAAAAAACGCCAGGGTCAGGACCACCCCCAGGCCCAGGGCAAGGGCGAGTTTGAGGCCAGGCATGTCCTAAAAAGTGCGCATCTCTTCCGCCTTTTTTCCCGCAAGCTCCTCCACCTTGTTTGTGAAGTCCGCGGTGATCTGGTCCAGCTCCTTCTGCAGGCGGAAGAAGTCGTCCTCCGAGATCTTTCCGTCCTTCTTCTCTTGCTCTAAGCGGTCGCGCAGCTCCCGACGGATGTGGCGCAAAGCTATCTTGGCCTCCTCGGATTTCTTGGCCACAAGCTTCGCCAGCTCATTCCGTCTCTCCTCGGAGAGGCGGGGCACCTTGATGCGGATGAGTTGGCCATCGTTTTGGGGGTTGAGGCCTAAATCGGCAGCACGGATGGCCCGCTCAATGGCCCCGATTTGCGATTTATCAAACGGCCGCACCACAAGCAAATCAGGATCCGGCGCGACGACGTTGGCCAGATGCTTGAGCGGTGTGGGGACCCCGTAGTAATCCACGCGAAGATCCTCAAGCAGGGCGGGATTAGCCCTGCCCGTATGAACTTTTCCCAGCTCTTGGCGCAGCACCTCCAACGTTTTGGACATCCGGTCCCGGGCCTCTTGCACCGCTGGGTGTTCCATTTCGGCCTCCTTGATGATCTTAGCCCTGCTGGGCATTTCATGCAAACCCTGGATAATCCCAGCATGCGCATTCCCATGGAGCGCATATGGGCTGAGCACCCCCTGGCCAAACACATCGTAGAGAGGCTGGAGGCCGCCGGGCACACCGCGGTTCTCGTGGGCGGTGTGGTGCGCGATGCCCTTTTAGCGGAGTTCTCCGGCCGGGAGTTTCACCCCAAGGATTTGGACATCGCTACGTCTGCTCCGCCTGAGGAGGTGCGGCGCCTTTTTTCCTCCTGCTGCCAGGTCCTCCCGGTGGGGGAGGCCTTCGGGGTGGTGGTCGTGGTGGCGCCGGATGGCCGCCAGTACGAGGTGGCCACGTTCCGTGCTGAGGGAGACTACTTAGACGGCCGCAGGCCGGCTCAGGTACAGTGGGCTTCCCTTGTGGAGGACCTCAGCCGGCGGGATTTCACGGTGAACGGGCTAGCTGCCCACCGGAACGGCGAGGTGTTGGACCTTGTGGGCGGCGTTGCGGACCTCAAAAGAGGCCTCATCCGCACCATCGGCGACCCCCATGAGCGCCTAAGCGAGGACTACCTCCGGATGTTGCGGGCAGTGCGGTTCTCTTGCACCCTGGGTTTCCGCCTTGAGGAAAACACCGCCGCCGCCATCCGCGCACACGCCCCCAAGATCCTGCACATCTCGTGGGAGCGGATCCGCGAGGAGCTGGTGCGCATCCTCTCCACACCGCGCGCCGCGTGGGGCCTTGCGCTGCTTCAGGAGCTTGGCCTTTTGGCGCACATCCTTCCGGAGGTCGCGGCCCTAAAGGGTGTGCCTCAGGACCCCGCTTATCATCCGGAGGGCGATGTGCTTGCCCATACTTTTCTTGCCGTGGCCCAGGCCGATGGGATTTGGGATGATCCCCTGCTGAAAATGGCCCTCCTCCTCCACGACGTGGGAAAACCGCGGGCGCTGACCCGCTCTGAGGGGGAGAACATGGCCGGGCATTGCCAAATCGGCGGGGATATGGCTGAGGAAATCCTCACTAGATTTCGTTTCTCTCGCCGCGAGATCGAGCGTGTCAAATTTTTGGTGGTGGAGCACATGAGGGTGGCCCGGCTTCCGGAAATGGGCCTGGGCAAACAGGTGCGCCTCGTCTGCACGGGGGAAGCTGAGGAGGTCCACCTCCCCCTCTTTTCCCAGCGGTTCCCCCTGTTCGCGGATCTTCTGAGGGTTGTGATCTGTGACGCGGAGGCCACCGCCCACCAAAGCCGCGCCTGGCTTCCGGTCCTCTCCCAGACGGTGCGGCTCTTGGTGCATCTGCGACGCGTCCAGGGGCTGCGGCGGGCCCGAGAACTTCTCTCTGGCCACGATCTCCTCGCGTTAGGGGAACGCCCCGGTCCTCGGTTAGGGCAAATTTTGGCAGGCGTGCATGAGAAAATCCTGGCTGGGGAGATCACAAGCCGCGAAGAAGCCTTGGCTGAGGCGGCTCGCCTAATGGGTGAAGAAATTTCAAGCTCCTTGACAAAAGGAGCGAAGGACGTATAATGGAAAAGGAGGCACAAATGGAGTTGCACATTGTGGAGCGCCATGCTGTCCCTTCTTCCGCTGTGCGAGAGTACGTGGAGAAGAAAGTGGCTGTGCTCTCGCGCTACTTCGATCGCATCAACCGCATGGATGTGGTGGTGGAGGCCGAGGGCGCCCTCCACCGCACCCAAATCGTTGCCCACCTGGTGAACAAAAAGGTGGTGAAGGCGTTGGGGGAAAGCCCGGACATCCTGGCCTCCGTGGACCAAGCGGTGGACAAGATGCAAAGGCAGCTTGTGGAGTTCAAGGAGAGGCTGCGGGTGGTGCGCAAATCCGGGGAGATCGGGGGGATGTCCAAAGGGGCGGCAAGATCTAAGGTGGAGGAAGTGGATGATTACGTCCGCAAACCGCTTACGGTGGAAGAGGCTGTGGAGCACCTGGAAGCCAGCGCTCGGGATTTCCTCGTGTTCTTTGAGGCCGGGGAGGAGGCCCCCGCGGTGTTGTTCAGGAGGAAAAACGGTGGGTATGGCCTCATTCGCCCGCGGCCTTAGGGGGTGAGATACGCGGGCCCTGGTCCTCTTTTCCGGAAGCTTGGCCTCGCTTCTGGCTGTACGGCTAGCTCAGCGTGCCGGCCTGCGTGAGCTTCACCTGGTCTTCTTTAATTCCCCGTTCTTTCGCGACGAGAAGCGCGTGGCACTTGCGGCCCAGATCCTGGATCTTCCGCTGCGCTCGGTCACGGTGAAGCGGGAGTTTCTTCGCTTGCCGAAAATGAATGGCGAGGCTTTCCCTTGTGGAGTTTGCCGCAAAACGCTCCTGGAACGGGCAGGGAGGATTGTACGTCGCCGCAGGTTTGACCTGGTGATCACTGGGGAGGTGGCAGGCAAAGCCGGGCTGTCGGCGGAGTTTTTGCAGGCCCTGGACGAAGAACTGGGGTTGGCCAGGCGGGTGCTGCGCCCGCTTTCTGCTAAGCTCTTGCCGCCCACCCAGGCGGAGGCAGAAGGGCTTGTGGATCGACAGTCCCTGTTGGATTTCTACGCCGATGGGTGTTGGCACGAAAAAATGATAAACCTGGCGAAGATCTTTAAGTTTTCGCCCACGCTCTCCGGGCGCCTTTGTCTTTTGGCGGACCCCGCATTCGCCCAGCGCTGTCGCGAGTTCGGAGGCGATGCGAAAGAGGATCTCACCGCAAACTTTGTCCAACTGTTGGAGTTCCCTTTTGTTTTCAGGCTTCCGCATGGGGGGCTGCTGGTGGTGGCCACCACCCCCGCGGAGCAAAGGCGACTTCAGGAGCTGTTCTTGCCCGAGGATGTGCGGCTCTACGTCCCCCTGCCAGGGTCGCCCTTGGGGCTCCTGCGGGGACCGGGGGCGCGGCTTGCCCCAGAGGCACGGGAACAACTGATCCGACTGGCAGCCCAGAAGGTGCTGACTGTATGGGGTGGTGGGACCGCTCGGCCCTGGACGGTGTGCTTCCGCCCGGAAGGGGCGGAGGAGACCTCGCGCCTCCGCGTCTTTCCCCAAGACTTGCGCGAAGGGCTTTCTCTGGTAGACTAAGGCTTTTGGTTCCTTTTTATGCTCCACTCCCTGAGAGGCATCCGGAAAAGGAGGTGAATGATGCCCATCTACCGTTTCCTCTGCGACCGTTGCGGGACGGAGTTTAGGGAGCTAGTGATGAACGGAAACCCGCGGGTGCGCTGCCCGGGTTGCGGCGCGGACGAGGTCAATCGTCTTCTTACCCGCTTCGGGGTGATCTACAAGGGCAGCGGCTTTTACACCACGGACTACCGCCGCAAACCCGCGGGCGAGAAGAACAAAGGCGAGAAAAGCTGAGGTGGTGAGCAGTGCCAATTTCCGGGGACGATATTGCGAGAATCAGGATCGGGTTGGCCTCCCCCGAGGAAATCCTTTCCTGGTCCAAGGGGGAGGTGACGAACTCTGAGACCATCAACTACCGCACGCATAGACCGGAGCGCGGCGGCCTTTATGCCGAGGAGATCTTCGGCCCGGATAACGATTACGAGTGCGCTTGCGGCAAATACCGGGGCAAGCGCTACGAGGGCATCACGTGTGACAAATGTGGGGTGCTGGTCACCGACTCCTCGGTGCGCCGGGTGAACATGGGCCACATGCGGCTCGCCAGCCCGGTGGTGCACTTTTGGTACCTCAAAGGCGTGGCCAGCCCCCTCTCCCGCCTGTTGGGCATCAAGCGTCGCGATTTGCGGCGCATCGCCTACTACGAGACGGAAACAGCCAGGGAAGAGCTGTACATTGTGACCCAGTCGGCTTCTCCAAAGATTCGCCCCGGGGAAACCCTGTATGCGACAGAATTGCGCATCTTACAGGGGGTTTTCACGTTCCAGGCTGAACGCGCGTACCTTATCACTGCCAGCCCGCGCATCGTCGCCGAGGAAGCAGGGCGCGTGCGCTTCGAGGAGCGCAAGCTGCAAAACGGCGAGACTTTCCGGGCGCTGGTGGTCGGCCACCACGACTACCCCCTGACCCCGGACGCCGAGCTCTTCGTGGAGGACGGGGATGAGGTGGCCCAAGGGGAGCTCCTGTGCGAGCGGCCGGCAAGAGAGATCTGTTCCCAAACGATGTTCGACATGCTTCGCGCCCGCTACGAGGGCGTGGAGGGGCATCCCGTGACCGAAGTCGTGGACAACCTCACCCACCTCGTGGTGCGGGTGGGCGAGAACGTGCCCCTCAAGGTGGGGCAGATGCTCTCCTCCTTGGAAGTGCGGGCCTACGAGCGAGCCTATCCAGGCGGATTTGACGCGGCCACCGGCGCGGAGGGCATCAAGAAACTCCTTGCCGCCCTGGATCTGGACAAGCTTGCCGAGGAGCTATGGGAGGAGCTGGACCGCACCGTGGGTCAGACCGATCGCCGCCGCATTCTCCATCGCCTGGAGGTGGTGGAGCAGCTGCGCCGCTCCGGGAACCGCCCCCAGGACATGGTGCTGGAGGTCATCCCTGTTCTGCCGCCGGCCCTGCGGCCCATGATTCAGCTCGAGGGGGGCAAGTTTGCCACCACTGATCTCAACGATCTTTACCGGCGCATCATCAACCGCAACAACCGCCTGAAAAGGCTCATGGAGATGGGCGCCCCCGAGATCATCCTGCGCAACGAGCGCAGGATGCTACAGGAGGCGGTGGACGCCCTTATTCACAACGAGAAAAAGGACAACCCCATCAAGGGGCGGGACGGGCGGCCCCTGAAAAGCCTTTCCGAGCGGATCCAGGGGAAGCAGGGGCGGCTGCGCCGGCACCTTTTGGGGCGGCGCGTGGATTACTCCGGGCGCGCCGTCATCGTAGTGAACCCCAAGCTCAAAATACATCAGTGTGGCATCCCCAAAAAGATGGCCCTGGAGCTGTTCAAACCGTTTGTTCTCGCCAAGGTGGAAGGGCTTCCTTATGCGGACTACGACGAGGTGAAGAACCGGGCCCTTGCCGGCGAACTCCCCGAGGTCTGGGATGTCCTGGAACAGCTGGTGAAAGAGTACCCTGTGCTTCTCAACCGCGCGCCCACCCTGCATCGCCTCTCCATCCAGGCCTTCGAACCCGTCCTTGTGGATGGGGATGCCATCCAGATCCATCCCCATGTGTGTCCGCCTTACAACGCCGACTTCGATGGGGACCAAATGGCTGTGCACCTCCCTCTTTCCAAGGAGGCGGTGTGGGAGGCCAAGGAGATCATGCTTTCCGCCAAAAACATTCTTTCCCCGGCCCATGGCCGGCCGTTGGCCATCCCCACCCAGGACCAGGTGTACGGCCTCTACTACCTCACCATCGAAAACCCTCAAGGCAAGGGGAAGGGAAAGAGCTTCCGCTCCGTGGAGGAGGCCCTGAAGGCCTGGGAATTCGGGTACTTGGAGCTGCACGCGCGGGTGAAGATCCGCATCGAAGGCAAACTTATCGAAACCACCTTGGGGCGCGCGCTCCTCAACCAAATTCTTCCCCCGGATCTGCGCGACTACAGCGCGGTGTTTGACTCCCGGCGCGTGCGCCGCCTCATTGGGGAGTGCTACCTCCGCCACGGTTGGGAGAAGGCCGCGGCGGTCCTGGACCAGCTGAAGGAGCTGGGCTTCCGCTTCGCCACCCTCTCCGGCCTCACCATCTCCATCCCGGATTGCGAGATCCCCCCGGAGAAATGGGAGATCGTGCAGGCGGCCCAAGAGAAGGTGAACCGCATCCAGAACATGTACCTGCGGGGCCTGTGCACCGCCGAGCAGCGCTACCAAGCCGTGACCCAGGTGTGGCGGGAGACCGTGGACGTGGTGGAGAAGACCACCATGCGGAACCTCTCGCGCAATCCCTTCAACCCCGTGTATGGCATTGTGGCCTCCGGCGCGCGCGGTTCCTCCGGCCAGGTGAAGCAGCTGGCGGGGATGCGCGGCCTCATGGCTGACCCGCAGGGGCGGGTCATCGAGTGGCCGGTGATCTCCAACTTCCGGGAGGGCCTTTCCATCTTCGAGTACTTCATCTCCACCCATGGGGCGCGCAAGGGCACCGCGGACACCGCCCTGCGCACGGCCACCGCGGGCTACCTCACCCGCCGCCTTGTGGACGCCTGCATGGATGTGATCGTCAAGGAGTACGACTGCGGAACCAAGCAGGGCATGGAGATCGATCCCCTCTACTTCGCCCCCAAAGGCGAGATCATGGAAGACATCCCCGAGCGCATCTACGGTCGGGTCACAGCTGAGCCTGTTTATCACCCCTTGACCGGCGAGGTCCTCATCCCTGCCGGAACGCTGGTCGACCGGGTCACCGCGGAGGAGGTGGGCCGCCTGGAAGTGGAGCTTGACCTCACTTCCCCTGGTGTGGAGGAGCGCGCACATCTTGCCAAATCCACGCGGGATGTGTTTCATCCCCAGACCCTGGCCGTGCTGGTGCGGGAGAACGAGTCCCTCACCCCGGAGCTCGTGCAGGAGCTCAGGGCGGCGGGAATCGAAAAAATCCGGGTGCGACCGCGGTTCACTGTGCGCTCGCCCGTGACCTGCCAGACCACGGGCGGTGTTTGCCAACTTTGCTATGGCACGGACTTCGCCTTCCACCGCCTCGTGGAGCAGGGCACAGCCGTGGGGATCATTGCTGCTCAATCCATCGGTGAGCCGGGCACGCAGCTCACCATGAGGACCTTCCACACCGGTGGGGTGGCTGGGATGGACATCACCCAAGGGCTGCCTCGGGCGGAGGAGCTATTTGAGGCTCGCAAGACCACGAAGTCCCCCCAGGCCGCGGTGGCGCCCATTTCCGGCCGGGTCATCAAGGTGGAAACCACGCGCACTGGCCATGATCTGGTGGAGATCCAGTCCGACCCGCGCACGGTGGTCCTGCCCGCAGCCCTTCTTCCGGTGGCCGAGGGCGAGGAGGTGGACACCTCGCGGTTGTTCTCCCTGAAGAGCCCTGTGGCCGGCCGGGCCTTTTTCTTCAGCGAAAATGGCCAGAGGTACCTAGCCCTCCTCGACGAGGACTTGGACCGGGTGTACATCCTGCCGGAAGGGGTAAAGCTCATGGTGGGCCACCGCCAGGAGGTGAAACAAGGGGCACAGCTCACGGAGGAGTTCCACGTGGAGGCGGTGGTGGCCGAGATCGGCGGCAAGGTGGAGGTCAGCGAGGATAAAAAACGCCGGTACATCGTGCTCCATGGCCGCGATGGCCGCACATATTCCTACGAGGTGCCCTACGGGGCCCAGGTCCTCGTGTCCCATGGGCAGGAGGTGGAGGAGGGCAAAAAGCTCACCACGCGCTCCCGTCCCCTGGCCCTCACCGCGGAGGTGGCGGGGACCGTGCTTGTGGCCGACCGGTCCCTGGCCATCCTGGCCCAAGGTGGCCGCGGGCTGATCCTCCCCCTCTCCGCGGGGCTGGAGCCACGGGTGGAGCACGGCGCACCGGTGCGGGAGGGCCAGGAAATCCTGCGCCTGGCCTTGCCCCCCCTCTCGGAAACGGTGGTGGTGGAGGAGATCCAAAAGGATGGGGAGCTGTGCACCGTGCGCTTCCGGTTCCGGGCGCGGGTGGAGTGCACGGAAGCAGCCACCGTGCGGGAGGGCGACAAGGTCGAGCGCGGCGACCCCATCTCCAAAGGCGTGGTCCCGCCTCAATACCTCATGGAGGTGGCCGGGGTGCGCAAGGCCTTTGAGTATCTGCTGGAGGAGCTCCAGCGCGTGTACAAGACCCAGGGTGTGGACATCAACGACAAGCACTTTGAAGTGGTGTTGCGCCAGATCCTCAACAACGTGCGCATCGTCGACCCGGGCGAGTCCAACTTCCTGCTCAACGACATCGTGCCTTTGGAGATCTTCCAGCAGGAGGTGAAACGGCTCTCTGCGGAGAACGAGGGGATCCGGCGGGCCCGGGAGGAGATTGTGGGGGCCAAGATCCTTGCGCCCGTGGTGCGGGGGGGCACCCTCCTGGCCGAGGCCGGGGAGACCCTGACCCCTGAGCTTTTGGCGCGGGCCGTGGCCCAGGGCGTGCGCCAGGTGCGGGTGGAGGTGCATGGCGAGCCGCGCACCGTTCGCATCACCGAGTATCGCCTGCCCCAAGGGGAGCGCGAGCTTTTGCGCATCTCCCGCGTGGCGTTGGTGCGCAAGTCCTGGTTGGCCGCTGCCTCGTTTGAGCGCACCACCAAGGTGTTGGCGGAAGCGGCCCTGCGGGGCGAGGAGGACCACCTGGACAGCCTCAAGCCCTGCCTGATGGTGGGGAAGAAGATCCCGGTGGGCACGGGCTTCAACCGGCAGGATCAACTTGAGAAAGGGCCCGCCAAAAACTAGTATGGAGGTGATAACCATGCCCACGTTCAATCAGCTTGTGAGACGGGGAAGGAAGCCAAACCCCTGGAAGAGCAAGTCGGTGGCGCTGGAGGGGTGTCCGCAGAAGCGCGGGGTGTGCCTGCGTGTGTTCACCCGCACCCCGAAAAAACCGAACTCCGCCTTGCGCAAGGTGGCGCGGGTGCGCCTGTCCAACGGGCGGGAGGTCACGGCCTATATCCCCGGTGAGGGGCACAACCTCCAGGAGCACTCCATCGTGCTTGTTCGTGGCGGACGCGTGAAGGACCTGCCGGGTGTGAAGTACCACATCGTGCGGGGGGCCCTGGACGCGGCGGGCGTGGAGGGCCGCCGCCAGAGCCGCTCCCGCTACGGCGTGCGCAAACCCAAGGAGGGATAAATGACCACCTACGACATCGTCATCCCTGGCCGCGACGTCCCTCCCGATATCCGTTACGGCTCCAAGCTCGTGGAGAAGTTCGTCAATTATGTCATGTGGGACGGAAAAAAGTCGTTGAGCAGGCGGATCGTGTACGAGGCGTTCGACATCATCGACAAGCGTGGGGAGGGTCCGGCGTTGGAGACGTTCCTCAAAGCTGTGCAGAACTGCATGCCCAAGCTAGAGGTTCGCTCCCGCCGGGTGGGCGGCGCCACCTATCAAGTGCCCTTCGAGGTCCCCCCTCATCGCCAGACGATGCTGGCCCTGCGCTGGATCCGGGACGCGGCGCGGGATCGTCCCGAGAAGACCATGGCTGAACGCCTGGCCGCAGAGATCATCAGCGCGGCCAAGGGCGAGGGTGGGGCTGTGGCCCGCAAGCAGGAAGCCCACCGCATGGCTGAAGCCAACCGCGCGTTTGCTCACTACCGCTGGTGATGCTCCTGCCCCATGGCCGACCCCTACGACATACGCAAAGTCCGCAACATTGGGATCATCGCCCACATCGATGCGGGGAAGACCACCCTCACTGAGCGCATCCTCTTTTACACCGGCAAGATCCACAAGATGGGGGAGGTCCATGAGGGCACCACCGAGATGGACTGGATGGATCAGGAGCGGGAGCGGGGCATCACCATCACTGCTGCGGCGACCACGGTGTTCTGGCGCGCTCACCAAATCAACATTGTGGACACCCCAGGTCATGTGGACTTCACGGTGGAGGTGGAGCGCAGTCTGCGGGCCCTGGACGGCGCCATCGTGGTTTTCTCCGGTGTGGAAGGGGTGGAGTCCCAGTCGGAGACCGTCTGGCGGCAGGCTGACCGCTACCGCATCCCTCGCCTTGCCTTCATCAATAAGCTCGACCGGGAAGAAGCGGATTTCGCCCGTGCCTTTCACGACCTAGGGGCCAAGCTTGGTGCGGTGGCCTTGCCCCTGGTCTATCCCTGGCGGGATAGCGAGGGACGCCTCGTGGGGATGGTCGACCTTGTGCGGTTTGTGGCCATCCGCTGGGACCAGGAAACCCTGGGCCGTCATCACGAACACCTGCCTGTGCCCAAGGAGCTGGCGGAGGAGGCGCGGACATGGCGAGAAAAGCTTTGGGAGACCCTGAGCGAGGCCTCTGACCACATCGCGGCCCGCTACCTGGAAGGCCAGGAGATCCCCGTGGATCTGGCGCTGTCGGTGCTGCGGGAGGTGACCTTGACCCGGCTGTGGGTTCCGGTCCTGGGCGGCTCCGCCTACGAGAAGATCGGGGTCCAGCCCGTGCTGGACGCGGTGGTGGACTTCCTCCCCTCCCCGCTGGACGTTCCGCCACCTCGTGGGACAGCCCTGGACGGGGAAACGGAGGAGGTCCGCCGACCTTGCCCAGAGGAACCCTTCTCCGCCTTGGTGTTCAAGGTGTTCACGGACCCCTATGCGGACCGGTTGCTGTACACGCGCATTTATTCGGGGACCCTCCGCGCCGGCCAGGTGACGTTGAACGCCACTTTGGGCACGCGCGCCCGCGTGATGCGCCTCTTCCGGCTTCATGCCAACAAGCGCGAGCAGATGGCGCAGGCCCTGGCCGGGGACGTGGTGGGCTTGATCCTCTCTGCGCCGGCCTACACCGGAAACACCCTCTGCGATCCAGCACATCCTATTCTCTATGAGCCCATCGCCTTCCCTGAGCCGGTGGTGTTTCTGGCGGTGGAGCCCCGCTCGGAGAGGGAGGAGCCGGCCCTGCGGGAGGCCCTGGAAAAGCTGGCCCAAGAGGACCCCACCTTCCGCGTGCGGGACGACGAGACCACCGGCCAAATCCTGGTGGGGGGGATGGGCGAGCTCCATTTGGAGGTGCTCCTGCGCCGGGTGCGCGACGAGTTCAAGGTGCCCCACCGCGTGGGGAAACCCATTGTGGTGTACAAGGAGACCCTGGCCCGTCCGGTGGAAATCGTGGAGGAGTTCAAAAAGCAGGTGGGCGGGAGGCCCCAGTACGCTTGGATCCGGGTGCGAGTTGAGCCGCTGGCGCGCGGCGCGGGCTTCGAGTTCGGTGCGGAGGTCCAGGAGGACCTCCTCCCCAGGGCCTTTGTGGAGGCGGTGCAGCGGGGGATCCAGGGGGCGCTGGCGGCCAGCCCTGTGGGTGGCTTCCCGGTCACGGATGTGCGGGCGGTGCTGGTGGAGGGGAAATTTCATCCTTGGGAGTCGACGGAGGTGGCGTTCGAGGCGGCGGGAACGCAAGCGTTAAGGCGTGCCCTCGAGGAAGGGGGCGTGCTCCTCCTGGAGCCGGTGGCTGAGGGCGATATAATCACGCCCAGCGAGTACCTGGGCGAGGTCGTTTCGGATCTAGGGCGCCGAAGGGGCGAGATCCGAGCTGTTCAGACCCGGGGCACAGTGGCCATCGTCCGCTGTAGCCTCCCCGTGGTCGAAACCTTTGGGTACGCAACACAGCTGCGTTCCCTCACGCAGGGGCGTGCTGTTCATACCCTTCGGGTGGCCCGGTATGAGGTGGTGCCTGAGGACCTTGCTCGCGAGGTGCTGAGGAGCAGAGGTTATGGCTAGGGAGAAGATCAGGATCCGCATAAAAGGCTACGATTACGAATTGGTGGATGAGGCGGTGCGGCGCATCGTGGAGGCGGTGAAGCCCACCCGGGCCAAGATCAGTGGGCCTGTGCCGCTCCCCACCGAACGCCACCTCTATACAGTTCTGCGCTCACCGCATGTGGACAAGCGCTCCATGGAGCACTTCGAGCTCAAGGTCCACAAAAGGCTTTTGGACATCAAGGAGCCCACCGCTGCCACCATCAACGCTCTCATGGACGTGGAGCTTCCCGCTGGGATTGACGTGGAGATAAAGCTGTGAGGGACGCCATGGCCTGGATGATGGTGGGACGGAAAGTGGGGATGACCCAGTGGTTTGACGGGGAGGGACGGGCGCTTCCGGCCACCGTGGTGCAGGTGGAGCCCGCGGTGGTGGTGCAGATCAAGACCGCCGAGCGCGATGGCTATGCAGCCCTCCAGCTGGGTGCTGGCGATGTGAAGGAGCACAAGCTGCCCAAACCCCTGGTGGGGCATTTCAAAAAAGCGGGCGTTTCCCCCAAACGCTTCCTGTTCGAGGTGAAAGTGCCCGACACCGCGAAGTACCAAGTGGGGCAGACGTTCGGTGTGGAGGTTTTCTCCGCGGGGGAGATGGTGGACGTGACCGGGATCTCCAAGGGCCGGGGCTTTGCGGGGACCATCAAGCGCTGGGGGTTCCACACCCGGCCGGGCTCCCATGGCCACAAGTGGATCCGCCGGCCGGGCACGGCCGGCCCCATGGGCCTGCGCAAAGTGGTCAAAGGGAAACGCTATCCCGGTCACTTCGGAGCGGATCGCGTCACCGTGCGCAGCCTCCAGGTCCTCAACGTGGACGCGGAGCATAACATCCTTGTGCTTAAGGGCTCGGTGCCCGGTCCGCGCTCAGGGATCCTCAGGATAAGGAAGCGCCATGCCCAAGGCTAAGGTTTACAGTTTCGATAACCCGGAGAAGGAGCCCGTGGAGATGGAGCTTCCGCCCGAGGTGTTTGGGGTGGAGGTGAGTGTGGACCTCCTTTGGCGGGCGGTGCGGGCCCACCTTTTGAACCAGCGGCAGGGCACGGCCTCCACCAAGACCCGGGGGGAGGTGCGGGGTGGTGGCCGCAAGCCTTGGCCGCAAAAGCACACGGGCCGGGCCCGGCACGGCTCAATCCGCTCGCCCCTGTGGCGCCACGGCGGCGTGACCTTCGGGCCCAAGCCCAGGGATTGGCAGGTGGGGCTGCCCAAGAAGATGCGGCGGAAGGCCCTGCTCTCCGCCCTCTCCGCCCGCGCCCACGAGGAGCGCGTTTGGCTCATCGATCGTCTGGGCTTTTCTCGTCCCAAAACCAAGGAGGCCGTGGCCCTCCTCCAGCGCCTGAGCCTGCCCACGAAGACGCTGGTGGTGGTGGCTCCCGAGGAATACCAAATCCCGGTGTACAAAGCCTTCGCCAACATCCCGGGGGTCGAGTGCCACCGGGCCGATCTTCTCACGGCCTACGCCGTGCTGGAGCACGAGGGCCTGCTCCTCACGGAAAAAGGTCTGGAGGCCCTGACCAGGAGGTTGAGCCATGCCCCGGCTGGCGCCTGAGGACATCGTCATCCGCCCCATCCTCTCCGAGAAAAGCTGGCGGGAGATGGAGGGGGGGAAGTACACGTTTGAGGTGCATCCGGACGCGACGAAGCCGGAGATCCGCCAGGCGGTGGAGGAGCTATTCAAAGTGGAGGTGGAGAAGGTGTGGACGATGTACCGGTCCGGGAAGCCGCGGCGGACGCGTCTGGATCGGCGCCACGGTCGCACGAAGACGGAGAAGCGGGCGGTCGTGAAGCTGGCGCCGGGGCACAAGATCGAGATCGTGGGGTGATGGGCCATGGGACTGAAGAAGCTCAAACCGGTCACGCCTGGGCAGCGGCACGCCGTCCTCCCCGATTTTGCCGAGCTCACCACGGACGAGCCGGAGAAAAGCTTGGTTGTTCCGAACAAGGTTCACGCCGGCCGCAACAACCAGGGCCGGGTCACCGTGCGCCACCGGGGCGGCGGCCACAAACGCCTGTACCGCCTCATCGACTTCTACCGCGATAAACCGGGCGTCCCGGCCAAGGTCGTGTCCATCGAGTACGACCCCAACCGTTCCGCCTGGATCAGCCTCCTTCATTACGCTGACGGGGAAAAGCGGTACATCATCACCCCGGTGGCGCTCAAGGTGGGGGAGGTGGTGGAGGCCGGGGAGAACGCCGAGCCTCGCCCTGGAAACGCCCTGCCTCTGCGCAAGATCCCGGACGGGACATTAGTGCACAGCGTGGAGCTCCACCCCGGTTCGGGGGGGAAGATCGCGCGGGCTGCAGGTGCAGCCGCCCAGGTGTTGGGCAAGGAAGAGGAGCGGGTGATTCTGCGCCTGCCCTCGGGCGAGATCCGCGCGTTCAACCCGGACTGCATAGCCACGGTGGGCCAGGTCTCCAATCTGGACCACAAGAACGTGAGGTATGGGAAGGCTGGGCGCCGGCGGAACAAGGGCTGGCGGCCGACGGTGCGCGGCACGGCCATGGGCGCGGATGACCATCCCCACGGGGGCGGGGAGGGCCGCACCGGGGAGGGCCACGCGCCCAAGACCCCGTGGGGCAAGCCGGCCCGGGGCAGGCCCACCCGCAAGAGGAAGCCCAGCGATCGCTGGATCATCCAGCCCAGGAAGAGGAGGAAGTGATGGCCAGGTCCAAGAAAAAAGGGCCGTTTGTGGATCCCACCCTCATGGAGAAGATCGAGAAGTTCAAGCGGGGTCTCATCCATGAGATCAAGACCTGGTCACGGGCGTCTGTGATCGTGCCGGACATGGTGGGGCTCACGATCTATGTGCACAACGGCAGGAGCCATGTGCCGGTGCGGATCACGGAGGCCATGGTGGGCCACCGCTTGGGGGAGTTCGCGCCCACCCGGACATTCCGGGCCCACGGCGGGGTGAAGAAGAAGGCTCCGCCGGCGCCCAAGTAAGGGGGTAGGGATGCGGGAAGCGTGGGCGCGCGCGCGGTTCGTGCGGGTCTCGCCCCTCAAGGCCCGGCTGGTGATCAACGAGATCCGGGGGAAACCTGTGGCCGAGGCGCGTCGGCTCCTGGTCCTGTCCCCGAAGAAGGCCGCGCGCGTCATAAAAAAGCTGTTGGATTCCGCAGTGGCTAACGCGGTGCACAACTTTGACCTGGACGAGACCAAGCTGTGGGTGGTCCAGGCCTTCGTGGACGAGGGTCCGCGGCTCAAGCGCCTGAACCCCCGGGCCTTTGGCCGGGCGGACATCATGCAACGGCGGCTCTCCCACATCACCATCGCCGTGGGGGAAAAGGAGGCCTGATGGGGCAGAAGACGCATCCGGTCGGTTTTCGCCTGGGGGTTTTGCGCAGGTGGCGCTCCACCTGGTTCGCCTCCAAGGGCAAGGTCCCGGTGTACGTGGCCGAGGACCGGCGCATCCGGGAGCACATCGAGAGGACCTACCGGGGGGCGGGGATCGCCGAGGTCCTCATCGAGCGGGCTTCCGACGCGCGGGCCAAGGTCATCATCCGGGCGGTGCGGCCGGGGATCATCATCGGCCGGGGCGGCGCGGAGATCATGGCCCTGCAGGAGCGCCTCTCCAAGCTGACGGGGCGGGAGATCGTGGTGCATGTGATGGAGGTGGACAAACCCGAGTTGGAGGCAGCCATCGTGGCCCAGGACGTGGCCTTTCAGATCGAGAACCGGGTGAACCCCTACCGGGCCATGAAGGAGGCGGTGCGGCGGGTGATGGCCGCCGGCGCCCAGGGCGTGAAGATCCGCGTTTCCGGCCGCCTGGGCGGGGCCGAGCTCGCGCACTCCGTGGAGATCAAAGAGGGACGGGTGCCCCTCCAGACCCTGCGGGCGGACGTGGACTTCGCGTGCACCATCGCCTGGACGAAGTACGGGGTGATCGGGGTCAAGGCCTGGGTGTTCCGGGGGGAGATCTGGACCATCAGGGAGAAGCGGGTGGAGGTGAAATAGCGTGTCGCTCCTAGCGCCTAAGCGTACGAAATACCGCAAGCAGCAAAAGGCTCGGCACATCAAGGGCCAGGCCACCCGGGGCACCACCGTGGTGTTCGGCGACTACGGCATCCAGGCCCTGGAGGCCTCCTGGATCACGGCCCAGCAGATCGAGGCGGCCCGCACCGTGCTCGCCCGCTCCACCCCGAAAGGGAAGGTTTGGGTGCGCATCTTCCCCGACAAGCCCTACACCAAAAAGCCCGCGGAGTCCCGCATGGGCAAGGGGAAGGGCGATGTGGTGGGTTGGGTGGCGGTGGTGAAGCCCGGGCGGATCATCTTTGAGTTCTCCGGTGTGGACGAGGAGGGGGCCAAGGAGATCCAACGCAAGGTCTCCGCTAAACTTCCCATCCCCACCAAACTGGCCCGGCGGATGCTGGTGGGTGGTGCGCCATGAAGGCCAGGGATCTGAGGGAGCTCACCAACGACGAGCTCAGGCGGAGGGTTCAGGAGTGGAAGAGGAAGCTTCTGAACCTTCGGTTCCAGTTGGCTTCAGGCCAGCTGACCAACACCGCGGAGATCAAGAAGACCAAGAAGGACATCGCCCGGGCCCTCACCATCCTTAGGGAGAGGGGGGTGCGCTATGGGTAAGCGCCGGCAGCGCCTCGGGTTTGTGGTAAGCGACAGGATGCAGAAGACCATCGTGGTGGTGGAGGAGAGGGTTGTGGAGCACCCCCTTTACCACAAGCATGTTCGGCGCCGCACCAAGTACTACGTGCATGACGAGCACCAACAGGCGCGGGTTGGTGACTTGGTGCGGATCGAGGAGACCAGGCCGCTTTCAAAGCTCAAGCGTTGGCGGCTGGTGGAAATCGTCCGCCGCGCCCAGTAGCCATGGCTGTGCAGCTGCGCACGCGCTTGGTGGTGGCCGATAACACCGGGGTCAAAGAGGTGGAGTGCATAAACGTTTTGGGCAAGAAGCACAAGGCGGAGATCGGGGATATTGTCGTGGCCTCGGTGAAAAAGAGGCTGCCCACCTCGGAGTTCGACAAAGGGGACATCGTGCGGGGGGTGGTGGTGCGCACCCGCCAGGCCTATCGCCGGGCGGACGGAAGCACCATCCGCTTTGACGACAACGCGGTGGTCCTGGTGGATAAGAACCTGCAGCCCATTGGGACCAGGGTGTTCGGGCCGGTGGCCAGGGAGCTCCGCGAAAGAGGGATGATGCGCATCATCTCCCTGGCCCCGGAGGTGGTGTAGGAGGAGGAATGGCCAAGGTGAAAAAGGGCGACCGGGTCAAGGTCATCAGCGGGGACGACCGGGGCAAGATCGGCAAGGTCCTGCGGGTCTTGCCCGACGCGGGCCGCGTCCTCGTGGAGGGCGTAAACATCGTGACCAAGCATCAGCGCCCCACGGCCACGGTGCGCGAACCGGGCATCATCAAAAAGGAGGCGCCCATCCACATCTCCAACGTGAAGGTGATCTGCCCGGAGTGCGGGGTCCCCACGCGCATTGGCTTTGCGTGGGTGGAGGGAAGAAAACTCCGCCGGTGCAAACAGTGCGGAGCCACCTTCGATTGAGATTATGCTCCTCTACGAGCGCTACAGGCAGGAGATCGTGCCCAAGCTCATGCAGGAGCTGGGGTACAAGAACGTGATGCAGGTGCCCAAAATCGAAAAGGTCGTGATCAACATGGGCGTGGGCAAGCACGACGATCCCAAGGTGTTGGAGGGGGCGGTGAAAAACCTGGCCCAGATCGCCGGGCAAAGGCCGGTGGTGACCCGGGCCAAAAAGGCCATCTCTGACTTCAAGATCAAGAAGGGCGACCCCATTGGGTGCATGGTGACTTTGCGGGGCATGCGAGCTCATGAGTTCTTGAATAAGCTCTTTCGTGTGGTCCTGCCGGGGATCCGCGACTTCAAGGGGGTTGATCCCGACTCCTTCGACGGCCGGGGGAACCTCTCCCTGGGGATCCCCGATCAAATGGCCTTCCCCGAGGTGAGCTACGACGACGTGGTGCGGCCGCAGGGGATGGACGTGACCATTGTGACCACGGCCAAGACGGACCGGGAGGCCCATCACCTTCTTAAGGCCTTGGGTTGCCCGTTCCGGGAGAGCTAGGAGGGAGGATGGCACGCAAATGTAAGATTGAGAAGGCCAAGCAGCTGCCGAAGTTCAAGGTGCGGCAGCGCAATCGGTGCAACCTTTGCGGGCGGCCGCGCGGCTACATCCGGGACTTCGGCCTTTGCCGCATGTGCTTCCGCAAGCTGGCCCTGGATGGGCAGATCCCCGGGGTGAAAAAGGCCTCATGGTGAGGAGGGCATGATGACGGTGGACGACCCCATTGCCGACATGCTCACGCGCATGCGCAACGCCCTGGCCCGCCGGGCGGAGGAGGTGGTCCTGCCTTCCTCCAACCTCAAGGTGGAGATCGCGCGGGTCCTGCAGGCGGAGGGGTACATCGCTGGGTACAGGGTGGAGCAGGGCCAGGGCTTCCCCCTTTTGCGCATCCAGCTCAAATACTTGCGGGAGGGGACGCGCACCTGGCAGCCGGCCATCCGCGGGCTGCGCCGGGTGAGCCGTCCCTCGCGCCGCGTCTACGCCGGCGTGCGCCAGCTCCCCCGCCCCCGCCAGGGCCTGGGCATCGCCATCGTCTCCACCCCGCAGGGCGTCATGACCGATCGCGAGGCGCGCGAGCGCCACATCGGCGGAGAGGTCCTCTGCGAGGTCTGGTGAGGTGGGAGCATGTCCAAAATCGGGAAAAGGCCGATTCCGTTGCCACCAGGTGTTAAGGTCGAGGTGTTGCCCCAAGAGGTGGTGGTGCAAGGGCCCCTTGGCACCCTGCGCTGCGCCTACGATCCCGCTTACGTGACGATCAAGGTGGAGGATGGGACGGTGCGCGTGGAGCGCAAAGGGGACCGGGCGCCCTTCCGCGCCCGGCATGGCCTGTACCGGGCCCTGATCGCCTCCATGGTCCAAGGGGTCACGAGGAAGTGGGAAAAGGAGCTGGAGATCCAGGGCCTTGGCTATCGGGCCAAGCTGGAGGGGCGTACGCTGGTCATGGAGCTTGGGTTCTCTCATCCCGTGCGGTTTCCCCTCCCCGCTGGGGTGGAGGTGGAGGTGCCCGAGCCCACGCGCATCATCCTGCGCAGCATCGATAAGTACTTGGTGGGGCAGGTGGCCGCAAACATAAAGAAGATCAAGCCGCCTGAGCCCTACCGGGGCACGGGCATCCGCTACCGGGGCGAGGAGATCGTGAAGAAGGTCGGGAAGCTTGGAGCGAAGGCGTGATGGCTATGGAATCCCGTAACGCACAGCGGATCAAACGGCACATGCGCATTCGGCGCCGGATCAGGGGAACGCCGGAGCGCCCGCGGCTCTCGGTGTTCAAGAGCCTCCAGCACATCTACGCCCAGATCATCGACGACACCCCGCGGGAGGGTAGCCGGACGCTCGTGGCTGCTTCCACCCTAGACCCGGAGATTCGGGGCAAGATCAAGTCCGATAACATCGAGGCGGCGCGCTTGGTGGGGCAAGTTTTGGCCAAACGGGCCGTGGAGCAGGGCATCAGAAGGGTGGTTTTCGACCGGGCGGGTTACCCTTACCACGGCAAGGTCCGGGCCTTGGCGGAGGCGGCCCGGGAGGGAGGGCTGGAGTTTTGATCGCTCAGGTTCCAGAACAGCTGCAGAACGAGGTCATCGAGATCCGGCGCGTGGGCCGCGTCACCAAGGGCGGCAAGCGCATGCGCTTCAGGGTGGTCGTGGTGGTGGGGAACGGCGCGGGGAAGGTGGGCGTGGGCATGGGGAAATCCGTGGAAATACCGCAAGCTGTTCAGCAGGCCATCCGCGATGCTCTGAAGCGCATGATCGAAGTTCCTATCGTGAACGGAACTATCCCCCATGACGTGCTGGGCGAGCATGGCGCGGCCAAGGTCCTTCTGCGCCCGGCCTACCCGGGCACGGGGATCATCGCCGGCCGCACCGTGGGCGCGGTGTGCCGCATGGCCGGGATCAAGGATGTCCTCAGCAAGGCCCTGCGCTCCACAAACCCCTTGAACCTGGCCCGGGCCACCCTCATCGCTCTCGCCCAACTCGAGAGCCCGGAGACCGTGGCCAAACGCCGCGGGAAATCGGTGCAGGATATCTTGGAGGTCGAGGATGGCGCTGGATCTTGATGATCTTCGTCCCAGGCCAGGGGCTAAGCCGCGGCCCAAGCGTGTTGGCCGGGGATGCGGCTCTGGCCATGGCGGGCATGCCTCGGGGCGGGGCACCAAAGGCCAGGGCGCCCGGTCCGGGGTGCGTCTGCGCCCGGGGTTTGAGGGCGGCCAAACCCCCCTCTGGATGCGCTTCCCCAAACGGGGGTTCCACAACCCCTTGGCCAAGGAGTACGCGATCGTCAACGTGGGCCTGTTGGATAAGCACTTCTCCCCAGGCGAGGAGGTCACCCTGGAGAAGCTCCGGCGCTTGGGGCTTGTGAAGGCCCCGGCAGATGGGCTCAAGGTCCTGGGCCAGGGCGCGCTCACCAAGCCGTTGGTGGTGCGGGCCCATGGGTTCAGCCGCACGGCCAAGGCCAAGATCGAGGCCGCCGGCGGAAGGGCGGAGGAGGTCCCCGGTGCTTAGCCGCCTTCAGCAGGTCTTCCTCGTGGAAGAGCTTCGTAAGCGCATCCTCTACACCCTGGGGATGCTTTTGGTCTACCGCATCGGGGTGCACATCCCGGTGCCGGGCATTAATATCGCGGCTTTGAAGGACATCTTGGAACAGGCTTTCGGCACCGGGCTTCTGCAGTTCCTGAACCTGTTCACCGGGGGGGCCCTGCAAAACTTCTCCCTTTTCGCCCTGGGCGTCATCCCCTACATCAACGTGTCCATCATCCTCTCCCTCCTCATCCCGGTGGTGCCCGCTTTAAAGAAGTTGCAGGAGGAGGGTCGGGAGGGACGCAAGAAGCTCACCCAATACACGCGCTGGGGCACGGTGTTCATGGCCCTTCTTCAGGCCTACGCCATGAGCTACATGGCCATTTCCTACGGGCTAGCTGATCCCACGTTTCAGTTCTTCCTCACCTCCGTCATCGCCCTCACCGCGGGGAGCATTTTCCTCATGTGGATTGGGGAGCGCATCACAGAAAATGGCATTGGCAACGGAATTTCCATGCTGATCATGGCCGGCATCGTGGCCCGCCTCCCCGCGGAGATCCAGGCCACCTACATCGAGATCTCCACAGGCACCGTGCATCCCCTTTGGGCCGTGGGCCTGGCAGTGGTGTTCGTGGCCGTGGTGGCCCTCGCCGTGATCATGCAGCAGGGCCAACGCAAGATCCTCGTGCAGTATGCCAAGCGCACCACGGGCCGGCGCGTGTATGGTGGGCACTCCACCTACCTTCCGCTGCGTGTGAACCTGGGCGGCGTCATCCCCATCATCTTCGCCTCCGCCATCCTCAGCCTTCCCAGCTCCATTGCCGCTTGGATTCCGCAGCTCAAATGGCTGCAGACCTATGTGGAGCCGGGAAGCCTCGCCTACCTCCTCGCTTATGTTGTCCTGATCATTTTCTTCACCTACTTCTACGCCTCGCTCGTGTTTGATCCGGAGGAGATCGCGAAGAACCTGCGGGAGGCCGGCGGCTTTGTGCCGGGGGTGCGGCCTGGGTCGTCCACCGCCCAGTATCTGCGGGAGATCATGGGGCGCCTGAACCTGGTGGGCGCACTCTTTCTCGCCTGGATCGCTGTTCTGCCTTACATTTTCCGGGCCGCCTCCGGCGTCCGCGGGCTCTCCCTGGGTGGCACATCCCTCCTCATCCTTGTGGGGGTGGGGATCGACACGATCCTGCAGATCGAAGCCCATCTTGTCATGCGCCAGTACGAATCCCTCATTAAAGGGGCGCGCTTCCTGGGGAGGAGGGGATGAGGAACGTCGTGCTCCTTGGGCCGCCGGGCGCGGGCAAAGGCACGGTGGCCAGCCGCCTTGTTCAGGAACTGGGTTTCCTGCACGTTTCCACGGGGGACATGCTGCGGGAGGAGGTGGCCAAGGGCACTCCCCTTGGGCAACTGGCCCAGGGGTACATGACCCGCGGCGAGCTCGTGCCCGATGAGGTCATCCTCACCTTGGTGAGGCAGCGGGTGGACGCCAAAAAGGGCGTGTTGTTCGATGGTTTTCCCCGCACAGTGGCCCAGGCTGAAGGCCTGGAGCGCTTCACCACTGTGGACGTGGTGGTGCTTTTGGAACTGGAGAGGGACGAGGTGGTGCGCCGCCTCTCCAGTCGCCGAATCTGTGGAGCTTGCGGCGCCGTGTACAACCTGGTGACCCACCCTCCTGTGGAGCCTGGGAGGTGCGACCGCTGTGGCGGGGCCCTCATCCTGAGGGACGACGATAGGCCCGAGGTGGTGGCCCGCAGGTTCGAGGTATATATGCGAGATTCTGCGCCCCTGGTGGCCTACTACGAGGGGCGTGGCATTCTGCGCCGGGTACGCGCGGAGGGGCCTCCCGCGGAGGTCTTCCGCGCCGTGGCGGAGGCCCTGCGATGATCGCCCTCAAAACCGAGCGGGAGCTAGGGGTGGTGGCCGAGAACGCCCGCCTCCTGCGGGAGATCCTTGGTGATCTTGTGGCGCGGGTGGAACCGGGGATCACCACCGGGGAACTGGATCGGCTGGCGGAGCGCTGGATCCGCGCGGCGGGCGCCCTCCCCGCTTTCAAAGGCTATCAGGGCTATCCCGCGACACTGTGCACCTCTGTAAATGAGGAGGTGGTGCATGGGATCCCCTCCTTTGCGCGGGTCCTGCGCGACGGCGACCTGCTTTCTTTGGATCTGGGGCTGCGGCGAGCGGGGTACTATGCGGATGCGGCGGTGACGGTGGGCGTGGGCAGGATCAGCGCGGAGGCCGAGGCTTTGGTGCGAGCCACCCTCGCTGCCTTGCGGGCGGCCATCGAGGCCGCTACTATTGGGGCGCACGTTTCAGACCTGTCTTGGGCCATTGAATCCACGGTGGGCAGGTACGGTTTTCACCCGGTGAAGGAATTCGTGGGGCACGGGATCGGGCGGGCCCTCCATGAGGATCCACAGATTCCAAACTTTGGGCCGCCAGGGTTTGGCCCGATTTTGCAGGAGGGCATGGTGCTCTGTCCCGAGCCCATGATCAAAGGGGATGATCTTCCCATCAGAATCCTTGCGGATGGGTGGACCGCAGTCACTGGGAGTGGGGCCCTTTCCGCGCACTTTGAGGAGATGGTGGCCCTGACCCCGGAAGGGCCGCAGGTCCTTACCCACTGGATTGGGGAGGAGATTTGGGCAAAAAGGAGTTGATCCGGACGCGGGGTGAGGTGATCGAGGTTCTACCGGACTGCATGTATCGCGTCCGGCTGGAAACCGGGCACACAGCGATCTGTGTGACCTCCGGGAAAATGCGGAAAAACTTCATTCGCGTGGTGGTGGGGGACAAGGTGGTGTGTGAGTTTTCTCCCTACGACCTCACCCGTGGTCGGATCGTGTACCGCGAAAGTTAGGAGGAGGGTCATGAAGGTGCGCAGCTCCGTGAAGACGATCTGCGAGAAGTGCCAGGTCCTGCGGCGGAAGGGCCGGCTGTGGGTGATTTGCCGCAACCCCAAACATAAGCAGCGGCAGGGGTGAGCTATGGCGAGAATCGCGGGTGTAAACCTTCCGGCGAAAAAGAGGGTTGAGGTGGCTCTGACCTACATCTACGGGATCGGTCCGTCTTTGGCTCGAAAGATCCTGCAAAAAACGGGGATCGATCCCGCCACTAAGGTCATGGACCTCACGGAGGAGCAGGTCGCGGCCCTCCGGCAGGAGGTGGAGTCCTACCCGGTGGAGGGCGATCTCCGGCGGCAGATCCGGGCCAACATCCAGCGGTTAATGGACATCGGTTGCTACCGGGGTCTCCGCCACAAGGTGGGCCTTCCTGTGCGAGGGCAGCGCACCCGCACCAACGCCCGGACCTGGAAGGGGCCGCGGCCGGATAAGGCTGGTCGACGCAGCCGCAAGAAGGAAAAGGCCTGAGGGGTAGAGCATGAGCGCTCAGACTCCAACACGCAAAAAGAAAAACGTCAGGCTTGAACGCGCTCGCGTTCACATATGCTCCACCTTTAACAACACCATCCTTACTCTCACGGACCTACAGGGCAACACCTTGGCCTGGCAGTCTGGTGGGACCGCGGGCTTTTCAGGCTCCCGCAAGGGCACGCCTTACGCTGCCCAGCTCGCTTGTCAGGCGTTGATTCGCCAGATGAAGGACATGGGGATCCGTTCGGTGATCGTGACGGTGGACGGGGCGGGCCCGGGGCGGCAGCCCGTGATCCAGACCTTACGGGCGGCAGGAATCCAGGTGGAAGAGGTGCGGAACGTCACCCCCGCCCCGCACAGCTAGGAGGAGCGATGGGCAAGAACATGGAGCCGAAGTGCAGGCTTTGTCGCCGGGAAGGGGTGAAGCTCTTTTTGCGTGGGGACCGGTGTTATTCCCCCAAGTGCGCGCTGCAGCGCCGGCCCAGCCTTCCCGGCCAACATGGCCGCTTCCGCCGGCGCCTCACCCTCTACGCCCTGCGCCTGAGGGAGAAGCAGAAGCTGAAGAGGATCTACGGGGTGCGTGAGGAGCAGTTCCGCCGGTACGTGGAGTGGGCCAAGGAGTTCAAGGGCGTGACCGGCGAGGCCATCCTGAAGTTCTTGGAGCGGAGACTGGACAACGTCGTGTATCGGGCAGGCTTCGCGGTGTCCCGCGCCCAGGCCCGTCAGCTCGTGTCCCACGGCCATTTCCTGGTCAATGGCCGCCGGACCAACATCCCCGGTTACCTGGTGGAGGAGGGGGACATCATCGAGGTCAAGCCCCAGTCCAAGGACACCCTGAAGGCCCTGCTCAGGGACATCGCGCATCGGCGGCCGGTGCCCCGCTGGCTCACCAGGGATCTGGAGGGCCTGCGGGTACAGGTCAACGCTGCGCCCACACTGGACGAACTCGAACACGCCGTGGACACGAGCTTGATTGTGGAATATTACTCCCGCTAGCGATGGCCGACTTCATCTTTCCGGAAACGGTGAGCTGGGCGGAGCACACCGACCGGTATGGGCGGTTGGTGCTGGCCCCGTTGGAGCGCGGATACGCCACGACCTTGGGCAACGCCCTGCGCCGCGTGCTTCTTTCCTCCATTCCCGGAGCGGCGGTGGTGCGCGTCTATATCCCTGGCAAGTTCCACGAGTACGATGTCATCGAAGGGGTGAGGGAGGACATCCTCAACATCATCCTAAACCTGAAGGGGTTGGCCATCCGCGCTGAAGACGCCGAGCTACATAGAATGTACCTCAACGTCACTGGCCCCAAAGAGGTGGTGGCCGCCGATGTTCAAGTCCCCACCGGCCTCCTCATCACCAACCCTGACCACTACATCGCCACCGTAGAGGAGGGTGGGCATCTGGAGATCGAGATGGAGGTGGAGGTGGGCCGGGGCTTCCGGCCTGCAGAGGAGAACAAGCGCGAGGACGCGCCCCTGGGGCTCATTCCCGTGGACGCAGACTTTTCTCCGGTGGAAAAGGTGAACTTCCTTGTGGAGGAGACACGGGTGGGCGGCCGCTCCGGCTATGAGCGGTTGCTCTTGGACGTGTGGACCACCGGGGCCATCAGCCCGCGCGAGGCCGTGCAAGAGGGAGTGCGCATCCTTCGGCAACATTTGACCATTTTGGAGAGGGTGGAAACGCTCGGCGCCGTCGCCACCAAGGTTCCCAGCGAATACGATCGCCCGCTTACGGAGTTGGGGTTCGAGATCCGCGCGTGCAACCTCCTCAAGGAGGCCGGGATCATCACTTTGGGGGACCTCCTTTCCCGCACGCGCGAGGAGATCGCCGACATCCATGGATTGGGCGAGAAGACCTTGAGCAAGCTGGAACAGCGTTTGGCCGAGCTAGGTCACCGCTTGCGTTCGGAGAAGGAGGGCTGATGCGGCACCGCAAGAAGGTTCCAAAGCTCTCGATGAAGGCTGATCGGCGCAGGCTGGTTTTGGCTGGTCAGGTCCGTGACCTCATCCTCCACGGCAAGATCGACACCACCCCGGCCCGGGCCCGGGCCACCCAGCGTTTGGTGGAGCGGCTCGTGACCTGGGCCAAGGAGGACACCCAGGCGCATCGCCGCATGGCCTTCGCTGTCCTTCGGGATAAGGAGGCCACGGCGAAGCTCTTCTCCGAGATCGGCCCGAAATACAAGGAGCGCGAGGGCGGGTACACGCGGATCCTGAAGTTGGGCCCGCGGCTGGGCGACGGGGCGGAGGTGGCCCGCCTCACCTGGGTATGACCCGCCGGGCCATCGTCCCCCCCGGAATCCACGCTGTGGGTCCCTATTCCCCGGCCATCCATGCCGGGGATTTTCTTTTCATCTCCGGCCAGATCCCCCTGGACCCCAGTGGGACCGGCCTCCTCCAGGGCCCTATCGAGGTCCAAACCCAGCGGTGTCTGGAGCAGATCAAGGAGATCCTGGCTGCGGCTGGCGGATCTCTCCAGGATTTGGTGAAGGTCACCATCTACCTTGTGGACATGCAGGATTTTGAGGCCGTGAACGGCGTTTACGCGGCGTATTTTCCCCGGGAGGCACCGGCCCGGGCGTGCATAGCCGTCTCCGCCCTCCCCAAAGGAGCCCGCATCGAGATCGAGGCCCTGGCCTACCTGCGCGAAGGAAAACCTTCCCCAACAGTTCAGCGTTAGATCTCCCCCTGCGCGTGGCGCCGGCGCAAGGCCGCAAGCATGGCGTCCACCATACTGGCTAGGTCATGGTCGGGCTGCCAGCCCCAATCCTCACGGGCTTGGGAATCGTCAATGGTGCGGGGCCAACTGTCCGCGATGCACTGCCGGAAATCGGGCTTGTACTCCACGCGGAAGCCGGGAACCCTTCTTTGGATCTCCCATGCCAGCTCCCCCGCGGAGAAGCTGAGAGCAGAGACGTTATAAATCCGATGCCGCAGACGCGCGGGCTCCGCTTGCATGAGCTGCAGGATGGCCTTGATGCAGTCAGGCATGTACATCATGGGGAGAACCGTGTCCGGGCGCACAAAGCAGGTGTAGGGCTCGCCTCGCACGGCAGCATAAAAAATTTCCACGGCGTAATCTGTAGTTCCTCCGCCAGGCGGCGTTTCACTGGAAATGATCCCGGGGAACCGCAGCCCCCGCACGTCCAAGCCGTACCGCCGGTGGTAGTACTCGGCCAGGAGCTCGCCGGCCACCTTCGTGATCCCATACATCGTGGTGGGCGAGAGGATGGTGTCCTGGGGCGTGTTCTCCCGCGGGGTTTTGGGGCCAAAGACGGCGATGGAACTGGGCCAGAACAGTTTTCTGATGCCCGTCCGTCGTGCCACTTCCAGGACGTTGTACAGGCCCACCATGTTCACCTGCCAGGCCAAATCCGGGTTCTGCTCCCCGCTGGCAGAGAGGATCGCCGCCAGGTGGTAGATCTCGGTGATGGCGTATTCGCGCACCGTTCTCTCCAGCTGGGTCCGGTCAGTGACGTCCAAGGTCACAAACGGACCGCTTTCTGCCAGGCGTGGATTTGGCGATTTCTTGTGGCCAGCAGCCACCACGTTTTCCCCGTTGTACACCCTCCGGAGCACCAATGTCAGTTCTGATCCGATCTGCCCTGTTGCCCCAGTGATCAAAATCCGCGTCATAATTTCCTCAACCTATTCTAACTCGCGTTTTTTGCGGCGGCAAACAGGAAAAGTTGCTCCAGTGCGTGCTGTGGGATACCTTTTGCCTGAGGAGGGCGGATGAGCAAGTACGATTTCATTGTGGCGGAGCTCGAGTCGCTCAAGGCTCAAGGGATGTACAACATCATTCGCACGATCGAAGGCCCGGTGGGCGCCTGGACTGTGGTGGATGGGAAGCGCGTCCTCAACATGTGTTCCAACAACTACCTTGGGTTTGCCAACGAGCCGGAGCTCAAAGCGGCGGCCATCCGGGCCATTGAGGAATATGGGGTGGGGCCAGCGGCGGTGCGCTCCATCGCCGGCACCATGTCCCTGCACCGGGAGTTGGAGCGAAAACTTGCGGAGTTCAAGGGCTGCGAGGACGCCGTCACTTTCCAGTCCGGCTTTTGCGCCAACCTCGCCACCATCCCGCTCCTTGCCGGACCAGGGGCGGTGATCTTCACCGACGAGCTCAACCACGCCTCCATCATCGACGGCTGCCGCCTCACCAAGGCCGAGCGCCTCATCTATCCCCACCGGGACGTGCAGGCCTTGGCCAAGGCCCTTGAGGAGAGGAGAAACGTTGCGGTGAAGCTCATCGTCACGGACGGCGTTTTCTCCATGGATGGGGACCTGGCGCCGCTTCCAGAGATTGTGGCGCTGGCCGAGCGCCATGAGGCTTTGGTGATGGTGGACGATGCCCATGGTGAGGGGGTTTTGGGCTCGCATGGTCGTGGCATCGTCGATCATTTTGGCCTCCACGGCCGGGTGGACATCGAGGTGGGCACCCTCTCCAAGGCGTTTGGGGTGATGGGCGGCTACGTGGCCGGGAAAAAGGAGATCGTGGAGTTCCTGCGCCAGCGGGGCCGGCCCTTCCTATTCTCCAGCGCGGCCACGCCCGCGGACGTCGCCGCTTGCATCGCGGCCGTGGACATCCTCATGCGCTCCGAGGACCGCGTGAAAAAGCTGTGGGAGAACACCAGGTATTTCAAATCCAAAATGGTGGAACAGGGCTTTGACATCGGACAGTCGCAAACCCCCATCACGCCGGTGATTTTGGGCGAAGCCCGTACGGCTTGGGATTTCTCCAAGCTGCTTTTCGAAGAGGGCGTGTTTGCCCAGGCCATCACCTACCCCACCGTGCCCAAGGGCAAGGCCCGCATTCGGGTCATGGTCTCCGCCATCCACACCAAGGAGGATCTGGACTTTGCCCTGGACAAATTCGCTAAAGTGGGGCGCAAACTGGGGGTCATCTAGAGTCCCAGATCTTTGGCGATGCCCTTCATCGCGGACAGCACGATCTCCACAAATCCGGGCAGATCCAAGCCCAGTCTTTGCCCCAGGGCGATGTCCTCCCGGGAGGCCGAGCGCGCAAAGCCCTTCTCCTTGTAGCGGTTGAGGACGTTTTGGGTGCTCAGGCCGCTGAGGCGCTCGGGATGGACGAGGGCCGCGGCCACAATGAGCCCGGTGAGGGGGTCCACCGCAGTGAGACTCATCTCCATGGGCGTCGCGGGTTCCTTGTGTCCGGCGTGGGCCAGGATGGCCTGAAGCACCTCCTCATCGGAGAAGCCCAGACCTCGCAAAAGCTCCACCGTGCGCTTCCCGTGGATATCGGGCCGATCTTTGGTCTCCTCGTAGTCGAGATCATGGAGGAGGCCCGCCAGGGCCCAGCGCTCCGGATCCTCCCCCAGCTTTTCCGCCAAGGCCCGCATCCCCGCCTCCACGGCCAGCATGTGTTTCACCAGGTTCTTCGTGCGCACCTTTTCCTCCACCAGCTTCAACGCCTCGGCTCGCGTCATCCTCCCTCCTTTTTCCGTATGGGCAAAGCTCAAGAAGCGGACATTGGGGGCAGCGCGGCTTGCGTGGCCGACAGATCTCGCGTCCCAGCCGGATCAGGTTCAGGTGCAGCGGAAAGGCCCGGCCGGCGGGGATCAATGGGGCCAAAGCTTGGTGGGGATCCCCCCGGCCATCCCAAAGGCCAAGCCGGCGCGTAACCCTGGCAATGTGCGTGTCCACCGGGAATTTTTCGTGGCCAAGCGCAAAAAGCAACACGATGTAAGCCGTCTTCTTCCCCACCCCCGGCAAGGACAGAAGCCATCTCTCCGCCTCCGCCAAGGGAAGCTCTTTCAGAAACGTCAGGGAAAGCTCGCCCTGCTCCTCTTGGATCTTGCGGAGCGCCGCCTGGATGCGGTGGGCCCGCTGGCGGTACATCCCCGCCGGCCGAATGGTCTCCGCGAGCTCCTCCAGCGGCGCTGTGAGGATCTGCGACCACCGGGGAAAACGCGCGCGCATGGCCGCATATGCCCGGTCGCGATTGCGATCGGAGGTGTTCTGGGAGAGAATGGTTTGAATGAGGAGCTCCAGGGGGTCAAGGTTCGGCTTCTGCGGGTCCCCGAATGCTTCCTGCAAGCGTTGATCGCTTCGTCTGAGGAGTTCCGCCTTCACAGGCCCTGAGCATAGGAAGGAGGAGGGCTTTGGACAAGGGCGAGCTGCGGGAGGTCCTCAAAGGGATTGCCGCGGGCGTGCTCGCGGAGCTTTCTCCTGAGCGGTGTGTGGCGCGCGTGGCGCGGGTTGAGCGCAAGGGGCTGAGGGTTGGCCCCTATCGTTACGATCTGGGCCGCTTCCGCAGGGTCCTGGTGGTGGGATTTGGGAAGGCCTCGGCGCGCATGGCCCGCGGCCTGGAGGAACTCCTGGGGGACGCCATTTCCACCGGGTTCGTGGTCACGGCGGAAGGCTGTGCTGTGCCCACAAAGATCATCGAGGTCGTGGAGGCTGGCCACCCTATCCCCGACGCACGCACCCTTGCGGCAAGTCCAAGGATTTGGCAACTGGCGAAAGGGGCAGGGGAAAAGGACCTTCTCATCGTGCTCGTTTCCGGTGGGGGATCGGCGCTTTTTGAACTGCCTGCGCCTGGACTTGATCTAGGGGATCTGGCCCGCACCACGGCGCTTCTCTTGCGGTCCGGGGCCACGATCTCCGAACTGAATGCCGTGCGCAAACATATCTCGATGGTGAAGGGCGGGAGGCTCGCCCAGGCCGCGCAGCCCGCGAGGGTTTTGAGTCTCGTCCTTTCCGATGTTCCCGGCGACGACATCAGCACAGTGGCTTCCGGGCCCACCGCACCGGATCCCTCCACCTTTGCCCAAGCGGTGGCGGTGCTAAAGACCAAGGGGCTTTGGGAAGAGGCTCCAGCTCGGGTGCGGGCACACCTCCTGGCCGGAATGCACGGCGATGTTCCCGAGACGCCCAAGCCTGGGGATCCCTGTTTTGGCCGAACACGACATGTGCTGATCGGCTCGGGCACAACAGCCTTGGCCATCGCCCACCGGCTTGGTCGAGGCGCGGGGTTTCGCACCATGGTGCTCACGAGCACCCTGCGCGGGGAGGCCCGGGAGGTGGGCCGCTTCTTTGCCGGTTTAGCTGCAGAGGAAATCCGCTTTGGGCGGCCACTGCGGCCGCCAGCCCTCCTCTTGGCCGCGGGCGAGACCACGGTGACCGTGCGGGGAGGGGGCAGGGGCGGCCGCAATCAGGAGCTGGCCCTCTCTTTTGCTCTGGAAGCGCGGGGTCTTGCGGGCGTGGCCCTCTTGGCCCTGGCCACGGACGGAAAGGATGGACCCACCGACGCTGCTGGCGCCCTCGTGGACGGCACGACCGGTGAACGCGTTGAAAAATCTGGTCTTGCCGCGGAGGAGGCTCTGGCCCGTAACGATAGCTATACCGCGCTTTCTGCCGCGGGGGATCTGCTGCACACCGGCCCTACCGGGACGAACGTGGCGGATTTGGTGATGCTGGGGGTGGAAAGGAGGCACGGTGCTGAAGGCGCAAAGCGGTGCACACCTCGTGGTGCGTCTTGAGGACGGGGAGGAGCTCCCCCAGGTCCTGAGGGACTTGGGGACCCAGGGGGTGGTGGTGTGCGGGGTGGGGATGCTGCGGGACGTGGTGTTCGGCTTTTGGGATGGGAAGGGGTATCGCGAGGAAAAACTGGCTGAGCCGGTGGAGCTCCTCTCCTTACAGGGAAACATCGGGGAGGGAGGGGTGGTGCACCTCCATGTGGTGGTGGGAAAGGAGGGCGGGGAGGCCAGGGGTGGGCATCTCCTCTCCGCCACGGTGTGCAACACTGTGGAACTCCTGGTGGCCGGGGTGCCTGGGGTGCGCCTGCGCCGGCGACCGGAGCCCACCGGCCTCCTGGGCCTTTATCCGGAGGGGGTTGAGGACCAGGGTTGTCCCGGCTAAAAAGATGGGGGCGAAGGTGGCGGAATCGGCAGACGCGCTGGCCTTAGGAGCCAGTGCCGCAAGGCGTGCGGGTTCGAGTCCCGCCCTTCGCACCCCGTTGGCTCCCCTTTTGGGCCCGGTATAATTGGGGGCGGGCGGGAATAGCTCAGGGGTAGAGCACCACCTTGCCGAGGTGGGGGTCGCGGGTTCGAATCCCGTTTCCCGCTCCAGGGAGTTGGCCGGGGTGGCGGAAGTGGAAGACGCAGGGGACTTAAAATCCCCCGGGCAAGCCGTTGCTCGTGCGGGTTCGAGTCCCGCCCCCGGCAGCAGCGGGGTGGAGCAGTCAGGTAGCTCGCCGGGCTCATAACCCGGAGGTCGTAGGTTCGAATCCTACCCCCGCAACCAGGCGGAGTAGCTCAATTGGCTAGAGCGCGCGGCCCATAACCGCGAGGTTCAGGGTTCGATCCCCTGCTCCGCCAGGCGGGGATGTAGCTCAGCTGGGAGAGCGCCGCGTTCGCAACGCGGAGGTCGGCGGTTCAAATCCGCTCATCTCCACCAAAAAAGCGGGGCCTCGTCGGCCCCGCTTCCCTTTTCAGCCCAGACCCAAAAGCTGGTCTATCATTTCCCGGTCAAACCCCACCACGATCTGCCCGTCGATCTCCACCACCGGCACCCCGGTTTGGCCCGATTTACGGATCATCTCCATGGCCGCCTGATAGTTCTGGGACACGTCGACCTCCGTGTAGGGTATGCCGCGTGCATCCAGGTACCGCTTGACCATCTGGCACCAGGGGCAGGTGGGCGTGGTGTACACGATCACCTCGTGTTCCATTCCCCCTCCTTTCGTAGAGCCTCCACCAGGGCTGGGCGCAGGACCTTGCGCAGCTCTGGGCTGACGCGCAGGCAGCGGCGGCGGCCGCGGCGTTCCCGCACGATCAGCCCCGCTTCCTCCAGGAAGCGCAGGTGGTAAGAGAGGGCGGGCGTGGAGAGCTTCACGGCCTCCGCGATCTGCGTGCAATTGCCCCGGCTGTGCGCAAGAAGATAGCTCAACACCGCCAGCCGCTCTTCGTTTCCCAAAGCGGAGAAGACTTTGGCCCACTTTCGCAATGTTTCGCTCATGCCGTCCTGAGTATATCCTGGTAGGGGGATTTGTCAAAGTTTCCAAAAACGTGGAAGTTTGGAAGGAAAGGAGGGCCCATGAACGTGAAGGTCAGCTGGCACGAGGGACTTATGTTTGTGGGAAAAGGTCCATCCGGGCATGCCGTGCCCATGGATGGCTCCCCTGAGGCCGGTGGGGAGGACTCCGCCCCCCGCCCCACGGAGCTCCTGCTCATCGCCTTGGGCGGCTGCACCGGCATGGACGTGGTCTCCATCCTGCAGAAGATGCGCACCCCACCCCGCCGGTTCTGGGTGGAAATCCAGGCCGAGCGGGCCCAGGAACACCCAAAAGCTGTGCGCAAAGTGCACTTGAAATACGTGGCCGAAGGGGTGCCCCAAGAGAACCTGCGGCGGGCGGCGGAGCTCTCCCAACAACGCTATTGCTCCGTGTCCCACTCCCTTTCCGCAGAGCTCACCTTCGAGGTCCAGACCTTACCGTAAAAGCTCGCGCAGCCGCTCCAGGTCCAGGCCCTCTCGCACAAGCTCCCGCAGGATCCCCAGCCTTTGGGGATCAGGGAGGAAGGTCCGGCCCAAGAGGCGATCGGCGGTCTCGGCCACGGTGAACGTGTCCTGAGGGGCCACGGCCAGGGTCTTCCCGCCCTCCGCGGCCTGGGCGGTGATGGCCCGCTCCGGCCTGATCCCACCGGACAGGAGGAGGGCGCGGACGCGCGGGAAGGCCAGGGCCGCAGCCTGGATGTCCGTGCGGTCCCCCCCGGTTATCACCGCCAGTTGCCCGGGGATGCGCCGCAGATGTTGCAAGGCGGCCTCGGCGCCCATGGCTCCCACCAGGAACCGGTCCACCTCGGCCTGGATGTTCCCTTCCACCACGATCTCCGCGCCCACGGCCTCCAACACCTCCAAAACGCGCACGGCCTGGAGCCGCCGGTCGAACGGGATGGTCCCCACCACCGGGATCCCCCGTTCCTCCAGGAACGGGGCGGCATAGGCCTGCACCTCGGATGTCACGGCCTCCGGGGAGACCTCGTTCAGGACCACGCCCAGGAGGCGGGCCTCCCCAGCCAGGAGCTTGGCCGCGGCCAGCACGGCGTCCACGCTGGGCTCTCCCGCGTATTTAGCCACGAGGAGCACCGGCGCCTCCAATTTTTGAGCCAAGGCCACATCGGAGAGGCCAGAGAAAAAACCGCGGCCCAGCCATTCCCGACCTTCCAAAAGAAGCCAATCGGCGTCCACCTTTAGGCAAGCCTGGATGCGGGTCCAAGCGTCGGCGGGCGGGCGCCAGGCCCGCGGCGTCTCCCCGGCCAGCACCGCCACCAGCTCCTCACCCCCGGGCAAGCCCAACACCTGGGCCATGGCCGCGCCATCGGGGTCACAGGGCCGGCCATGGCGATGGGCCCGCGCCAGGCCCACCGGTTTTCCATAGGCCACCCGCAGCCCCTGCTCCCGCAGAGCTTGGGCCAGCCCCGCGATCACCACCGTTTTCCCCGCCTTCTCCCCCACCCCTGCCACGTAGACTCGGTTCATGGGCCCTCCTCGCCCACCGTGAGCCGCAGATCCACGGCCACCACCCGATCTGGGTAGCACATGACCGGGTTGAGGTCCAGCTCCACGATCTCGGGGTTATCCGTCACCAGCTGGCTCAGCCGCAGGATGAGCTCCACCAGGGCGGCACGGGCCACCGCCGGCTGCCCGCGTGCTCCTGTGAGGAGCTTTTTGCCCCGCACCAGCTCCAAAACCTCTTCAGCCTCGGCGCGGGAAACAGGGGCCACAGCGAACGCCACGTCCCCCAGGACCTCCACGTGAATGCCGCCCAGGCCGAACATGATGAGGGGGCCAAACGCGGGATCCCGCACCATTCCCAGGATCACCTCCCGGCCCGGCGGCAGCATCTCCTGGACATAGACCCCGTCGATCTGCACCTCAGGGAAGCGGCTGCGCAGGTTCCGCAGGAGCTCCCAACTCACCCGCTCAGCCTCCTCAGGGGGGATGTGCAAGCGCACGCCGCCCACCTCGGTCTTGTGGGTGAGCTCGGGCGAGACGATCTTCAGGGCCACAGGCGTGCCCAGCTCCCGGGCGATGCGCCCCGCTTCCTCCGCGGTCTTGGCCAGCCCGCCCCGCGCCACCGGGATCGCATAAGAGGAAAGGATTTCCATGGCCTCTAGTCCCAGACGCACGCGCCCCCTCCCACGCGCTTCTGCTAAAAATTCCCGCACCTGTTCCCGATCCACTGGGTATCGGAGGGAATTCTCTTTGGGTCGTGCCCGGATCTCCGTGTACTTGGCCAAAGCGGCCAGTGCGCGCACGGCCCGCGCCGGGTCGAAAAAGGAGGGGATGCCTGCCTCACGCAAGATCGCCTGGGCTTCCTCCCCCAGTTCGCCGGCCATGAAGCTCACGGCCACGGGTTTGCCGGCCCTGCCCTGGGCCTGGGCCACCACTTGGGCCAAATCCGCGAACCTGAGGATGGGATGGGGAGCGGAGAGGGCCAGGCCCAGGTCCACCCCGGGGTCCGCGAGCACCAACTCCAAGGCGGCCTGGTATTGCTGAAGGGTGGCGTGGCCCACCACATCCACGGGATTGTAGATGGCGGCCTCCTCCGGAACGGTTTGTGCCAGGGCCTGCAGGGTTTCCTCACGGAGGCGGGCCACGGCAAGGCCCTCCCATTCCGCGGCGTCGGCGGCCATCACCCCGGCCCCGCCGGCGTTGGTCACGATCCCAATTCGCCGCCCTTTGGGCAAGGGCTGGCGGGAAAGGATGTAGGCGAAATCGAAGAGTTCCTCCACCGTACGGGCCCGGATCACCCCGCATTGGCGAAAGGCCGCGTCGTAGGCGTGATCAGAGCCGGCCATGGTCCCGGTGTGGGAGGAAACGGCCCGGGCCGCGGCCTCCGCCCGGCCAGCTTTCAGGATCACCACGGGCTTTTGCCGCGTGACCTGGCGGGCGATGGACATGAACCGCGCCCCATCCTGAATTCCCTCGAGATAAGCCACGATCACCTTGGTCTGCGGGTCCTCAGCGAAGGCCCACAGGAAGTCGCACTCGTTGAGAACGGCTTTGTTTCCCAACGAGACCACATGGGAAAAGCCGAGCCTCTCCTTCCAAGCCCAGTCCAAAACGGATGTGCAGAACGCACCGGACTGGGACATGAAGGCGATCTGGCCGGGCAGGGCTGTGCGCGGGGAGAACGTGGCGTTCAGGCCCACCCGGGTGGAGATGAGCCCAAGCGCATTGGGGCCAAGAACGTTCAGCTCGTATTCATTGGCCACGCGCACCAGCTCCCGCTCCCGTTGAACCCCCTCCTTGCCGATCTCCTTGAACCCCGCGGAGATCACCGCGGCGTTTTTGATCCCCTTTTCTCCGCACTCCCTCAGGACCGCCACCACCCCTTCAGCCGGGATCACGATGACGGCCAGATCCACGGGCGCGGGGAGGTCGGCGATGCTTGGGTAACAAGGCCTTCCCAACACCTCCTGGTACTTGGGGTTCACGGCGTACACCGGGCCGGGAAAGCTTGACACGTTGACCATCACGGCGTTTCCGATCTTTCCGGGGACAGGGGTGGCCCCCACCACCGCCACGGACCGCGGGAAAAGAAGCCCCTCCAAATCTTGACGCATGGCCGTCAATCCTAGCCCACATCCATAGAACTTCCATAGCCTTTGCAGAGGTTCTCAACGGGGCTCAGGGATAATGGTGGCGCAAGACCAGCAGGAGCCCGCTTCATGCCCAGGCAGGGGTGCATTGGCCCCTGCCTGGTTTGGCTCGTACGCTTGAGGGGAGATGCGCGCCATTTTGGTGGTGGAAGACGAGCGGGAGATCGCCCGCATGGTGCAGGCCTACCTCGTCCGGGAGGGATACCAGGTGGAGGTGGCCTTCGACGGGGAGTCGGGCTGGCAGAGGTTTCATGCCTTAAGGCCGGACTTGGTGATCCTGGACCTCATGCTCCCGGGCATGAACGGGTTGGAATTGGCCCAGCGCATTCGGCGGGAGTCGCAAGTGCCGATCATCATGCTCACCGCGCGGGCCGAGGAGGCCGATCGCGTGGCCGGTTTGGAGATGGGCGCCGACGACTACGTGGTGAAGCCGTTCAGCCTGCGGGAGCTGGCCGCGCGGGTGCGGGCCGTGCTGCGCCGCGTGGAGGGCGGGGGGGCCAGCGAGGTCTTCCACGCTGGCCCGCTCACAGTGGATTTGGCCGCGCGCGAGGCCAGATTCGCCGAAAAACTTTTGGATCTCACCCCCACGGAGTTCGACCTTTTGGCGGTGCTTGCCCGCCACCCTGGGCGGGTGTTCACGCGCCGGGAGCTCCTGCAGGCCCTGCGGGACCGCACTTATGCCACCATACCCCGCACCGTGGATTCCCACGTCAAGAACCTGCGGCGCAAGATCGAGCCCGACCCCGAGAACCCCAGGTTCATCCTCACCGTGCACGGGGTGGGCTATAAATTCAACCCCGCGGGAGGCGGGTGATGTCCTTCCGCTGGAAGCTTCTGGGCGCGTTGATCCTGGTGGCCACGTTGGCGGCGGTGGGCACGTATTTTCTCACGGCCAGGGCTGTGGGCGAGCGGTTCGCCGCCTATCGCCTCCAAGAAAGGCAGGCGGCTGCCCAACAGCTTTCCCGGCTGTTGGGCCAGTTCTGGGAGGCGCGGGGCAGTTGGGCGGGCGTGGACCAGCTCTTCCGCGCCAGGGTGGAGGTGTTCCTCCTCCGCCAGGGCCGGGTGGTCTCCGTGACCGGGTTCATGGCCCAGTACATCCTGCTTGACCGGGAGGGCAACGTCGTGGGCTGTGCCGAACAAAGTCTTCTGGGCCGCTGCACGGCGGATGACCCAGACCTGCGGGAGCAGGCTCAGCGCTACGGGATCCCCGTTTTGGCCGGGGGAAGGCAGGTGGGCACGCTTGTGCCCATTGACCCCGCGGTCCTGACCCCCCTGGAGCAGGAGTTTTTGGCCTCCGTGCGCCGCGCGGCTTCAGTGGGCGGGGCTGTGGCCTTCACCGTGGCCCTCCTTTTGGGCACCCTCCTGGCCACCCAACTGGCCCTCCCCTTGCAGCGCCTCATCCAGGCCACAGAGCGCGTCGCCAAAGGTGACCTGGCGCATCGGGTGTTGATCAAAACCCAGGACGAGATCGGAAGGCTTGCGGAGGCCTTCAACCGCATGGCTGAAGCCCTCCAACGCTCGGAGGCGGCGCGCAGGCAGTTCCTGGCGGATGTGGCCCATGAGCTGCGCACCCCTCTTTCGGTGATCCGCGGGAACCTTGAAGCGCTCATAGACGGGGCCTTTCCCCTTACCCCGGAGTCCTTGGCCCCTGTGTACGAGGAAACCCTGCACTTGGGCGAGCTGGTGGAGGACCTGCGCACCCTTACCCTGGCTGACACCGGGCACCTTCCTTTGGAAAAGGAAAGGGTCGAGCTTGGGGAGCTTGTGGCGGGGGTGGTGGAGGCGGTGCGGCCTGTGGCCAGGGAAGAGGGCGTGGAGATCGCCCTGGACCGCGCTCCCGAACTTTGGGCTTTTGTGGATCCGCGCCGGATCCGCCAAGTCCTGGGAAACCTCCTTTCCAACGCCCTGCGTTATTCACCCGCGGGGTCGGTGGTCACCGTGTCCGCGCGGCGGGAGGGCGAGGAGATCTGGGTGAGCGTGCAGGATCAAGGGCCGGGCATTCCCGAACAGGATCTTCCCCATATCTTTGAGCGCTTTTACAAGGCTGACAAGTCCCGGGCGGAGGGCGGGACAGGGCTGGGCTTGGCCATCGCTAAAGAGATCGTGCAGGCCCACGGCGGCCGCATCTGGGCGGAAAACCGCAGCGGCGCCCGCTTCACCTTCGCTCTTCCTGTCCGCCAGTGAGGAGCGTTGATGAGCGGTGCTGTGCCAGATTTCCTCCCTTGTCTTTTCCCCGACAAAGTCTAAAATAGGTCGCGTATGGCCGTCAAGGAGGAAGTATATTACAGTCCCACCCTGGGCCGCCTTCCGTTCTCGGGGGTGATCGATGAGATCGTAGCCATGATGGCCGCCGCTCCCGGGGATATCTTCTCCATCGTGGTGGGGACGGACTCCCAAACTTATTATGGTGAAGCGGAGTACGTGACGGCCATCGTGGTGCACCGGGTGGGCCGGGGTGGCCGCTATTTTTGGCGCCGGATCATAGAGCGAAAACCCCGAACCATACGGGATAGGATCTGGCGGGAGGCCTGGCTCTCCTACGAGACCGCCCAGGCCCTTATCCAGGCCTTCAAGGCACGGGGCATCTTCGATTGCCGGCTGGAGATCCATGTGGACATCGGTTGGGGCGGCCGCACCCGCGATCTCGTGGAGGAGGTGGTGAACGCCATCCGCGGCAGCGGGTTCTTCGTGCGCACCAAACCCGAGGCCTACGCGGCTTCCGTGGTGGCCGACAAACACACAAAGTGATCCCCCGGCAAACGACCTCTTCCCGCGGACCCTCTGTCCCGCCTTCTTTGGGCGTGGCCCATTACGCTCACCCGTTGTGCCCTACCTTCATGAGCTTATCGCCGGAGAAAAACTTCCGCAGGTGTGGGTGGCCGGGCTGGCCTGGGATTCCCGCCGGGTTGGCCCGGGGGATCTTTTCTTTGCCCTTCCGGGAAGGAAGCATGATGGGCATGCCTTTGCTGCGGATGCGGTGCGGCGGGGTGCGGTGGCGGTGGTGGCCGAATGCCCCTTGCCTGGGCTTTCCGTGCCTGTGGTCCTTGTGCCGGACGCGCGCGCGGCCCTCGCCCATGCCGCTTGCGCCTTCCACGGGCATCCCACAAAAAGGCTGTGTACCATCGGCGTCACCGGCACAAACGGTAAAACTACGGTAGTACATCTTCTCGGCCAGCTCCTCCCCGACTGCGAAACGATCACCACCGTGCGCGTGGAGGAGGAGGGCCTTTCTTGCGTGACCACCCCGGAGGCGCCTGATCTCCAGAGGATTGCGGCGGAAGCCGTGCAGAAAGGGCGCAGGTTTTTTGCGTTTGAGGCCTCCTCCATTGGTCTTGTGCAACGCCGTGTGGACGGGGTCCATTTCCAGGCTGCGGTGTTCACCAGCTTTGCCCGCGATCACCTGGACTTTCACCGCACCCTTGCGGCCTACCTGGACGCGAAGCTCCGTCTGTTTCGGATGCTGCCCGCAGGCGCGGTGGCAGTGGTGAACACCCAGGCCCCGGTGGGGGCTGTGCGCGCGGCCGCGCCCCAAGCCCGTCTCCTCACCTATGGCCTTGGGCGCGGCGCTGTCCAGGCCAGCCGCATCAGGGAGGAAAGAGGGGGCACTCGGTTCACTGTGGAGGGCCCATTTGGGCGGGGGCAGGCCTTCGTGCCCTTTCACGGGGCCCACAACGTGGAAAACGTCCTGGCCAGTTTTGCTGTGGCCTGGTCCCTTGGCCTCCCGTGGCGGGAACTGCTGGCGCGCCTTTCCGCCCTCTCCCTTCCACCCGGCAGGTTCGCGAGGTTTCATGGGCCCAACGGGGTGGAGATCGTCGTGGATTTTGCGCACAACCCTGAGGCGTTGGGGCGGATGCTGCGGGAGCTGCGGCCGCGGGCGTCCCGTCTGGTCGTAGTCTTTGGGTGCCCCGGCGAGGCCGACCAAGGGAAGCGGCCCCTCATGGGCCGCATCGCTGGCCAGATCGCGGATCTCGTGGTGATCACCACCGACAACCCCAAGGGCGAGGACCCCCGGCGGATCGCGGAGGACGTGGCCCGGGGAGCCGGTGAGGTGGGCGGCTGCTTCACCGTTGTCCTGGATCGGGAGGAAGCCATCCGTTTTGCTGTAGCTCAGGCTGGACAGGGCGGCTGCGTCCTCATCGCGGGGAAAGGGCATGAGCGCCGACAAATTCTAGCTCACGCCGCCCTTCCCTTTTCCGATCTGGACGTGGTTCAAGGGCTCGTGGGCCTGGCCGCAAAATAGGCGCTTATGGCCTGACGAACACGGCGCGCCACCTCCGCCGGTGGCCCTTCCCCCTCCACCACCAGGAGGTTAGGGAGAAGCGGGGGTGTTAAATTGGCCTGCGCCGCGAACCTGCCCTCGATCAAACGCTCAGGAACACCGGCGCGGCGCAACCTCCTGCGCCGCTCCTCCTCGCACACCGATAGCCAAATGAAGAGGTCAAAAAAATCGCGGTCCACGTGGGGGGAATTGAGGAGAAGCGCGCCCTCCACAAGCAGATATTGCGTTCCTTTCTGTTTGGCCTCCGCGGCCTTCTTGCGCAGGGCCTCCATGACCCACGGATGCACAAGGCCCTCCAGGTCCTGACGGGCCTGGGGATCGGAGAACACCTGGGTGCCCAGCTTTTCGCGGTTCACCGTGCCGTCGGGGTTGAGGATGTCCTGCCCGAAGCGGGCGAGCACCCCCAGATACGCGGGCCCACCAGGACGATACGCATCCCAAGCGAGGACGTCACAATCCACGTGGGCAAACCCCGCCCGGCGCGCCAGCATCCTGGCCACCGTGGATTTGCCCGTCCCCGCAGGACCCGCCAGCCCAACGACCTTCATCCCTCGTAGTCCCCCGGCCAAAGAAGATGCCGGTTGCCCACGTGGACCCGAGTCAGCCCTGCCTCCTTGGCCACCCGCAAGCAGCGCTCCATGTGGGCCAAAGAGGTGCAGGGGAGGTCGTCCATGAGGCAGTTCGGGTGGAAGGCCAAGAGGCTCAAGGGGATCTGCGGATTGAGGTCCGCGATGAACTGGGCCAGGGGCCGCACTTCCTCCACATCCACATGACCTGGCACGAGGAGGATGCTGGCCACAAGCAAGGGGACCTCTGGTCTTGCGGGGAATCTCCCTGCCACCCACGCGAAGTTCTCCAGGGTGCGGGCATTGGGCGCGCCGGTCAGGGCGTAGTGCACCTGGGGGTGCCAGGCCTTGAGGTCGAACTTGATCACCCCACCGGAGGCCAGGGCCAGGTCCACCATGTGCGCCAAAAGCCCGCGGCTCATGCTGCCGTTGGTCTCAAAACAGATGCGCAGGATCCGCTGGGGGTGGGATTCCAAGGCCAGCTCCGCTGCCCGCAGGGCATGGGGGAGCTGGGGCGTGGGATCCCCGCCGAAAAAACAGATGCAGGAGGTGCGGGCGTCCACAGCGTGGGCCAGGGCCTCCGGGCCCACCGGCGGGCGCCGCGGCCCGTCCACCCGGTAATGCCAGTTTTGGCAATAAAGGCAGTCGAAGGAGCAGGCCTCGTAAAACACCGCGAGGTTTTTGTAGCCGTGCTCAGCCCCGGGTTTGTGGGCGTAGCGCGGGAAGCCCGCGCCTGTGCCCCCTGGACAAACGAAATCCGCCACGCAGTTCGTGGGAAGGGGGTCGTAGTACCAGCTCATCCTGGCCTCCGTGCGCGCCCCCCAGGGCAGGCCGCAAAAGCCCACGCCGTCCTCAGGAACGCGGCATTCGTGCACGCAGATCGTGCAGGACTTCCCTTGGGGATGGCGGGGCGGCTTCTCCGGCAACCCAAAGGCCCGGCGGGAGCGGACTCTTGCTCGCTCCACAAAGGGCTGGGCCTCCTCCGGCCTCTGTCTTAGGCATTCCGTGCAAACCCCCACGGCCTGGGAGAAAAGTCTTTTCTTCCCGCAGATCGGGCAAAGGTAGCTCATGCACGGGCGGCTTCTGTGGCAAGCTCGTGGGCGAAGCGCAGGGGGGAGGGTGACTCCTCGTTTCTGGTGAGGGCCACCACCAGGTCGAGGCTGGTGGGGAGATCGGCCCGGTGTCCGGGCGAGACGAACAGGGTGCGGTGGCGGCCGGTGCGGAGGGCAGCGCCCACCACCTCCCCGCCCAGCAAGACCGGTCGCCACTCCCCAAGCGTCATTCCTTCGGTGTTCACATCGCCGCAGAGATGCCCTTTGGCCACGCCCACGCTGGGGAGGTCCAACAGCAGGCCCAGGTGGGCAGCGACCCCGGCCCGCCGGGGATGCAGGAGGCCATTTCCGTCCACCAACAGGACGTCCGGCCCCATCCCGCTCCTTTGGGCTTCCCGCAGGACCGCCAAGTAGGCGGGAAGCTCGCGGTAGGCGAGGTACGTGCGGATATAGGGGAACCGGGCGGGGGCTTGGGCCACCAGGTAATCCAGGGGCTCGCCGTCTGGTCCCGCCAAGACATAGGCCGCGAAGGCCACATCGCCCCTGTAGGCCACGTCCACTGCGCCGATCCTCCGGGCCTCCGGAAGGGGCTGGAGCTTCACCTCCGCACCGATGCGCTGTTGCTCCTCCTGCAGGCGCGCCAGGGGGCGATCGGTGCGGAAGGAGTTGAAGAAATAGGGCAGGAGGGGGTCCACGCGGTCGCCCACCACTCTCACCCCTTCGGCTTGCAATCGGGTTGCGGCCCAGGACGTGTCCTCGCCGAACACGCGGGCCACAGCGCCGGAACTGTGCACCACCCGGTGCACCGGCCAGTCCTGGGCCTCTTCGCTCCCCAAGAGGGCGGAGACAAAGCGCACGGCCTCCACATCGCCCAAGGCCTCGGCCACAGCCCGAAAGGTGCTGACTTGTCCCGCGGGGATCTGAAAAACTAGGTCACGCAGAGCCCCCAGCACGTCAGGGATCCTAACCTCAGCCGCAGCTTCCACAGCCCTTGGGGTAAACGGTGATCCTCCCAGTGGTGGGCTCCGAGAGGTCGCCGTAATCGTCCACCACGACCAGCCTGACCTCGTAGGACCCAGCCTTGCCGTAGCGATGGGTCACCTCGGGCTCCGAGGTCTCTGCCCAGCTTCCGTCCCCAAAATCCCAGAGGTAACGCACCACCTGGCCGTCCTCATCCCAGGAGTCCTTGGCCTCAAATCGCACGAGCTGACCTTCTTGGAGGGACGATGGGTCAGCAAAAAGCTTGGCCACAGGGGGCTTGGAACGCACGTCCACCTCGATGGATGTCTGGGCAAAAGCGGTGCCAGCGCGCACTTCCAGGTACACCCGGTACAGCCCACGCTCCCCAAAGTCATAGCTTATGGTGGGGCCTGAAAGGGCTTGCTCGGGGTGCTCCTCGCCCGCCAGGAGCCGAAAGATCGTCCAAAGCCACTGTTCCACCGGGCCTTGGGAGGCGCTTCCATCGAACATCACCGTGAGGGGATACGGGCCACGGGGCGGATTGGGCGCGGTGCGAATCAAGGCCCTTAAACCAGGGTGCACTGGCACACACCCAGCCAAAAGCACAGCCCCCAACATCAGACTTGTCCACTTCCCAACCGCTCTCATCTGCACCACCCCAAAGGATAGCGCCTCCGTTGGGGCAGGACCAGGTACACTTTGGGACCATGCGCGCAGTGGACGTGGTGGTGATAGGCGGAGGCCCGGCGGGCTATGTGGCTGCCCGTCGGCTGGTCCAGCGGGGAATACCCACGGTCCTCGTGGAAAAAGAGGAGCTGGGCGGGACCTGCCTCAACCGCGGTTGCATCCCCACCAAGGCCCTGTTTGCCGCCACCTCGCCCTTGGGGAAGCGGGCAATTTATGAGCGCATGGGGATCAAGCTCCAGCCCCAGGTGGACCTGGAAAAGCTGCGGGGTTTCCTGGAGGAGACGGTGGTCAGGCTGCGGGTGGGAGTGGAAAAGCTCCTGGTGTCCGCAGGGGCGGAGGTGCTGCGAGGGCAGGCCCTGTTGAGGGGATCAGGCCTGGTGGAGGTGCAGGGGCCGCGGGCCGAAACTCTCCGGGCCAAAGCCGTGGTCTTGGCCACAGGCTCGGTCCCCAGGGAGCTCCCCTTCCTGCCCTTCGATGGGGAGCGGGTTTGGTCCTCCGATCAGGCCCTGGCTCTGCCAAAGGTCCCGGAGAAACTGGTGGTGGTGGGGGGTGGCGCGGTGGGCCTGGAGCTCGCCGTGGTGTACCACAGGCTGGGCGCGCAAGTCACCGTGGTGGAGATGATGGATGGCGTTCTTCCTGGGGTGGGGCTTTCCCGCCGCGGGGAAGCGCTTCTCCGCCAAGCCCTCCTCCGCCAGGGAATAAAGGTGCAGCTCAAGACCACAGCCGTTGGCCTCACTTCCCACGGCCTTGTGGTGCGGAAAGAGGGTGGGGAGGAGGAGATGGAGGCGGAGGCCGTGTTGGTAACGGTGGGGCGGCGGCCCCAGTGTGCGGGAGTGGGCCTGGAGGGGCTGGGTGTGTCGCTGGAACGGGGGTTTGTGGCCACGGATGAACATTTCCAAGCTGGGCCAGGGCTATACGCCATTGGGGATGTGCGCGGCGGGCCCTGGCTCGCGCACAAGGCCGCCCATGAGGGGCTGGAACTTGCGGAGATCTTGGCGGCCAAGCTCCACGGCAAGGCGGGCTCTGGGCGGCCAAGGCCCACCGTCATTCCTCAGGCGGTGTTCACCCAGCCGGAGGTGGCTGTGGTGGGGGCTTCCTTGGACGCACCCGGTCTTAAGGTGGCGCGCTTCCCCCTCGGGGCCCTGGGAAGGGCCGTGGCGGAGGGCGAGCCGGAGGGCTTTGTGGGTTTAGCCGTGGATGAGGAAGGGAGGGTGGTGGGCGCGGAGATCCTGGGACCGCATGCCTCCGAGGTTCTGGGCGAGGTTGGCCTGGCTGTAACCCTTGGGCTCAGGGCGGAGGACTTGGTCCACGTGATCCATGCTCATCCCACTTTTCCCGAGGGGATTTGGGAGGCGGCCTGGCAGATCTTGGGAGAACCTGTGCATACGCTGTGAGGTATAATCTCAAGCTATGTGCGTCCGTGTGCTTTCCCGCCGCATCATCCTGCCCCGGATGGGGCAGGGCTGACCTCCTCTTTTAGCGTCCTGTTGAAGATCCCGGGTCAAAAGCAAGCCTGAACCTAAAAGGAGGGGCCATGGGTTTCCGGAGGTTGGAAAGCAATCCTAAGCGGCGGGAAGAGGAAATCCTGAGGTTTTGGGAGGAGCGTGGGGTTTTCCTGCGCTCGGTGGAGGGCCGCAGGGAACGGGAGCGGTTTGTGTTCTTTGAGGGGCCGCCCACGGCCAACGGCCGCCCCCACTTCGCGCACCTCCTGGCCCGCGTGTACAAGGACCTCTTCCCCCGGTACAAGACGATGCGCGGCTATTTTGTCCCACGCAAGGCGGGTTGGGACTGCCACGGCCTCCCCGTGGAACTGGAGGTGGAAAAGGAGCTCGGCCTTTCCACAAAGGCCGACATCGAAAAACTCGGGGTGGAGAAGTTCGTGCAGGCCTGCCGGGCCTCCGTGGACCGCTATATCCGCGCATGGGAGGAGATGATCACGCGCCTGGGTTTCTGGATTGACCTGGCCCACCCCTACATCACCTACACCAACGACTACATCGAGACCATTTGGTGGATGCTCAAGGAGATCCACAAAAAAGGGCTCCTCTACAAGGGGCACAAGATCCTTCCGTACTGCCCGCGCTGCGGCACCTCCCTTTCCTCGCACGAGGTGGCCCAGGGCTACCGCCGGGTCGCCGATCCCTCTGCGTTCGTGCGCATGCCCCTGGTGGACGATCCTGCCCTGGCCCTCTTGGTTTGGACTACCACGCCCTGGACCCTGCCCGCCAACGTGGCCCTGGCTGTGGCCGCCCAGGCCACCTACGTGGAGGTCCTGTTTCGCGGGGAAAGGCTCATCCTGGCCAAGCCCAGGCTTTCCGCCGTCCTGGGGGAGGAGGCTCAGATCCTACGGGAATTTCCCGGCCGGGAGCTTTTGGCCCGCCGCTACCTGCCCCTTTATCCCTTGGCCCAGGATGGAGCTTACCGCGTGGTAAGCGGGGAGTTCGTGTCCATGGAGGAAGGAACAGGCATTGTCCACATCGCCCCGGCGTTCGGCGAGGAGGATTACGAGCTGGGGAAAGCGGAGGGCCTTCCCTTCCTCCAGCCGGTGGACCGCAGCGGCCGATTCACCCAGGAATTTCCGCTCGGCGCCGGGCTTTTCGTCAAGGAGGCTGACCCCAGGATCATCGAGGACCTGCGGGCTCGCGGCCGGCTCTTGCGCGTGGAAACCTACGAGCACGAGTACCCCTTCTGCTGGCGCTGCGACACGCCCCTCCTCTACTACGCCATGGACTCCTGGTTCATCGCCACCACCAAGGAAAAGGACCGGATCATCGCGGAGAACGCCGAGATCATCTGGCATCCTGAGCACGCGGGGAGCGGCCGCTTCGCGGATTTCCTGGAGTCCATGCGAGATTGGGCCCTTTCCCGGGAGCGCTACTGGGGCACGCCCCTCCCCGTTTGGACCTGTTCCGCTTGTGGGCAGCAAGAAGTGCTGGGATCCAGGGAGGAGCTGGTGGCCCGCGCCCTGGACCCGGCGCTGGCCCGCACGGTGGAGCTGCATCGACCCTACATCGACGGGGTGGAGCTGCGCTGCCCCTGCGGGGGCCGCATGCGCCGCGAGCCCTACGTGTTGGACACCTGGTTCGACTCGGGCGCCATGCACACCGCCCAGTGGCACTACCCCTTCGAGAACCAGGAGCTCTTCCGGGAGAACTATCCGGCGGACTTCATCTGCGAGGGTCTGGACCAGACGCGGGGCTGGTTCTACACCCTTCTTGTCACCGGGGTTCTGGTGCACGGAAGAACGCCCTATCGGCGGGTGCTCGTGACCGGATTGGGCTTGGATGCCCACGGGCAAAAGATGAGCAAGTCCCGGGGGAACGTGATCGCCCCGCTACCCCTGGCGGATGAACACGGCGCTGATGCCATCCGCTGGTACCTCCTTTCTGAGGCCGCGCCGTGGGTGGAGCGCAGGCTCTCCGTGGAGGGTGTGAAACAGGCGCGCTTCGGTTTTCTGGAGGCCGTGCGCAATTGCCACGATTTCTTTGCCCTTTACGCCGCCATCGACGCATTCGATCCCCAGGAGGGTTTCGTCCCTTGGGAAGAACGACCGGCGTTGGACCGCTGGCTTGGCTCCCGGCTCTCCCAGGCGGTGGAGGTGGTGACCCGGGCCCTGGATGACTACGACGTGATCCGGGCCACCCGCGAGCTCGAGGACTTCTTGAACGACCTTTCCAACTGGTACATTCGCGCCTCCCGGCCGCGCTTTTGGGCCGAAGGGAAGGGGAAGGCCAAGCTCAGCGCTTATCACACCCTCTACACGGCCTTACGGACCTTGAGCCTTCTTCTGGCGCCTTTTACGCCGTTTTTAGCGGAGGCCATGTGGCTGAACCTTCGCACTGAACAGGATCCTGAGTCCGTGCATCTTGCGGCCTGGCCTGAGCCTCTCCGGCGTGAGCGCGAGCTGGAGGAGCAGATGGAGCGGGTGCGGAAGGTGGTGAAGCTGGGGCTAGCGGGGCGCAACCGCGCCAAGATCAAGGTGCGCCAGCCCCTGCGCCTCCTTTTGGTCCAGGCCCGGCCCGAGGATCTCGCCATCCCCGCTGAGCTATGGCGTTTGGCCAAAGAGGAGCTCAACGTGTTGGAGCTGCGGCTTGTGGCGGACCTGGATGAGGCCCGGGTGCCCCGCCTTTCCCCGGACTTTCGGCGCCTGGGGCCGCGCCTGGGCCCCCAGGCCCAAACGGTCGGCCGCCTCCTGCGGGAGGTCGACCCAGCCTGGGCCAAGACCCTGGTGGAGCAGGGCCGGGCGGAGCTGCAGGTGGCCGGGGAGACCATCGTTGTTCTGCGCGAGGATGTGCAGGTGACCTGGGAGCCAGCCCCGGGCTTCGTGGTGGAAGAGGATGTGGAGGGCGTTGTGGCCCTGGATATCCGCTTGGATGAGGAGCTGCGGGCCTGGGGAGACCTGCGGGAGCTTGTGCATCGCTTGCAGCTTTTGCGCAAAGAGGCCGGGTTTGAGGTCACTGACCGCATCATCGTGGGCCATAGCGGCGAGCTCTCCTCGGTGTTCACGCGGTTCCCGCAGGAGATCAAGGAAGAGGTCCTCGCGGTGGAGCTTGTCCCGGGCGGGTTTGAAGGCGCCGAACACGTGGCTGAAGTTGAGGTCCATGGAAAGCGTGGTGTGGTTTGGCTTAAGCGAGCACGGAGGGGTTGATGCCAGCCCTTGCGGTGATCGGTGCCCAGTGGGGTGATGAGGCCAAGGGGAAAATCGTGCACTTCCTGGCCCGCAAGGCCGAGGTTTGCGTGCGCTTCAACGGTGGTCCCAATGCCGGCCACACCGTGGTGGACGAGCACGGGGAGGTCAGCCTTCATCAAATCCCCGCGGGCGCATTGCATCCCCAGTGCCTGGGGATCTTGGCCCACGGCATGGTCCTCGATCTTTGGGCCTTGGAGGAAGAGCTGGCGGCGCTGGGAAGGCAAGGTCGTCCCCAGCCCAAGCTTCTTATTTCTGACCGGGCCCACCTCATTTTCCCTTGGCATCGGCAACGTGAGGAACAGGAGGGCCTTGCTCAGCGGCTGGGCACGACAAAAAAAGGCATTGGTCCAGCCTATGCGGATCGCGCGGCGCGCAGGGGCCTGCGGGTTATGGATCTTTCCCGGCCGGACCACCTGGCGAAGAGGCTGTGCGCAGAGGGGGCCTCCTCAATCCTCCCCGACCTTTCACGGCTCAGGGAGAAGTTTGCCCCGTTTTTGGGGGACGCCCGCGCCGTGCTGGCTGAGGCCCTGCAGGCCGGGAAAGCCGTGGTGTTTGAGGGCGCCCAGGGCACGCTCCTGGATGTAGATTTGGGAACCTATCCCTACGTGACCTCCTCGCACACCACCGTGCACGGGATTCCCTGGGGCACGGGGGTGTGGCCGACGTTGGCCGTTGTCTTAGGGGTGGCCAAGGCCTACACCACCCGGGTGGGCGCAGGCCCGCTGCCCACGGAGGACCTCGGCCCGGCCGGCCAAAGGCTGCGGGAGGTGGGAAGGGAGTATGGAGCCACCACAGGAAGACCGCGCCGCTGCGGCTGGCTGGACCTGGTGGCCCTCCGCTATGCCCACACCGTGAACTCCTTCACCCACCTTGCCCTCACCAAACTCGATGTGCTCTCGGGATTTCCCGAGTTAAAGGTGGCCGTGGCCTACCGCCTGGCGGGCAAACGCTGGGAAACTTTTCCTCCCTTTGCAGAAGATCTTTTCCAGGCGGAGCCAGTGTACGAGACCCTGCCTGGCTGGCACAAGGAGATCACCGGGATTCGGGAGTTCTCACACCTTCCAAAAGAGGCACAGCAATACATCCGGTTTGTGGAGGAAGGGCTGGGCGTCCCTGTGGCGTTGGTGGGCACAGGCTCCCGAGCCGAGGATGTGATCGTGCGAGCAGAGCTCCTGGGATATACTTGAGCCTTGTAAGGAGGACACCATGCCCAAGTCTCCGCTTCCCAAGGCCATGCTTGCCAAGCAAAAGACGTACATGGCCAGGAAAGAGGACGCCAGAAGGACGTTTGAGCGCCAATGGTACGTGGTGGACGCCACGGATCAGCCCCTTGGTCGCTTGGCCGCCAAGATCGCCAGGGTCTTGCAGGGCAAACACAAGCCCACCTACACCCCGCACTTCGACGTGGGGGACTACGTGGTGGTGATCAACGCGGCCAAGGTCAAGCTCACCGGAAACAAGTGGGACACGAAGATTTATTATCGGCACTCCGGGTACATCGGGAACTTGAGAGAGATCCCGTATCGGGAGCTTTTGGCTAAACACCCGGAGCTTCCTCTTAAGCTTGCGGTGCGGCGGATGCTGCCCAAGAACGAGCTGGGCCGCCGCATGCTGCGCAAACTCAAGGTCTATCCAGGGCCGGATCACCCACACCAGGCCCAAAACCCCATCCCCGTCGCTCTCTGACCACGGGACGCGGGTCCCCCCGGCGGCGGACAAAAGGCGGTCGGGGTGACCCCCGTGGTCTTCCCTCCCACCCTGGCCCCTGGCTACCCTAAGCCACGTCCTGGACACCTAGGGGCAGTAACAGGTATGTGCGGAGTAAAGGAGGGAAGGATGAAGTGGAAGATCAGCCTCTTTTTGGCCGTGGCCCTGCTTTGGGAAGCGCCCCTGTTGGCCCAAGGGTACTTTGAGGTGGTGCAAGGGGCGACCAGGGTGGCGGTCACCCCGTTTGTGGGCACCAGGCCGGCCCCGGAGTTCTACGATTACGACGGCGGCCAATCCCGCAGTCGCAACCAACTTGGGGAAGCGAATACCGCCGTGCTCTTCCTCTATCGCGAGCCAGCCGGTCAACTTTTCCTGTTCTTCATCCTGGGTAGGGCCGAGGCCGGCACCGGTGGCAACGCGCGTTTCACCCTGCGCAACATCCCCATCGGCGCGGACTTCGTGGTGAGGGACGACGGCTTCTTCTTCCCCCTCTTCCCGGAGCTCAACGATACCTACACCCTCACCAACGGTGAATACCAAGTGATGTGGACCTGGACGGATGGGCGCACGGACGGCGGGGTGCTCGGACCCTTGGGCGAGGAGTTTTCGCTGGAGGTCGTGCCCCAGGCTCTGTCGGGCATCACGCGCATCGTGTTCAAGCACGGGGATTTGGCGCGGCCCTCCCGCGTGGAGCTGAACACCGTCGATCCCGTTCTGATAAAAGGGATGCGGAACCAGCCGCCGGTGGCCAAGCTCGTGATCAGCCCGGCCGCTCCCCGCGCCCGCCAGGAAGTCCTGTTCGATGCCTCCGGAAGCTATGACCCTGATGGCACCATAAAGGAATACCGCTGGGACTTCGACGACGACGGAAAGGTGGACCTCACTTCCACCGAGGCCAAGGTGCGCTACACATACCCGGCGGGGGGCTCCTTCACCGTCCGCCTGGAGGTGGTGGACAACACCGGCATGGCCACGACCTTCACCACGCCCCTTTACGTCTCCCCCATCACTGTGGAGGTGATCCGGGAGATCTCCACCACCACGGCCCTGCCTGGTTCCACCTTCCGGGTGACCGTGACGATCAAGACGGACCAGGACCTGATCGGAGCCGGACTGGATGAGGACCCGCCGGCCAACTGGGAGGTCATCCCCATTCAGAACGCGGGGGCCATCTTCAAGCGGCCCACGGTGCAATGGGTGTTCATGGAGACGATCCGTGCGGGAACGCAGCGGGTCATCGTTTATGACCTCAAGGTCCCGTCGGGCGATCAACTTGCCTCCCTGCGCTTGCCCCAGCAGTTCTGCATCACCGGCCTCTTCCAGGCCAAGGTGCCGGATCTCGTGCTGGAGGTGGGCGGCGAAAGCTGCCTCATGGTCAACGATTGCCTCTCCCTGTTGGAGGCGGTGGCCCACCTGATCCCCGCGGATCGCCCGGGTGAGCCTGACCGCCTGGATCCCCGACTTTCAGAGACCATCACCGTGGATCAACTGGCTCGGGTGGGTGAACTGTGGCGCACAGATCAGGTCTTGCCCGGCGTGTGTGGGGAGCTCCTGGACATGGAGGACCTCAAGCTCATCGCTGCCTATGCTTACTCCTGCACCCCGGTGGATGAGCCCTTGCCTGTCTATCCCGCGGCCAAAGTGACCGCCCGCCGCACCATCCTCACCCCCATACCCTGCGAGGCCGTGGTGTTGGGCTTCTATGATAGCATGGGCAACGCATTGGGCAACAAGTTCACGGTTAAAGTTGAGATCTGGACTGATCGAGATGTGATCGGGGTGGGTTTGGACGAGGATCTGCCGGTGGGCTGGAAGGTCACCCCGATTCAGAACGACGGGTTCATCTTCAAGCCCGGACTGAACCAGTGGGTGCTGTTGGATGTGCTGCGGCCTGGGCGGCCCAAGGTCATCATCTATGAGGTCACGGTGCCACCGACTTTGCCGGTGCGGCCGCCGCGGCCCGGCCTCTGCCCGGAGCGGGACTTCCAGACCGTGGCGGGAAAGGTCGACACCGGCCTGCCTTGCCTGGAGGTCGAGGTGGGCGGGCAGAGCAAGGTGGAGCTGGCGGACTGTTTGAGCGTCCTCACCGCCATCGCCAAATGGGACGTAACCCGGGACACCATCGACCTCAGGCTCTCCGACAAGATCACGTTCCCCCAGGTGCAGCGGGCCATCGCCTTCTGGCTTGAGGGCACGCGCATACCGCGCACCTGTGCCCCAGGGATTGTGGACTTCGAGCTCATGAAGACGATCATCGCTCACTGGCTCACGGGGACGCCCATTTGTGAGCCTCTTCCGGGCCAGCCGCCCTCCCCTTGCGTCCGCTAGGGCAAAACGCGGGCTGATCTTCCCGGGGCAGCGGGGTCTTCCCCGCTGCCCCTCGACCTTGGCAAGAAGAAAGGGGGTAAAGCTATGCGCGCGATCCTTTTGAGCGTTCTGGTTGGATGCCTGGGTTTGGGAGCCACCCTGCATTGCTCCACATTCACTCCAAAGCCGGATGAAACGGTGACCATCGCCGTCACAGGGGCGCCTCCCGGGGCCTCCTTCCGCTGGGATCTCGATGGCGATGGTCGCTTTGAGACGAGCACCTTGGAGCCTTATGTCACCTTGCGCGTGCCCTCTGGGCCTTGCCTGATACGCGTGGAGGTGGTGAGCGCGGGCCGGGCGGAACAGTTGGCCGCCATGGTCGTGGCCGATCCCTACCTCGGTGCGGTGCGCACCATCGTCCCCGAGGGCGCCACATTCTTGGTGCAGGTGGCGGTGCAGAGCAAGGTCCCGGTGATTGCCCCCGGTTTTGTCGAGGAAATCCCCAAAGGATTCGCGTTTGAAGTGGTGGCCGAAGGCGGGGCTTTCTGGCGGCGTGCGGAGAAACTGGAGGTGCTGTGGCCCGTGATCCTGGAGCCTGGGGCCCCCCTGGTGTTCACCTATCGCCTCCATCCTCCGGCGGGTGCCACATTCCAGCTGAGCGGGGTGGTGAGCGGATACGTGGGGGGGCGGCGCGTGGAGGTGCCCATCGCCGGGCCCTTCCAGCCCTAGGGGAGGGCCCGGCTCCGCGCCCACAGCTCCTGGAATTTTGCGGTCAAAAGGCCAGCAAGTTCTGGTGCGCCCAGAACCAGAACCCCTGCCTCCACGTTTCTGGTGAGACTGGCGTAGGTCCAGTTGGCCGAGGTCACCAGAACATGCTGGCCGTCAATCACCAAGGCCTTGGCATGCATGGTGATTCCCCCGGGGTCGAAACGCACCTCCGCCCCATGGGCATGAAGCCAGGCTCCGCACAGCCGATTGCTCTCCCCCACCTCTTTTATCCCTTCGCCTCCCTCCAGGAGGACCCGGATTTTCTGGCCGCGCGCGGCCCCCAAGGCAAGTTGTTCAAGGAGCTGGGTGGAGGGGCTGTCCGGGTATGGCGCGTAGTACACGGCACAGTAGAGCATGACCAACACCTGCTTTTCTGCGTGTCTGAGCAACCCGGTGATGGCCTGCACATGCAGTAAGGACTGGGGGAGCTCCAGCAGGGGGAGGATGGCGGGGGTGGGCCAGGGCTCGGCGGGCAGTTTGGCCTGGGCTGCCAGGTGCCCCTCCCACAGCCGGAAAAAGAAGGAACGAAAAACGCTGGCCAACTCCGGACAGTCAAACACAAGGTCCACTTGAACGCTACGCGTGAGGGCGGTTTTCGTCCAGTGGGTGGAGCCCACCACCACATACCGGCCATCGATCACGAGGAACTTGGCGTGCAAAGTGACCTCGGGGGAGTCAGCGCGTACCGCGATGCCCCAGGTTTGCAAAAGCCTCTCGGCCTCCCGTTGCTCGGGAGCCGCTGCGGCCGGGCCGCGCTCGAACAACACGTGAACCGCGACGCCACGTTCCTTTGCTTGTTTTAAGGCCAAAAGGAGCGGATCCGTGGTCCCGTCGGCATAGGCGCGTAGATCAGACAGGGCAAGGAGGATCTCGCGGTGTGCCGAGGCCAAAAGCTCAGGCACAACACGAAGGTACGCGGGTTCCTCCGGCGTGGTCCAGAGGAGCCAGACCGGGAAGGCCCGAGCCCCAAGCCCCCAAACCAGGGCCAGGAAGATAGCGACCAACCGCATCACCTATTATGATACTGTGCTGTGTTTGAACGTTTGCCGGTGGAGAGGCTTCGGCGCGCGTGCGATCCGGGCCTGTTCACGTTTGAGACCACCGCGGAGCTGGAGCCGCTGAGCGGGATCGTCGGCCAGGATCGGGCGTTGGAGGCCCTGCGCCTGGGTTTAAGCCTCAGGGCCCCTAAGCACCGCCACAACGTGTACGTGGCCGGCGAGCCTGGCCTGGGCAAGACCTCCGCCGTCACCCAGTTTTTGGAGGAACTCTCCCAAGGGCAGCCTGTCCCGCCCGATATTTGTTATGTCCACAATTTCGCCGTTCCCCACATGCCCCGCTGTCTCTTCCTCCCGCCAGGCAAAGGGCGGGAGCTGCAGGCGGACATGGAGCGGTTCATAGAGTTCTTGGAGCGCGAGCTCCCTCGTGTGATGGAATCCGAGGAGGTAAAAGCCCGGGTCCGGCGGGAACGGGAACAATTGGAGGCGCAAAAGGAGGGGGTGTTCCGCGAGCTGGAGGGCAAAGCCCGATCCTTGGGGTTCGCTTTGCAGCGCACGCCCTTCGGCCTCAACACCATCCCCCTCAAATCCGAGGGCTCGCCCTTCTCCCACGAGGAGTTTCAGGGTTTAGGGGAGGCGGAACGGGCGGAGATCCTCAAGCGGCAAGGGGAGATCCAGGAGCTGGTGCGGCAGGCCTTCCAACGGGTGGGGGAGCTGGAGGAGAGTTGGCAGGAGCGGCATCGCCGCGTGGTGCAGGAAGCCACCCGCTTTCTCATCGCGCCGAGGTTGGCCCAGCTGCGCGCCAAATACTCTGACACGCCTAGGGTTTTGGCGTTTCTGGAGGCCGTGCAAGAGGATGTCGTGTCCAATGCTGAGGCCTTTTTGGCGGGAAAGACAAAGCCTCAGCTTCCCCTACCTCTTCCTGAGCCTGACCGCTATTTGCGATATCGGGTGAACGTGCTTGTGGACCGCCGCGATCTGCAGGGCGCTCCGGTGGTGGTGGAGGAGAACGCCACCTACATCAACCTTTTTGGCACCATTGAGCGGCGGGTGCAGTTTGGGATTGTCACCACAGATTTCACGCAGATCCGGCCTGGTGCCCTCCACCGCGCCAACGGCGGCTTCCTCGTCCTCTCCGCCCTGAACCTCCTGCAATTCCCTCTTTCCTGGATGGCCCTGAAGATCGCCCTCAAAACCGGGGAGATCCGGGTGGAGGACCCGGCGCAAATGCTGGGCTACGCCTCCACCGAGGGCCTGCGGCCTGAACCCGTGCCGCTGCAGGTGAAGGTCGTCCTCATCGGTCCCCTTTGGCTCTATCACCTCCTGTACTTCTACGACGAGGACTTCGGCAAGCTGTTCACAGTGCGCGCGGATTTCGATACGGAGATGGCATGGACCGCGGAGGCGGCATGGGCCCTGGCCAGATTCATACGGGCCAGGGCCATGGAGAACCCCGAGGTGCTCCCATTTTCTCCCCAGGCGGTGGCGCGGGTGGTGGAGTACGCTGCGGAGCTGGCCGGCGACCAGCGGAAGCTCTCCACCCGGTTTGCCGCCCTCACAGCCCTCATCGAGGAGGCCAGCTTTTGGGCCAAGTCCCGCGGCGCCCAGAGGGTGGGAGCGGAACACGTGCGGCTAGCCATTGAAAAGGGCCGCCAGCGCCACTCCCTGCTTGCCGATAAAGTGCGGGAGTGGATCAAGCGCGGCAAGCTCGTGCTGAACGTGGACGGCAAAGCCGTGGGGCAGGTCAACGGCCTTGCCGTGGTGGATCTCGGTGACTTCTCCTTTGGCCGGCCGCAACGGGTCACGGCCAACGTGTTTGCTGGCAAGGCTGGCGTGGTGGACATCGAACGGGAGGCCGAGCTCGGCGGGAAGATCCACACCAAGGGGGTGATGATCCTCAAGGCCTATTTTGGGGAGAAGTTTGCGGTGACAGCCCCGCTCACTTTTTCCGCCACCTTGGCCATGGAGCAGGCTTACTCCGGGATCGAAGGCGATTCCGCTTCCGCGGCGGAGCTCTGCGCCCTCCTATCCGCCCTTTCTGATGTGCCTTTCCACCAGGGAATTGCGGTCACCGGGGCCATTGACCAAAAGGGAAACCTGCTGCCCGTGGGCGGAATCAACGACAAGATCTACGGCCATTTCCTCGTGTGCAAAGAGTGTGGCCTCACTGGGCAGCAAGGGGTGGTGATCCCCAGGCCCAACGTGGACGAGCTCATGCTTCCTGAGGACCTGGTGGAGGCCGTGCGGGCCGAGAAGTTCCACGTGTGGGCGTGCGATACCGTGGAGGAGGTGGTGGAGATCCTGTCCGGGTTGTCCGCGGGCCAGCCTGGCCCAGACGGCCATTATCCACCGGGCACCATATTCCATCTTGTGCAAACGCGCCTGGAGGAGCTGCGGGCTCGGGTGAGGAAGGCCGAGGAAGCGGAGGAGGAAAGCTGAGGTTTCTATTCTCCGCCGGGAGCGGGCAGGAGGTCCTTGCGCAGGAAGCGCGGGATCACTTTCCCCCACACCACGAGGGGCAGGCGATGGTCGCCGCCCGGGCTCACCACGAACCCCAGGCGCGTGTCCAAAGCGGCCAGCGCCGTGGGCACTAAGGCCATCCCCACCTGGCCTTCCTCTAAAACGGCACAGCTTGTGACCTTCCCCACCGGAGCACCGGAGGAATCCACCACCGTGGCGCCGGGGCGAATCGGCCTTTGCCCCGGCTCCACCCAAAACCGCACGATCTCGCGGGCCCAGTGGTGCAGGGCCCGAAGATAGGCCGCCCGCCCCACAAAGAACGGCTTGTGCAACTTCACGTAAGGGGCAAAGCCCGCCTCGTGGGGGAGAACATCGAGATCTCCGGCAAGCTCATGTCCATATAAGGGAAGACCGGCCTCGGTGCGCAAGGAATCGCGTGCGGCCAGCCCACAGGGCATGACCCCTTTTTCTTTGCCCGCATCCAGCAGGGCCTCCCACACCGTCTCCACCGCCGCGCCAGGCACCACAAGCTCGTAGCCCAGGGGTTCACCGGTGTAGCCCGTGCGGGCACACAGCACCGTGTGGCCAGCAAGGCGCAGCTCCAGGAACTCGGTGCGACGCAGGGCCACCAACCGATGCCGATCCCGTGCGGAAAGAACGCGGACCAGCACCGCCCGCGAAGCTGGCCCCTGCAGGGCCAGGTCCACCATCCCCTCCTCCCTTTTGAGATCGCGCAGGACCACAGGGCCATCGGGTTCGATCCACGGTCGCTCTAAGTCCAACAGGGCTTTCCCGTCGTTCACCGCGCACAGCCAGTCCCAGTCCTTCCCCTCGTTGGCAGCGTTCACAATGAGCACGAACTCCTCAGCGCCCAGGCGGTAAACCATGAGGTCATCGATTACCTTCCCCTCAGGATCCAAGAGGAACCCGTATTGTGACTGCCCCGGCTGGAGCCAGCCCGCGTAGTTTGTGGTCACGAGGTTCAAAAAGCTCTCCGCATATCTTCCGGAGATGGAGAGGATGCCCATATGGCCGAGGTCAAAAAGGCCGGCCCTGGTGCGCACCGCCCTGTGCTCAGCCAGAGCCGAGGTGTACCAAAGGGGCATCTCGTGCCCGGCGAAATGGGTCAGGCGCGCGCCCGCCCGCGCGTGCCAAGAATGAAGGGGGGTTCTTTGTATCCGCTGAGCGGGGGCCTGCGGCTTGTACGGCGCGCGCTTGGTCTCGCCCTTCAGGCCCGCGCTTCCGATGAAGTAAGGTTTGGCCACAGAAAATAGCTCAGGATGCGTGGTCCAGACGTCCTTTCCCTGGCCGGAGATGCCCAAAAAGCCCACGGAGGCCCATCCATTCGCCACGGAAACTCGTTCCCCGTCCAGACTGAGCTCACCTTGTCCGCGGAATTCCTCCACCACCGCTGGCCCCTGCACCTTTCGCATAACATCCGTGTGGTCGAAGAGCACGTATCCGTCGGCAAGGGCAGAGAGCCACTCCTCCACGGCGGGGGCCTTCTCCTCGGGAACGAGGACCAAAAAGCGTTGGCCTCCCTGGATCCGCCCGATCACGGCTTCGCTCAGGACCTGACCGTTTTCGTCGAGGAACAGGGCGCGGGCGCTCGCCCCGGGCTCCAGGCGCAGGACATGCGCGGTGGAAGCCTCGTGCAGAAGGTGCTCGGCCCTGCCGCCGCGCACCATCAGGGCCTTGGCCTTCCCCTTGGGGTTGGCCACAGCCACCGGCCTTTCCGCTTCGGCCACGCCGAAGCGGGAGAGGAGCTCCGCCACCAGGGTTTTGGCCTCCCGGAGCACAGAAAGGGGGATCTTTCCGCGGGGAAGCGGCCCGCGTACCCCGTGGTAGGTGAATGGGAGGATCTCGCGGAGCACGAGCCCCGTGATCTCCGCAATCGCGCGCATCTCCGGCTCGGCCATGCCCCGCTGGGTGACCCAGGGCGTGCCGTAGCGAATGCCCCGGGCATCGGCCGCGGAGGTGTCGCCGGGGATGGTGTTCTTGTTGGCCACAATTCCCGCAAGGTCCAGGATGCGCGCCGCCACCTCGCCCATGAGGGGGTTTCCGTTCCTCGTGGGGATGGCCCGCAGGTCCAGGACCAAAAGGTGGGTGTCCGTGCCCCCATAGCAGAGGCGCAGGCCTTGTTCCTCCAGGAAGCGCGCCAGGGCCTTAGCGTTCTCCACGATTTTGAACATGAGGCGCTTGAACTGCGGGGTCTGGGCGAGGGCAAAGGCCACGGCCATGGCGGCGAACTTGTTCACGTGCGGGCCGCCTTGCGCGCCGGGGAAAACAGCCTGGTCGATCCGGGCGGCGATGTCCGGATCAAAGGAGAGGATCACTGCTCCCCGGGGACCACAGATGGTTTTGTGTGTGGTGAACATGATCACGTCCGCATAGCCTACGGGGGTAGGGCAGGCCCCCGCGCTGATCAGCCCCGCGGTGTGTGCCACATCAGCAAAAAGGAAGGCGCCCACAGAGGAGGCAATCTCCCTGAAGGCCTGCCAGTCGGGAGCCCAGGGGTAGGAAGTGTACCCGGCCACGATCATCCTGGGCTTTTCCCTCTTGGCTAGATCAGAAATGCGGTCGTAGTCAAGCTTTTCTGTCTCAGGATCCACCCCATAGCGCACGATGCGGTAGCGCCGGCCGGAGACGTGGAAGGGCGAGCCATGGGAAAGATGCCCGCCTTGGGCCAGCTCCATGGCCAGCAAGGTGTCACCGGGCTGGAGGAGGGCGTCGTAGATGGCCAGGTTGGCTGCGGCACCTGAAAGGGGCTGGACGTTCACATAGATGGCCTCCGCCGGGACCTCCGGAGTGGCGAACAACTCAGCACAGCGGCGACAGGCCAGGGCCTCCACAAGATCGGCGAACTCCGTGCCCTTGTAGAACCGCCGGTCACTATACCGCCGGTGGTAGGCGAGCTGTTCAGCAAAATCGGCGAGGCGCTCCTCGGGGAGCCCCAGGGTCTCCTCGCGGGGGTATCCCTCGGCGTAAATGGAGGTGAACGCTGACCCCAGGGCCTCACGCACGGCCATGGGGGTAAGGGATTCCGAGGGAATGAGGATGATCTTCTCCCTTTGCCGGCGCTCTTCCGCCTGGGCCAGCTCTGCCACCACCCGATCCAGCTCCGCCAACCCCAGCTCCCAAATGTTCTTCTCCACGTCCACCACCCTGATTATCCCGGAAAAGGAAGGGGGCGGAACCGCGGCTCCCGCTCGTGTCCCTGCCAAGCCAGCTCCACTGCCAAATACATGCCGCCGGACACCAACGAATGGCCGCCCAAAAGGAAAGGCGTGGAGCTCTCTCTACAGGCCTGCACGAGCTCCCTAAGCCGCGGATCGCTGATCCTTTGGGCCTCCATGAGGTCGCAGGCGTAGCGCTCCTCCGGGGGAGGCCAAACGCCGTAGTGAGCCATGATCACCCGGATGTCCCAGACCACCACATCGCCCAGACGGCCCAGGGCTCGCACCAGTTTTTCTGGGTGGTCTGCCAGGAGCCCCAAAAGGGAGGTCACGGCGCCCCGCTCGGCCCGGCCGCTGGCCTCCATGCCCCGCTCCTCGGAGAGCACGCGGAAATGACAGGCGGCCTCGCGGTCCAAAAAACTGAGGAGGTGGCCGCTCACCCGGCCCACCAGCACCACCTCGGCCTCCGGGTCCACCACCGAGGCCAGGAGGGCCTGGGCCCGGTCCCTGGGGATCCCGGCCAACGCTTCCTTGACCGGCCCAGGAAGGCCCGGATGGACGGCGAGGATCTGCAGCTCCCCAGGGGTATCGATGTCCAGTTGAGTGGCGGCGGAGCGAGGCAGCTCGTAACAGGCGTGCCCCATCTGCCAAAGGCGGATCCCCAAGGGGTTGTCCCGGTGCAGATCGGGGATAGGCGCGGGCGGATCTAGCAGGGCCAGGTCAGTGGAGTAGAAGTTGTTGAGGATGGCAAAAGGTCGAGAGGGGTTAGCCTTAAGGATTTGTCTCCAGTCGTTCTCGGTGAAAAGGAGGCCTGCCCCGCTGGCAATATATAAAAGGCGGGCGGGCTGAAACTCCCGCACCAACCGCGTGAACTGCGCGCCAAAGTGCCACTCCTCGGGATCAGCTTGCACAAGACAGGGCAGGGGTTCCCACTGCTGGGGTGCGCCGGTGGCCACCACGACCTTTTCCACCCCAGGCAAACGATGGAGGATCCCCACCACCGCTTGAGCCGCGGCCGTGCGCACCCGCGACACAATATCTCTTCCTCCACGGTCAAAGAGGAGGACGGTGGTGGAAACCATCAGGGGGTTAAGGCAGTTCCTCGTACGGCAAAAGCGCCAACTTACGGGCCCGGTCGATCTCTGTGGACAGGATGCGTTGATGTTTAGCGCAGAGCTTGGTGATGCGCCGTGACAGGATCTTCCCACGCCGGTTCATGAACTGGCGCAGGACCTCGGGTTTCTTATAACTCAGCTCCACCCCTTGCTGACAAACACGGCAGGTCTTGGCTTTCGCGCTCAAAACGGCACCTCCTCTTCGGGGTAGGTTTCCCCTGGTACAGGGGGCTCGGGCTCCACGGCCTCCGGTTTGGGCCCCAGAAAGTGCACGGACTGGGCCACCACCTCGGTCACACGCCGGCGATCGCCGTTTTGCGTTTCAAAGGAGCGCACGCGCAGGCGGCCATCCACAGCCACCTGGCGCCCTTTGCGCAGATAAGCGGCACAGGTCTCCGCCTGTTTTCCCCACACTACCACCGGCACAAACGTGACCTCTTCCTCAGGTTGCCCGGTCTCCAGGTTGAGCCAGCGGCGATTCACAGCGATGTCAAAGCGCAGCATGGGCCGGCCGCTTTGGGTGTAACGCAAGTCCGGGTCAGTGGTAAGCCTTCCTGTGAGGATCACCCGGTTCACGTCGCTCATCTTTATCGATCCACCCGCACCACCTGGTAGCGCAGAAACGCGTCGTCCAGGCCCAAGCGCTGTTGGAACGTTTCCACCTGCTCCGCCGGCAGGGAGAAGGTGGCGAGCACATAGTAACCCTCGCGGAAGTGCTCGATCTCATAGGCCAGGATGCGCTGGCCCCAGTCCTCAGCTTTTTGCACTTGCCCGCCGGCTTGGGCGATGAGGGTTTCCACCTTTTTCATTTTCTCCCGCCGCTGGGCCTCATCGAGGTCCGGGCGGAGGATGTACACCACTTCGTACGTGCGCATTTCGCTGGCCACAGGTTTTCCTCCTTGAGGGGAACGGTTAGGGCTACTTTACTGATGGAGCCCGGCCCCTGCAACCTTGCCCCTGGAACCCCCTAAGGATCGGCACCCCACTTGACAGCTCCTTACCAGTCCCACTATACTTCTGCGAACGCTAACACGAAAGGAGGTGATCAGGAGTGAACAAGGCCGACCTGGTTGATCGCATTGCGCAGCGGGCTGGGCTCACCAAGAAGGATGCGCGCAAGGCCCTGGATGCCACGGTGGACATCGTCACTGAGGCGTTGGCCAACAACGAGCCCGTGCTCCTCACCGGGTTTGGGAAGTTTGAGGTGCGGGCGCGCAAGCGCTCCCAGCGCATCAACCCCCAGACCCAGAAACGCATCACCGTCCCGGAGAAGGTCGTTCCGGCGTTCAAGCCCGGCAAGAACCTGAAGATGCTCGTCCAGAAGAAGCTCAAGGCTGTGGAGGAGAAGGGCGAGCTCAAGGTGAAAAAGGCTTGAGGTCGGCACGGGGGTGGGCGGCTGCCTGACTTTGGGCAGCCGCCCTGCTTTTGGGAAAAAGTTAAGTTCCGGTCCGCTTTTCCCTCCACAGAACCGGCCTCCCAGTGTACTCCCGGACCCCGCCCCGCGTCAAGGATGCAGGCGGTCTAACATTCTTGGGAACGGAGTTGTCTCGCGGATGTGGTTCACACCGGAAACCCAGGCCACGGTGCGCTCCACGCCCAGCCCAAACCCAGAATGCGGAACGGACCCCCACTTCCGGAGATCGATGTACCACCGGTAGGGCTCAAGGGGAAGCCCGCTCTCCTTGAGCTGGGCCACGATCTCTTCTTCGGTGTCCGCGCGCTGGGAACCCCCGATGATCTCGCCGTAGCCCTCCGGAGCGATGAGATCAGCGTTTAGCACGACAGACGGATCCTTTGGGTCCCGCTTCATGTAGAAGGGCTTTATCTCTTTGGGGTAACGCTCCACGAACACCGGCCGGCCGAAGTGCGCCGAAAGCGCGTCCTCCGCGGGCGCTCCAAAATCATCACCGTAGGCAATGGCCACCCCATGGGAGCGGATGATCTCGAGGGCCTCCCTGTAGGTGATGCGCGCAAACGGCTCCCGCACCTCCTTGCACAGGATCTCCGGGTCCCGTTCGAGCTCAAAAAGCTCGCGCTTGTGCTGGTCCACCACGTATTCCACGATGTAGCGCACGAGGTCCTCTTGCAGCTTGAGGTTTTCCGCGTGCTCCAAGAAGGCGGCCTCCGCCTCAGCCATCCAGAACTCCGTGAGATGCCTGCGGGTTTTGGATTTTTCCGCGCGGAAGCACGGCCCAATCCAGTACACGCGGCCCAAAGCCATGCAGGTGGCCTCAAGGTACAGCTGGCCGGACTGGGAGAGATACGCGGGCTGCCCAAAGTAATCGAGGGAGAAGAGGGTGGTGGTTCCTTCCACCGCGGTGCCCACGAGGATGGGGGCTTCCGTGGCCACAAACCCCCGCTCCTTGAAGAACGAGCGGATGGCCCACAACACCGCGTCCCGGAGGCGCAAAATGGGCGCCTGCTTGCGCATGCGGATCCAGAGATGGCGGTGGTCCATGAGGAACCCCACCCCGTGTTCCTTGAGCCCGATGGGGAAGGGCTCCGTGGGGATGTGGACGGGCTCGATCTTGCGCACCAGGATCTCGTAGCCTCCGGGAGCGCGGGGATCGGCGCGCACCACGCCCCAAACACGTAAGGAGCTCTCCTGGGGCAAGCGCTCCGCAAGGGCGAACGTCTGGGGATCGGCGGCGGGGGTCACCACCCCCTGAACGATCCCCGTGCCATCCCGCACCAAAACGAAACGCACCTTGCCCGAGGACCGCTTGTTATAAAGCCACCCTTGAATCAAGACCTCTGCGCCCTCGTGGCGGGCCAGGTCTTCCACGTAAACCTGAGTCATATGTGGACCTCAGCTCTCCCCGCTTTTGGCTTTCTCCTTCTCCTGAAGCTTGCGCTCGATGTAGGCGATGGCCTCGCCCACGGTGCTGATCCCTTCCGCCTCCTCATCGGGGATCTCGATGCCGAACTCTTCCTCAAACTCCATGATCAGCTCCACCCGATCCAAGGAGTCCGCGCCCAGATCATCCACAAATGTGGAGTCCTCGGTGATCTCTTCCAACTCCACCATGAGCTGCTCGGCGATGATCTCCTTTATCCGGTTGGCAACGTCGCTCATTTCCGCCACCTCCTTATGGGCCGGGGAAAAGCCCCCCGTCCACGTAGACGACGTGGCCGGTTATATAGGAAGCCTTGGGCGAGAGCAAGAAGAGGATGACCTCGGCCACCTCCTCGGGTCGGCCGGCCCGGCCCAGGGGAACGCGTGCTAGGTACTCCGCGCGCACCTTCTCCGGAAGACCTGCGGTCATGGGCGTGTCGATGAACCCGGGTGCCACCACGTTCACCCGTATGCCCCACGGCGCGGCCTCGCGGGCCAGGGTTTTGGCCAGGGCCACCAGGCCCGCCTTGGCCGCCGCGTAGTTGGCTTGCCCCACGTTTCCCATCGCGCCCACCACGGAGCCCACGAACACCAGGGCTCCGGAGCGGGCCCGCATCATCACCCGCAGGGCCTCCCGGGCACAGAGATACCCGCCCGTGAGGTGGGCGCGCAGGATTTCCTCCCATTCCCCAAGGTCCAGGCGCACGAGGAGCTTATCGCGGGTGTGGCCCGCCGAATGCACTAGGAAATCCAAGCGGCCCGTCCAATCCAACGCCGCTTGCACCGCGTTCTTCACGCCTTGGGGATCACCCACATCGGCCGGCACGAACCGCACGTTCTCACCCAGTTCCCGTTGGGCTTGGGCCCCGCGCTGTGGGTCCCGGCCCACCACCACCGCCCGCCCACCTTGCCCCACCAACAGCTTCGCCGTGGCCAGGCCGATCCCAGAAGTGCCCCCTGTGATAACAGCTACCGTGCCCTCAAACACGTTCCAAGACCTCCTTCATGGTCCGGAAGCCTATGCGGTCGGTGATCCTTTTGCCAAGGCGGGTGAGGACCTCGCCAGGTCCGACCTCCCATGCCTCCTCCACGCCCAGCCCCACCAGGGTCTCCACCGCCGTGCACCACCGCACCGGCCGCACCATCTGCTCCATGAGGAGGGCGCGTATCCGTTCGGGGTCGCTTTCCACCAGGCCGGAGGTGCTGGAGACGAACGCGCAGCGCGGGGGCGCAAGCGGCGCCTCCACCAACGCTTGGGCCAAGCGCCGGGCGGCCTCCGCCATGAAAGGGGAGTGGAAGGCGCCGGCCACGTTGAGGCGCACGGCCTTCCCACCCCTTTCTTTAATGCCAACCTCGGCCCGCGCCAGGTTTTCTTGGCCTCCGGCGAGGATGATCTGGGTGGGTGCGTTGTAGTTAGCCACAAAACAGCCGGTCTCCTGGGCGATGGCCTCCACATCCGCCAGCGGGAGGCCCAAAGCTGCCACCATTCCTCCTGGACAGCTTTGGGTTGCTTCCTCCATCAGTTCTCCCCGCAAGCGCACCAGGCGAAAGGCCTCGGGCCAGGGGAGGGCGCCGGCCGCGGCCAAGGCGGCGAACTCCCCCAGGGAATGGCCAGCCACCGCCTTGGCCTCCGCGTGCATCCTCAACGCCCAGAAACCAGCCCACTCCACCAAAAAAATGGCGGGCTGGGCCACGGCCGTATGCGAAAGCTCCGCTTCTGAAAGATCGGGCACGGGCTTGTTCCAGCCCAGCTCCCAAGCCCAGGCCAGGACCTCCTGCCCCTTGGGGTGGGAGAAAACCTCGGCCCCCATTCCCGGGCTGTGCGACCCCTGGCCGGGAAAGAGGAAAGCTACCATCGTAGGATCACCGTCCCATAGCAAGCGCCCGCGCCGAAGGCCGTGAGGGCAAGGATTTGTCCGTCCTGGATTTTTCCGGCCCTCACCAGCTCGTCCAAGGCAATGGGGATGGAGGCGGTGGAGGTGTTGGCCACCCGCTCGATGTTCACCACCACTCTTTCCTCTGGGATCCCCAGCCTTTTTGTGAGCGCGTCAATGATGCGAAGGTTGGCCTGATGAGGGATGAGCCAGGTGATATCCGTGAGTTTGATCCCGGCCTGAGCCGCCGCGGCTCTTGTGGCCTCGGCCATCATCCCCACGGCCGCACGAAACAGCCCTTTGCCCTCCATCTGGAGGAGGTGTTTTTTGGCTTGCACTGTCTCACAGGTTGCGGGGAGGCGCACGCCGCCGGCCTCGATGCGCAGAAGGTCCAGTTTGGTGGGGTCTCCCCGCAGGGCCACGCCCATGAGGCCCGACTGGTCCGCGCTCCTCTCCAACACCACCGCTCCAGCGCCGTCACCAAAAAGCACACAGGTGGAGCGATCGTTCCAGTCCACAAAGCGGGAGAGGGCTTCCGTCCCCACCACCAGGGCGGTGTGGGCCAGCCCGGCCCCTAGCCAGGTGCCCGCCAGGGCCAGGGCGTAGACGAAGCCCGCGCAGCCCGCGGTGATGTCCGCAAACGCCGGCTTTTTCAGGCCCAAGCCGGCGGCCACGTGCGGTGCAGTCCCGGGTATGGGTTCCTCGGGAACGTTCGTGGCCACAAGGAGGAGGTCCACCTCAGCCGGTTTCCTGTGGGCCATGTCCAGGGCCCGCTGCGCAGCGGTTACCCCCATTTGGGACGGGAACTCCTCCCCCGCCAGGACGTGGCGCAGGCGAATGCCTGTTCGGGTACGGATCCATTCGTCGCTCGTGTCCAAAAACTGGGCGAGGTCGTGGTTGGTGAGCGTCTTTGCGGGAAGGAAGGACCCGGTGCCCGTGATCTTCACGGGGATGAGGGGCGCCCTTCCCTTTGTTTTGGCCATAGGTGGGCGATTTTCCCGAAAATAGGGGCCAAGGAGCAAGGGAGGAGCGTGGTGCCGAGGGCGGGAGTCGAACCCGCACGGGCCGAGGCCCACTGCCCCCTCAAGACAGCGCGTCTGCCAATTCCGCCACCTCGGCGCCGCCAGAATCTTAGGGACCGGCTTAACACTGGTCAAGGGTTGCCAATTCCACGGCGCAGAGGGTAGCCTGGGCGGTGATGGTTCGGTTTGGCGTGTATTCGGGTGACCCGCTCCTGGTGGAGCGCCAGCTGCGCATGAGGCTTTCCCAGCTCGGACCTGTTCCGCGCCTGGCCATCTTTGCTGATGAGGTCCCCCCCGCGCGCATCCTGTTGGAAGTGGGCAGCTTCGATCTTTTCGCGGCGGGCAAGGCGGTGGTTGTCCGCCACGCCGACGTCCTACGGGAGGAGCGGACGCTGGCTGAGGCCCTGAAAAAGGGAATTCCCCCGGGCACAGCCCTCTTCTTCCTTGGGGAGGACATGCGTGGTCCCCTCTTCCAGGCCGCGGAGGAAGCCCAACATTTCCCGCGCCCCACGGGAAAGGCTCTGCGCGAGCTGGCCGCCCAACTCCTCCAGGAATTCCAGCTTCCCCCCCATCCCTTCCTTGTGGATCTTCTTGTGGAGGCGGCGGGCAGCACCCTGCACCTATACCAGGAGGTGCAAAAATTTGCGCTCTGGCAGGGAGAAAAACTTCCGCGTTCCCGCTTGATGGAGATCCTTTTCTTCGCCCAGCCCCAGCCCTACGAGTTCTTGAACGCTGTGGGCGCAGGCGATCGCATCCAAGCGCTTGCCATCCTGAGCAAGCTGTTGCGGGCCCGCTGGGATCCCCAGGTCCTTTTTCACCTCCTGGTTAACCACATGCGTCAACTCCTTTGGGCGCTGAGCGCCGCGGAAAGCGGAGAAGAGCCACGGGGTCCGGGGTGGCTGGCCAAGCAGCGCTTAGGTCAAGCGCGCCTGCACGGCCAGGGCCGCCTTATCCAAGCCCTGGTCATGCTCCAGGAGCTGGACCGCCAGATCAAGCTTGGGGAAACGGACTTTGCCCTGGCCCTGCAGTCCTTTATTTTGCGGTGGCCACCGAACTGACTGGGATGTACTCCCCGATCCCGCTTTTCTCCAACAGGATGCGGCTGGCGATCAGGGCGGAGAACAGGGATGCCGCTACGCCCAGCCCCAAGGTGATGGCGAATCCCTCCACCGGGCCCGTGCCCAGGGTGAAGAGGATGAACGCGGTGATGAGGGTGGTGATGTTGGCGTCAAGTACGGCAGAAAGGGCGCGGTGAAATCCGGCGGCCACGCAGGCCAAGGGTGCCTTCCCACTGCGCCGTTCCTCCTTTATGCGCTCAAAGATGAGGATGTTGGCGTCCACGGCCATGCCCAAGGTGAGGACCAGACCACCGATCCCGGGCAGGGTGAGCGTGGCGCCAAACCCGCGCAGGGCGGCCAGCACGATAAGCATGGTGAGGATGAGGGCGAAGTCCGCCACAAGCCCATACCAGCGGTAGTAGATGACCATGTACACGAGAACGAGCACGAAGCTCACCAGGAGGGCCAGGCCGCCGCGCCGCACGTACTCCGCACCCAAGGTGGGCCCAATCCTCTGCTCTTCAATCACATCCACCTTGGTGGGAAGGGCACCGGAACGCAGCACCACCGTGAGGAGCCGGGCTTCGTCAGGGGTGAAGCGACCGGTGATGGTGGTGGAGTTCTGCACCGCGCGCCAGCCCTGGGCCGCGGCTTCCTTGATGGATGCGGAGATGTACGGTGCGGAATACACCACTCCATCCAGGATGATGGCCAGCCGATCGTTCACCTTCAGCCGCTTCAACGCCTCCACAAAGCGCTCCGCTCCCGGGCGGTTGAAGGAAAGAAGGATTTGAAGCCCGGGGTTGGGGGGAGCCGTGGACACCCGCACCTCCGCGTTTTCCAAGATGTCCCCGGTGAGCAGGGGATCGCCTTCCACGAGGTAGTACTCGTCGGGATCCTTCCCGGGCAGGATTTCCTGGGGCAGCACGCGCCTGGCCGCAAGGTCATCGGGATTGGTGGCGAAGTCCAGGACCTTGCGGAACTCCAGGATGGCGGTGCGGCCGAGAAGCTCGCGGGCCCGTTCGGGATCGGCAGCGCCGGGGATGCGCACCTCGATGCGGTCTGAGCCCATGGGCCGGATCTCCACGTTGGCCAACCCATACTGGTCCACGCGCTCGGCGAAAATGGTGATGAGGCGGTCCACGATGTCCCGGCGCTCCGTCTCCTTCTTCCCTTCCAGGCCCTGGGCTTGCAGGACCAACCGTGCACCGCCCTGAAGGTCCAAGCCCAACTTGATCACCCGCTCGAAGGGCCAAAACGGGTACAAAAGGCCAATGGTGGCAAAGAGGACAACCAAAGTGGCACCAAAGTAGATCCAATCCCGACGTCTCATGGCGCCCTCACCTCTTCACTTTTTCCACGATGCTGGTCTTGGCCACCCGCAGCTTTCCGGCTTCCACGGCGAGGATAACCTCGTTTTCATCGATGTCCTCGATGGTGCCGATGATGCCGCCCGCGGTGAGCACGCGATCCCCCCGCTTGAGGGAGGAAAGGAGGGTCATGTGTTCCCGCTGTCGGCGCCGCTGCGGCCGGATGAGAAGAAAATAAAACACCCCCACGAACACAACGAGGATCACCACCATCGTGATGAGCTGCTGGGTTGCTTCCTGACCTGTGGCGGTCTGCGCGTAAGCTGTCATCTTTCACCCCTTGTCCTAAGGATCGTGCGGACCTCTTTAGCGGTCAACCAGAGCCCGGCCAGGGCCAGGCCCGCCGTCCACGTCCAAAACGCTGGGCCCGCCAATTTGGTGGCTCCCACCTGATGCACGGCTGCCATCAGAACCAGCCAGAGTATAGCCCAAATCGACCGGGCCCAGGGCCAGGGACGCAGAAGCCCAAAGGTGAGAACCCCTGCTGCAAGCCAAAGGTAAAGGCCCAGCACAGAATTGGTGCGTCCCACCGCGAAAAAATAAGAGGGCATGTCCAGGAAGAAGGCGCACTGCCCGCGGATCCGGCTGGGGTAGGGTCAGGACCAACCACCAAAGGCCCAGAAGCACCGCGCTGCCCACAATGGTCCAGAGGGTGGGCAAGGGGGAGAAAAGGATGGCTAAAGCGATGAGAACGAAGCTTCCCACCAGCTGGGTCGTCATCGCAGGTAGGGAAGGAAGACGGTGCCCAACCCCAAAAACAGGAAGAAGCCGGTGAGGTCAGCCAGGGTGGTGGCCACGGGGCCGGAGACCATGGCCGGGTCCACCTTGATGCGCTTGAGCAGAAACGGAAGTATCCCGCCGGTGACGGTGGCCACCAACGTGTTCCCCGCCAGGGCCACCGCGGCCACCAGTCCCAGGAACGGGTTGCCCCGCAGCAGGAGGGCGATGAGGCCCAATTGGGCCCCCAGAACCAGGCCGTTTAGGCATCCCACGAGGATCTCCTTTCTCACCATCCGGGGGAGGTCCCGCCAGCCCACCTCGCCGGTGGCCATGCCCCGGATGGCCACGGACAGGGCTTGGGCTGCGACGTTGCCGCTCATGTCAGCGATGAGGGGCATGAACGCCGCCAAAGCCGCGGCCTGGGCGATGGTGCCCTCAAATCTGCTCACCACGTACACCACCAACAGATCCAGCAGAACATAGCCCATCATCCACGGCAGCCGGAACCGGACGGAGGTGAGGGGTGGGGAAAGCGCAGCCTCCTCCCCGGAAGGAATACCGCTCAGGCGCAGGAGGTCCTCGGTGGCCTCTTCCCGCATCACGTCCATGACGTCGTCCACGGTGACGACGCCCAAAAGGTGTCCTTCTTTGTCCACCACGGGGAGCGCGAGGTAGTTGTATTTGTCGAAGAGCTGGGCCACTTCCTCCACGTCCATCTCTGGGGGCAGGGTCACGACCTCGCGGTTCATGATGGCGCTGATCAGTGTTTCCGGCCGAGCCAAAACGAGGTCCCGCAGGGAGAGAACGCCGCTGAGCTTCTTCTCTTCGTCCAAGACGTAGGCGTAATACACGGTCTCCAGCTCTTCGGCGCGGCGGCGGATCTCCTCGATGGCCTGCTGGGCGGTGAGGTGGGCCGGCAAGGCCAGGACCTCGGGGGACATGAGCCCACCTGCCGTGTCCGCAGGATAGGCCAACAGAGCCCGAAACATCTGGGCCTTCCGCGCCTCCAGTCGGGAGAGGAGCTCGCGCACCGTGGCCTCGGGCAGCTCTAAAAGGAGGTCCACGGCGTCGTCAGGATCCATATGGGAAAGGATGTGGATGGCCTCTTCGCGGTTCAGTTCAGCAAGAAGGCGCGCAGCCTCCTCGGGGTCCATTTCTCCCAGGGGAGCGGCGGCCGCGCGCCGCAGATACAGCCGCCGCAGGAGCTCCACCGCCTCTGCCTCTTTGAGGGTGGTCAGCACCTCCGCGATGTCCGCAGGGTGCCGGCGCAGGAGCTCTTGAAGCTGGATTTTCTCCTGGACTTGCGCCACCACGGTTGCCAAGTATATCCCCAGCCTTCAGCCTCCAAAAAGGTGCAAAACTCCAAGGCTTCCCAACAGCACGAGGAGGCCGGCCAGGACCACCCCGGCCACAAGCGGCCCCGCTGCCCGGCGGGGCGGGAGGCCCAACAGGGCAGCCAAAAGGGCGCCGGTCCAAAGGCCTGTTCCCGGAAGGGGCACAGCTACAAAGAAAAGGAGGAACCATGGCCCGTAGCGTTCTAACCCGGCGGCACGCCGCCTACGCCAGGAAAGATAGGCCTGGATGGCCCTTCCCAACGCGCCCGGCACCCTCCTCAGCCAGGGCAGCCCCCGGGGGAGCCCCCACAGCAGGAGGGGAAGGGGGAGAAAGTTCCCCAAAAGGGCGAGGAGGAAACTTGCCTCCGGGGTGAAGCCCAGGGCCAGGGCCAGGGGGATTCCCCCGCGGAGCTCGCTCACCGGGGCGGCAGACACGCCCACAACCGCAAAGATGGCCTGCCACTCCATCCCCCCATTCTACTTGGTTCCTCCCCATGCTTTCCGCTACCATTTTAATGATGCGCCTTTACAGCACGTTGAGCAAAAGGCTGGAGGAGCTCTCGCCCGCGGATGGCACGGTGCGCATGTACGTGTGCGGTCCCACGGTCTATGATCTCATCCACATCGGCAATGCCCGTCCATTCATCGTCTTTGATGCCCTGCGCCGCGTTTTGGAGGCCAAAGGCCTGCGGGTGATTTACGTGCAAAACGTGACGGACGTGGACGACAAGATCATCCGGCGGGCCCAGGAGGAGGGGCGTGGTCCCGTAGAGCTGGCTTTGCACTACACTCAGGAGTACTTTGCGGATCTGGAGCGCCTTGGGGTGCGGCCCCCCACTTACTCCCCCCCCGCCACGGCCTTCATCCCCCGCATGGTGGACTTCGTTCACCGGCTTTTGGAGAAGGGCCACGCTTATGAGGTGGATGGGGACGTTTATTTTTCCGTGCGCACTTACCCCGGCTATGGGGAGCTTTCCGGGCGCTCCCCGGAGGAACAGGTGGCGGGCGCGCGGGTGGAGGTGGACGAGCGCAAACGTGACCCGCTGGATTTTGCGCTCTGGAAGAGGGCGAAGCCTGGGGAGCCGTGGTGGCCTTCGCCCTGGGGCCCGGGCCGGCCGGGCTGGCACACGGAGTGCGTGGTCATGTCCATGTACCTCCTTGGTGAAACTCTGGACATCCACGGTGGCGGAAACGACCTGGTCTTTCCCCACCATGAAAATGAGCGGGCCCAAGCGGAGGCCCTCACGGGGAAGACCTTCGTCAAGATCTGGCTGCACAACGGGATGCTCACCGTGCGCGGGGAGAAGATGGCCAAATCCCTGGGGAACTTCCACTACGCCCGGGACGTGGTCAGGCTTTTTGGCACCCAGGCCGTGCGCTACTTCTATCTCTCCCGCCATTGGCGGAAACCCCTGGACTTCTCGTTTGAGGCCCTGGAGGAAGCCAAAGCTGCGGTGGGGCGAATCCACAACTTTTTGGCCGAGGCCTCCCGTGTGCCCGCGGCGGTCCCACCCCAGGATCCTGGCTTTCGCGCCTGGCTTGGGGAGGCGGAAAAGGGGTTCTGGGCAGAGCTGGAGGACGATTTCAACACCTCTGGGGCGTTGGCTGTGGTGCAGGAGATCATCGGCGAGGCCTACCGACGCGGGGATCCTGGGGCCCTGCGGGCGGCCGGGGAGGGTGTGCGGCGCCTGACCGCCCCCCTGGGCCTCCTCCCGGAAGAGGGGGGTTCGCCTGAGTTGGGCCACCTCTCCGAACAATTGTTGGACTTGCTGGTGGACCTGCGGGCCCAACTTCGCGGGGAAAAGAACTTCGCCCTTGCCGACAAGATACGGGAAAAGCTGGCTTCGTTGGGGGTGGAACTGCGGGACGGTCCCCAGGGCACCCGGTGGGTGCTGCGCGCTTAGCGGCCCAGTTTCTCCCGGATCTCGGGGAAGGTGAGTTTCACCGCGATGGGCCGGCCATGGGGACAGCGGGCCGGTTCCTTCGTGCTCTTCCAGGCGATGATCAGGGCCTCCTGCTCCGCGGGGGAAAGCTCCTCCCCGGCGCGCACGGCGGCCGCACAGGCCACCTCCCGCCACAGCTCCCAAAGCTCCCGTCTCCCCGCCCGCCAAAGGGCGGCCACGGCCTGCAACGGCTCCGCAAAACCCAGCTTGGCCTGGCGCTCCGCCAGCGCCAAAGGCCAGCCCCGCACCAGGAACGCGTTGGTCCCAAACGGCTCCAGCTCCACGCCCAGGGCCCGCAGGGTGGGAATCCCCGCGCGCAGGGCCTCCGCCTGATCAAAGGGAACCTCCACCTGCACAGGGATGAGAAACCTCTGCACCTGGATCTCCGCGTTTTCCTGGAACTTCTCAAGGAGCACGCGCTCGTGGGCCGCGTGCTGGTCCACAATTTCCAGGCCCTCCGCGGTTTCCACCACGATGTACGCCCGCTGCACCTGGCCCAGGAGGCGCCAGGTTTTTTCGCCCGGCTCCCCCAGCGCCAGGAGTTCCTCCTCCCGCGCGGGTGGGGGTGTGGGGGGTGAAGCGGAAGGCCCAGGAATCGGCACGGCCGCCCCGGTCCAGGTGGGCGAGAACGCGCCCAACGCGCGCAGGGCGGCCCGGCGCAGGAGGTCCATCACGGCCTCCTCGTTTTGGAAACGCACTTCCTCCTTTTTGGGGTGCACGTTCACATCCACCATCTCTGGGTCCACCTCGAGGTACAGGAAGAAGAGCGGATGTTGTCCCCGGCCAAGGAGGCGGGCATAGGCCTGGTAGATGGGGACGGCGAGGCTTCCCATCCGCACAGGTCTACGGTTGAGGAAGAGATGCTGATCAGCGCGGGAGGCCTGGACCAGTTCCGGCGGGGAAAAGAGGGCCAGGAGACGGTATCCGGGCTCCTCCATGTTCACGGCCACGAGGCGCCGGGCCAGGGCTTCCCCGTAGATCTGGCCCAGGCGCATGAGGGGTGTGCGCACCGCTGGCACGTCCAGCACCACCCTCCGGCCCTCGGAGAGCACCTGAAAACCGCGGTCGTGGTGGGCCAAGGCCAAATGGCGGAGGAGTTCCAAGGAGCGGCGGGCTTCCGCGGCGGGCGAGGAGAGGAATTTCCGGCGCGCCGGGACGTTGAAGAAAAGGTCTGCCACCTCCACGGTGGTGCCCACCGGGTGGGCCGCCGGCTTCCCCTCCAGAATTTTTCCGCCCTCGACCAAAAGGGCGTGGCCCTCGGCGGCATCAGGGGTGCGGGACACCAGGCGCACGCGGGCCACAGCGCAGATGGCGGCCAGGGCCTCGCCCCGGAAGCCCAGGGTTTGAATATGGCGGAGATCCTCTGCGGTGGCGATCTTGCTGGTGGTGTGGCGCTCCACGGCCAGGACCATTTCCTCGGGGGTTAGGCCGCAGCCATCATCGGAGACAAGGAGGCGGCTGATCCCACCGCGCTCGATTTCCACGCGGATTTTGCTGGCCCCGGCGTCGATGCTGTTCTCCACAAGCTCCTTTATGACGGAGGCCGGCCTGTCCACCACCTCCCCGGCCGCGATCTTCTGGATCAATTCCTCGGGCAAACGCCTGATGCGCCCCATGCACCCCAACTTTAGGGCCTCATGGGCGGTTTGGCGAACGGGGGTGGGCGTTCTGGCCTCCTTTCTCACCATTTGGGGCGAAGCGGGTTAAACGCGGTTTAAGTAAGGAAAATCTCGGCAAGACCCGGTTCTTTCTGGGGAATTTCCCTTGTGCTTCGCCCTTTTGTGGCCTACGCTTTGGGAAAAGCTGGGCCAAGGGGGGTGAAACGGTGTACACCGTGCGGGAGCTGGTGGCCATCCTGGGCGTGGCCACGGAGAATCAGGTGCGGAACCGCATCGAGGCCGTTCGCGACCTCCTCCTTCCCCACCTGCGCCGGGGCCCCAACAACCAGCTCCTCCTCACCGAGGAGGGGGTTGGGGTTCTGCGGGACCTCCAGGCTTTGTGCGAAACCGGGCGCACCTTGAAGGAGGCCGCCAACATCTTGCGCTTTCGCCAGGAGGAGGTCGGGCCAAAAGCTGGCCGACTTTCACATGAAACAGGTGAAAACAGGGGAAAACCAGGGGAGGGCGAGGAGGAGGGCTGGCGGATCCTCCTTGCGCACCTCGCCCAGGAGGTGCGAGATCTTTCCGAACGGGTGCGAATGCTGGAGGCCAGGCTTCAAGCCCAGGGGGGACAGAAGACCTGGTGGGAGCGCTGGCGAGACCTCAAAATCCCATGATGCCCAACGCGAAGCTCACGAAGCTGCGGCAGGCCATGGCGGCCTCCGCCCGCCTCAAGGCCCTGTGGGCCTGCTCCAACATCACGGCCATCAACCGCCTGGGCATCAACGACCATGGTCCCGTGCACGTGCGGATCGTCATGCGGTTGGGCCTGAGGCTTCTGCGCCTCCTCTTGGCAGCAGGGGTGCGGCCTGGGGTGTTGGACCACGGCCTGTCCCCGGAGGACGCGGAGGTGGTGGTGACCCTGAGCGCTGCCCTCCACGACGTGGGCCATGCCATCCACCGCGACGACCACGAGACCCTGTCCTTGGTGCTGGCTGCTCAGCTGGCGGACGAGCTTTTGACCGGGGTTTACGCGGAGCCTGCCCGGACCCAGGTTTTGGCGGATGTGCTCCACGCCATTTATGCCCATCGCCAGGAGGCCCGGCCCCTGACCCTGGAGGCCGGGGTGCTCAAGGTGGCCGATGCCCTGGACATGGAGAAGGGCCGGGCCCGCATCCCCTTCCAGGTCGGCCGGCCCACCATCCACTCCGTGTCCGCATTGGCCATCGATAAGGTGGAGGTTAGGAAGGGCCAGGAAAAACCGGTGCACATCCACGTGCGCATGACCAACTCCGCCGGCATCTTTCAGCTCGACAGCCTTTTTCGGGAGAAGCTTCTCACCTCCGGGCTCAGGGACTACATTGAGCTTTCCGCGGAGGTGGCCGGTGAGGAGAAGAAGATCATCGAGCGCTATGCCCTGGACTGAGGGGGTTGACAAAAGCGACCTTTTGTTAAGCCCTCCCCCTTGGAAACGCGGGAGGGAAGGGCTTTTTTGGGGCACCAGTTCTTTGGTAAACTCAAGCGCACCCATGGTCAAGCTGGGAAGGGGGGGATCATGCCGCTTCAGCTGACCCTCGAGGATTTCATGACCCCGGAGCAGGTGCATCGGCTGAAAACGCTGGCCCGCCGGGCCGCCGAGGCGGCCCTGAGACGGGGGCAAAAGGCCGGGGTGCGCAACTGGGCCATCCTCCATGTGGCCCTGGATACCGGCCTGCGCGTCTCGGAGCTTGTGAACCTCAAGGTGGGCGACCTCCTTCTTGACCCGGGCCACGCCGCGCTCATCGTCCGGCGGGGCAAGGGCGGGAAGACCCGCAGCGTGTACATCGGGGAGCCTTTGCGCAAACACCTCTGGGAGTTTCTGGAGTGGAAAAGGCTTGTGGGCGAGCCCACTGATCCGGATGCCTTCCTCTTCCTTTCCCCGCGGGGAGGCCCCCTCACCCGCCAGGCCGTCTGGCTCATGTTCAAACGCTACGCCCGCCAGGCCGGCCTCCCCCCACGCTTCACCATCCACTCCTGCCGCCACACCTATGCCTCCCTCCTTTACCGGGCCTCCCGGTACAACCTGCGCTTGGTGCAAAAACAGCTTGGGCACGCGTCCATCCGCACCACCCAGGTCTACGCCGATGTCCTGGCCCAGGATGCCCTGGAGGCGGTGAACGGCCTTCCTCAATGATCTTCCTTGTCCTCCTCCTTTGGGCTTCCCCTGGGCTTTCTTTGGAGATCGAGCTGGAGCTGGGTTGGGGGAAAAGGCCTGTCCTGGACGCGATCAACCCCCTTTGGGTCACGCTCACCAATCCCGGGCCGGACGTGGTGCAGGGCGAGCTCCGGTTGACCATGGAGTTCGGCTCCCCATGGCGGGGGATCGGCACGTATTCCGCCTGGGTTTCCTGTGCGGTGGGCCCGCGGGGCAAAACGCGCCTTGTCCTGCCTTGGCCGGTGCGGGCGGGGGGTGTTGTCCTGCGGGCGGCGGTGCTCGCCGGCGCCCGCCGACTGGCGGAGAAGGAGCTGCGGATCAGCCCGGATCCTGAGTCGTTGCGGGCGGGCATCGGCCCACCCACCCCCGGTTTGGACCTCCTGTTATCCCCGGCGGAGTTGCCCGCCGACCCCCTTCTCCTCTCCCCCTTCTCTGAGGTTCGCGTCCTTTCGCCCTTGAGCGGTCGGGCCGAGGATGTGGTGCGGGCCTGGCAGGCTTTCCTGGGCGGCGCGGTGCGGGTGGACGAGGAGGCCCTGAGGGGCCATTTGGGCGGGCGCAGGCCGCCGCCTCCGGACTGGGCCCTCCTTGTGCCCGGGCTATTTCTGTACGTTTTGTGTTTGGTCTGGGCGTTGCCCGGGTGGGCCCAGGGCCGCCCCCAGCTGGCCCTCGCTTTTCTTTTGGTTTTTTGGGCTTTTTCCCTGTTTTATTCTGTTTCGCGTGGATCCGTCCCCCAAAAAGAGCTGGTGGAGGTGAGGATTGAACGGCCTGGCTTCACTGGCTTTGGGCTGGAGTTATTGGGAATCGCTCCCTGGGCGCGGGAGGAGGTGGTCCTGGAAGGATGGTGGGCGGAGCTCCTCCCCGCTCGGGATTGGCAGGGGCGCGACCTCCTGTGGCGGTTCACCGGCGACGCCTGGCAAACCGTGCTCAGGGTCCAGCCCGGCGTGCCCCGCGTCCTCCTCCGGATCGGCCGGGCCGAACCGCAGCCCGGCGAGGAAACCCCGCCCCCAGCCTGGCTCCTGCGGGCCCTGGCCCTGCCCTGGGAGCGGGCCAAGGTGCGGCGCGCGCCCCTGGATCTGCCCGCGTGGACGAGGTATGTGGTGCGGTTGTCATGAGGCTTCCCAAGCTTCCTGAGAGCCTGGTCACCCCCTTTCAGGGCTTCCTCATCCTCGCAGGAAGCGGGCTCCTGGTGGCCCTCCTTTGGCCGGACCTCGCCATTCGCCGGCTCCTCTTTTTGCAGATCCTCGTGTTTCTGCAGGGGATCTTGGCCCTGCAGGTGGGCGAGGCCGAGCACGGCTATGGGCCGTTCCCGCCACGACTACGCCTGCTGCGCCTCGCCACCTTCAACACTTTTGCTGTTCTTCTGACCATTCCTTTGCTCGCTGTGTATCGCGGGGAGACCGGTGCCCCCTGGTCCGCTTTCCTCCTCTCCCTCCTTTTCCTGGCCGCGCGCGGCCTGGTTTGGATGGAGGTTGGGCACGGTCTGGCCAGCCTGGTAAGATCTGATGGGTTGAGGTTTGTGCTCAAATACGGAGGGTATCTCCTGGCTTTGTTTGTGCCTGTGGCCCTGGCCTGGCCGGTCAGCGCGCTTGCCGTCCTGCCCACCATTTGGGAGGGGAAGGACGGAGGTTGGCCCGGGCTCCTTCTGTATTTGGGATTGAGCGGGGTGAGCGTGGGTTGCTGGATGTGGCGCAGCGGATCCCAGCGCGCGTAGCTTGGCTTTTGCGGGCCCGCCGGTCCTTCTTGGCCCTGAGCCTTGCCCTTTCCCTTTGGCTGGGAGTCCGCCTCTTCGCCCCGATCCCAGGTTTTCCTGGGCCTTTGGCCCTCGCCGTTCTTGGGCCCTTGGCCGCCTTCATCGGGTTCATTTGGCCCCTTTCAGTGCGTTGGGTGCGGGTGGGAAGGCGCTTGGGCCTGGGGGGGAAGCTCGCCGGCCTTGTGGCCGCGGTGAAAACGGGGGAAACCGCGTTCGCTTCCCCCCTCGCCTCTCAGATCTCCTTCAGCTCATGGCGCTTGTTCTTTCCCGAGGTCCTCGTCCTCCTTCCCGTTTTGGCCCTGACCGGCTTTTTGCTCATTCCCGTGCGCCCCTCCAAACCTGATCAAGAAATACTCCCTCCCGAAGCTTCGCCGGCGGTGGAGGGCGTGGTGGAAATAGCACCCTCTCCGCAGCCGCAGAAGGCGGAAAGACAAGGGTCCTGGGCGCGGGTTTTGCCCCACTTTCCCCAGGACTTCCCCCAGGCCCTGGCCCCTTATGCTGATCTTCTGGCGGAGCTTTTGGGCGAAGAGGTCCTGCCCGAGGAGGTCTGGGAGCGTCTCAGCCGGGAGGAAGGGCTTTTGCGGGCGCTGGCGACGCTGCTGGCCGAGGCCTCGGCGCAAGGGTGGACCAGGGAAATGCGGGAGGAGTTTGCCCAGCTTGTGCCTGAGCTCAGTGGGCTTGGTCTGGGCTTGCCCCCTTCTCCCACGCCCCAAGAAACGGGGGCCGCGGCCGAGGCCCAGGGGGCCCTGGCCTTGGCCCCCGGGAGTTCCTCCCCGGAGGGCGAAGCCACTTCCTCTGCGGATCAGAATGCCGTTCCCTCTCAGGGCGAGGGAGAGGCCCAAGCTTTGGCCCCCGCCGGCGAGGTGATTGGCATGGACACCGAGGAGGAAGGGAACTGGCGGGCAAAGTTGGAGGACGCGGAGGATGGACTTGGCCTTGGTGCGGGGTGGGAGAAGGGTGAGCCTGGGCCCCTTGGCCCGCCCCTGGTTCCACCCAAGCTGGAGGAAGTGGTCCCCGTGCCGGTGAAACCTGGTGCAGGTCCAGTGCGCCAGGGCTTCGCCCTCGGGCTTCCTGGGGAAATCCCCAAGGAAGAGCCCGCCGGAGCGGCGAGCGTTTCCCCAGGCGAAGCGGAACTTCTCCTTGGCGCCAAAGAGCTGCCCGCGGACTTACGCGAGCTTGTGCGTCGCTATTTCCAGCTTTTAGCTGAGGGAGGTGACAGGTGATCACTGCGGCGGAGATCTCCCAGGCCCAAGAGGCCATGGACCGGCTGCGCGCAGCCATCGCCTCCGTCATCGTGGGCCAGGAGGGGGTGGTGGAGGTGGTGCTGTGGGCCCTGTTGGGGCGGGGCCATGTGCTTTTGGAGGGCGTGCCTGGCCTGGGGAAGACGCTGTTGGTGCGCGCCCTGGCCCGGGCGCTGGGTCTGAGCTTTTCTCGCATCCAGTGCACGCCGGACCTCATGCCCGCGGACATCCTCGGCACCCATGTGTTCTCCGAGGACGGCTTTCGGTTCTTGCCGGGCCCCGTGTTTGCCCATGTGGTCCTGGCCGACGAGGTGAACCGGGCCACGCCCAAAACTCAGTCTGCTCTCCTTGAGGCCATGCAGGAGCGGCAGGTCACCGTGGGCAAGGAGACCCATCCTTTGCCCGACCCCTTTGTGGTGCTGGCCACGCAGAACCCCATCGAGATGGAGGGGACCTATCCTCTGCCCGAGGCCCAGGTGGATCGGTTCTTGTTCAAGGCGGAGGTGGGCTACCCCCGCCAGGACGAGCTTGTGGAGATCATCCGCCGCAACACCGTGGGTGGGGGATTGGTGCTTCCCGAGCCCGTGTTGTCCAGGGAGGAGGTGCTGTTGGCCCAGCGGGCGGTGGCCGCCTTTCCCGTGCACGAGGAGTTCCTTTCCTATGCGGCGCGCCTGGTGTTGGCCACCCATCCTGGTTCGGCCCAGGCGCCGGAGCGGGTGCGGAAGTACGTGCTCTACGGGGCAAGCCCGCGGGCGGGTTTGGCCTTGATCCTGGGGGCCAAGGCCCGGGCCTTCTTGGCGGGCCGGTTTCATCTGGAGGTGGAGGACGTACAGGCCGCGTTCCGGCCAGCCTTCATCCACCGGGTGATCCTCAACTTCCGGGCGGAAGCGGAGGGGGTGGGTCCATGGGACGTGTTGGGGGAGGTCCTGCGGACCGTGCCCAGGCCCTAGGGTTGTTGAGCGAGGAGGAGCTTTGGGCCCTGAGCCGGGCGCGGCTGTCCCTGCGCCGCGTCCGGGGTTTTGCCGTGGGTGGGCACCTGAGCCGCCGGGCCGGCGCCTCCTTGGAGTTCGCCGACCACCGTCCCTATCAGCCAGGCGATGACCTCCGCCTCATCGACTGGGCCGTGTTCGCCCGCCACCGACGGCTGGTGACCAAGGTCTTCTCCCGGGAGGTGGAGGCCCCCCTGTACCTCCTTTTGGACTGCTCGGCCTCCATGGGCCTGGGGGAAAAGCTTGTGTTCGCCAAGCGGCTGGCCGCGGCCCTCGCTTTCCTGGCCTTCCGCAGCGGTGACCGCTTTGGGGTCTATCCCTTCGCCGCGGACCTTCTGGCCCTGGGAAGAGCGCGGCGGGGCCGCACCGCTTTGGTGCGGGCCTTTCAAAGCCTGGGCGCAGTCGTGCCCCAAGGCCGCACCCACCTGGCCCAGTCCCTCCAGGCCTGGGCGGAGCGGGCCTGGGAGCCCGGGCTGTGCCTGATCCTTTCGGACCTCTTGGCCCCGGGTGTGCGCGAGGCGTTGGCCGCCCTGCGGTATGGTCGGCACGCCGTGGCCGCCGTCCAGATCCTCTCCCCACTGGATTTGGAGCCGCCCATTTTGGGCGAGGTGCGCCTGGTGGACGCGGAGGAGGGCCGGGCCCGGCCGGCCGTGGTGGGCCCGCTGGCCCGCCGCGCCTATCAGGAAAACCTGCGCCGCTGGAACCTGGCCCTGGCCCAAACCTGCCAGGAGCTCGGCGTGGCCCAGTTCCTGTTCCTCTCCGACGGCTCCCCCGTGGCGGCGGCCCTGCTTTTGGCCCGAAGGTGGCGCCCGTGATCTTCTCCGCCCCTGGGGCTTGGCTTTGGCTTTGGGCCTTGGTCCCGGTGGTGGTGCTCTATTTCCTGCGCAAAAAGGAGCGGGACTGGTTGGTGTCCGCCCTTTTCCTTTGGGAGGGGATTCGTCCGGACCGGCCGCGCTTTGTGGAGCGCCTGCGGGCTCGTCTGGACCTGCTCCTTCTTTTACAGGTGCTGGGTGTGATTTTGTCCGCGCTGGCCTTAAGCCAGCCCAACTGGGAGGTCCTGCGCTCCGCGGGAGCCACCTGGCTCATCCTGGATGCGTCCGCCTCCACTGCTGCCGAGGGCACACGGGAGAAGATCCTGGCCCGTGCGGAGGAGGTGGTGCGGGGTTCAGTTGGGCCTTGGGCGGCGGTGGCCTGGGCCGAGCCTCCCGAGGTCATCTTTCCCCCCACTTCTGATCCCAATGTGGCCTTGTCTCAGCTGCGCCGGTATGTGCCGCGGCTCACCCGCCGGCCGGAGCTCGCCCGCGCCCTGGCCCTCCTGCCCCAGCCCGGGCCCCGCGTGGTGGTGATCACTGACGATCCCCAGGGGATCCAGGGGGCCGAGGTGCTGGTGGTTCCCCGGCCGGAGAACCTCGGGATCACCGCGTTCTCCGTGCGTCCCTCCCCAGACGGCTCGCGATACGAGGCATTTGTGCGCGTTCTCAACGCCACCGAGAGCTACAAAGAGGTGCAGATCCGCATCGCGTCCGAGGCCGGGGAGCTTCGGGCCAGCCGGCTGATCCCGCCCGGGGAGGAAGAGGAGGCGGTGCTGGTGCTTCCGGGCGCGCGCGCCGGCGCCTTTGTGGCAGAGCTTCAGGGCACGGACGCCTTCCCCTGGGACAACGTGCGGTATTTCGTGTTGCGGGGTGGGGAGGTGGGCGTGGGTTGGGTGGGCCAGGAGGAGCGCTACCTTTGGACTGCTCTGCGCGCGGCCGCCCCAGTGCGGCGGGTGAACGCCAACCCCGACCTTTTCGTGATCGTTTCCGCCCAGGTTTCCGAGGCCCCTCCCGCGCCCTGTCTGTTGGTGAACGCCGGTCTTCCGGAGGCGCCCAGCCTGGGCGCGGAAGAGGCTGGTCCCCTACGTGCTCTGCCCAGCCCTCTTTTGGAAAACCTTTCCTTGAGTGCTTGGCGGGTGGACCGGGTCAGGCGCCACGCCCTCCCGCCCGGGGCGCAGGTCATCCTCTGGTCTGGGGAAGTGCCCGTCCTTTTCCTGTGGGAGAGCCCGGTGGGCCGGCGGGCCGCGTTGGCCCTGGACCTCGCCCGTTCCAACCTCCCCCTCCTCCCGGATTTTCCCATTCTGGTGCGCAACCTCTTGGCGTGGCTCCTTCCCCAGGAGCCGGGGGAAAGCGTGGTGGTGGGCGAGGCCGTGCCCCTTCCGCCCGGGTTTGCGGTGGTCACCGAGGGTGAAAGGGTGGAAGGGGTTTGGGTTCCTCAAGAGCCTGGTCTCTTCCGGGTGGAGGGGCCTCAGGGCTTCACGGTTCTTGCCGTGAATGTCCCCTGGGAGGCCTCTTGGGCGGCCAGCGCTCCCGCCGGGGAGGTGAGGGGAGCCGGGCCCACGCGGGCTCTCCTGCCCCTCTGGCCTTGGGCCACGCTTCTGCTCGTGGTGGTGTGGACCATGGAGGCCGTCCTGTTCCTGGGGTGGGGCAGATGATGCGCTTTCTTTGGCCGTGGGCGTTGGTCCTGTTGGTTTTGCCCGCGGGCGTGGTCCTCTTCGGGCTGCGCCGGGAACGAGGCATCCTCGGGCGCGCCCTCTCCTTAACCCTTTGCATCCTGGCCGTGGCTCAGCCTGAACTTGCTCTGCCACAGAGGAAGGAGCGCATCGTGTTCGTGGTGGACCGCTCCGCCAGCGTGGGCGAGGTGGCCCTCCAGACGTTTTGGGACCTGGCCAGGGTGGCGGCGGAACGCGGTGCGGAGATCGGGGTGGTGGTCAGCGCCGGGGAATCCGGGGTGGTGCGTTGGCCCCAAGCGGGCATGCCGCGCAGCCTCACCTCCCCCGTGGAGCTCGATCCCCAGCGCACGGATTTGGGTTCTGGTTTGGGGCTGGCCTTGGCCCTCCTGGAGGGAACAGGGCAGATCGTGCTCCTCAGCGACGGGCGGGATACGGAGGGCAAGCTCTGGGCCGCGGTGGGCCAGGCCCGAAGCCAAAAGATCCCGGTGCACGTGTTCCCCCTCGGTCAGGAAGACCCCCTACAGCTTTTGAGCTTTCGCGGGCCGCAGGCCATCCCCCAGGGAGCTCACGCCGAGTTCCACGCCGTTTTGCGCGCTAGCCGCTCCCTTCCCCTGGAAGTCCAGCTTTCCATCGGCGGGAAGACGGTGGAGAGCCGGGAGGTTCGGGTGGAACCAGGGCGCCTGGAGGCCTCCTTTGTCGTGGCTTTCCCCGAAGAGGGTGTGCACCTGGTGGAGCTTTCCCTGAACTGCCCGGTGGATTCCGTCCTGGACAACAACAGGCTGGGCTGGGCTGTGCAGGTGGGAGAGGCCCCGGAGATCCTGGTGGTGGGCAGGGAGCCGGGCCTTGTGGACGCCGCTTTGGCCGGCATGGGCCTGCGTTTCCGCCGCGTGGAGGTCCTCCATCCCTGGGATCTTGGGGGGGTGGATCTGGTGATCCTCGATGACCTGCCGTTGGGTTTGCTTGGCGCGCAGACCGTGTCAGCCCTGGAGGCCTTTGTGACGCAAGGGGGCGGGCTGTTGGTGGTGCAGGGGCGGCGGGCCTTGGCCGGCTATGTCGGGCCGCTGGAGGAGATCCTTCCCGTGACCTATGCTGTTCCCGAGCGGGTTGAGGCGGCGACGGCCGCGGTGCTGTTTGTGCTGGACCGCTCGGCCTCCATGGCCGGCAGGGCGGGGAACCTCACTAAACTGGACCTCCTCAAGGAGGCGGCGGCCGCGGCCGCGGAGTTGGTGCCCACAGACGATTGGCTGGGCGCCCTGGCCTTCGATCGCACCCCATTTTGGCTGGCTTTCCCCGGTCGGGCGGCGGAGACGCGCCCCCTTTTGTTCTCCGCCCTCGCCGGTCTCTCCCCAAGCGGCGGCACCGACCTTTGGCCCGCAGTGGTCCTGGCCCTTTCCGCTTTGGAAAACGTGCCGGCCCGCGTGCGCCACATGATCATCATTTCCGACGGAAAAACGGTGCGGGAAAACCGGGTTTTTCAGGTCCTCTATAACCAGGTAGCGAGAAGCGGGGTGGGCGTGACCTCCATCGCCATCGGGCCGGACGCGGATCTGGAGGTCTTGGGCGGGCTGGCCCAGGCCGGAGCGGGCGAGCTCCATGTGGTGGCCGATGCCCAGGAGCTGCGGGCGGTGTTGGTGCAGGAAACGCGGCGGGCACTGCGCCCCCGCTTTGCGGAGGGGGAGTTTGCTGTACGCCTGGGGCCCGCTGCCCTCTCCCAGGCCGAGCTTTCCCCCATATACGGCTATGCCCTGACCTTCGCCAAGCCCACAGCGGAGGTGGCTCTCCTTGTGCCCTCGGGCGACCCCCTCCTGGCCTTTTGGCGGGTGGGATTGGGCACGGTGGCTGTGTTGAACACGGATCTGCGGGGCGGCTGGACCCGCGCCTGGGCTTCAGATCCCGCTTGGCTTTCCCACTTCTCCCCCCTTCTGCAACGCCTTTGGCCGCTGAGGACGCCAGCACTCGTGTCCTGGGAGGTCCAGGGGAAACGGCTTCTCATCCGCTTGGACGTGGCCAAAGATGGTCGCTGGGTTCATGGGTTGCGGTTTTGGGGGAAGTTGGCGGGCGCCCAGGGCTCGCGCGACCTGGTGTTTCGCCAAATCGCTCCGGGCCGCTATGAGGCGGAGCTCGACCATCCTGGTGCTGGCGCCTACGTGCTGGCCTTCACGGAGGAGACCGGCCAGTACGGTGGATCCGCGGTCCTGTCCCTGCCTTACCCCCTGGAGTACGCCGAGCTTGGTCCGGATGCGCGGACGCTCTCCGCCGTTGCTCAGCTCACGGGGGGCGTGGTGCTGGAGGACGAAGAACTCCCGGAGAAGAGGGACGTCCGGGGAAACTGGCTTTCGCTGTGGCCTTTTCTCCTTTGGGCTGGGGCCGCTGGGTTTGTTTTGGACTTAGGTTTGCGGAAATTCTTGGCCGTCTAAAACCCGCTGCACCATGGGCGCAAGCCCAGGGTCCTCCTCCCAGCGCACCAGCTCGGGCCCCACCACCTGAGGGGACTGCTTGGCCAACCTCCGCAAGGACGCCAATGTGACGCGGCGCACATGTTTATCCTCGCTGCGCGCGAGTTGTTTCAGAACGATGAGGGCGCGCTTGGTCAGCTTCGCAGGGAGATGACCAAGCATCTGGGCGGCCAACGCTCTTTGTGCGGGGTCTGGGGCAGCTGCCCATTGCACGAGAAGCTCCAGGGTCTCCTCAGGGTGCACATGGGCCATTTTTTCCCGCAGGACCTGGCGGGCAGCCCGCCGCACCTCCGCACTGGGGTCCCACAACATGGGGGAGAGGATCTCCAACAGGAACGAGGCGCGGAAGGGGTCATGGGGGTCTGTGGCCTCCGCCACGGCCCGCACCAGGGCTTGGCGCCTGGCCCGTGTCCCCTCTTGGGCCAGCCTGCGCAGGGCCGGGAAGAAGAGGGTGTAGCCCTGGCGCAAACACTCCGTGAGGGCACGCAAACCTCGGCCATGGTCCACGTCAAGCTGGAGGCAAATTCTTTCCACTAAAGCGTGGAGCTGAGCTTCCTCTTGGGCTAGAAGGGAAACTTCAGGATCAAGAACTCGGGGGTCCGCCTCGGCCATGCGGCCAGTGTAACCCCCATTACACTCCCATGTCAAATGTTCCTGTCCTCCAGCCAAGCCTGGAAGGCCCTAGCTTCTTGACCATTTACTAGCTCACCACGTAGCGCACAGTGTACCCCGCGCTTTTTGCCCGCTCTTCCAAGCCCTGGGAAAAAGCCGTGTAATCAAAAGAGAAACGGTAGCGCTGGGAAAGAAATTGGGCTTTCTCGCTGATGTTTCCCGTGCGTTTGGTGGAAGTTTTGTATGTCTCCATGCGGGTCAACATCCCGGTATCACTGGGCAATCCTAAACCCGTCTCCTTTAGTTGCACCTTAACCTCCAGCTCTTTTTGGGCTTCTTTTGGGCGGATCTCTACGCTGAGGACCACGCGGCGGCGGGCAAAAAAGACGGTACGCGTGGCCAAAACCCTTTCGTACATGATCTCTTGGCCCTTCTCCTTCACTTCCCCACCCTGGTCCAAAAGCCAGGGGATAAGGATTCTCTTGAGATCTGAGCTCGTCATGCTCCTATAATACCACAACCTAAGCAAATTCACATTTGGCAAGCCCAGATTACATCGCACAATCCTTTTTCAAGGAGGTGGGCATGCGCACCATTTTGGCCCTGTTTGTGTTGGCCGTGAGCGTTTGGGCGCAGGAACCGCTGGGGGTGGGCGGCGGAGGTTTCACGCCCGTTTTTCTTTTCCCAAACTCCAGGAATTAAACGAGGCGCTGGCGCAACCGGGCTTTGGCAAGTTTGACTCTCCCTTGGTCCTTTGGGGCGGGGGCGGCTTCGGGTCGCCGTTTGGCAGCATGGGCCACTGTGGGGATATCAGCATCTCCTTGGGCGAGAAAAGCGTGCAGCTCGCGCTTGGTGTGGGTGGGTTTGTGATAGAACAGGGGTTTGTGGCGCAAGAATGGGCTGGGCTTTCCCTGGGCCTCATGATCGGCGGCGGAAGCGCCGAGCTTTCGCTGATCTTCCAAAAACCAAGCTCCCTCACCGAGGCCCTGACCACTCCCGCCGGCACCACCCTCCGCCGGGAGTTCTTCGCTCTCCAGCCCCATGTGAGCGCTGAGCTGTCTCCCTTGGATTGGATGTTCCTCAAGGTGAACGTCGGTTACCTTTTCGCTTGGGGTGTGCCTTGGGAGATCAGCGGGAGTCCTGTGGCTGGCCCTCCCTCCCATCTCCGCGCCCTCGTGTTGCAGGTGTTCATTCCCTTCGGTGGCAAAGCTCCCCTGGAGGGGGCGGAATAGTTGCAAGCGCTGGCACATAGCCATCTGGACTTTGGGCAAGCAACGTCATGAGTGGATTAAGCTTTGTCCGTTGCTTCCTAGCTCGGGTGGCGTCTTTTGCCATTGGCATAAGGAGTTGAGTAGCAGTGGTTCGAAGTCCGTGCCAAAGTCCGTGGCGGGTACCCTCGGAACGGACGACGTACCGGCGAGGGAGAGGCAGGAGTTGATGGCGGTTGTTAAGGAAACGGTGCGGCAGCGGGCGGCTCAGGAACTGGAGACCATGCCTTTCCCCGAACGGAATGCCCTTGTCGGGGAAAACGGGGGACGCGGGGACGGTCCCCTCCCCGCCTGTTAGAAACCCCTTACGGTGGGGCGAAGCTCCACGTCCCCCCGGAGCGAAAGGCGCACCTCCGGTCCCCCTTCGCTCCTCAGGCGAAGAACCGTGGGCCTGGCGGACCTCCTGATCACAGGGAAAGGGGACGCGGCCGGGGAGCTTGGGGATCGGCGCCGGGCCTGCACCGTCGGGAACCCGGAGGAAGCGCAGGCCGCGTGGGCGGAGTTCCGGAAGAGCTGGGGATGGGCCGTGCGATGGTGCTAAGGGGAGCCAGCAGATCCCCAACTCCACGGCCAACGCCAGGGTCAACCAGTCGTTCATCACAGGAGTCCATGCTCACGGCGATGGGGGAAGCTGAGCTCCAGATGCGCCAAGCCCAAAGGGACCAGTTCAATGCCCATCTCAAGGATGGCCTTGACCTGTTCCTGATAAAGGTGGAGCTTGCGCCCGATTTCAGGGCGCTCCCAGAGCTTTTGCGCCACATTCCCCGGCGTAGCCAGTCCCCGGACCACCGCCTCCACCATCATCAGTCGGTGCAGAACCTTCAGAGGGAGGTGGAAGCTCATGCAGGCCGTGATCTCGCCTCCCTCACAGCGTTCCAAGAGGCGTGTGCATTCCCAGGATGTTCCGGTGCGATAGACGAAGATTTTGACATCGAGAAAAAGGCGCGTTCCCGCGGGAACTTTGGAGGGCCCTGGCGGTGCGAGTCATGAGGCAAGGAAGTCCTCCTCCGCTGGGATGGTTTGGACCAGGTCAGGGCGCGCCATGGGCGCGCTTTCCTTTTCAGATACTCACGCAGGGCCTCTTCCATGATCTTGGAAAGCGTGCGGTTCCCTTGGCCGCACGGGAAATCACATGAGCGGCCATCCACGCGGAACCCGCGAGGTGCACATGTGCCGGCGCCTCAGGCACGCTATGATCCTTGTGCCATGGACGACGGATGGTGGCCGAAGCCCTATAAGATCAAAGTCGTTGAGCCCATTCGTCTTCCCCCACGCGAGGAGCGGGAAAAACTCCTTTTGGAAGCGGGCTACAACGTGTTCAACCTCGCCAGCACCGACGTGTACATCGACCTGCTCACGGACTCCGGCACGGGCGCCATGTCCCAGGCCCAGTGGGCGGCCCTGATGGAGGGCGACGAGGCCTATGCCGGCAGTCGTTCGTTCAAAGTTTTTCTCGAGGCGGTGCAGGAGGTCACAGGCTACCCCTACGTTCTTCCCACCCATCAGGGGCGGGCGGCCGAACACGTGTTCTTTGCGGTCAGCGTGAAGCCCGGTCAAATAGTGCCCAACAACTCCCATTTCGACACCACTCGGGCCAACCTCCTTGCCCTGGGCGCGCAACCCGTGGATCTCCCCATCCCCGAGGCCTTTGATCCCGAGCTTGAGCATCCGTTCAAGGGGAACATGGACGTGGGGGCTTTAGGGGGGCTTTTGCGCGAGCACGCCGAACGCATTCCCTTCGTCATGCTCACCCTCACCAACAACACCTTGGGCGGGCAGCCCGTTTCCCTGGAGAACATCCGCGCCGTCTCTGAACTTGCTCATTCCTATGGCATTCCTCTTGTCCTCGATGCTGCGCGGCATGCGGAGAACGCCTTTTTCATCCGGGAGCGCGAGCCTGGGTATGCGCAAAGGACGCCAGCGGAGATTGCGCGCATGGTCTTTTCCCGGGCCGATGGGTGCCTGATGTCGGCCAAGAAGGACGGGCTGGGGAACATCGGTGGGTTCATCGCCCTGCGTGATGCTGATCTCCACTACAAATGCGCGGAGAAGCTCATCCTTTGGGAGGGGTTTCCCACCTACGGTGGCCTGGCGGGCCGGGACCTGGCGGCCCTGGCCGTGGGCCTGCGGGAGGCCCTCGATCCCTCGTATCTGCAGGATCGGGTTGGGCAGGTGCGTTGGCTGGCGCAGGAGCTGAGGAGGATCGGGGTTCCCGTGTACTGGCCGCCCGGAGGCCACGCGGTCTATGTGGACGCCGGTCGCCTTCTTCCCCACATCCCCCGGGACCAATTCCCCGCGCAGGCCCTGGTGTGTGCCCTTTATATTGAGGGCGGGGTGAGGGCGGTGGAGGTGGGTTCAGGGATGCTGGGTGAAGGGGCGCGGATGGAGCTGGTGCGCTTGGCCCTTCCGCGCCGGGTGTACACCGAGGAACACCTTCGCCACGTGGTGGCCACGTTCGCCCGCGTCTTGGAGAGGCGGATGAGCCTGCGGGGCTTGAGGATGGTGGCGGGAAGCGGACCATTGCGGCATTTTCTGGCCCGCTTCGTGCCCATTTAGGCAGCCTGGGTCAGACTGGACGCCGCTTGGGGCCCACCTCCTCCGCTCGGCCAGTGGGGCGGGGACTCATGAAGGCGTAGGGCTGCCCATTTCTTCTGCAGGTGGGAGTTCGAAAAGGCCGCAAGCTGGCGACGGCCATTGCCTAGCGGGAACCCATCCTCAAGGAACTGTTTCAAGAATTGCATCCCGCCTTCTCCCACGCTCAGGGCCTCGAACTTTGATCACCGAAGCGGCTGTTCATGGGGGAATCGACCAGGTCTTCGCAATCGCCGTCGAGACCGTGCTTTCCGCGCAGGGGCGTAGGACGGCGGGCGATGGTCTGGGTGAGCATGGGACGTGTGGGTGTTTGATGTGTCCAGGCCCAAGTTTCAGACCTTGGCGGTGGAGGCGAGTGTTTCGGGGGATCGAGATCGTTGGGGTGGGGGAGTGGCGGAGGAGGTGGGGAGGTGGACTTAAAGGCGCGGAGAGACATGGGTAGAAGTCTGACCTCAGGTGTTGCTTGTGCGCGAGCGTCACAATCTGTAGAAGATCGCTGTTTTGTGGTCCACATCGCCTTGGAGAATTTTACGGTCCCAGTGAGATGGGCTAAAGATTCGCGCATGTGGCGTAGTGCAGCGCAGTAGTTTGTGCTCTGGACAACCTGGATGCGATCGCTGAAGCCATGGCTAGGACGCACACGGTCTCCCTGCTTGATGTGGAGCTGAAGGGGGCCGAGCCTGAGCCGTGGTCCTCGAGGTCCTGCCCTAACCCAACCCCGTGCGGGATGTCCACACCACCGTGTTCCGGGCCATGGGCGTGGAGGCCGAGGCCCTCAAGGTGGAGATCTACGACCTCACCGAACGGCTTGTATGGAAGGCCGAAGCGCGGGGGAACGAGCTCACCTGGCACACCGAGGACCTCACCGGCCTGCCCCTCGCTAACGGCGTGTACCTGTACATCGCCTACGTCAAGGTCGAACGTTCCTGGATCGCCACCGAGGCCCAGAAGGTCGTGGTCCTGCGGTAGGTGCACAAGGAGGGGGTTGGTCAGATGCAGCTCGGCCAGCCCCTCTCTTTTGCGCGTGTGAAGGCTGTCCCCGTCTCCCAAGGGGTATATCCGTGGGGGAAAGGAAGGGGGAAGAGCTATGGCAAGGTTGCGGCGCCTGGTGATGAAGTTCTTCGTGTTGGGTTGGGCATGTGCGGGGTTGGCCCAAGGGGTTCCCCCTGGGGTGGATGCGGCGAGCTTCGCCCGGATTGGGCTCGGGGTGCGTGCGTTGGGCATGGCCGGGGCCTACGTGGCCGTGGCCGAAGGACCTGCCGCCGGGTACTGGAACCCCGCGGGGTTGTCCGGCTTGGTGGACTTCCAAACCGAGGGGATGTACACGAACTGGCTTGGGGCCGACATTCACTTTCGGTACCTGGGCCTGGCCGGCTACCCGCCGCTCGGCGATCCGCGCCCGGCCCTGGTCATCCGCGGGGTCCCCGCAACGTTGGCCCTCAACTGGCTCATGGTGCGGGTGGCCGATATCCCCTGGGTTGAGGAGGACGGCGCGGCCGGGGTGTTCGACGCCTGGTCCCACCTGGTTTCCCTCTCCCTGGCCTTCCCCCTGTCCTCTGAGCTCTCCCTGGGCGTGAGCGCCAAGATCTACCACGACCGGATCCTCGAGGGCCAGAGCCTCGGGGTGGGCCTGGACGTGGGGCTCCTTTGGCATACCGAGGTCACGGGCGTGCCCATGCGGGTTGGGGTGTCCACAACCAACCTCGGGGGGACCAAGGTCCGCTGGTACGGGACCACCGGGGAGCCAGAGAACTTCGTGCCCTGGCTGATCCGCGTGGGGGCAGCGGCGGAGCTGCTGGACGGGATGGTGCTCCTGTCCGGAAGCTTCGAGCGGGGACTGGACCGGCCGCGGTTCGAGCGTATCCGGGCTGGGGTGGAGGTGCGCCTGGAGTGGCTGGCCCTGCGCGCGGGATGGGATCAGCCCCTGTTCGGCGAGGCAGGCAGCTGGTCCGTGGGCCTGGGCGTGACCCCCTGGCCTTGGGCCACGTTGGAGTACGCGATCCTCCCGAGGCTCCTTGGGACAAGCCATCTTATCTCCCTGAAGCTCGCGTTCTAGGGAGCTCTCGCGCTCTCCTTTCCAAGCGAGTGGCGGGGGCCAGACCTCGTTGTCTTAGCCGGTCCTCGCTGGGTGAGGCCGCCCCTCGCCTGAACTGAGGTTGCGGTCGGCCGCAGCGAGCACACGCTGAGGAATTGGACTTAAGGAGGGGTAGCCGATGAGAGTACGTCAAGAGCGCTCACTGGCAAAGGTGATGGTCCTGGGCATGCTCACAGCCATCCCAGCAACCGCGGCGGGAGCACCCTTTCGGCGGCACCGCCTATCGCCGGCGTGTACCGCGGGGCGGCCCATACGTTGCGGGGGAATGGCGGATCGAGACTGGGGTGGCGTTTGGGCTGTGACTCAAGTCTGCCCTTGGTCGAGCCTGGGCTACGGGATCGCCAACTGGCTACAGGGTGGGATCGCGGCGGCGCATGGCGGCGAGCTCAAAGGGGACCAACCTCTGCCCACATGACCTTCGCCCCTTCTTTTTAAGCCCCGGATTTCCCTCGTTTGATGTGCCTTTCCCCCTGGCGTGGGCTTTTGAACCTCAAGGGCGGGATCGAGTCCAGCTATCTTCAGGGCGGAGTGGTGGCGAGCGTTCGGCTGGGGGCGCTGACAGCGCACGGCGGTGTGAAAGTAGGGGCCGTCAAAGGGGGCCGGTGGTCCAACAATCCCTAAGCTAACGGGGAATTCGACTTGCTGCTAACTGTCAAGTTCGTGGCCGAGCTCGCGCTCGTACCGCTGCGCGTGGGCGTCGGGGCGTGGCTTCGGCTCCTGGACTTCCTGGACGTGAAGAGCGCCCTGGCGCCAGTTGCCCCCCTCGTTCACGGGCGATGTCTAACTGAAGGCTCTAGGGTTTAAGGGGGGGCGAGACCGGACCGAGATCCGGCCTTATAGGCGCCGCACCTCTTTTCGCCTGGGGGGTGAGTACCTGTGCCATCTACTGGCTCCTCGAGTGGATATGCGGTGTGGTTCACTCCCCCGAGAATCTCCTGTCTCATCCAGGTGGTGGAAAAGGAGGTGCGCTGGGCAGAAACTTCTCCCCGCAGAGGAGTACTATGCCCTGCTTCTGAACGGAACGTTCCTTTCCGTCCGCAAAGGAAAGAGGGCAAAGGCGCCGGTAGCTATCGCTCTAGAGCTCGAGCCCGATGGGTAATGAAGGTCCTTGGCCATTGGTCCTTTGGCGCGGGAGGAGGTGTCAAGAATCGGGGGAAGCGATCCGTAAGATCCTCTTGGCAGAGCACTGGCGGTTGAGTGCACTTCATGCGCGCGGCCTCAAGCGGGAGTGGAAAACAGGGCCTGAGGGCCGTGACGGGGGAAACGAAGGAAGTCAAAGGAGAACACTGAAAACTGCGGGAGCGCTAGGGACCAGTTTATCCGCGTGTCGCGGCCAGGTGGAAGGCAGAGCTCTTTTTTCTTGCGTCTTTGTGCTATCCCAAACCTGCTAAGCGGTATCTCTCCACTGCAGACCAACCGGAACGCAAGGGCAAGGAGATGAGGCGGCGAACAAGGTGCTCTTTAGCCATGTTGTATTTGGCGCGGAATAACTGAAGCAAGCGGCTCGAAGGCCGTAGGTTACGGGGCTTGGGGGAAGAAGTGTTGATGGGGAGCAACCATGTGGCCAGACGCATCAGACGAGGCACCATGAGGTGCAGGAGCAACAGTTCCCCGGGTGCGGGAGGAGACGGTGGAAAATTTTGCATCTAGACAAACTTTGTGGTGCTAACGTGTCCAGCCGCGTTTGACAGCCGTCACCAGCTCAGCTTATACTTCACCTTTCGTTACCCCTTCGCCAAGCGTGTAGATCAGAAGGGGCGTTGCTGATGGCAGACGCAGACAAGCTGTGGACGTGGGGCAAAGCCGCCGGCTTAGACCAGCCGCTTCGGTCTGCTAGCTGTAGGGCGGAGGCGTCCTCATTAGGGAGGTGTGACGTCATGGTCAATGCACTGCGTAAATCACGTACTAGGGGGGCCTTAAAGCCAAGTTGGTCAGTCCGCGGAAGGCAGCGGGAGGGCGCCGATCGTGCACCAGGCTTGAGAACGCGTTTTTCTGTTGCCACTCTCCTCGCCCTATTGTTGGGGATGGTCGCCCCCGTCGCTTGGGGTGGCACCTGGCTCGTCATCGATACGTCAACCGACATAGTCGGCCATCCGGAGGTCTACTACATCACCGATCCGGTGGTTGGTTGGTGTCGCATACTAGACGGCTCAGGTTCCCCGTCCACTACCACCACGTGGGTCTGGAAGAGCTCAAATTTCACCTCCGTATCCGGTGGAGACTGGGCCGAGTTCTCTCGAACATTTAGCATTCCCGCTGGGGCGACCATTATAACTGCCCAGCTCCGCTACCGGGTGGACAACTTCGGCTGGAT
>CAYSAN010000002.1:0-120973 GCA_964429165.1 uncultured Thermotogaceae bacterium
TCTGGGCGGGATGACCTGGGCCCCGCTGTACCGCCCTTGAGCGGCCTCCAGGGCGGAAAGGGGCTCCAGTTAGGGTGTCCGGGTCTACACCACAAGGAACTCGGAAGAAGGTCAAGCCGTGTGGGCAGAGTTCCGGAAATGCTGGGGATATGTCTACCCTGAGGTGGCCGCCAGCTTGGTTGTCTAGCCTTTTTTGGTATCCCCTGGCGATCCGCCTGCAGCTTAGGACCACAAACCTTACGGGAGTGGTTCAACCGCGAAGCAGGGCGGGGGATGAAGTGGGAAATCGTCGGGTCCCCGGTGCGGAAGGAAGCGATGGGGAAGCTTTTGCGTCTGGAGTGCGAGGGCCAAGAGGGCACATGGACGCGGAGGCCACGGGGTTTTGTGGGGGCCCAAGAGGAGCGGTAGAAAGCGTTCCGGGGACAGCGCTTTCAGCCCCGGACAATGACACAAATTTCTTACCGCTACCGCGCCTGGTGGTTCAGTTAAGAAAAACATCTGCAAGCACATTGAACTTCGGGCTTTTGCTTAGCACCAGCTTTGAAAATCGGCGGCGGTCCAGGCCCCCACCATTTCTGCGTTGGCGGGGCTACCTTTGGCAGGTGGGGCAGAAGTATGTGCCGCGGCCTCCAAGTTCAATCCGCTCAACCCGTGTGCCACACACCTTGCAGGGAAGTCCCTCCCGACCGTACACCCACGGTTCATAATCTCCCGCCTCGCTCTCTGGGGTCTGATAAGCGTTGTCGGGGAGGGTCGTGCCCATGGCTTTGATAGCCTCCTCCAGCACCGCGGGGATCGCAGCCTGAAGGCGCGCCACTTCCTTTGCAGTAAGAGAATTTGCTGGCCGGCGAGGATCAACACCTGCTCGAAACAAGATCTCCGCTGCATAAATGTTGCCAATGCCCGCGATGTTTCGCTGGTCCAAAAGCCAAACCTTGATCGGCGTGCGACTCCTTTTCAGGGCCTGTGGCAAAAAAGAGGGATCGGAAAGAGCTTCTGGGCCGAGTTGCTCAAGTGCTTCTGAAGCTAGCTCCACTGTGCCCAGTCGCCGTACATCCACGAACACCACGTGGCCATGGGGAAACTGCAGGACCAGGCGAGTATGGGGCGGCCAGGGGCCTTCCCTTTGCCAAAGGAGTCGGCCGGACATGCGCAGATGCATGATCAGCGAAAGTTTTCCAAGCCCAAACAGGATGTACTTCCCACGCCGTTCCAGGCGCTCCACATCGACTGGGATGGGTAAATCCTTGGCCACACGGGCCAAGGTGGGGTCCAAAACATGCACGCCCACGAGCGTTGTCCCCACAATGCGCGGTCGCAGCGCGCGCACAATGCTCTCCACTTCTGGAAGCTCCGGCATTTCTCAGCGGCTGAACACCAGTTCTCCGGCCACAAACGTGGCGTCCACTTGCAGCTCCTGCGATGGCACTCGCTGGGGGTCTCCGGAAAGGACCACAAAATCGGCCCATTTTCCCGGGGAGATGGTGCCAAGCTCGTCCTCGGCGAACGAGGCGTAGGCTGCTCCATAGGTATAGGCCTTTACCGCTTCTTCCCAGGACACGCGCTGGGGGTAGTAGGGAGGGTTCAAGGCCAGGTGGATCCCGTAGAGGGGGCCCATGGGCATGCCGTCCGAGCCAAACGCCAAGGGGATACCCCGCTCCAGGACCCAGCGGTGTGGGTCGATGCGGGAATCACGCGCCGGCCCCAGGCGATCCTCATACATTCGGCCGGGGCCCGACCACTGGAGGAAATTGGGCTGCATGGAGGCCACTAACCCCAATTCCTTCAACCGGTCCAACTGGTGGGGGGTGGGTAGTTCCAGGTGCTCCACGCGGTGGCGATCATGGAGGCCCACGCCGCTTAGGCGTGCGGCGGCCAAGACCTCCTCGATGGCGCGGTCCCCAATGGCATGGGCAGCAAGCTGGAGCTCTGCCTCCAAGACCTTGCGCCAAAGGCGCGCAAGCTCACTGCGCCCCAAGAGGACCCGGCCTTTGCCCGCCTCTCCTCGGTACGGCTCGAACAAGGCCGCCGTCTTGGCGCCAAGGGACCCGTCCACGAAAACTTTCACCCCAACGATGCGCAAAAAACCTGAGCCAAACCCACGCCTGATCCCGAGGCCCGCCAGATGGGGAAGAAGGTCGGCCTTCATGTACGTAAAGAGCCTGGTGCACAAAAGCTGGCGGTGCTCAGCGAGCGCATAGGCCCGGAAAGCCTGGACGGTGGTGTCCATATCGGCGGCAGCAGTGATGCCCAGGGCGGCCGCCCAGCGCGAGGCCTCAGCCACTGCCTCCACCAAGGCTTCCTGGCTGGGCCGCACAAAGGAAAGGACCTCGGAGACCGCGTCCTCAAAAAGATAGCCACGCTCGCGGTCCACAAGCTCGCCTTCTGGGCGGACGCAGCGGGCTAACGCCAGGGTGTTGGCCACCATCATGTGCCCATCCACGCGCACCGCGCAGCAGGGCTGTTTGGGCACAGCGCGGTCCAAGTCAGTTCTCTCCAAATACCGCTTTTCTGGCCAGCGGGATTCGTCCCAACCCCGCCCCACCACCCACTCGCCCGGCCGCTCCTGGGCCCTGGTCCGCAGAAGCTCCAACGCCTCCGCAAGCGTGCAAGCTTGGGAGAGATCCACGAAAAAAGTGCGGTCCAAGCCAGCCTTTAGGAAATGCACATGTGCGTCAAAGAAGCCTGGGAGGAGCCACCGTCCCTCGAGGCGAAAGACCCGGGTTTTTGCTCCCACCAAGGGCGAGAGGTCTGCAAGGCGGCCCACAGCTGCGATGCGGCCACAGCTTACACCCACAGCATCCGCTTCAGGATGGCCAAAGATCTGTCCACCATGCACGATCAAATCCAACATACATGGCAATCATTATAAGTGGCCTAGGTCGGGGGCAAAGTTTTCGCTAGGATAAGGAGGCATGGCCGAGGTTTTGGGTGCGGATCACGTGGGGGTTGCCCGGGCCGCGGCCATTCTGCGCCGCGGCGGCCTTGTGGCCTTTCCCACGGAGACGGTCTATGGCTTGGGAGCCGATGCGCTTTGTGCGGAGGCGGTGGCCAAGGTGTTTGAGGCTAAGGGACGCCCGCGCTTTGATCCCCTCATCGTGCATGTGGCTGACCCTAGGGAGGCCGTGGGGCTTTGGCAAGAAGTGCCGGCGTTGGCTCACCAGCTCATGCGCAGATTCTGGCCAGGGCCCCTTACCATCGTGCTACCCAAGCGGGAAAAGGTTCCGGACATCGTCACCGCGGGGCTTCCCACGGTGGCTGTGCGCATGCCCGCACATCCCGTGGCCCTGGCCCTCATCCGGGAGGCAGGTGTGCCCATTGCCGCGCCCAGCGCCAACCGGTTCGGCCGGCTCTCCCCCACCCATCATGAGGCCGTGTTGGAGCAGCTTGGGGATGGGGTTGATGCGGTTATCGCTGGTGGTTCCACTCCCGTGGGCATCGAGTCCACCGTCGTCTCCCTTGTGGAGAACCCGCCGCGTCTGCTTCGGCCGGGTGGAACGCCCATCGAGGCCCTACAGGAGCTCATCCCGGATCTGCGGCTGGACCCTCCCCGCGGGCCCTCGGCTTCACCTGGCACCCTCCCTCAGCACTATCGACCGCTCACCCCACTTTTTCTCCTGGAGAGGGAGGCTCCTGGGGAGGGGGAGGTCCTGGAGCGGCGCCGCTGTGGCTTCCTTGCCTTCCAGCGGGCTTGGGAGGGGTTCGCCCAAGTGGAAGTGCTTTCCGAGAGAGGAGATTTGGTGGAGGCTGCGGCCAGGTTTTTTGCTCTCCTGCGCAAGCTGGATCGCGCCGGGCTTTCGGCCATTGTGGCCGAGCCTGTGCCCGCGCGGGGGGTGGGTGTGGCCATCATGGACCGCCTGCGCCGTGCCTCCTCTGGCCGCGCCCGTCTGGACGAAAACTATGTCTGGATCACGCGGTGAAGAGGCGCTTGTGGAGAGGACCAGGCTTATTTTTGTCTTCGTGGGCCCAGGGAACGTTGACGACCCAAAAGAGCTGGAAAAAAGTGGTTCCCACCAGGGCCGTGGGACAGGCCTTTTAAAAAGAGAGGCGTTCATAAAAGGGAACATGGGGAAGGAGGACAGGGATGACCTTAGGGGCAAGGAAAGTAGCGGTTTTGGTAGCGGACATGTACCAAGAGCTGGAATTTTGGTACCCGTACTTGCGGCTACAGGAGGAGGGGGCCCAGGTGGTGGCTGTGGGGCCGGAGGCCAAGGAATACAAGAGCAAATTGGGCTATCCCGCCAAAGCGGAGCTGGGGGCCAAGGACGTGCGGGCCCAGGACTTTCACGCCGTGGTCATCCCCGGTGGTTATGCGCCCGACTATCTCCGGCGCAGCCCAGAACTAGTGCGGTTCGTACGGGAGATGAGCGAAGGGGGGAAGCCCGTGGCCGCCATCTGCCATGGCCCTTGGATGCTGTGCTCCGCCCGGGTGGTGCGAGGTCGGCGGGTGACCAGCGTGGCCGCCATCCGCGATGACTTGGAGAACGCCGGCGCGGTTTGGGTGGATGAACCTGTGGTCGTGGACGGAAACCTCGTGACCTCCAGGGTCCCCCAGGACCTGCCTCTCTTCATCAAGGCCCTGATGGAGCTTCTGCGCCGGTCTACTCGATGATGCGGCGGAAGTTCGCCGAGGCCACGGCGAACATGAGGAGGTCGAAGACGAGGATGGCCAAGATGTCCAGGCCCAGCCGGGAAAGATCGCCGGTGATGGTAAGTGAACGCACGGCGTCCACCACGTAGCTCATGGGGTTCAGCTGAGCGAGAACTTGCAGGGCCTTGGGCATCATGGCCACCGGATAAAGGGCGTTGCTGGCGAAGAAAAGGGGGAACGTGAGGGCCTGGCCAATGCCCATGAACCTTTCCCTGGTTTTCAGAAACGAGGCCACAAGCATGGACAGTGCGGCGAAACCTCCAGAGGAGAGGAAGATCGTGCCCAACGCGCCGAGGAAATACAGGGGATTTGGATAAAACCGGACGCCCACAAGGAGGGCGATGGGTACGATAGCCAGGGCCTGGAAAACCGCGCGCACGCCGGCGGCCATGGCCCGCCCCACCACAAGGCTTGCGCGGGAGGCCGGGGTCACGAGGAGCTTCTTGAGGATCCCAGACTCACGCTCCCACACGAGGGTGAGGCCGTAGAAGATGGAGGCGAAGGTGGTGGAATGGATGAGGACTCCTGGGGTGATGAACGCGGTGTAGGGGATGCCGCCTGTGGGGATGGCTCTGATGGCCCCCATGATCGGCCCAAATACCCCGATCCAAAGAAGCGGCTGCACAGCCCGGGTGTACAGCTCCAGCCGATCGTGCCTGAGCCGACGGAGCTCCAACTCCCACATGGCAAACACAGCCCCCAACCCCCCCATCTCTCACCCCCTGCGGATCATGCGCCGCATTTGGCGCACATCGCTCACCCGGCCGCCAGCCTCGAACCTCGTCCCGGCATACTTGAGAAAAACGTCGTCCAGGGTGGGCTTGGTGATCGATACCTTGGCCACGGAGATTCCATCCTGCCGGAGAAGATCCAAGAGCCGGGGAAGGGCGGCCTCGGCATCCTGCACCACCACCCGCACCTCTTCTTCTGCAGCAATCACATCCTCCACAAACTCCAATTTTTTTAGCCTTTCCGGAACGAAAGCGTCGCTGGCCAGGGCCAGAGCGATGACCTCTCCACCCACGGAACGCTTGAGCTCCAAACCTGTGCCCAGCTTGATGAGCTGTCCTTGGTTGATGATCCCAATCTCCTCGGCATAAAGGTCGGCTTCGTCCATGTAGTGCGTGTTGAAAAAGATGGTCACTCCTTCTTCCTCCCTGAATTTCCTGAGCTCCGTCCACACGGCCTTGCGGGCCGCGGGATCCAGCCCGATCGTGGGTTCGTCGAGGAAGAGGATTTTGGGCCGGATGAGCAGCGCAGACGCGATCTCTAGCCTGCGGATCATCCCGCCTGAGTAGGTGCGCACCAGCGCCCTCGCGGCTTCTCTCATTCCCAGGTTTGTAAGGACCTCATCGAGGAGGCGGGAGCGTTGCGAGCGAGGGATGCCGTAGATCTTGGCGTAGATGAGGAGGTTTTCGTATCCGGAGAGGTCTGTCCAAACGCTCATCTCTTGGGGGACATAGCCGATGATCTTGCGCACTTTGGCGCCGTCGCGCACGACGTCGAGGCTGAAAACACGGGCCTTTCCTGCGGTGGGCCGGATTTGGGTGGTGAGGATGCGCATAAGCGTGGTTTTCCCTGCGCCGTTTGGGCCAAGGAGGGCAAAGGTCCTGCCCGCTGACAAGGAAAGGTTTACGCCATCCAAAGCGCGAACTGTCCCGGCATAAACTTTGACGAGGTGTTCCGTTTCGATTGCTAAATCCGGCATGACAAGGAAATCGTATAGCCTGAGGCACAAGCCCACAAGAGAAAAAAGGGGCATGGCTTGCGCCATGCCCCTAAGAAGGCGTGTTAAAGCTCAGTTATTGGCCGTTACCGGTAGCGGGAGCCCACCGCTGCCAGCACGGACCAAACCCCCAGCCCTTGCCACGGCCTAAACCTCGACCGAAGCCGTAACCGCGGGCAAAGCCCTGCGGGCCGAGCCCGAAACCCGGGCCCTTCTGCCAGCCCTCGGCTTTGTAGTACTCGAGCTTGGCCTTAAGCACAGCCTTGAGGTAGTCGGCCTGGGCCTGAGTAAGCTTCCCTTCGGCCACGGCCTCGTCGATCATCTCAGTTTGTGCCTCGTACATGGCCGAAAGAAGAGCGTCCTCCGTGACCCCTAGTTTCTCGGCCACGCGGGCAAGGTAGGTCTTGCCCGAGCGTTCTGCGGTTTGAGCATACACCACATACCCCAGAGTTCCCGCTGCCATCAACCCAACGAGCACCACTAACCACAACTTCCGGCCGCTCCGCATATGGATCACCTCCTGAGCCTCCATGCTACTTGCCCGTTATGGAGGCGCGGCCCATCTGCGGTGAAAGTTCTGTGGAGACGCCGGGGTTGGAGGAGGTCCACTTCCACGAGAAAACCAGCGCTGGCCACGAGAGGTCCAGAGGCCCAAACCAGACCATTTAGCCCCTGCGACCGGCCAGCAAACCCCCTTCCGCCTGCACCAAGGCACAAGCTCCGCGGCTTGGCGTGCTTCACCTTGGGCCGTCTTTCAAGAAACTCGCCCTAGTCTTGAAGAAAACGTACGCCGTCCTGACTGGGTAGGGCCACCCCGCGATAGAGAAAGGTGATCTGGCGAAAAGCCGCGTACAGATCGAACTCGGTGAGGGCACTAACGCAGTCCTTGGGGACGAGCACTTTAAGGCCACGCAAAGCGGCCGACCCTGCGGCATGAAGAACACAGATGTTGGCCACCGTGCCCACGATCACCAAATGCTCTATTCCGCCGGCGCGCAAAAGTTCCTCCAGCTCGGTGCGAAAAAACGGGTCGTAGGCGGTTTTACGCACCGTGGGCTCGCCCGGTTGGGGGGCGAGCTCGGCCACGATCTCCGCGCCCCAGGTTCCAGCCACGCCATGGGCGGGCCAAATGCGAAACTCCGGGTCGTCCGGCCTGTGCCAGTCCTGGGTGTAAATCACCCTGGCCCCCGCGGCGCGGGCTTTAGCCAAAAGGGCACGGATGGGCTCGATGGTGGTCGCCGCTGTCGGGACCCGCAGCACGCCTTTTTCATGAACGAAGTCATTCTGCATATCCACCACGAGGACCGCGCTTTTGCGCGCCGGGATATCCAGGCCCTCCGTCCAAGGGATCCCCGGGATCTCCACCTGTCACCTCCTTGAGGCCACCAGGTGCAAAAGCCCTGGGGAGTAATTCACGGGGTAGGAGGGGGATTCTGCTGGGCTCAGGTCGGCCAGTTCCCCAGGGAGGGAAAACAGCGTGCGTCGCACCTTTTCCCGCTGCTGGGCGAGGTCCTGGGGTGGGAGGAGGCGTTCGCCGCCGGCCATGACCCGCCGCAGTAGGGCCTGGCCCTGCCCAGGCTCCTCGTCCAGGGCCACGAGGTCCTGGAAGCCCGCCTGTCGCCACACTTGGCACTTGCCGGGAAGGGAGACCTTTCCTGGACTGGTTTTCATGCGCGGTCCCTTTTCGTCCTCCACAAGCTTATAGACCCCGCCCAAGGCTGGGACGTCCCAGGACACCCCAAGCCGTGTGCCCACACCGTAGCCCCAGGCCACACCCCCTCTTCCCCGGAACTCCAGGATGCGGTACTCATCCAGATCGCCGGACACAAAAATCTTGATCTCCGGGAACCCAGCCTCATCCAAGATGCGACGCACCTCTTGAGAGAGGGCCACCAGGTCCCCGGAATCCAAGCGCACCGCCACGATCTTTTTCCCCCGTGCCATGAGTTCATGCGCTACCTTAACAGCGTTTTGCACCCCTAGGAAAGGGTCGTAGGTATCGATGAGAAGGATGGGGTGGGGATGATCCTCGGCGAAGGCGCGGAAGGCGGAGAGTTCGTCGGGGAAGCTCATGACGTAGGAGTGGGCCATGGTGCCGGCCACCGGGATGCCGTAGCGTTTTCCGGCCAAGGTGTTGGAGGTGGCGTGGAAGCCGGCGAGGAAACTAGCGCGCGCCGCATGAAGGGCAGCCTCGGGGCCGTGGTCCCGCCGGGGGCTGAAATCCACCACCACCGCCTCCGCTCCCGCGGCCAGGAGGATCCGGGCAGCTTTGGAGGCCACGAGGGTCTCGTAGTTGAGGATGTTGAGGACCATGGTCTCCACAAGCTGGGCCTCAATGCGCGGTGCGGTGATGAGCAGAAGAGGCTCGCCAGGGAAGCAGATCTCCCCCTCCTCCATGGCCCAGACCTCGCCGGTGAACTTAAGGTGTCCCAGGAAATCCAAGAATTTCTGGCTGAACAGGCCTAAGGAGTCGAGGTAGGCCAGGTCCTCCTCGGTGAAGCGGAAGCTGTGGAGGGCGTTGAGGAGGGGGTCCAGGCCGGCGAAGAGGAGGAAGCGGCGGTTGGGGACAGGAGCACGCACGAAGTAGGCGAAGGTGGCGATTTGGTTCAGGCCCTGGTTGAAATAGGAGTGGGCCATGGTGAGCTCGTAGAGGTCGGTGAAAAGTCCGGTAGACATGGCGTTCCGATCCTACATGAAGTTGTGGTGGGAGGGTAAGGGGGTTGAGGTGAGACCTCCCACCCCACAAATTAGCACTCAGCACTAAAGACTGCTAAAAAGGTGTGATGCACATGGCGAAACTCCCGACAATTTGGTATGCACCATTCAACGCCCCCGCCTGGATGAGCCGCCTCTTCCCTGAGCCCTTCCAGGAGTTCGCTTACCTAAACCCTGAGTTTGCCCCTGGCTTTGGTCCCACCGCCATCTACCTCAAACCGAGCCCCCAGGCGTCGGCAAGGAGGAAATCCAGGTCCTGGTGGAGGACAACCGTCTCATCATCAGTGGGGAAGCACGGCGCCACGAGGAGATACGCGATGATAACTACATCCGCATGGGCCGCCACTACGGCGCCTTCCATCGCCTCTTCCCCCTCCCTATACGCCCTTCTGCGCGACAAGCTTCCGGAGGAAAAGGCCCAAGAAGCGGCGAGGATCCTGTCCGAGGGTCGCTGGACCCACGATTACCCCATCACGGTGGAGGAGCTGCGGGCCATGGGGCTTCCAGTGCGTGAGGACATGCCGAAAGAGGTGTACGAGCTCATGGACCTTTATCCCCAGACAGCACAGCGCCGGCCTGGGGTGGAGTTCATCCCTGTTCCTCATGCGCCCGTACGCCCATCCCGCGGAGGCGAGGCCCGATGAGGGTTGTGGCGGGTGGCAAGCCCACCTCCTCCACCGTTGGTAGTAGGATCCATGCCTGGCTGAGCTCTGGTCCCACCAGAGTTCGCGTGGAAGAGGAGGGCGGGGATCGTGCTCTGGCCATCATCCCCACCCCTCAGGGATCCCCGCAAACGCCGCTGAAGTGACGGGAATAGCGAGGCCGTCGGAAATCTGGCATACTCCTTCCCCTTTCTACCTCAGACAAGTCCCTTCCTGGAGCTCCACCCCCTTGAGCGGGCGTTGGCCAGCGGAGGTGAGCGAAAAGGCAAGGTTGCGGTGTTTGCTCCCCTCCTTGCCATCAGCGGGGGGAGCCTGATGGAGTTGGGGGACATGGCGGCATCCCTGCGGCTTCTGTTCTCAAAGCTTTGGGGAGTCCAACCCTACCCGTAAGGGGTAACATTCCGCTTCAGGAGGGTGTATGGCGAAAGCGAAGATAAGCATTATCGGTGCGGGCAGCGCTGTGTTCTCCCTGCGACTGGTGAGCGACCTTTGTAAAACGCCAGGGCTTTCGCAGAGCAAGGTCACGCTCATGGACATCGATGAGGAAAGATTGGAGTCTGTTTACACCATCGCCCAAAAGTATGCCGAGGAAGTTGGCGCGGAATTAAGCTTCACGAGAACCACCAAGCTTGATCTCGCTTTGGTCGACGCAAACTTCGTTATCAATACGGCGATGGCCGGAGGACATGGATATCTCGAGAAGGTTCGGCGAATCAGTGAGAAACACGGCTACTATCGAGGGGTAGAGGCGCAGGAATTCAACATGGTTTCTGACTACTACACCTTTACGAACTACCACCAACTTCAGCTTTTTGTGGGCCTTGCCAAAGCGATGGTGAAGGTCTCGCCTGATGCCTGGTATGTCCAGGCCGCCAACCCCGTATTCGAGGGCTTGACGCTCGTCACTCGCACCGTCCCCATAAAGGCTGTGGGCTTTTGCCACGGTCATTATGCCGTGGGGGAAATAATAGAGGCGCTGGAGCTCGATCCCCAGGAAGTGGATTGGCAGGTGGCCGGGTTCAATCATGCGATTTGGTTGAACAGGTTTAGATATCGGGGGGAAAACGCGTATCCTTTGCTTGATGAATGGATTGCCAAGAAAGCCAAGGATTGGCAGCCAAAGACCCCCTTTCATGATCAGCTCTCACCGGTGGCCATTGACATGTACAAGTTTTATGGGGTGGTGCCCATTGGGGACACGGTGAGAAACGCGACATGGCGATACCACCGGGATCTGCCCACGAAAAGGAAGTGGTATGGTTCCCCTTGGGGCGGAGCGGACTCTGAGCTGGGATGGAGGTGGTACCAGGACTTGCTTGAGAAAAGCGTTTTCCTGACGAAAACAGCTGCCAAATACATTAGGGAAAACCCTCACATCAGCCTCAAGGACCTGCTAAACCTCGGGGCTAAAAGGCTCGGGGAACAAGAGTTCCTCAAGGAACTGGCGCAATTCCTCGATCCGCAAAGAAAAAGCGGTGAACAGCACGTTCCCTTCATTGATGCGTTGCTTAACGATAACAGAGCTCGCTTCATCATAAACATTCCCAACGCTGGTGTGATTGAGGGCATCCCTTCCGATGTGGTGGTGGAAGTCCCAGCGATTGTGGACAAAAATGGAATCCATCCGGAGAAAATCGATCCGCCCCTTCCGCCCCGCGTCCTCAGGTATTATCTCCACCCCAGGATGATGCGCATGGAGATGGCCCTGGAGGCATTTTTAACCGGAGACATAAGGGTGCTCAAAGAGCTCCTCTATCGCGACCCGCGGACGAAAAGTGATGAGCAGGTGGAGAGTGTAATAGAAGAAATTCTTTCGCTGCCGGAGAACGAGGAGATGAGGAAGCATTTTGGGCAAACACCACACGCCCGGCGATAAATTCAGGTTTTGAGACGCGTTTTTAGCTCTTGTTGTTAGGTCATGCGGCTTTCCACTCTGTATTGCATGAAGGATGATGGCGCGAGATCAACATGGATGCTCACGTCTATTTCGCCGTGTCTAGCTCGGGTGGGAGCCTTGCCACCAGCACCGCCGCTTCGCCTCTTTGGTTAGGGCTTCCAGTCGGTTTGTGGTGTAGAGAGAAAAATTGGTAAAGAAAGCGCAAGCTTTGGCTCCCACCCAGCAAAAACACCAAGGCAAATCGTCAACTCTCGCTCCAGTGGCCTGGCGGTGCTAGAGCAGGGAGTGATTTGTCCTCGGTGGCTTGCTGGTGGACCAAAGTCCCCGCTTTCCCAAGGTCTCTGGGCCATCTCCCGCTGGTCATCCAGGCTGCGGTGACGTGCGAGAGTGTAGCCGCGAACGGAGGTGGAGGTTTTACGCGGCGATAAATTCAGTTACAACGGCTCGCCGGCTGGCTACCATGTCACCACAGGCGCCGAGGGTCCCTCCACCTCACCCTAGCAAAGCTGCTACCGCCAAACCCAAAGCACGAGTGGAGACAGTCTACATGACATCCTCAGCCCAACAGCGCAACCTAGCGTCTTGGGTTATTAGCTCTTGTTGGTTGGGAAAAGTGCGAGCCCGGGCTCCTAATGCCCCCTGGCTTTGGGGAATCACCCAGACCATGATCAAAACTTCGTACTGCTCAGGAAAAAGGCAGTAGGTGTCCGTGCAGGGCTGAAAAACAAGAACTCCCCGAGTGGTTCGCAGTCCAGGTTCAGCATCCGCTTCAATGGTCAGTGGCACCAAAAACACCACTGTTCCTACGTATACCGCAATCTTTCTCCCCGCGAAGGCCAGGGTTTTTTCCACGGGCTCAGGATATATCACCCCCCCGGGGCTCAGCCCTGGGGCAGGATGAAGGGAAAGCGTGGTGGGGATGAGGTAAGGTAGGCTGGGCTTATGGGCTTGGATTGCCCACCCATCGCTGATCTGTACGACGACCGCCGCATATACGGTGGACCCCGGGTGGCCAGCCACAGCGACAACCGGTGGGGAAACCGCGTTCTCCACGGGCTGTGCTTGGGAAATCAAGCAGCTGATGCCCAAGATGAGCCCAACAAGATATTTCATGGCTTCACCTCCGCAAGGATCCGTTGGATTTCTGCGTACAGCAGTGCTGTCGAGGAATATCCTGTGATGCGCCCGATTTCCTTCCCCTCCGGTCCCAAGAAAAGAAACGTGGGCAAACCCCGAACCTTGTAAAAGAGACCGAGGCCTACAAAGTTGGTGAGGTCAACTTTGAACCTGGGGAGAGGCTCAAGGAGCGCGATGATGGCGGGAGCGCGGAACGCTTCCTCCTCAAGGATACGACAAGGCGTGCACCAGTCCGCACTGAAATAGAGGACCACCACTCCTGCATCTTGCAGGGCTTCCCCGAGCTTTTCCCAGGAAAACGGGGGCCATTCCAAAACCGCCTCGCCTGGGCGCAACTTTTCCGCAGGAACGCCTGTTGAAGGCTCAAGCGGCAAGAACGGCTTGCGGTGAGGAGGGGGGACCGTCGCGGGTTTGGCGAAGAGCTCCGCAGGTATTTCCCGTTCTCTTCGAACTGGACGATTTGCACTGTCCGCACCCCCCACTGGAGTTGATCGGTTGGCCTTTGCACCATTGGATACGCCTCAGCGTACTGCACGATTTGGAAAGTCTCCTGATCGATCCACCATTGCGAGGGCGGTGCCTCCGTGCCTGGAGTTCCTCGACCGGTAAGTCTCCACACCCGCTTTTGCCCCAGGATTTCCTCGGTGACCTCTACGATGGGCTGGCCGGAGAAAAACCTGGCCGCCGCGAATAGCGCGAACTCGGCCCCGAGCTCCTCCTCAAGATCCAGGTCGTACCTTTCCCACCGGTCCTCACGCGCAAAATATTTATAGGTCGCGCCCTCTTGGAGATCAAGTAGCCCTACTAAGATCACTTCGGGGGAAAACCAGGGCGAGGGTGGGGTGCGCAGCTCGATCCGCAGGAAGGGAGGCCGCCAATAAATCCACTCCTCATTCACCACCTCGCGCTCCACTAAAATGCGCTTGCGCATGAAGAAGGACTGTAGGGCTCTATATCGATCCCCAACCTTTTGGGCAATCTCCATGCCCTCAGGAGAGAGCTTGTAGATTCGAGCGATCTCGTGGAGGGAAGGAGGCTGGAAAAGCTCGTGAGCGATCTCCACGCCGGGCTGGAAGTTCTTGATAATATGAATCCACGTTAAGCTCCCGCCTCTTCTTATCACCTGTAGAATGAACAGCGTTTTGGGGTCCAACCATACGGTGATCTCCATTTTGCCAAGACGTCCTTTGAGGACGTACACTGTTTCCCCGTTCTTCCGCTCTTTGAAGGCCGTTTCCGGCTGGAATTCCCGGAGATAGTCCAGCCCCAAAGCCCACAGGCTCAGGGGTTGCCCGAATTCCAGAACTTCCTCCTCCTCCCAAACCCGTGCTTTAAACAAGAGGTACCAGCTTTTGCGCCGCGCCGTGTCGTGGATCTCCAGGGGTGGCAACTCCATCGCGCTATCCTCTGCCTTCCGTTCGATGCGGATGAAGGGCACCGAAAACCAAACTTGCATCGGCGTGAACGTTATATAGGTATCAACCGCAAAAGTCTCCTCCACCTCCGCGAAGAAGGAACCCAGGTCTTTGTAGGAGGCGAGCATGGCCTTGTGAAGTTCCTGCGGGCTTGGCAGGACGTCTGGCCAGACGCAAACCGAAAACACTAGCGCCAACAGGACGGCCCCGCGCATAGCGACCCCCTTGAATGATCATATCGCTGTTCTTTTCGCAGGCGAAATAATTTGAGCTCTCGTGGCCTGGGCTCCTTGGCTTGGGTCGGGGCCGTTCTCCCCCTCACCTCCCTATTGCCAAAGGAGGCCCAACACCCCAAGGCAGGCTAGCAGAGCTGTGGGGGTGACCAGTAGTCCATATTTTGTGAATTCAGCAAAGGAGATACGCATCTCTTTTCCCGCCAGAATGGTCATCCACATGATGCCTGCCAGGGCGCCAATGGGAGTGAGGTTAGCGCCCAGGTTCGAGCCCACCGCTGTGGCCAGGGCAGCGGGGAGGACCGCCCCAGACGGGAGGTTCCGCATGGCCGTAGCAAAGGCGAGGGTCATGGGGATGTTATTAAGGAGGTTAGCGCTCAAGGCAGAAGTCACGCCGAAAAGGGTGACCACCAGCATTGGTGAACCTCCGCATAGAGCGTAAAGCTTCTCGCCAAAGAGAGCGGTGACCCCATAGCGGTCGAGGGCGTGCACGGTGACGAACATGGAGAGCACAAAGGGCACGATGGGCCAAGGCACGCGTTTTAGGGTTTCCGTGACCATCGAGCCGTGGGCTGGTGTCCTTCGCAGCACAAGCGCGTAGGATTCCCGCAGGGCAAGGATGAGTAAAAGCGCTAAGGCAAAGGCCACTGAGATCTTCCACATGGGGATGCTCAAATAAGGAGCCACGGCCATGGCTACGATGCAGCCCGCGAGGGTCGCCAGGCCCAAGAAGGCCCCGGGCTTATCGGTGATGGCCTCCCAAGGATCCAGGGCCACGGGCTGAATGGGTTTATGAATTTCTCGGCGAAAGATGATGTAGAGGAGGGCCATATTCACCAGGCCGGCAGCCAGCGTGGGTAGGGCCAGCCACATGGAGTACTCCATGAACGTCAGATGAAAAGCCGAAGCTACGAGGATGTTCGTGGGGTTACCGATGTATAAAGCCATGGACCAGGTGTTGGCGGCGAAGAACTCGGCGATAAGGTAGGGCTTGGGGTTGACCCCAGCATGCTTGGCGAAGTAGTACACAAAAGGCGTGAAAGTGAGGATCACGATGTCATTGGAAGTGAAAACGGTGAGGACGGATACCGCAATGTATACGGCAAAGAAAAGCCTGGTTCCGTCCGTTTTGGCCTTGGCCAGAGCATAGCGTGCGCAGGCTTCAAAGAAGCCGGTGATGTCCAAAAAAATGCTCATAAACACCATGGAGATGAAGAGGGCAAGAATGCCTAAAGGTTGAAGCTCCTCTGTACCGTTGAGGCCTTGCACGAGCTCGGGCCCGGTGAGGAGGCCCGCGGCCAGGATGAGAACTGGCCCTAGGAGCGCGCCCAAGAAGTACGTTTCAACCCGAAGCACCCGGCGGCGCGAGCGAAGATAAAGGTAGGGCCGGTGCAAAGTGAGCCCAATCGTAGCCAAACAAGCGGTGACAAAGATCAGCGTCGCCGTGAACATAAAAGGCTTTGGCGATCACGCCCCATCCGGCGGGGCCCAGACTCTTTAGGTAATAGTGTTCAACGGGAACATAATGGGGCTCGAAGGTCCAAACTTATACCGCAAAGGCGGGGGGCGCAAGTTGATAGTGCGCCAACAAGCCCCGGTCCTTAGCGATCCTTTCACAGAAGCTGAGCCCGGCAAGCCCTGGTCGAAATAGAACGCGGCTATGGCCAAGAGGAGAGCGAGAAGACTTTCCCCCTCCGTCATGGCCACGGAATTTCCCGGTGGTGACCAACATAAGCAGAAGGAGCACCCCGATGAGGATGAAGCTCCAAGGAACGAAGCAAGAGCCCAGGAGATGCCCACGAAGCGTAAACCAAAGGGTCACATGTGAAGCTGCTTGAGGGTCCGCTGCTGAGCCTCGCGCATGATCTCCCAGGAGGGGGCGGAGTAGGCAGCCAAGGCAAACGTGCACACGGGGAAGCCTCCCGTGAGGGCCCGAAAAGTGAATGAGCTCCTGGGCCCGACGTTTAGCTTCTCGTGGGGTAATCCTTTTCAGTCCTGCGGAAACCGAGGGTTTTCTTTCACGGAAAGGCGCCGGTACCCATTGCGGGAACCCCCAAGGAGCGCGGCCACATACCGAGTCGCTTCCGGCCGGTGAGCGGGAATTCCCCGGACCTCCGCCCTTTCCGTGGTCGGCCGGGCAAGCCCGCACAGGACCCTGATGACCGCAGTTTTGTCCGCACCGTGTGCGCCTAAAATCCCCACAATCCCGCGCTCCCTTATGCGAAAGGGAACCCCGAAAAGTGCCCATAATAACCATTTCCTGATGGGATGATCTTTAACCAAATCGCAACGGCATCCATTATGCTCAATGCTCGTCAGCGTGGATGACCTCCGTGTAGATCGTGTGATGAGGAGCTCCCCCGGGCGAAACCGGGCGGTAGGCACTGCGGACCTCAAAGATCTGTTCCGCGCCAGGAGCTAAATCTCCAAGAATCTTGGAACGCTCTTCCACAAAGTTCCAGTTTTCGTCGTAAAAACGCACGGCGACGCGGCCCAAGTTGATGCGCCGATCCCCAATGTTCTTCACCCGTCCGTATACCCGCGTCCCGGCGTAGAACTCCTCCACCTTCCACTCCAGTACATCCAGAGGGTGGGAGATCCCCACCTCCACGGGCACGTAGACCACGGTGGCCAGGCCGCGGTTGTCCACCACTTTCACCATGATGCGAAAGGAGCCCTCCTCGTCATAACGATAATGCATTTCCCAGCCCTGTCGGATGGTGTTGTCTCCGAAGTCCCAGTACACCGCGCTGATTGTGCCATCGGGATCGTACGAGCCTCGAACAGAAGCATGGATGAAAAGTGGGGCCTCACCCTGGGTCGGCCTCACCTGGACCAGGGGGATGGGTGGCGAGTTCATCTCAGGTGCACACCCTCCCAAAAGAAGCCCTAACACCAAAATCCCCAATACTCGGCGCATTGTACCTCCCTTATGACCATTATAATGCTGAATACGATGCGACTCCTGAGCCTTAGCAGGTGGAAAGAACTAGGACGTTTCTCATCTTCTGGCCCGGACAAGGTTTCCCGGGCCTCCGTGTTTGTGGGAAAGGCGGGATGAGGGATGGGATGGGTGAAGTTCCTGGGCACAGCAGGAGCTAGATTTGTGGTGGCCCGGCAACTGCGGTTCTCTGCGGGCACCTGGCTGGAGCTTTCTGGGACCCAGTTGCTTTTGGATCCTGGGCCGGGGACGCTCCTGCGTTGCCGCAAAGTGCGTCCGCCTTTGGAACCCCTGGAACTCGCGGGCATCATCGTTTCACACAAGCATCTCGACCACGCCACAGATGTGAACATCATGATCGAGGCCATGGCCGACGGCGGGCTCAAACGGCGCGGTGTGCTTCTCGCTCCCACGGATGCTTTGGAAGGCGCGGATCCCGTGGTCCTGCGATATGTGCGCCCCTTTTTGGAGCGCATCGAGGTTTTTCAGGATGGAGCGAGCTATATAGTAGATGAAGTGCAAATTCAGCCCATCCGTCACAGCCATGGCCAGGTGGAGACTTATGGGGTCATCGTGAAAAGCGAGGAGGGCCGGCTGGGCTTCGTGGTGGACACGAAATTCTTCCCCGGGCTTCCTGAGCGGTATGCTGGCTGTAACCTTCTCGTGATCAACACTGTTTTACGGGAGTGGAACCCCGATGTTGACCACCTTTCCTTGCCCGAAGCCTTGGAGATCGTGAGGGTTGTGCGGCCAAAGCTTGCGGTGCTCACACACTTCGGCATGACCATGCTGCGCGGCAAACCCTGGGAGCTTGCTTTGGAAGCTTCAGAGAAGCTCGGCATCAGGGTCTTAGCTGCCGCTGACGGGATGACCGTGGACTCTAAGGATTGGGCCTAGCACGCTTCATCTCATAGAGGAGCTGATCAGCACGACGGAAGAGTTCATCCACGGAGGGGAGCGGCTCTTTGCGCGGATCCCAAGAAGCGAAGCCCAGGGTGAGGCGGATGACCGGCTCTTCAGCCAGCGGCCCAAAGGGGGTGCTTAGGCGGCGCATGACTTCCTGGGCTCCTGGGCCGTTTGTCTCCGGAAGAACGAGGCAGAACTCGTCTCCGCCCCAACGGAAGATATAGTCCACTCGACGAATGTTCTCCCGTAAGGCTTTGGCCACGCGCCGCAGGGCCTCGTCCCCCACCAGGTGCCCATACCGGTCATTGATGTCCTTGAAGTTGTCGATGTCGATGAGGATCAAAGAGAGGGCATGGCCATAGCGTTCTGCACGGGCCACCTCGCGCCGCAAGACCTCGTGCAAAAATCGGCGGTTATAAAGGCCGGTAACAGGATCACGAATGGCTTGTTCTCTAAGCTCTTCTTCCAGCTCCACCCGCCGAAGCTCCTCATACACATGGCGGGCGAGGATCTCCACCATAGTTACGTCGTCCGGGGTGAACGCATTGGGCTTGGTGGCGAGGACCACGATTACGCCCCTATCTCCCACGGGCACGGAAATGAAGGACCGAATGCGGGGGTCGGTGGGCTTAGCCTCCGGAAAGTCCTCCACGTTACCGGAAAAGGTCCTCCCCAAGGCCCAGGTTTTTCCCGCAATGCCCTCGCCCCGGGTTATTGGACGGACTTTTTCGGCGAATGGCCCCGCAACACCCACGGGGATAAGCAGATCTCCTTGGCCCAGGCCCAAGTTCACGTGGTAAAAGCCAAGCCTTTCCACCATGGCCTGGACAGCGAGGTCGCAGACCTCCTTAACTGTGGTCGCGCGTTGCATACGCTGAGAGACCTCGTGGAGAGCCATGAGCTTTTCGCTCAAGGTCTGCAGGCGACGGAGGTAGCGCAAACCGGCCAAGGCCACAGCGAGCTCTGCGGCCAGGATCTGCAAAAGATCTCGATCCTCAGGGCTGATTCCGTCTGGCTCAGGATGTTCCACGTTGAGGACGCCGAACTTCTGCGCGCCCACGGAGATGGGGATGGCCAGCTCACACCCCAGCGTGGGAAGCCCGGCGATATATCTGGCGTCCTTTTGCACATTTGGTATGTAAATTGGCTCGTTAGCGAGATAGCTGGCCACAGTGATCCCTTTCTCTTCAGAGAAGGGCAGGCGCAGGTTTTGTAGTTCGGGGGGGTAGCCACGGTGTGCAACTATCACCAAAGCATCGTCTTGAGCCTCTAAAATGGCGGCATATTCGAAATTGAAGACCTCGGCCACGGCCGAAAGGACGATCTCGTAAAGCTCCTCCGGGCTTTGTGCAAGCTTCATACGGCGGGAGATCTCCTCGATAGCCCGGAGTCTCTCCGCCGTTGTACGGATCCGCTGATGGAGAAGGGCGTTGCGCAAAGCGACAGCTGCCCCTGCCGCAAACGCTAAAAGCACGGTCCTTTCCCGCTCCCCAAACCGCTGAGGGGCGAAACCCTGCACGGAGAGCACCCCAAGCACCTCGTCCTGGGCCACCAGGGGAACACCGGCCCACGCCCGCACGCTTTCCCCAACACGCTGAAATGGCACGGGAGGCGGCGTTTTCTCCACGTCCTCTAGGAAAAGGGGCTCCTTGCGGGAGGCCACCCAGGCTGTGGGACTTTTTTCTGGGTCCAAAGGAACTTCCGGAAGAGCCAGCGGCTTTCCGCTCTCCATAGCAAATAGGGGGGCGAGTTTTCCCCCTCGTCTGTCCACATGCATGACGAAAAAGGCGTCAAACGGCACAAGCTTTTTGGCTTCGTCGTAGATGCGGTACAGCAGGGCAGGAAGGTCCAAGGTGGAAGAGAGGGCGGTGATGGCGGCGTTCACCCGCCGCAGGGCTTCCTCAGCTTCCACCTGGTCTGTGATGTCAAGGATAGATACCAGCACGCGGTCATAGTTTTCCTCGTGCCCGGGGAGGACCCGCCAGCTCAAGATGATGTGGATTCTGCGACCCTTAGCGGTGCGGTTGACCCCCGCGCCGTGAAACTCGCGCCGGCCCTCCCAAATCGCTGAAAGCTCCTCCTGCCAAAGGGGAAGCACCTCCTCTGGAATCACTGTGGACAGGTGCCGGAGCAATTCAGTTGCACTTTGGACTTCATAGAGCCGGAGAGTAGCGGGGTTCACCTCCACCACCTGCAGAAGCTGGAGCGTCTCCCACAGAAGCTCCGGATGTTCCTCCAGATATTTACGTAGGTCGCGAACGCCTTGGGCCCGCAATTCCTCAACCTTGGTCTTTATTCCCGAGAAGTCCTCGATCCACAGGGAGACGGGAGATTCGTCGAACAATGAGCGATAACGCGCTTCGCTTTCTTTTATTTCCTCGTAAAGCTCAGCGTTTTCCAAGGCCATGCCAGCATGATCAGCAAGGAGGGCCAAAGAACCAGCAAACGGGGTGAGGGAATGGGGTTTTTTGCTGTGCACGTAGAAAACGCCGCGTATTTTGCCCCTCACACGGATGGGAAAACCGGCCAGCGCCCGGATCCCTGCCTCGCAAATCACCGGGCTGGCGAGGATCAACTCGCCATCCTCTGAGCGAACCTCTGGAATACAGGTGCCATCAGGTCTGATCTCATGAAGCATTATGGGCTGTCCCGTGCGTAAGATGTGCTGGGTGAACCCCTTGGGGCGCATGCGCAGAGGCAGGGGCGGAGCGCCTAGAGGATCGATGGACTTAAGGATTTTCCCCGCTTCATCGAACAAAATCACGTTTGCATGATCTGCACCCGCAAGGTGCTTGGCGATGTTAACCAAGTTTTGCACCACCTTTTTGCGCTCAAGGCCAGCAGTGAGCGTGGCCACCGCTTTATTCAACGCGGAAAGCTCCTCCACACGACGCGCAAGCTCCTCCTCCAACTTTTTGCGCGCAGTGACATCGCGATTCACGGAGAGGGTTGCTGGCCGTCCCTTGTAAGTGAACTGCACGACCGCGCACTCTGTCCAGTAGAGACTGCCGTCCTTGCGGCGCTTTTTCTCCTCGAACATAACGGTCTCACCGCGGGCCAGTCGCTCGTTCACTTTCTCATAGGTGATCGCTGGCTCCTCCGCAGCGATATCACGCATGATGTTCTTGCCCAGGAGCTCAGCCCGGGGGTAACCGGTCTGCCGCTCTGCCGCAGGGTTGGCCTCCAGGATCGTCCCATCAAAGGTGGTGATGTAGACAGCATCAGCCAGACGCTCGAAGAGGAGTTGGAAAAGGCTTGCATTTTCCTGCAGCTCCTCCCTTTTGCGTCCCTGCTCTAAAAGGCCAGCTAGAATGTCCTGGTAGGCCGCAACCCTAGCCAGGTCATCCTCGGTGAAGGCCTTGGGGTCAGAGGGATGATCCAAGTTTAGGTAGCCAATGAGCTTCCCCTCAACCCAAAGGGGTAGAGACAGGGTCACGGCTACAGCACCCACTTCTTGGAGTTTTTCCCCCACCTCCTTTGGCAAAAGTAAGCGGTCCAGTTCCAGAAAGTCGGGGATAATCGCAGGTTCATCCCCGTAGATTTTGTGCTGCACAACTTGGTCCTGCGGGAAAGTTACGGCGCGAAGCTTTTGCAAGTCCCAGCCCACCGCAGCCACAAACTCGTAACGTTCGAGGATCTCGTTCAAGAGCAAGACTGAGCCAGCCTGCGCTCTGGGAACAAGGCTCAAGGCAAACTTCAGGACCGTTTTCGCCAGGTCTGACAAGGATTGAGCAAGAGCTGCTGCGCGCAGGAGTTCCAAAAGGCCGTCAACCCCGCCCTGTGCCTGCATGTGCCTTATTTTGCCGTCCTACAAGACAAAAGAAAAGGGGCGGATGTGCCGCCCCCCGAGAAATTTTGTTTTGGAATGGAAAACCTTAGAAGGTGATACCTGCGGATACGGTGAGCTCTAGCCTGGGCTCCTCGTAGTCCGTGCGGTTGCGTGCCCCCACCGTCACATTCACCGCCCAGCCTTCCCACAAGGTGAAGCTGAGGGTGGCGTCCAGGGACTGCGTGTCCAAGGGTGTTCCCGCCAGGGGAACTCGGCGGGAGACCATGAGGGTTCCGTTCAAAGTGGTGCTAGGGGTCAGCCTGTAGATCAAGGTGGCCACCGCTTGCACCGCGTAGGTTGTGAAATTGGGCGTAGAGGTGCCGTCTGCGCGCATATGAAGCTGGGTGTCCACGGACCACGGCATGGCATATTCCGCGGCTCCGAATAGGACAAAGTCCCGCGCGCCCAGGGGGTCCAAAAGCTTGTAGCCTACCCCGGTGTTCACGGTGAACCCGCATAACCGAGTATCCCCTGTGGCGGTGATGATTTGGCGGATGTAAAGCACAGCATCCGCTCCAAGTTTTCCTACAGCCACCCGGGCGGCCTCGATGAGCTGCACCACTTTGATCACGAGCTCGTCCACGGTCGCGTACTCCGCGCGCCTACCAATTTCCATGGCGATGGCCATGAGGGTCGCGTCGGGAATGGCTTTGGTCAGGATCTTTTCGGTGAGGAGTTTGTCGTTTATACGCATGGCTTTAGCGAGTGGCGTCACGTCGCGCAGCCGGCCATAGCCAGCACCCAACACCACGGCCACCGTGGGTGTGAGCTCGGCCCACTGGGAGTGCACCCGGCCAAAAGCAAACAGGTCTGAGCCCGGGGCGTAGAACCTGAAGTCCACTGCGCCAGTACCACCCAAAGCCCAAACCCCGTTGGTATGGGAAAGCGAGCCGCTGGCGTTCACCCCGTGCCCAAAATCCGCGGAGTCATAGTACCGCAGAAAACTTCCGGCCAAGGTCAGGGACAGCACGTTTCCACGATCATCCCGGTGCTCATCGTCAAGGTAGCGAAAGCTCAGTTGGAGCGAGGAAGTGGTGACTGAGGTAACGGGGGGGATGAAATCGCACAGGGATATGGCCTCCGCCTTTACCACCACGAGAGCCAGAAGAACCGCGGCCAACGCAAAGAAAAAGCCCTTTTTCATTGGAGCCCTCCTTTCTTCAGGGAAGGTAGCCTACCTCAAAATTTCGTGTGGTGTCAACAGATCCTGGGAATGGGGTCACCGAGGGGCATCTCCAGGAACCTTTTTCCGCCCACCGCGGTGCGCAAAACGACCCGGCCTGGGTGGCTGTGGGTGACTCGACCGATTGGCTGAGCACCTTGAGTCAAAGGATGTTTGTGCAGGGCGTTGAGAACGGCCTCTAACTTAGCAGGAGCGACAGTGAGCACAGCCCGACCCTCGCAAGCCAACTCGTATGCGCTCATCCCCAAGAGCTCGCATAGCCCCTGTACCTCCGGCCGCACCGGGATTTTCTCCTCTTCCACCTCCATGCCCGCATTGGATTTTTGGGCCATTTCGTTCAAGGCGGCGGCCAGGCCGCCACGGGTGGGGTCCTTCATGGCGGTGATTCCACCGGTGGCTAAAGCCTCGGCCATGGCCGGCCAAAGGGGGGCCACATCGCTTTCCACCGGCGCCTCCACCGGGAGCTCATTGCGGGCCGCAAGGACAGCGAGCCCGTGCTCACCCACCGTCCCGGTTACCACCACGAAGTCCCCAGGCCGTGCTCCGCTATCGGGAACGACGCGGTCGGCCACGCCGACCCCCGTGGTGTTGATCACAAGGCCATCGAGCTCGCCTTTTCCCAGGACTTTCGTGTCGCCCGTGACCAGGGCCACCCCGGTTTCCGCAAGGCTCGTGGCCGCTGACTCCAGGATCCGCTCCAAATCTTCCAACGGGAAGCCTTCCTCGATCACCAGCGCCAGGCTCAGGGCCACAGGCCTGGCCCCCATGACCACAAGATCGTTCACCGTCCCGGTCACCGCGAGCTTCCCAATGTCGCCCCCTGGGAAGAACAGGGGTTTTACCACGTGGCTGTCGGTGGTGAACACGACTTTCCCGGGCGGAAGGTCCAGAACGGCACCATCGTCCAGGTGATCAAGGCCAATGGGGCCGGCTGCGCGGACCTTGAACTTGGGGAGGATGCGCTCACGGATGAGCTTTTCCATCACCAAGCCGCCGGCGCCATGGAGAACGGTGATCTTCTCCTCAACAAGCCTTTTCATATTTTGGGCCTGCCTCCGTAGCGGTACCAAATGTTACAGGCCCCTTCAGCGCCCACCATGCACGGCCCCACCGGGGTGAGAGGCGTGCAAACCCTGCCATAAAGCGGGCAATCGGTGGGGACTGCCCGCGCCATGAGCACCTCAGCACAGCGGCAGCCCGCCGGCTTCTCCTGGCCCATGCGCCCCTCCACCCCGAACTCGCGTTTCGCGTCGTGCTGGGCGAACTCCTCGCGCAAGTACAACCCAGAGGCGGGGATCTCACCAAGGCCCCGCCAGAACGCCGGCCCGACCTGAAAAACTTTGCCCAAAAGTTCCTTGGCCCGCAGGTTACCATCTTCCGTCACCGAGCGAGGATAAGCGTTCTCCACCTCCGCCCTACCCTCCTCAAGCTGGCGGAGGACCAGGGCGATCCCAAATAGCACATCCAATGGTTCGAAACCCGTAACTACAATGGGAACCTTGAAGCGCGCGGAGATGCCGCGATAGGCGCTGGCACCGATCACAGTGGAGACGTGTCCAGGCGCCAAAAAAGCGGCGATCTCCACTGGCGGCAGGGAAAGGAGGGCTTCCAGGGCGGGGGGGATCAACTTGTGGCTCACCAGTACAAAGAAATTGTCCGGTGGGTGATCAAGGAGGACTGCGGCCGTGCCGGGGGCGGTGGTCTCAAAGCCCACGGCGAAGAGCACCACGGGTTTACGGGGGTTACGGCGAGCGATCTCCACCGCGTCCGCAGCGGAAATAACCACCCGCACATCGGCGCCCTCAGCCCGGGCCTCCTCCAGGGTCATGCGCGTTCCGGGAACGCGGGTCATATCCCCAAACGTGCAGATGGTCGCGCCTTTTTCTGCTAGCTGCAGGGCACAATCGAGGTCCTGTGTGGAGGTAACGCACACCGGGCATCCTGGTCCTTCCCAAACCTCCACCGTCTCAGGGAGCAGTTCCCGCAAGCCGTGTTGAGCGATGGTGATCTCGTGTGTGCCACAGACGTGCACGATCTTCACGGGGTCTGGCGGCTGAAGCTTTTTAAGCAGCCGGCGAAAGCGTTCGGCCCAGACCGGATCGCGCAGGATAAACATCTCCCTCACGAACTTTCCCCGAGGGCCAGGATCTCCTGAAAGAGGCGCAAGGTTTCCGCTGCGTCCGTGGGGTCCAGCCGCCGGATGGCGAACCCTGCGTGAACCAGGAGGTAATCGCCCACCTGGACCGGCTCCCCTAACGTATCCAAGCGGGCTTTAGCCCGCGCGCCGTCGAGATCCACGGTGGCCACGTTTCCCTCCACAGCCACCACACGTACCGGAATGGCTAAGCACATGGGGCGAGTATTGTCGTCAGAGGTGAAAGTAGCGCAAGCCGTACCAGAAGAGGGCGAGGTGTTCCCGCAAGGCCAGCGTGGAAGCGTGGAGATTTTGGAGGGATGGTACATAGGCGCGAAAGCCCTGGGATGCAGGGGCGCGATGTCCGCAGGGCGCAGGGATAGGAGTGCGGCCCTGGGCCCAAAAACAGCGCAGGGCTCGGGGCAGGTGAAAAGCGGAGGTCACCAGGATGAAAGAGGTGGTTTCCAGGTGTTGAGCTACCAGGGCTGCGTCCTCCCAGGTGTTGCGGGAGGCCGTGAGCCAGCGCACTTTCTCTTTGGGCACACCCAGCTCCCAGGCCGCTTGGGCCATGAGGGGTATCCCGCCGCCCACCACGCCCGCCCCGCCCACAAACCAGAGGGTGGGCTCCCCGCCCAAGGCTAAAAACAGCCGCACCCCTTCCACCACCCGGGAAAGGGTGGAATGGGGGAGGCTGTGCAAAACCGGTAGATCATGGCGAAAGTTCTCCCCTCCACTTAACACCACAATGGCCTGGGCCTTCGGAGGAGAAAGAAGGGCAGGATAGCGGCCCTCCAAAGGGCGTAAGAGAAAGGACGCTCCCGGCGCAACGGCCAGAAAATAAAGGATCGCCAGGGCTACCCCCAGGAGCATGCTCCCTTTCCACCAATGTCGCCGCAGGATTCCCCCGAGGAGGAGAAGGCCTAGAATGCACAAGACGAGGATAGGGTCAGCTAAAAAGTCCATGTCCTCTTGTGGCTACGCGCACGGGACGACCTGGGCGATGCGGGCCCGCAGCTCCCTAAGGCGTTCCTCAGCGGGACGGGGGAGGGGGGGCATGCCGTAGATCTTCCCCAGGCGCTCGTATTTTTGGGCCACCTCATGATACGGGAGGAGCTCCACTTGTTTGATCCCGGCCCGCAGCTCCGCTAAAAAGCCCACCAGCATCTGCACGTTTCGTTCAGTATCGGTGATCCCTGGGATAAGGGGCACGCGCACGATCACTGGACGCTTCCATTCCACAAGCTTTCTCAGGTTTGCGTGCACAAGGCCATTGGACACCCCGGTATAGCTACGATGTTCCCCCTCGTCCATGGGCTTCAAGTCAAAAAGGAGAAGGTCGGCAAGATTTGCGACCTCCTCAAGAACGGGGGTAGGCGCAAAGCCGGAGGTATCCACGACGGTGTGGACGCGGCGCTCTTTACAGGCCTTGAGCGCAGCACAAAGGAATTCTGGCTGGAACAGGGGCTCCCCCCCAGAAAAGGTCACACCTCCTGCGGAGCGATCGTAAACCAGCACGTCTCTTTCCAGCTCGGAAAGAAGCTCCTCCACCGTGACAGTTCTTCCCACCAACCGCCAGGCTCCGCTTGGGCAAGCCCTCGCACAGATCCCGCAACCTGTGCATCTCTCCTGCGTGAGCACCGGCCTCTTTTGCGCTTGGACGTCAAAAGCGATGGCCTTTTCTGGGCAGACGCGGACACAGGTGCCGCACCCCAAGCAGTTGTAGTCGAAGAACATCAGCTCAGGTTTGGGGGATATCCCTTCAGGGTTATGGCACCAAAGGCAGCGCAGAGGACAGCCCTTAAGAAAAACGGTGGTACGAATGCCAGGGCCGTCGTGGACGGAAAAGCGCTGGATGTCAAAAATGATTCCTGTTATGTTCATGTCTTACCAATGTTTGTGCCCGGTGCGGGCGATGATCTCCTCCTGAAGGCCGCGCGGAAGGTTGACAAAATAGTCGCTGTAGCCCGCCACACGCACCATCAGGTCCTGGAAGTCCTGGGGCCGCTTCTGCGCCTCCCGAAGGAGATCAGCGCTCACTACGTTGAACTGCACGTGGTGCCCACCTAAATTGAAAAACACACGGATGAGATGGGCCAATTTACCCAGGCTTTCCTGATCAGCAAGCAGATCGGGGGTGAGCTTCTGGTTGAGGAGGGCTCCGCCGGTCTTGTCCCAGTCACATTTGGCCACGGATCGCAACACGGCAGCGACGCCCTTACGGTCCGTTCCCTGCACGGGCGAGACGCCCTCCGAAACCGGCATACCGGCTTTTCTTCCATCAGGGGTGGCGCCCGTCACCTTCCCGAAATAGACATGTACTGTGGTGGGCAGGAAGTAAACGCGTCGGGAGGCCCTGCGTACAGGCGTGGGTGGGAAGCTCTCCACAATGCGCACCACTTCGTCCACGATGGCCTTAGCGATGAGATCAGCATAATCATCGTCCTCACCGTAGCGGGGGGATTTGTTGAGGAGGATTTGACGGGTGATCTCCTGGTCTCCGGAGAAATCCCTTTCCAGGGCGTGCATGATCTCCTCCATGGTGAAGGTGCGCTGGTCGAAAACGTGGAACTTCAGGGCTGACAGGGCATTGGTAATGGTGCCTAACCCCACGATTTGGAGATATTGAGTGTTATAGCGGGCCCCACCTGCATTATAGTCCTGAGCGTTCCGCACACAGTCCTCAATCCAAAGGGAGAGGAACGGGACGGGAAGATGATGGGCATAGAGGGCCTCGATGATATCGTTCCCCTTCATTTTCACGCTGACAAAATGCTCTAGTTGTTTCAAGAAAGCCTGCCATAGTTCCTCATAGCTTAGGAACCTCCTGGGGTCGCCGGTCTCAAGCCCAATCCTTTTGCCAGTGCGGGGGTCCCTTCCGTTGTGCAGCGTGATCTCCAAGATCTTGGGGAGGTTCAGGTAGCCGGTGAGGATATAGCACTCTTTGCCGAAGGCGCCGGTCTCCACACAGCCACTCACCCCCGCGGTGCGCGCGTCCTCCAGCGTCTTTCCTTGGCGAAGCATCTTCACGACCACGCCGTCGAAGTTAAAGAGCGGGGGCTCGCCGAAGCCCGGGGCCACGGCCTCCAAGGCGCGGATGAGAAAGCGATCCGGGGTTTTGTTGCTGATGAGGACTGCAGTGTTGGGCTGGAGGGTCCGCATCTCCTCCAAAACCTCGAGGATGAGATAGGAAAGTTCGTTCACCCCGTCGCTTCCGTCGGCGCGGAGCCCACCCAAGTTCAGCTTAGAAAAATCGTTGTAGGTGAAGCTTTCCTCGGCGGTCACCCCTACTTTGGGCACAGCGGGCTGGTTGTTGAATTTGAGCCAGAATGCCTGAAGGAGCTCTTTCGCTTGCTCTCTGGTGAGCCTTCCTTCCTCGATGTCGCGCTTGTAGAAGGGATAAAGGTGCTGGTCGATCCGGCCGGGGCTGAAGGAATCCCAGGGGTTGGTCTCGTAGGTGACGCCCACGTGGATGAACCAGTAGTGTTGGAGGGCCTCCCAGAAGGTGCGCGGCGCGTGGGCCGGGACCCACCGGCAGATTTCCGCCATCTTCAGGAGCTCCTCTTTTCTTTGCGCATCGGTTTCCTCTTTCGTCATTTTCTCAAGTTTTTGGGCGTAGCGGATAGCATAGATTAGAATAGCGTCAGCTGCGATGTCCATGGCCGTGAGCTCCGCAAGTTTTGCGTAGTACTGGGGATCGTGGGGGTCCAGGTTCTTCATGGTCCCAGCAATCTCTGCCTTGATGTCGAGGATGCCCATTTTGAAGACCCGCTCTCCCCCGGCGGTGTGGCCAGGGGCTCGCTGCTCCATGAATTCCGTCCATACCCCGGCCTCGTAAGCTTCCACCCACTCCTGGGGTAGATGGTGAAACAGGAGGTCCCGCAAAGACTTGCCGTGCCACAACGGGATGACTTCCTGCGCATAAAGGCGCTTTGTCTCCGCATCCACGCCATAAGGCATCTTCTCCCGGGTATCGAGGATCTCCAAGTCCTCCAGGCTGTGCACGCAGATCTCCGGGTAGGTGGGTACCATTTTCGGGCCGGTGCCGCGCAGGCCCACAATGAGCTGGCCCTCCTCCACAGGAAGGCTCACCCGCTCCATCAAGTATCGGAAGGCCAAGGCCCGCTGGATGGGAACAGGAAGCCCCCCTGCTTGTCCGGATTTATAGAACTCGGTGATCAGGCGAGCGCGCTCTGAACACACCCGGACCTCAGCGCGAATGCTTTCCTCCCTTAAGCGAGCGATGCGCTCGCTCACTGCCCTTATGCTTCTTCTACGCCTTTCTAGTTCCACTGGCATCATTTCCCCTCTCTATTATAGTGGTTGAAGCGGTGAGCGCCTTCGTCCCCCATTGGGTACGGTATGTCGGCCACGAATGAGAACGTATTCCTGGTTCTCGCTGACTAAAGTAAGATCCCTTGCCGGCACGTAACCGAATTCTTCGCCCTCATGAGTGGTTTCAGGGTGTTGATGGCCGGGGAGGAAGAGGTCGAGAAGCATTATCTCCAGTTGGCGATTCGCAAGATTGCTGGACAGACGAGCATAGGAGGCCCATCCTTTTGCTATAGTGAATGGCAGTTGCACCTCGCGATGACGAATTTGTACCTCCAGCGGCGATTGCACAATCTCGCCATAGATGATCCCTATCTGGGCTTAGACCCGGCACACATTCGGTTCCCCTTATGAACTGTGGACTGGCGGGGTGGGATGGACATAGGGGCTTTCACAGATTTATATGCGATCAACCCGGACAGGGGAGAGGTGCCATTCTTGCATCCCCCGTGTTCCTCGATGCTTGTTCCAGGAAAAGAATGGTTGCTAGCCCCTGAGCTGCCCACTCCCGCACCGGTTCCTTAAGAACCGTCATCCACTCCGACTTTGAACTGCTGCCTTCAAGCTTGTTTAAGGCTTCCTAGCAAAGCAGCGGTCAAAATGCAAAGTGCGCCCAATCCCCCAGCCAGGGAAAAAGTTTCCTGCCACCAAAAATGGGCTACCAGGGTGGCTACCACTGGTTCCAGGGTGGCCAAGATCACCGCCCGCGTGGCCGGGAGGCGGCGAAGACCGGCGAAATACGCGGAATACGCGCCGTACGTGGAGAAAAAGGCCAAGAATCCTAAGGCGGCCCAGCCGGTAAGGCTCTGGGGCTGGAATCTCACAAAGGGCAGAAGTCCCAAACATCCGATGGGGAGGGCCCAAAAGAACACGTAGGACACAGGATGTCCGGTGAGGAAGCGCTTTCCCAAAAGGTAATAGAGGGCATAGGAGAAACCGGAAAGGAGCCCAAATCCTAGGCCCCAAGGGTGAAATTTGATGCCCGCTGAACTGCTCACCAGGCCTACGCCGAGGACGGCTAAGCCCACAGCGATTGCCTTGGTTGCGGTCAGGCGTTCCTGGAGAAACCACGGGGCAAGGAGGACCACCCACACCGGGGCAGTGTAAAGGAGAATAGAAGCCAAAGCAGCTCCTCCAAAACAAATGGCCAACTGGTATGCCCCAAAAAAGAGGGTGATCCCCACAAGCCCAAAGAGCACAAAGAAGGGGAGATCCCTAATTTGAATGTGGATTTGCTTACGCATGACACCATGACCGGCAAAAAGAATCCAGGCCAAAAGGCCGCGAAAGAACGCGACCTCAAGCGGTGTCAATCCTTCTTGGAAGGCCAAGCGGGAGACCGGACCTATCAACCCCCACAGCACCGCGGCCCCAAGCATCGCTAAATACCCCATTACTTAAGGATTATAAGTCCCAAGCGAGGGAGACCAGGGTTGATAAGCTGTCTTACTTGCCCTACCATCGTCGGCGAAAGGAGGTGGACAAGAGGGGGAATTTGGCCGGGAAAACTGCAAGGAGGTGAGGTGGATGCGCGTTTTTCTAGGATGTTTGGCATTTTTAGCGGTTAGTGCTTGGGCCCAGCCTATTCTGATTGGCTTCCAGGGGCCACTCACTGGGCCCTGGGCGGTGGAAGGCGATTGGGCGCTCAAGTCCGTGCAGATCGCTGTGGAAATCGTGAACGCTCGTGGGGGGATCCTGGGGCGCCCCATTCGGCTGGTGGTGGAAGACGATGGGGGAACGCCCAAAGGCGGAACCCTTGCCGCACAAAAGTTGATCGCCACCGGGGTGAAGTTTGTGGTGGGCACCTATGGGTCCATGGTCTGCATGCCCTCCAGCGAACTTTACGAGGAGGAGGGCGTGCTCCACATCAACTACGGCTGCACCCGGGTGGACCTCTCCGCCCGGGGGTTCAAGTTCTACTTCCGCACCTCCGGCCGGGATGACTCGCAAGCCCGCTTCTTTGTGGAGTACGTGATCCCGCTCTTTGGGGCAAAGAGGATCGCTGTGATGCACGACAACACGGCCTACGCCCTGGGCGTGGCTGAGGACGTCCTTAGGTTCATGAAGCCCCTGGTTGATGCGGGGCAAGTGCAGCTTGTCTATTACGATGCCATCATGCCTGGCGAGCGGGACTACACGCCCGCCCTCACCGCGTTGCGCGACGCCAACCCCGACATCTGGTACTACACCGGCTACTATCCGGAATGGGCACTTCTTCTGCGCCAGGGAAAAGACCTAGGCCTTGATTGGAAGAGGATCAAAGCCGTTGGCTCCAACGCCTGCCCCATCTCCGAGGTCGTGAAAATCGCGGGCTTGGATGCGGTGGTAGGGGCGATGATCACTCAAGAGCCCCTCCCGGCGTTCCTTGTGGACAAGTACGCCCTGGCCAAGGAATTCGTCACGGCTTATGAGGGCAAATTTGGGCCCATCCACGATAGTCCCTGGGCGACTTATGCGGCAGACGCCATTTTCACCTTGACCTTGGCCATGGAGGCCACGAAGTCCCTGGACCCCGCGGTGGTGGCCCGCTATCTGCGCACCGGCGCGGTGATCGGGGAGGGCATCACTGGCCCCTTGAGTTTCAGCCCTGAAGGAGACCGGCTCGGAGTGCCATATATGCTTCTCATCTGCGACGAGAAGGGCGAGAGCGCGCTCTTTGACCCCGCAGTGCATGGTCATCTTGTGGGGATGTGAATAAGAAGGGCCTCGGCTTTGCCGGGGCCCTCTTCCCCTTCTTTTCCGGAGGGAGCTGTGACGTGCTAACGTTCATCCAGCAAATTTTAAATGGTCTTACCATCGGGTCATTTTATGCGTTCGTGGCCTTGGGTTATTCTTTGATCTATGCCATCTTGAAACTCATCAACTTCGCGCACGGCGATCTCTTTGGGCTAGGGGCCTATGTAGGCTATACCCTTTTTGTCTACGCCTTCGGGGTGATCGGGGGCGCGGTGGGCCTGTGGGGGCTTTTGGCCGCGGGCTTCCTCACCGCGGCCTTGGCCACAGCCGGTGCCGGTCTTGTCATCGAGCGCGTGGCCTACCGCCCCATCTACCCCATAGGGCGTCTCCCCGCGGTGGTCTCCGCCCTGGGCATGGCCATTTTCCTCTCCAACTTCATCATGGCCGTATGGGGGCCACGCTACCTGGCCTACCAAGAGAGCTTCATCCCCACCGGATTTTGGCAGATCGGGGACTTCCGCATTCGCGTGCTTCAGGTGCTGATTCTCTTGAGCTCTTTGGTGCTGTTGGGCGTCCTTTATTTTGTGGTGGAAAGGACCACGTTTGGGGCGGCAGTGCGGGCCGTGGCCGTGGACCGCGAAACCGCAGCCCTGATGGGCATCGATTTTCTGAAGGTGATACGCTTTGCTTTTGCTGTCGGACCAGCTCTGGGTGCGATTGCCGGCGTTTTTGTGGGCATGTATTACCGCCAGATCAACTTCACCATGGGCTGGGTCTATGGGCTCAAAGCATTCACCGCCACCATCTTGGGCGGGATCGGAAACATCCCCGGAGCCATGGTGGGCGGGATCCTCCTGGGCCTGCTGGAGGCCCTTACCGCAGGCTATATCTCCGCGGCTTGGAAGGATGTGTTCGTGTTCTTGGCCCTCATGCTCATGCTCATCTTTAGACCCACAGGGCTCCTTGGGGAAAAAGTGGCGGAGAAAGTATGAGGGGGCCTAGGGATCGGGCGTGGCTTTCCCTTAAACCTTGGCCCACGGTCCTCTTGGCCCTGGCCCTCGGCTTTCTCCTCTCCTTTCCGCTTTGGGCTTCACGCTACTGGGTAGACGTGGGGTTTTACGTGGGCCTTTACGCCCTATTGGGCTTGGGGTTGAACGTGATCCTCGGCGAGGTGGGGCTTTTCAACCTGGGCCACGCGGCGTTCTGGGCCGTGGGAGCCTATACCACCGCCGTTTTGAACGTGCGCTGGGGCCTGCCCACCCTGGCCCTTCTTCCGGTCTCGGCCGTGGTGGCTGCGGGCTGCGCTTGGCTGGTGAGTGCCCCCATCATCCACCTGCGCGGAGATTATCTATGCATCGTGACCATTGCCCTGGGCGAGATCGTGCGGTTAGTTCTCATAAATAACCCGGGTGGCCTCACCGGTGGCCCCAATGGTGTGGTCGGGATCGCTCGGCCTTCCCTGCTCGGCCATGTGATCCGTACCCCCATGGACTTCTACTTTTTGGTGTGGGCGCTGGTGGCCGTCTGTGCCCTCGCCTTGAGGCAGCTTCAGCGCTCCCGCATCGGTCGGGCTTGGAACTACATCCGGGAGGATGAGCTCGCCGCTGAAGCCATGGGAATAGACGTGCGCGCTTTCAAACTTTTGGCCTTCGTTTTGGGGGCGGCTTTGGCCGGACTGGCCGGTAACGTCTTCGCCGCCAAAATGCGCATGGTCTCCCCGGATAGCTTCACGTTCCTGGAATCTTGCTTGATGTTCTGCATCGTCCTTTTGGGCGGCATGGGCTCTATTCCGGGGACGATTTTGGGCGCTGCTTTGGTGGTGCTTTTTCCCGAGGTCTTCCGGCCGGTGGCCCAATATCGCTTGCTGTTCTTTGGGCTAGCCTTGGTGGCCACGATGTACTTCCGGCCCGGTGGGCTTTGGCCACGCCGTAGAGCAGTGGAATTCCTTGGGGAGAGGGCGGGACGATGAGGGATGGCGTCATCCTGGAAACGCAGGGGGTCACCAAACGCTTTCGAGGATTGGTGGCTGTGGATCGGTTTGATATCGCTGTGGGCAAGGGCACCATCCACTCCCTTATCGGTCCAAACGGGGCGGGGAAGACCACAGTGTTCAACGTGATCACCGGGATTTACAAGCCAGATGAGGGGAAGGTCCTGTTTCAGGGCCATGTTCTCAACGGGCTCAAGCCTCATGAGATTCTGGCCCGTGGCATCGCCCGCACCTTCCAAAACCCCCGGCTGTTCAAAAACATGACCTGCCTGGAGAACGTGATGGCTGGACAGCACGCGCACAGTAGATCTGGGTTTTGCTCCTCCATTTTGCGTCTGCCTCGTCAACGGCGGGAGGAGCGCGCCGCCCGTGAGCGTGCTGAGGAATGGCTTAGGCGCCTTAACCTTTGGCCGTTCCGGCACGAGCTGGCCAGGAACATCCCCTATGGATGTCAAAAGTCATTGGAGCTGGCCCGGGCTCTGGCCGCCCATCCCCAGGTTCTTCTCCTGGATGAGCCCACCTGCGGCCTTAATGAGAGCGAGAAGGAGGCCATGATGAGCTTCATTTCCGGCCTGCCCAGGGAGGACATCACCGTGTTACTTGTGGAACACAACATGAATGTGGTCATGGGTCTATCCGACTGGATCACCGTTATGAACTATGGGAGGAAGATCGCGGAGGGTCCGCCTGCAGAGGTTTACACTAACCCGGTGGTGATCGAGGCCTATCTTGGTCGGGGGGAAGAGCGTGCTCCTGCGAGTGGATAACGTCTCCGTGGCCTACGGAGCTATGGAGGCTTTGAAATCTGTGTCCCTTTCCGTGGGCGAGGGGGAGATCGTGGCCGTGTTGGGCGCCAACGGTGCGGGCAAGACCACCTTGCTGAAGGCCATATCAGGTCTTATCCCCGTAAAATCAGGCGCGATCGTTTTTGCTGAGCAAAAGCTGCACCAGCTTCCTCCCCACGTCATTGCCCGCCTGGGCGTGGTGCACATCCCTGAGGGGCGCCGAGTCTTTGCGACCCTCACCGTGGAGGAGAACTTGAACCTGGGCGGCTACGGCTGTCCGAAGGAGGAGGTCCAACGGGCCAAAGACCGGGTGTTCCAGCTTTTCCCTGTGCTCAAGGAACGCCGGAGACAACTGGCTGGCACTCTCTCTGGCGGGGAACAGCAGATGTTGGCCATCGGTCGGGGCCTCATGCGCTCCCCCAAGCTCATGCTGTTGGACGAACCTTCGTTGGGCCTGGCCCCCCTTCTTGTGGATCAGGTGTTCGCTACCATCGTGCAGATCAATCAGGAGGGAGTACCTATCCTCATTGTGGAGCAGAACGCCAGGAAGTCCCTGAGCATTGCCGATCAGGCTCACATCCTGGAGGTGGGGCGGGTTGTGCTTTCCGGACCGGCAGGGAAAATTGCCACCGATGAGCGTGTGCGCAAGGCTTACCTTGGCGGTGCCACCTACGAGCGCCGCTGCAAGCTAAGGGAGAGCCGTGCGAGTTGAAAAACACCCGATCCTTGCGGTCCAGCGGGCGGAGCCGTTCTCCTTTTTCTTTCAGGGGCGAGAACTCCTGGCCTATCCTGGGGAGACCATCGCTTCCGCGCTTTTCGCCAACGGCGTTCGCGTTTTCGGCCGGCACCATAGGGACGGCTCCCCGCAAGGCATTTTCTGTGCTAACGGACAGTGCGCCCAATGTTTGGTCCTGGTCGAAGGTCGGCCGATTAAGGCCTGCCTGACCCTCGTGCGCCCTGGAATGCGCGTGGCCCCCGTGGATGGCCTCCCTCAGCCTCCTCCGCTCCCTGAGCGCTTGGCTTTCCAAGAGATCGAGGAAAAAGAGGTGGAAGCGTTGGTGATAGGGGGCGGACCAGCAGGGATGTCCGCGGCAGTGGAACTCGGCAAGCTTGGGGTTAAGACCCTGGTTGTGGACGACAAACATCGGCTGGGCGGAAAACTTTTGCTTCAGACGCACCGCTTCTTTGGCGCCCGGGAGGCGGTGTATGCAGGAACACGAGGGATTGTGATCGCCGAGAAGCTTGCAGCCCAAGTGCAGGCGCAAAGCTCTGTGGAGGTCTGGCTCAACTCCCCAGCCCTGGCTGTTTTCAGTGATCACAAAGTGGGCATCCTCCGCGAAGGTCGCCGGTACGCGCTCGTTCGCCCCCAGGTCTTGGTGGTGGCCACGGGCGCGCGGGAACGGTCCCTCCTCTTTCCCGGAAACACCCTGCCCGGGGTTTATGGCGCTGGCGCATTCCAGACCTTGGTGAACAGGGACCTGGTGCGCGCCGCTGAGCGGTTGTTCGTGGTGGGCGGGGGAAACGTGGGCCTTATCGCCGCATACCACGCGCTTCAAGCGGGGATCGAGGTCGTCGGCTTATGCGAGGCCCTGCCCGATTGCACGGGCTATGAAGTTCACAAGGATAAGCTTCTCCGGCTTGGTGTTCCCATTTACACCGCGCACACGATCGTCGCTGCCCATGGCCAAGATCATGTGGAGGCGATCACCATCGCCCAGGTCGATGAGAGATTACGGCCCATTGCCGGAACGGAAAAGACCTTTCCCTGCGACACCATCCTCATCGCCGTTGGCCTTGACCCGGTGGCCGAGTTTCACCGGAAAGCCCAGGAGTTTGGGCTGCCCGTGTTTGCCGCCGGCGACGCCCAGGAGATCGCGGAGGCCTCCGCCGCCATCTTCACCGGGCGCATTGCCGGCCGGCGGGCCGCTCAAGCCCTGGGGGTGGAGGTGGAGATCCCTGCGGACTGGGAACGCACAGCAGAGGTCCTCAAGTCCAGACCAGGAAAAGTTCATCCCATGCTCCCCCCGCCCCCGCTTCCCGTCCACCCCGTCCTTCACTGTGTGCAGGAGATCCCTTGTGATCCCTGTGCCTCCGTCTGCCCCCTGGGGCTCATTCAGGTTGATCCCACGGACATTCGTAAACCGCCGGCGTTTGCCGGGGGGAAGGCTTGTACGGGATGCGCACGCTGCGTGGCCTTCTGCCCTGGCCTGGCGATCACGTTGGTGGACTTCCGCCAAGATCCAGAGCACCCAATCCTGACCGTGCCCTGGGAGCTCGGGCCCCAGTCCCTTGCCCCGGATGGGGAGGTGTGGGTGGTGGACCAGAAGGGGAAGGCACTTGGAACCGCGAAAATCACAGGGATATCCCAAGTTCCCGGTGCCGATCACACCCTTCTTGTGCGACTAAAAGTGCCAAAGGAGTGGGCAGCAAGGGCCGCGGGCATCCGTCCTTCTGGGGAGGCCAGGAGTGGCTCCGGCGCTCCCCGCCCCATCTCCGGCGAAGCCGTGGTTTGCTGGTGCGAAAGGGTGAAGGTCGAAGAGATCCGAGCTCTCATCCGCCAAGGCGTGCGCGATCTGAACGCGATAAAGGCTGTGACCCGTGCGGGAATGGGTGCTTGCGGAGGTAAAACCTGCGGGAATCTGATCCTTCGCCTCTTCCGCGAGGAGGGCGTTCCCCTGGCGGAGGTCACGGACTTCGTGGTGCGGCCCCTGTTCCTGGAAGTTCCGTTGGGGATCTTTGCTGGGGTGGAGGAGCCGTGAGCTACGATGTGGTGGTGATTGGCGCGGGAAGTGTGGGTACCCCGGCCGCGTTTTACCTGGCCAAGGGGGGCTTGAAGGTCCTGGTGATCGACCGTTTACCAAGCCCCGGCCAGGGTTCGAACAAAGCCGCCATCGGCGGCGTGCGCGCAACTCACTCCGATCCCGCTAAGATCCGTCTGGGCCTGCGCACCATCGAAATTCTCACCCACTTCGAGGAGGAATTCGGCCATGACGTGGAATGGCGGCCAGGCGGGTACGTGTTTGTAGCTTATCGCCCAGAAGAAGAGCGGACGCTAAAGGATCTCGTGGCCCTGCAACGCTCGTTTGGCCTGAACATCAGGTGGTGCGAGGCTGAGGAGCTGCTGGGCGTTGTCCCGGATTTGAATCCTCAGGGCCTGCGGGGCGGCACCTATTCGCCCGGAGATGGCCACTGTTCACCTCTTCTTTTGTGCCACGCCTACTACGAGCTGGCCAAGGGGGAGGGGGCCCAGTTCCGCTTCGCGGAGGAGGTGGTGGGGGTTGAGGCGCGCGGCGGCCGCGTCCACGCCGTGCACACGGACAAGGGCGCATATCCCACGGCGGTGGTGATCAACGCGGCCGGCGCGTGGGCCGCGCGCCTCGGACGGCTCCTGGGCTTGGCCCACCCGGTGTACCCGGATTGCCATGAGGCTGGAATCACCGAGCCTGTGGCCCGCTTCCTGGACCCCATGATCGTGGACATCCGGCCGGGCCCGGGTTCCGCCAACTGCTATTTTCATCAGTTGGCCACCGGGCAGATCGCCTTTTGTCTCACCCCTGAGCCGCCCATCCTCGGTGAGGATCGGCGAGAAACCAGCGGTTTCCTGCCCCAGGCGGCGCGCCGGATCATCCAGGTACTGCCGAGGCTTGCAGGAATTCGGGTGCGCCGGACCTGGCGCGGCCTCTATCCCATGACCCCCGACGGCCTTCCCCTCGTGGGATGGGCGGAGGAGGTGAGGGGATACCTGGTGGCCAGCGGACTTTGTGGCCAAGGGGTCATGCTTGGCCCGGCCCTAGGCGAGCTTTTGGCCCGTTTGGTCATGGAGGCACTGCTGCCCGAGGATCATCTGATCCTGCGCAGCTTCGCCCCCGAACGCAGCTTTCAAAGGGTGGAGGTTCTGCGCTAGGTTTGCCTCAACCTTTGCCCCCCAACAGGAGGGCCAACACGGCTTTCTGCGCGTGCAACCGGTTTTCCGCCTGGTCAAAGATCACGGAGTTTTCACTGCGCGCCGCTTCGTAGGTGATCTCCTCCCCATAGTGGGCGGGCAGACAATGCATGACAAGGCAATCGGGCTTGGCCAAGGACAAGAGCTCCATGTCCACCGTATAGCCTTGGAACCTCTTGCGGCGCATCTCGGCCTCCGCCTCTTGGCCCATGCTGGTCCAAACGTCGGTGTACAGGACATCCGCATCTTTAGCGGCCACGGCGGGGTCACGGAGGATCTCTATTTCTGCGCCCAACGCCCGGGCCTCCGCTAAAATGCGGGCGCTTGGCTCATGCCCCTCCGGACACACCATGCGAAATCGCATTCCTAATTTAGCTGAGGCTTCGATCAACGAGTTCGCCACGTTGTTGCCGTCCCCGATGAACACGAGGGTCAACCCCGCAACCCCTCGTTTCTTCTCCCAAATGGTGAGGACGTCAGCCAGAGCCTGGCAGGGATGGAGGAGATCGGAAAGGCCGTTGATCACTGGAACGGTGGCGAACCGCGCCAGCTCCTCCACCACCGCATGGCCGAACACACGGGCCATGATCCCGTCCACGTAGCGCGACAGGGTCAACGCCACGTCCTCCACGGTCTCCCGCTGCCCAAGCTTGATGTCCTCAGGGCCAAGGTAGAGCGCATACCCGCCGAGCTGCCACATCCCCACTTCAAAGGAAACGCGGGTGCGCAGGGATGGCTTTTGGAAGATCATGGCCAAGGTCTTCCCGCGCAGGATGTGGTCGTGGCGTACCCCCGCGCGCTGCTCCCGCTTGAGATGGGCTGCGAGCTCCAAAACCTCCCAAACCTCTTGCTGGCTCCAGTTGCTTAAGCCCAGGAGGTCCCGCTTCATCCTGTCCCCCTTCCTGGTTTTGTGGTCACGATATGGGTGCTTGTGGAGAAGACCCCCTCCACTTGGCGAATCTCATCGGTGACGACTTTGTAAAGCTCAGCCACGGAAAAGCTGGAGGGAAGCTCGTCGAACTCTAAATAGGCGATGATGTCGTAGTCACCGAACACAGTATCCACCTTTTTCACGTGCGGCTTTTTGCGCAGCTCCTCCGCCACCTTTTCCTCCGTTGCTCCTCGACAGCGGATCAGGACGTACGCGGCCACCGGCATATTTCCACCAATGTCATCTTATCCGAAGTCTGGGCGAGCGGCCACGAACAGTGGGTTCTCCCCACGATGTTGGTAAAATTCGAGGCTATGGACAAAGCTAGGGTGAGGTTTGCGCCGAGCCCCACGGGCTACCTGCACGTGGGCGGGGCCCGGACCGCTTTGTTCAACTGGCTTTTCGCCCGCCACCATGGTGGCACCTTCATCCTGCGCATTGAGGATACCGACCGCACCCGTTCCACCGAGGAGGCCATAGAGCAGATCGTGGCCTCGCTGCGCTGGCTTGGTTTGGATTGGGACGAATTCTATCGGCAAACCGAAAGACTGGCCATTCATCAGCGCTATGCCCAGGAGCTTCTGCGCCGCGGCAGGGCGTATGAAGCCGAGGGCGCTGTGTGGTTCCGCATGCCTAAGGAAGGCATGACCACAGTGGAGGACCTCATCGCCGGCAAAGTGCAGTTCCAAAACCGGGAGTTCAAGGACCTGGTGATCCTCAGGTCTGACGGGACCCCTACCTACAACTTCGCCTGCGTGGTGGATGACACAGAGATGGGCATCACCCACGTCATCCGCGGGGACGAGCATCTTCCCAACACTCCCAAGCAACTGCACATGTATTGGGCCCTTGGTCTTCAACCCCCGAAATTCGCGCATCTGCCCCTCATCCTTGGCCCAGATCGCACCAAGCTCTCCAAGCGCCATGGTGCTGTTTCCGTCCTGGAGTATCGCCGCAAGGGGATCCTGCCGGAGGCCATGGTGAACTTCCTGGCCCGCTTAGGCTGGTCTCATGGTGACCAGGAGGTGTTTTCGCGCGAGGAGCTAATCCAGCACTTCGACCTGGACGGCGTTGGCCAGTCTCCCGCGGTGTTTGATGAGCAAAAGCTGCTTTGGCTCAATCGGGAGTGGATGCGTCGGCTTCCTGTGCCGGACTTGGCCGAATTGCTTGGGGAATTCTTGGCCCTTGAGGGCCTGGCTTCCCCAGAGCAAATCCAGGATATCCCCAAGGCCACCTTGTATCGCGCTGTGGAGCTCTTCCGTGACCGCAGCCGAACCCTGGTGGAGTTGGCCCACACCGCGCGCATGCTCTTCCCCGGGGAGTTGGCGGTGCCCCCTGATGCCCAAGACCTTGTGCAACCCGGGTTGGCTGGCCCGTTTGAAGCCATAGCCCAGGCTTTGGAAAACGTGGCCGAACCAACCCCCGCCCACCTAGAGGCCACCATCAGAGGCGTGCTGGCTCAGCTGGATCTCCCCCTTAAAGCGGTGGCGTTGCCCATGCGGGTGGTGGTGAGCGGGTCCCGCGTTGGCCCGGGACTGTTTGAGGTGCTGGCCTTAGTTGGGCCAGGGCTCGCCGCCGCGCGCTTACGCCAGGCGGCGGAAAAGCTAAAGGGGGCATGAACAATGCGCTACCTCTGTTTTTCCCTGGTGCTTTTAAGTTTCGCCACTTTAGGCCAGGAGATCCCGTTGAGCCCCGGTGATCCCACAGCCTTGGGATCCTGGGCCCAAGCGGTCCAAGCCCTGCGTCTCTTTCCTACCCCCGCCACAGCGGTGCGCTTCGAGGGTCCTGCCCTTTCCCTGCGCCTTTTCGGTGAAATTCTGCTTGGAGGGGCACGGTACCCCTTCCTGCTGGGGGTGAACCAGCAAAACGAGGTCAGTCTTTGGCTGGATAGAAACAGGGATGGATGGTTGGTAGCAGAAGAGGAGCTTCCCAAAACCCGCTATGCGGGAGCGGTGATGTGGACGGTGACCTTGTCCTCGGAACCTGGACCTGGTGGCCAATCTTTCCCCTATCCCCTTCAACTCCTTTGGCCCGAGGGACGAAGCTACGTGTTCGTTGTGGGCGGGGCACCCAAGATCGGCGAGTTTCAGGGGCGTAGCCTCGTGGTGGTCGATGGGGATGTGGACGGAGTTTTCGGCACAAAAGGCGATTTTCTTGGCCTGGATGTGGACGGCGATGGCCGCATATATGCTGAGCTCGATGGCCACGAGCGCTTCTGGCTCACCGAGCCTTTCACTCTTGAGGACAAAAGCTACCTAGTGCATTGGATAAGCCCTGATGCCAACGCTTTAACGCTTGAGCCCACTCAGTACGTTCCCCCCAAGGTTCCGTTGATCCCGGGCGCCAGGGCTCCGGATTTCTCTTTCCGCAACTTTTTGGACGGCCGGGTGCTGAGCCTTGCGCAATTCCGGGGGAAGGTAGTGCTTTTGGATTTCTGGGCCACGTGGTGTCCGCCGTGCATGGCCGCCCTGCCCCAGCTTCGTGCCCTTTATCAGGAACTCCACTCCCAAGGGTTTGAGATCGTCGGGGTGAGTTTGGACGAGAACGGTGAGGATTTGCGCCGGGTTCTTACCACCTATGAAATACCCTGGCCTAACGCGTTCTTCGCTCGTCGGTGGGATAACCTGATTGCCAACCTCTATCGTGTCCATCAGATCCCCACCACCTATCTTCTGGACAAGCGCGGCGTCATTCGTTTTCGGGACGTGCACGGCGAGGAGCTCCGCACCGCTATTCTGAAGCTTTTGGCCGAGGCCGATGACCCACAAAGCACTGAACCGAGAGCCCATCCGCTGTCCTTGGCTTTCGTTCTGCCCGAGAAGATACAGTTGAACCCCCGGGGCGCTACGCGGCTTTCCCTGGACATCGTAAATGGGGCGGCCTTTTCTGTGGAGGATGTGAAGGTGGTCTGGGAAGGGCTTCCAGTTGGGGTACGCGGCGCAAGCTCGGGCCCTTTCGCTCTGGCTCCCGGCGAGAAGCGAACCCTCGAGCTCATATTGACCGGGGAAAGCCCGGACACGAAGCTCTTTCCCCGCGATGTTTTTCTTAGGGTAAGCTACCGGTATAGGGGGCAAAGCTCCTCCGCGGAGCCGGTCGTGCAGCGCGTGCCTTTGCAGCTCGTTCTGGCCACAACACCAGGCGCAGAAGCGGCCATGCCCTGGTGGGTGTGGGGACTTCTGGCCTTGGGGTTGGCGTTAGCCGTGTGGATGTTGGGGAAAGGCGGTCTCTTTTTCCTGCCCGTGGTTTTTGCCGGCTTTGCTTCCTATCTAGAACTTTGGCTAGCCAGATTGTAAGCCTTTGGGCACTTCTTTGACCCGCTATATCTGGCTCGGCCTTGTCCAGGGATTTACGGAATTTCTGCCCATAAGCAGCTCGGCCCACTTGCTTTTGGCCCAGCGGTGGTGGGGAATGGACGAGCCAGGCCATCTCCTCGTGAGTTTCGCTCACCTGGGGACGCTTCTTGCCGTGCTCCTGTGGTTTCGCCAGGAGGTGGCCGCCCTTTTCGTTGGGCTTTGGCGCCGAGACCCTCAAGCGCGGCGGTATTGGTGGGCCTTGATTTTGGGAACGTTACCCCTTGCGGTGGGTGCGGCGGGTGTGCGTGGAAATGTGGAGCAAATCATGCAAACCAAGTGGGTCCCCGTTTCCCTCCTGGCCAATGGCCTGATCCTGGTATGGGGGGGATGGAATTCCAGCTCCCGGGTGGCGCGGCCCCTCAGCGCGGCAAGGGCCCTGGGAGTAGGGGTTGCCCAGCTTTTCGCGATCATTCCCGGGCTTTCCCGGTCAGGGTTGACCATCTCCTTTGGCCTGCGCCTTGGCCTGAAAAGGGAGGAAGCCTTTCGTTTTTCTTTCCTGTTGGGAATCCCGGCGATTCTGGGCAGTGCTGTGCTCGCGGGCCTGGAGGGAACCACAGGCGTGGAGAACTGGACGGGATTGACGATCACCGGCGCAGTAGCCTTTGCCTCCGGGTTTTTAGCCATATCCATTTTGTCCCAGGCTTTGCGTAGGAATGCCCTCTGGCCCTTTGGCCTGTACTGTTTTGTCCTGGGCGGGCTGGCGTGGGCCCTGGCTTAGCGGGACATGTGTCCAGCGGGAGCGGGCGTTCCTCCCTTCCGTGAGGGGCAAAGGCTCCGCTTCCCCTGAGTCACACCCCCTTCTTGCAGGGCCGGGCTTGTTGCAAGCTAGGGCTGGCCATGCGCAGAGGTTGCGCTTTTCTTGCGGTTTGCGTGGGGGAGATAATGGGATTGGCCGCCGTTTTCATGGCGCAGGGAAAGCTGGACAGTGCTGGCTGGTATTGGTCCTCCGAAGTTCATGCGCAATGGCAATTTTTCGACCTTGCTTGGGCAGGTGAACAGTTGGTGTTCGCGGTCATCCTGGAGACGCGGGGCTGGGTGAGCCCTCCTCCGCCTGCGCTTTCGGTCACCCTAACCTTCTCCTCGTTGGGCTGTGTTCCCCGATCGCAACGGGTTTCTTTGCCAAAAGTGGCAGAACAGGGGCCGGTTGTGCGCTATTTCGGGCAAGTGTTGCTATCTCGCCGGGATGTGGGTTTTGGCTCCTACCTCGTGGTGAACCTTGGGGTGAAGGTGGGGGCTGAGGTCGGCGTCCATGCCCAAACGGTAAGCCTTGTACAGATGTGGGCTCCGGCTGCCACCGGTGGCGGCATGGGAGGCCCCTTTGTTCCCGCTGGCTCCAGAGGGCCGCAGGGTGGCCTCGTCCCTCCTCCCCCAACCGAACCAGGAAAAGCTGCTCCCCCCAGGGGTATTCGCGAGTGTGATGTGCCTGAAGACGCGCCTTATGTAGCTCCAGGAACATATTGGGGCGAACTGGGTTGGCCTGGACCTGGACAGACCGTGGATAGCCGCGATTGGTTCCGCGCGAACCTCCACTCCGGCCAGGTTTTAGAGCTACGAATCGATACACCGCGCCCCGTGGTGGTGCGTCTCCTTGATCCTTCAGGCCAGGAGGTAGGGCGCTTGCAGGGGCAGGGCTGGCTGGGCCTCGTTTACCAGGCGTCCAAACGCGGTGCGTACTACATCTGCATCTCCATAGTGGAGAACATGCCGACCTTCACCTACACCATGGAGCTCCTTCTGCGTCGATAAAATCTAAGAGTGGAGCTCGCGGCTTTTCTTCTTGTCCTAAGCGAAGGGGTGGAGCCCTGGGAGAAGGTGGCGGCGCGGGCCCACCTCCCCGTGGAACAAACGCGGCTTTTAGCTCAGGCTCTACGTGACGCCGGTTATCCCCTCCTGGTTGAGAAATCCGGGGTGGGGTTAGCTCCGGGTTCCCTGGCGCCCCAGTTTGTACTGCCGCGTCTAAGGGGGCGGTTGGGCCGGCCGTATCGCTATTTAGGCGCAGTGCCCAGCACTCAGGATGTGCTGCGCGCCTGGCCGGCGGCCTCGGAGGGCGCGTTGGTCGTGGCGGAACGCCAAACCCAGGGCAGGGGACGTCTCGGGCGGCCTTGGCTCAGCCCTCCCGGTAATCTGTATCTATCCTTGCTTCTTTTGGGCCCCATGCCCCCTCTTCTGCCGCTGCGGGCGGGAGTGGCCCTGGCCCAAGCCGCTGGCTGCGGCGGCCTCAAGTGGCCCAATGACCTCCTGAGCCCGGATGGGCGAAAGCTTGGGGGCATCCTCATCGAGAGCGAAGGGAATCGTGTCCTCATCGGGGTGGGGGTGAACGTGGAACGTGCCCCCCTGGCCACAGCCGCAGCTCTGCAAGAATTCCGAAACATCCAGCGCGTGGATCTTCTCCTGGACTTTCTCGACCTCTTTGAGGCTTGGCTGTACCGGTCCCATTCCAGTGTGCTTCAGGCCTGGCAGGACTTGGATCGCACTGTTGGGAAAAAAGTTTGCGTTCAGACCCCAACAGGCGTGGTAGAAGGGGTAGCAGAGGCCATCCTTGCGGACGGGGCGCTTTTAGTGCGTACAGCGCGGGGACTACGGTGCGTGCGCGCGGGCGAAATAGTGCTAACTCCGCCCACGGATGTAGTAGATCCCCAGCATGGCTAAGGAGAGGCGCAGGGCAGAGGCCGCAGTGAAGGCCAGGGCGAAGGCCCATGGCCGGCGGTTGAAAAGGGCAAGCACATAACTCAAGGCCGTATCAGGAAAGCCAGGGATGAGGAGGAACAGGAAAAGAGCAGGGGCACCAAACCGATTGATCCATTTCTCCAGGCGGACCACCCATGTTTGCACCTTGGCCCCGGGATTGGGCCAACGCCTCAGGCGTTGCCAGCGTTTCAACCGATCCCCAGCAAAAAAGAGAAGGTAAGCGCCGCTGGCGCGCCCAGCCACGGCCACCAGGATCACAGCCCACCCTGGCGCCTTGGCCACCGCTCCTAACGCGAGCTCCTGAGGGCTGGGCAGGATGACCACCGTTCCCAAGGCGTAGAAAAAGGCTAAAAGGAGGGAAATAGCCATGCGTTCAGCGAGGGCTCACGTTTTGGCAGCGCGGACAATAGTTCGTGCGCTGATTTTCCATGAGCACCTCACCGATGGGTGTGCCGCACACCCGGCAGGGAGCCCCTGCCCGGCCGTGGACGAAGAGGAAATCCCGAATTTCCTTGTCAAAAAGATTTTCCCCCACGCGAGCCTTGATCTCAGCGATGGCCCAGGGCAGCGTCTCCCCGATGGCCTTCCATAGCCGCGCGAGTTCATCTGGGGCCAGGGTATGTGCGTAGCGGAAAGGAGAAAGCCGAGCTCTAAAAAGTATCTCGTCGGCATAAGCGTTGCCGATCCCGGCCAAGATGGTTTGGTCGGTGAGCACTTTTTTCAACACGCGACGCCTGCCGCGCAAGGCCTGGGCAAAGGCCTCCAGGGTGAACTCCGGCGAAAATGGTTCTGGCCCGAGCTTGGCCAAGGGTTCCGCCTGGGCAAGGTCTGAATGGAGCCAGACAGCAGCGATCTGTGGACTGCCGGGCTCTATGAGGCGGAGATCTGTCCCATCATCAAAGGTGAGCACGAGCGTGGTGGCTTTGGTGACCTCGTACCTGGTTGGTCCATGCCAAAGCCAACCGTAGCGCATGAGATGGACAAGAAGGAAGACGTTGTCGAAGTGAAAAACCAAGTGCTTTCCCCGGCGAGTGATGTCCCGCAAGGTTTTTCCCACCAGGGAGGACAGATCCAAAGCGCCGGCCTGGACCAAGCCAGGCCGGCGCACGCGCACAGACAAAACAACCCGGCCCACCAGCCGGGCTCCCAAGTTCTCCCGAATCACTTCCAGGTCCGGAAGCTCTGGCACCTATGGATCAACGCCCCAAAAGATCGTCACCCCACAACAAGGGGGCACACACGGGGCCACGCAGGTGGGGCACCGATAGAGCTTCACGTAAGGTGTGCACCAGGAGATCGCACAGGGCCTGGACCAAAGCCAGCATCCGAAGAAAAACGGGAAGAAACAGCACGGCTGACAGCAGCCATCTCTGGCCACTATCCTCACGGTGTTTTCGAACTCTCCGGAGACCGTGGAAATGATGATCTTGTAATAACCAGGGGCCACAGCTTTGCCCGTGCTGTCCACCTGCTTCCACACCCATTTGCCTGGTGGAACCGGCGTGGGGAATGTCTCTTGGTACACAACCTTTCCCTCCGGGGTGATCACGCGCCAACCCAGCACCTGCACTTGAGGAGCGCCACAGCAACAGCAGCAAAACACGCTCCAGGGGACCACAAGCTCAAAACAAACGTCCTCGCCCTGCCAAAATGCCGTGAAACACGGGGGCTCAGGTGCAGGCTGGCCACAGGGAGCACACCATTGGGCCGCGGTCAACACCGCAAAGGCGCTTATGGCCAAAGCTAACCCCGCCCATCTCTTCATCCCCTCCACCTCCTTGCCCTAAGTCTACACCTCGTGATAGACATGGGTTTCATACGGAGCTCATGCTAGGCGGAAAGCACACCAGGTCAAGTGATCCACATCACATCGGGGAAGGGTCAGCTGGGCCAGGCTTCAGGGTTGACCAGGGTGGGGGGGCGCTCGTCGCGCAGGGCCGCGAGAACATTGTCCACGGCCAAAGCGGCCATCCGCCGCCGCGTGGGCCAGGTGGCTGAACCGATGTGAGGGGTGAGCACCACGTTCCGCATCGTCAAAAGCTCAGGATGAACTTCAGGCTCGCGCTCGAACACGTCCAGGCCAGCGCCCCAGATCTGTCCAGCCCGTAATGCCTCGACCAACGCTTCCTCGTCCACCACCGGCCCGCGGGCCACGTTCACCAACACCGCTGTTTTCTTCATGAGGGAGAGCTCCCGCGCTCCCAGGAGATGGCGGGTCTGCGGGGTGAGGGGGACACACAGCACCACGAAGTCGCTTTCTTTGAGAAGATCGTCGAGGGCAGAAAATTGTGCGCCCAACTGCTTTTCTGCTGCAGGCTTGCGGGTGCGGGAGCAGTAGAGGATGGTCAGGCCAAAGCCGCGAGCGCGGCGGGCCACGGCCTGCCCGATCCGGCCGAAGCCCACGATCCCGATGGTTTTTCCGAAGACATCCAGCCCCAGGTGTTTGGGGATGAACGTCCAGCCTGGGAACCCTTCGCGACGCAGATCGCTGTCGGCTTCAACAATGCGGCGAGCCACGGCCAAAAGCAACGCCCAGGCCAGGTCCGCGGTGGCCTCCGTGAGCACATCCGGTGTATTTGAAACCAAAACCTTCCTTTGGGTTGCGGCCGCGATATCTATGTTGTCCACACCAACCCCAAGGTTGGCCACGATGCGTAGCTTGGGCAGGCTTTGGAGCACCTCCGCATCGACGCGGTCGGATAAGGACACGATCAAGGCCATAGCATCGTTGGCAAAGGCGAGAAGTTCTGGCTTTTTGAGCGGGTCCCCCTCGTGGACGACGACCGTGTGTCCGGCATGGGTAAGCCGCTCGGTCTCTTCAGGGAAAAACTTGGTGGTGATCGCCACTTTGGCCATAAACCCTCCTCTTTTTTGGAGTCTATCACAAGCGGGCGAGAAGGAGGAGGGTGAAGGAGAGCGTGCCGATGGAAAGGGCGGTGGAGAGGAGGAGGGCTGTGGCTGCGAGGTCGGGCCGGCGGCGATGTTTAGCCGCCAAGATGTAGGCGTGCACCGCACTGGGGACGCTGCCCTCGAGCACAAGGCTCCGCCGAATGATGGGGTCGGCGGGGAACAACGGGAGCAAAGCCCAGGACAAAAGGGAGGCCAACACTAGGCGTCCCAGGGCTATGAACACCGCCGGCTTGGCCACCGCCCGGGGGTTGACAGCCGCGAGCTCCAGCCCCAAAAGAAGGAGAAATATGGGGATTGCCGCTTGGGAGAGAAGGCCGGAGGCCCTGGCCAGGACCGTAGGCCAACCGAGGCCTACTCGCACCAGGACCGCCAACGCCACGGCATAAGGCCAGGGAACCAGGAGGGCATTACGCAGAAGGGCTTTGAGGTCCAAATGTCCCTGCCAACTGGCGATCCCCACCCCTAAGGTGGCCAAAAGCACGGTGTTGGTGGCCAAAAAGATCACACCCACATCCACTGCCCGCTGGCCATAGGCGAACAGGAGGATGGGTATCCCAAGGTTTCCGCAGTTTCCAAAGGTGAGGAGCAGGCTTGTGGTGCGACGGGCATCAGTGTCGTCTGGGAAAAGCTTGCGCCCCAAAGGCAGGGAAAGCAGGAACATGAGCCCATAATGAACAAGCACAAAAAGAGCTACTAATCCAGACTCCGTGGCTGGGAGTTGGGCCGCGCGCAAGGTCTCAAAAATGAGGGCGGGGGAAAGGAGCCAAAAGCTGAGCAGTGCAAATGGGTGTGCCGGGACTTTCCCAAACCGGCCAAGGAGATAACCTCCAGCTGCGAGGAGAAACGTCGGACCAATTGTCTCAAGGATCACAGCTCAAGCCTACCAAGGGAAAGCGGCTGCTTACAATTCGCGTGATGAAGGTTGGGGTCACCGGGTATCCAGGTGTGGGGAAAACCACGTTGGTGAAGAGGGTGCTGGAGGTCCTGCCCCTACGGGCTGGCGGGATGATCACCGAGGAGATCCGCAAATGCGGCTGTCGTGTGGGATTCCTGTTGCGGGACGTGGCCACGGGCAGGGAGGGGCTTTTGGCCCACCGCCATCATTGTGATGGGCCGGCCTTCGGAAAGTATCGCCTTTGCCTGCGTGATCTTGAGGGGATCGGCGCGGCGGCCGTCGAACGCGCCGTGGAAGAGGCCGAATTGATCGTGATCGATGAGGTGGGCCCCATGGAGCTTCAGTCGGCCAGGTTCGTCGCCGCCGTGGAAAAAGCTCTGGCCAGCGGAAAACACCTCCTTGTCACGGTGCACCGCGCTTCCAACCATCATTTGGCGTATCGCATCCGGCATGAAGTTGAGCGGCTGATCCGGCTCACTCCCGGCAATCGCGAGGAGAAGATCGGAGAGGTCATTCAACTTTTTTCTGGCTGACCCACACCGGGCCGGGAACCCCGTAGAAACTCCGGTAAAACTGGGAAAAGGCTCGTTCCAGCTCCCGCATCATGCGGTCTATATCTTCCTCCTCGGGCAGTTTGGGGGTCGGAAGGATGGGGTCAGCGAAGTGCACGGCGATCCACCGCTTCCTCAGGGTCCTCCACAGGGCCAGGGGGAACCCTTGCCACAAAGGCCGGTTGTTTTCGCCCGGTTTATACACAAGAGCGTTTTCCAGGCCCACAGGGATGAGGGGGACTCCTGCCCGTTTGGCCAGCAGGGCTGCCCCGCGGTACAGTCTCCGCTCCCAAAATCTGTCCCCTTCCGGGAAGATCATGAGTGATCCACCGTTTTTAAGATAGCGCACGGCCTCGGCTATAGTTGCAGGGTTCACGATGTGTTTGCGCGTGGGATCCTGGGTGACGCCGAACCGCCAAAACGCGCGACAAAGGAAACGCACGATGGCCGTGGGGCGGTCCACGGAGTAAATGGCCCACCCGCGCCAATGCCTGCTTGCCCGGGTGACAAAAAGGGGCTCCACACCCCCCACATGGGTCACCGCAAGCACACAGGGCGGTTTAGGACGCAGCCCCACGCGTTTTGTGCGCACCAGGGTGGTAAAGACCAGCATGAACAGCCAATACCCAAGCCATATTGTTTCCAAAGCGAGGCCCACGGCCGCAGCTTTCCCGAACTTTGACAGCGCTACACGCATGCCCTTTTCCGTATTATGCTTAGGAATGGCCATGAGCAAACCTCAAGTGAGCGTGGTGGTGCCAGTGTTGAACGAAGAGGAATTTCTTGAGCGCATGCTCAAAACCATACGAGCGCAGACTTTCACCGATTATGAGCTCATTGTGGTGGACAACGGCAGCGACGACCGCAGCCCAGAGATCGCCGCCCGCTTTGCTGACCGCGTGGTGTCCGAGCCGCACCGCGGTTATGACCGCGCCCTCCACCGGGGGATCAGCGAGGCCCAGGGTGAGCTGGTGGCCCAGGCTGACGCCGACTCCATTTACTCGCCACAATGGCTTTCCTCAATGGTTCGAGCGCTGGAAGGCGCAGGCGTGGTCTGCGCCTATGGTCCGTGGGCGTTCGTGGAAAGCCCGCCATGGCGCCAGCGCCTGGAGGCCGCTCTGTGCACGGCGGTGCAATGTGCCACTCATATGGTGGGTTTTTGCCAAACCACGGGGTTCAACATGGGGTTTCGTCGGGACGCATATTTTCGGGTCGGAGGTTATCCGGCATTAAAGAGCCTTGCCGCGGTCGATATTCGTTTGGGATTGCGCTTGCGGCGGGTGGGAAAGGTGCGCTTTGTCCCAAGCATGCTTGTTTACACGTCAAACCGGGCCTTCCGCCGTCGCGGCCCACGGCGTCAGTGGTTCCTCATGATGCGAAACTTCTGGGACATCGCCCTTCACCGGGATCGTCTGACTTTGGACGATTGGTACGCGTGGCGCCGGGAGTAGTCCACTTCACTGGTCCTGGCCGGTTCTCTCAAGAACGGCCAGGTAATGGGCCGAGGGAACACGATTGCGTTCCAAAGCGATGTCCAACCAAATACCCAGGGTAAATGGCACGACGCGCCACCTTCCCAATCGCACAAAGGTGCGATTAGAGGTGTAAGCGCGGATCTTGGGGGCGAACACCACTCGGCCAAGGCGCGCCAAGCGCTTGGCCAAGCGAAAATCGGCGTTAGCCAAGTGAGCAAGGGGAGGAAATCCCCCCACTGCCAGGTATGCTGTTTTTCGGCAACCAAAATTGGCGGCCCCCGCCAAGGGCACACCCAGGGGGTACATTAACACCGCTAGGGACGTATATCCCCACGTCTCGAGCCTGCGGAGCCAGGCCGGGCTTTCCTTGAACCCTAAGGGACCAAAGACGGCCACCACACCGCGTTTCTCCAGGAGGCGCACGATTTGCTCCAACCAATTTGGAGGGTAGATCGTGTCCGCATCAGCGCTAGCTAAAAGCTCTGTATGGGCCTCAACAAACCCCCGGTGTCGCGCCAAGTCCGGGCCGATGCGGGACTCGTGGAGCACTCGGTCGGCATAGCGCTGGGCGATGGCCACACTTCCGTCTGTGCTGCCGTTGTCCACCACAATCAGTTCGTAGTCCCGAAAAGTTTGCGCACGCAACGAGCGCAAACAATCCTCAAGATGGTTTTCCTCGTTCAGAACAGGAACGACCACCGTGACCACGGGCCTCATCCTTCCTCCCTCCGCACTTTATACCAACCCCAGCGTCCGCGAAAGGCGCGGAGGAAGCTGAGAAGGACGGTGGCTTGCAGCAAGAGATGCAGAATAACTGGCCCCACCAGAGCATTGACAAGGGCTTCCCCCCACTTGGGCCCCTCCAGCCAGTGCGTGACAAGGACGGCGAGATAAAGGGCGGCCAAAAAGCCGGGCACCACATGACGAACCATCACCCAGCTCCCCAAGGCCAAGTCGATCCACAGGGCAAACCAGGGCAAATAGATGACCCACGCCAGAAGAGCCATGAGCACCGCATAGGAAACATGTCCGTTCTTTATTTCCCCCAACATCTCCCGGATGCCCCCGGTGTACCAGCGCAGGAATTGGGCAAAAAGGTCGAGGAAGGACGGGGCGTATTGGATAAGGCACGCCGGTCCCCGCACGAATTTTGCGTGTATCCGCTGCTGAGCCAGCCTGTTGCCGAGGTCAAAGTCGTCCACAAGTGTATTAGGATCGAATTCCCCCGCCTTTTCCAGTGCCTCGCGGCGCAGGAAAAGCCCACAGGTCATGAACACCGGGCGCCAAAACAGGCCGGAGAACACAAAGGCTTTGGCCATGGAGAAGAACAGCTCCTGCACGATGACGGCCAAGGTGCGGCGCCGGTTGTAAGATGCGAAGTCCGCAAAGACCACGGGGTTTTGGGGATGCCCCACAAGGGAGCGATAAAAACGCAGGGCCTCCGCATCAACCCGGGCGTCGGCATCTAAAAACAGGAGGGCCTCACCCGTGGCCTGCTTCAGCGCGTGGTTCAGGGCCGCAGGTTTCCCGCGCCGGTAGGGATCAGCCAACACCTTCAATCCCGGTATCTCCCGGTGTAAAGCGGAGAGGATCTCGGGTGTGCGGTCCGTAGAAGCGTCCACAACGATTATTTCCGCATCCGGAGCAGCGCGAGCTAGGCTGCGCACGGTGTTCTCGATCACGGCCTCCTCGTTGCGGCTGGCAATGATCACGGAGAGGGTTCCTGGTGGCGCGGTGTGGTGCACTGCCTTCCGCAACGTGCGGAAGTTACGCCAAAGCCCGCCCAAGGCGAGGATGACCCCCACCCCTAACCCACAGAGAAGGCTCACCAGGCTTGGGTTCATCGGGCCACGATGGACACCAGTTTCTCCGGGACGGCGATGATCTTTTCAATGCGCATGCCCTGAAGGCGGCTTTGCACTTCCGGAGCGGCCAGGGCCAGAGCTTCCAAGGCCTTGGGATCCCCAGCCTTGGCCCGGGGGAGCTTGATCCTGGCCCGCACTTTGCCGTTTATCTGCACCGGGATCTCCACCTCCCCCTCCTCCAGGGCCTTGGGGTCGTAACTTGGCCAGGGCGTCTCCAACACCGCCCTTTCCTCGCCCAACCGATGCCAAAGCTCCTCACAAATGAAGGGGGTAAAGGGCGAAAGGACCAGCACGAGCTCCCTAAGCGCCCAGCGCAGAAGCCGGGGGTCAGCTCCAGGATCGTCGGCGTAATCAGCAAGCGCGTTGCTGCACTCCATGATCGCTGCTATGGCTGTGTTCAGGGACAGTCTTCCCTCGAACTCTTCGGTGACCTTTTTCTTTGTGGCCTGGAGTTTGGTCCATAGGTCCTGCTCTGCGAGCCCAAAACAGCGCACATCGGGCTCCTCACGCGCAGTTCCCGCGCGCTCGATGATGGCAAGCGCCATGTTCCAAAAACGGTTCAGAAAGCGCCAACAACCGCGCACCCCCTCCTCGTTCCATTCGATCTCCTTTTCCGGCGGCCCCATGAAGAGGGTGTAAAGCCGTTCCGTGTCCGCACCGTACTGGGCGATGAGCTCATCGGGCGAGATCACGTTCTTTTTGGACTTGGACATGGCCACCACCGAAACCTCCAGCCCTGCCCCGCATTTGGGGCAGCGATTCCCAGGCTGGACCTCCTTGGGCGGGATCCAGTGATGGGTGGGGCACCAATACGCGGGATAAGTGACCATCCCTTGGGTGAACAGCTTTTTGAACGGCTCGTCGAAGGAGAGCCAACCCAAATCGTGGAGGAACTTGGTGATGAAGCGGGCATAGAGGAGGTGGAGGATGGCGTGTTCCACTCCGCCCACATACAGGTCCACCGGCAACCACTTGTTGGCCAGATCCGGGTCAAAAGGCCTGGCCTCGTCCGTGGGGGAGATGAACCGCAGGAAGTACCAAGCGGAGTCCACAAAGGTGTCCATGGTGTCGGTGTCCCGGCGGGCTGGGCCCCGGCAGCGCGGACACACGGTGGGGATGAACTCCGGGACGCTCGCCAACCCCAGCTTTCCGATGCGGTCCACCGCGGGGAGATGCACGGGAAGGTCCCTCTCTGGGACGGGCACGATGCCGCAGCGCGGGCAGTGGACCATGGGGATGGGCGCCCCCCAGTAGCGCTGGCGAGAGATAAGCCAATCCCGGAGTTTGTAGGTCACCGCCCCCTTTCCCAAGCCTTTTTCCTCAAGCCAAGCCACGGTTTTTCGCACCGCCTCAGGCCCAGGTGTGCCGGAGAGGGGGCCAGAGTTGAGCATCGTCCCGAATCCCGCGTGGAAGAGGAGGTCGCGCAGCGCCGGTTGGGCCCAGAGGACCTCGGCCACGCTCTTTTTGTCCGCAAGGGTGGGGGCGCGCTTCACAACTTCGGTCATGGCCCGCCGCTCCTCCTCGATGCTCCCGATGTTCATCACCCGGTCCTGAAGGACGATCTGCCAACCCGCTCCCACCACCGCTGCCCATCCCGTGCGCAGCAGGTGCTCCTGGATCACGGGGAGGACTGTGGGCGCGGCCTCCGCCGGGAAGCTGGCCAAGACCGCCGTTTCTCCCGTGAGGTCCACACGGATCCCCACGTTTTCCAGGGCGCTGGGCAAGGATGGGACAAACGCTGCGGCAGGAATGAAGGCGCGGGCCTCGCCGGAGGGGTGGGCGATCACAGGGATCACGGGAAGGCCGTGGTTTAAAGCGAATTGGAGATCGCGGGCATCGTGGGCAGGAACGCCCATTATCGCGCCTGTTCCGTATCCCATGAGGACATAATCTGCGATCCAGATGGGGATACGTTCGCCGGTGGCGGGGTTAGTGGCGTAAGTGCCCAAGAACACCCCGGTCTTTTCCTTCTCCGTGGAGGTGCGCTCCACCTCAGTTAAGCGATCAGCAGCGGCGCAATAGGCCTCCACAGCTTCGCGCTTTTCAGGGGCCGTGAGCTCTGGCACCAAGGGATGCTCAGGGGCCAGGACCAGGAAGGTGGCGCCCCACAGGGTGTCAGGCCGGGTGGTGAAGACCTTGATCGCCGGGCCTTTCTCGGCGGGGAAGATGATCTCCGCGCCTTCGGACCGGCCGATCCAATTCTCCTGCATCTTCTTCACGTGTTCGGGCCAGTCCAGTTTCTCCAAATCCCGCAAGAGCCGTTCAGCATAGGCGGTGATCTTGAAGTACCACTGCTCCAGCTCCCTTTTTTCCACGAGGGAGCGGCAGCGCCAGCAGCGGCCTCCCACCACCTGTTCATTGGCGAGCACCACTTCACAGTGGGGGCACCAGTTGACCTTGCCCCGGGCCCGGTAGGCCAGGCCGTGCTCGAAAAGCTTTAGGAAGAGCCACTGCGTCCATTTGTAGTAGCCAGGCTCACAGGTGGCGATCTCTCTATCCCAGTCATACTCCACGCCCCAGGCGCGAAACTGCCGTTTGAACTCGCGGATGTTCGTCCACGTCCAATCCCGGGGGTTGACCCCGTGCTCGATGGCCGCGTTTTCCGCGGGCAGGCCGAAGGCATCCCAGCCCATGGGGTTCAGGACGTTCCAGCCGCGCATAAGGAGGAAGCGCACGATGGCGTCCCCGAGGATGTAATTGCGCCCATGCCCGGCGTGCAGTTTCCCCGAGGGATAAGGAAACATGTTTAGGTAGTAGAACTTTTTGCGGGCGTCGTGGATTTTGGCCTTGAACAGACCACGGTCGCGCCAGAAGTCCCGCCACTTCTCCTCAATCACATGCGGGTCGTAAGGCCCTTGGTTCACAGTAGACCCCCTTTCACCAGGTCCTCGGCGGCGTCCAAAACTTTGCGCACCTCTTTAGGATCATCCATCTCACAATAGAGGCGGAGGATGGGCTCAGTCCCGGAAGCCCTGAACAAAAGCCAACCCCGGGCAAACCGGAGCTTGATGCCATCCAGGTCCTCCATCGTTTGCACGCGGTGGCCGGCCAGGGACTCCGGTGGGCTTTTTCCCACCTTTTCCACGATCTCCAAGCGGTGGGGGAGATGAAGGTCCCGCCGGGCGTAATGGTGCGGGCCGAACAGAGAGAAAAGCTCGTCCACTAAGAGGGAGAGAGGCTTTCCCGTGACGGCCACCAGCTCCAAAAGGAGGAGGTTGGAGAGGATGCCGTCGCGTTCAGGCAGGTACCAGCTGTAACCGTAGCCGCCGGACTCCTCGCCGGCAAACAGCGCTTCCTTGGTGACCAAGCCTTTCATCGCCCACTTGAAGCCGACCTTGATCTCCTGGCAGGGCACGCCCGCCTCGCCCGCGATTTTTTTGATCAAATCGGTGAGAGCAAAGGATTTGAGCACGGTTCCACGCAAGCCCCGGTTATGCAAAACGTGCCAAAGGATGAGGGAGGCCGTGCGGTGGGTGTTCAGGAATTGTCCGCGCTCGTCCATGGCCGCCGCGCGGTCCCCATCGCCGTCGGTGACCAGGCCCACGATGATGCGGTCCCGCACGCGGCCACGTATCCCCCGGATCACCGCGCGAAGAGGCCCCATGTTCTCTTCGATGGGCTCCGGCTTTTTTCCGCCAAAGAGGGGATCACGGCCGTGCCGAATGGCCAGGTGAGGCAAGCGCGATTCTTTGAAAAGGGCAGGCAAATAACCTTGGGCCGAACCGTACATTGCGTCCACAACCGGAAAGAGCCGCGCTTTGCGTATCACGGAGAAGTCCACTTCCCTTTTGATCCTGACAAGGTACGCCTCGCGGAGGGAGGTTGTGGGCACGGGGTGGTCGGGCAAATCCGGGGCCCGGGGGGGGAGCAGGGCCTCGATGCGGCGGGTGATGTCCTCGGTGGCCGAGCCCCCATACTCCGGTTTGAACTTGACCCCGTTGTACTCGGGAGGATTATGGGAGGCGGTGATCATCGCCCCGCCCACGCGCTTTTCCTCCACCACGGCTAAGGACAGGGCCGGGGTGGGCACGGGCTCCGCCGCGAGCATCACCGGGACCCCTTGGCTCCACACAGCCCGCGCCAGCTCCCAGGCAAAGGCTTGGGAAAGAAAGCGGGTGTCGTAGCCCACCAGCAGTCCGGCCGCGGCCGAACGCCAAGGAACGCCCCACTCTCGATAGGGGGGAAGGTCTGTGCGCTTGGGGTCCAGAACGTATCGGGCCAAAGCCACGCCCACCCTGGCCACGTTGGCAAAAGTGAAATCGCGGCCGATCACCCCCCGCCAGCCATCCGTGCCGAAGTTGATGGCGTTTGTCATCGCTTCTTTTTGCGCTGCCCGAAATCCACGCGCCCCACGTGCGGTGGGATCTGCACCCCTTTGCTCTCCAAAAGCTCGATGATCAAGTCCACGGGAATGCCCGTCTCCAACCAAAGGTCCTCCACAGAAACCACACCGTCCCTCACGGGCACATGTTCAAAGGCCTTTTCCAGCGCCCGACAATACCCATCGCGCAGCTTAGCCAATTCCTCCCCAAGCTCTGGCATCGCTAGCTACGCCACTCCACCGTGTACTCCAACCAGGCCTCGCTCCCCCCTGGCACGGGGACTACGAATTTTATCCGCTGGGCATCAAGGACCTCATAGGGAAGCGTTGAGCTCAAAATGCGCCAGTATCCGTATAGGTTTTCGATGACTTCCACCTCCACGTCCTCCTTTTTTGCCGAGCGCAGGGTGATGCGCCAACTTTCGCGAAAGAGGTCTTCCCCTAGGCGTTCGCGCCTCATTTGTACCCGCTCACCCGAAAGATCGAAAGCCGTGCCCACGAAGAGCTCCACCTCTTTTCCCTTGGGCGTGTGGGAAATATTGCTGGTTCCCACGAGTATCCCTTCCGCATAAACGCGCATTTCTCCCCCGGGAAGAACTGTATCCGCCGTGAAACGCACACGTACTTCCACCCCTTGGCCGCTCAGGCGGTAAAGCTTGCTGGCGGGAACGTTCGTCTCCACCAAAGGGATCGCGAGTTGGCCCTGTGGGACTTCCCAGAAGCCCGGCAGGTCGTAGCGGTAGTACTCGAAGGCCTCCAGCGGGGCTGGCGTCATGGCCAAGACCCGCGCCTTGGCCTCTACGCGGGGCAGGCGCACCTCTCCTGCCACCAGGACGATTTTGGCCTCAGAAAAGTCCAGACCTGTGTCGTTCTTGATGGAAGCTTTGCCGGAGATGCGAAGCCCCCCGCCCAAGAAGTCCGCATCATAGCTGATAGTCCAAGCCAAGCCGCGCGCAAGGTACCGAAAGCGTACGGCTTTTTCCCCAGGGGCGACCGCCCGATAGCGAAGAACAACCTGGGTCTCCGGGATCGGTTGATACTGGATTCCCCGTAGCCATTCGTATTCCCGCACCACGATCACGCCTGCGTCGGCCTCGAGCACCAGGCCCTCGGGGATGATGGCCCGAAGAACTCCCCGAAACGCACCGGTTTTGGTCTGCACGGTGACCTCTTGCCCCAAAAGCTTGGCTAGACCCCAACTCTCGCGGAGCAGAGGACGTAGAGACACAACCTCCAGGCCCTCGATCGTCAGGGTTTCCCACAGCGTATCCGCAGGGAATCGGCAAAGCCCAAGCAGGCCCTCCTCAGCCACGCTGATCTTCCGCACCTCTTCCACCATCGCCAGGCCTGAGGAGTAGAGGACAAGCCTTGTTTGGCCTGCGGCCGGTATGGCCAACGCCACCAAAAGGGACAAAACCCATATCATGAGGAATCCCCCCTGGGGCATCTTACCCCATGTGGTGGTCACTCCCCGAGTGCCTCAAGCTCGCCTTTCACGGCGGCGATTTCTTCCTCCACATCCCTTTTGTGGCGCTCCAGTTCCTCCAAGTACTCGCGGAGGAAGCGGCGGTACTCCTCGCGGCTCCACCACGGGCCGAAGCGATATGGGCCAAGCCGGAAGAAGAAAAACGGGGGAAAACCAAGACCAAACGCACCGTAACGCCACCAGCGCATGGGAATCACCTCCTTTTAATGATAACTGGTGAGCGCTGGTGCTTTCTTGGGAAGAAGCGCAGCAATGAGCTGGTGAAGGTCGTCCAAGTTCTCCCCGGTCTTGGCGGAGACGAGGATTCCGGGCTGAGCCTCGTGCAGAAGGGCTTCTGCTTGGGCCCAGGCCTCGGGGGTGGTGAGGAGATCGAGCTTGTTCAACACATACAAAGCGGGAGGCCCCGGGCCTCCAGCCTTTAAGACCTCATGATTCACCACCTGGCGCACCACTTGGAGGTGCGCCAGGGCTGAGGGGGACGAAGCATCGATCACAAAAAGAAGTAGATCAGCTTCGCGCACGGCCTCCAAGGTGGCATGGAAGGCGGGGATGAGCTGGGGCGGCAGGTCGCGAATGAAGCCCACGGTGTCCGTGACCAACGCCACGCGGCCATCGGGAAGGAAGGTGCGGCGCACTTTCGTGTCCAGGGTGGCGAAGAGCTGATCGGCGACAAGGGCCCCGCCCCTGGTCAGGGCGTTGAACAACGTGGACTTTCCCGAGTTGGTATAGCCCAGGAGGGCGATCTGCGGGGGCCCGCACCGGCGGCGTCGGGAGCGCCGGACCTCCCGGGCCCGCGTGGCCTCCTTAAGCTCCCGCTCCAAGGCCTGGATGCGGCGGCGGATAGCCCTGCGGCTCTGTTCCAATCGTGTTTCCCCAGGCCCCATTGTGCCCACAATCCCGCCGGGATCGGAAAGAGCCTGCCCCCAACCCCGCAGCCGCGGCAAGAGGTACTGCAGCTGGGCAAGCTCCACGGCCAGCGCGGCCTCCTTCGTGCCCGCGTGCAGGGCAAAGATGTCCAGGATGAGCTGGGAGCGGTCGATGATCTTGAGACCGGTGAATTCCTCGAGGTTTCTGGCCTGGGCCGGGCTGAGCTCCACGCCAAAGATGAGGGTGTCGGCACCGGTTTGGCGGGCCCAGGCCAGGACCTCCGCGACTTTCCCCTTGCCCATGTAGGTGGCGGGGTCAGGGTGGTCGCGCTTCTGCGTGAGGGTGCCCACCACTTGCACGCCTGCCGTCCGGGCCAAAGCCGCAAGCTCGGCAAGCCGCTCTTGCGCATTGGCTCCAGGCGGGATGACGTCCACCAGGAGGGCCCGCTCCCCCCCGTAAATGCGGGCGCGCAGCCCCAGGTAATCCTCAATGACCAGGCGTTTTAATCCCCCTCTTCCCATATGTGGGCACCCAGTGCCCGGAGTTTTCCCACCAGGTCCGCGTAACCCCGGGCCAGGTGATGTGCACCAGTTATGTAGCTTACTCCTTCCGCGGCCAACGCGGCTAGCACGAGGGCGGCGCCGGCGCGGATGTCCGTGGCCTCCACCCGGGTGCCCTGCAGGCGCTCCACCCCCTCCACCACCAGGACGTTTCCCGTCACCTGGATTTTCGCGCCCATTTGCAAGAGTGGTTCCACGTGGCCAAATCGCGCGGCATACACGTTCTCCGTGACCGTGGCGCGGCCCTCGGCAAGGGCTAAAAAGGCCACCATGGGTGGTTGCAGATCCGTGGGAAAGCCGGGGTAGGGCCAGGTTCGGAAGTCCACGGCCGTGGGTCGGGAGGAAGTCCGCACCTCCACCCAGGTCGCCCCCACCTCGATCTCTGCGCCCGCAAGCGCTAACCGATCCAAAAATGCACGCAGATGCTCAGGGCATACGGACAGGGCGCGCACGCCTCCCTGGGTGATGGCTCCGGCCAAGAGATAGGTCCCGGCTTCAATGCGGTCGGGGATGATGGTGTGCTCCGCGCCGGAAAGGCTTTGGCATCCCTGAATGCTCACATGATCCAGACCCCAGTGGACCTTGGCCCCCATTTTCTCAAGAAGCACAGCCAGGTCCGTCACCTCCGGCTCCCGCGCGGGGTTCACCACCACGGTTTGGCCGTGGGCCAAAGCTCCCGCCAAAAGGAGCTGTTCCGTGGCGCCCACGGAGGGGAAATCCAGGTAGATGGTGGTGCCCTTGAGCTGGCTGGCCCTGGCCTGGGCCGCCCCATCGCATAATTCCACGCGGGCCCCCAAGCGGGCCAGCCCTTGGAGATGAAAGTCCACGGGCCGGGGGCCCAGGGCACAGCCCCCTGGCAGAGCCACCTTGGCCCGGCCCAGCCTGGCCACCAGTGGGCCCAGGACCAAAAAGGAGGCGCGCATTTTTTGCACAAGCTCGGCCGGGGCCTCGGCCCGCAGCTCCTCCCCACCCCAGATCCGGAGAACATCACCCTCCCAGCGCACCTCTTTTCCCAGGGCCCGCACAAGCTCCACCGCGGTTTCCACATCCAAAAGCCTGGGAACACCGCGCAGGACCAAGGGCTCCGTGGTCAGCAGGCTGGCGAAGATCGCGGGCAGGGCGGAATTTTTGGCCCCCGAAATGGTCACGTTTCCCGTGAGCCTATGCCCCCCAAGGATACGGATCACGGCAGGAGAGGCCGGGGGTCCACAGGGGTGCCCAGATAACGCACCTCAAAATGGAGATGGGGGCCGGTGGATAGACCGGTGTTGCCGGAAAGGGCGATCACCTCGCCGGCTTGCACGTGCTGGCCTGGGCTCACCAACACTTTAGAGAGGTGAGCATAGTAGGTCTCGTAACCGTTCTCGTGGTCAATGACCACCAGGAGCCCAAAGCCTCCCTCCCAACCGGCCACGGTGATGCGGCCAGCTGCCGCAGCCCGCACCCGGGTTCCTTCCGGCACAGCAAGGTCGATCCCGGCGTGGAAGGAGGGCACGTTATAGATGGGATGGATGCGGGGGCCGAAACCTGAGGAGATGGGGCCGCGCACGGGCCACTGGAATGGGGCCGAAGGGGAGGACAAGGGCACGATTTCGGGGGCGGGGACAAATAGCTGAGTGCCAGCTCTGGGCTCGGCCCACCGGCCGTTGGCCTCGCGCAGGGTCTCCACATTCACACCATAGGCTTGAGCGATGGTGTGCCAGGTTTCCCCGGGCTTCACCGTGTGGAGGACCCCACCCTTGGGGATGACCAGGTGTTGCCCGGGGTAGATGGTGGTGGAAGAAAGGCTGTTGCTGACCATGATCCAGGCCACGGGCACGCCGAAGCGTGCGGCAATGGCGCTCAACGTGTCCCCAGCCTTCACCTGATACGTGCTGGCTGGGAAAGAGATGGTGGGCACGGTCTGGGCCGGCCCACCGAGGTCTGCCTGCAACGCCCAGGGCACAAGGAGGAGGGGCAAACCCAGGGCCAAGATCGCTAAAAGCCAAAGGTTATTCACTGTTCATCAGCTCCAAAAACTGCTTGTTCGTTTTGGTGCGTTCCATCCGCTGCTTGATGAACTCCAGGGCCATCCCCGGATCCGGCATCTCGGAGATGAGCTTACGCAGGATCCACACCCGGCGAAGGACATCTGGGGCAAGAAGGAGTTCCTCTTTTCTCGTGCCGGACTGGATGAGATCGATGGCCGGGAAGATTCGGCGGTTGGCAAGATCTCGGTTGAGCACAAGCTCCATATTTCCCGTGCCCTTGAACTCCTCGAACACCACCTGGTCCAGGCGGGATCCAGTGTCGATGAGGGCAGTGGCGATGATGGTGAGGGAGCCGCCCTCTTCGATGTTGCGGGCGGCGCCAAAGAACTCCTTGGGTTTGTACAGGGCGGTGGGGTCAATGCCACCAGAAAGGAGCTTGCCAGAGGGCGTGATGGAAAGGTTGTAGGCGCGAGCCAGCCGCGTGAGGGAGTCCATGAGGATGACCACGTCATAGCCCACCTCCACCAAACGCTTGGCCTCGGCGGTGACCAGCTCCGCGAGCTTCGTGTGGTGCTGGGGCTCCATGTCGAAGGTGGCGGCGATGACCTCCGCCCGCCTCACCGAGCGCTTGAAATCCGTGACCTCCTCAGGCCGTTCGTCCACCAGGAGGATGAGGAGCTTGATCTGCGGATAGTTCGCTTCAAGGCCTTGGGCGATGTGTTTGAGGAGCGTGGTCTTTCCGGCCTTCGGCGGGGACACAATGAGCCCGCGCTGCCCCTTCCCAATGGGAGCAAAGAGATCGATCATGCGGGTGGAGAGCTCCTCCGGATCGTGTTCCAGGACATAGTGCTGGTTGGGGTGTAGGGGGGTGAGCTGGGCGAAGTCCTTGCGTGCGCGCACGACTTTGGGATCGAGGCCGTTCACCTCATCCACCCGCAGGAGGGCAAAGTACCGTTCACCCTCGCGGGGCGGTCGCACTGGCCCCCTCACGATGTCCCCATCTTTCAGGGCGAATTTGCGGATCTGGGAGGGGGAGACGTACACGTCATAGCGGCTGGGAAGACAGGTTTTATCCCGCAGGAATCCGTAGCCGTCGGGCATGATCTCCAGGACTCCGGTGACGGTGAGCTCCTGGCGGTCCGCCAGGGCCCGCATCACCGTCATCTCCAGTTCGCTGGGGGAAAGCTCGCCACTCCCGTCGATCCCCAACTTCTCCGCAACCTCCAAGATTTTCTCGTGCCCGAGGGCGCGGATCTCGCTGATCTCCATAGCCCTCACCTCGCTATAGCTTTTGGAAAAGGGACCGCACCACGTCGGCGTACATGCTCAGCCGGCTCCGTAACCCCCGCCAAAGCCCATATTTCTCCTCCTTGCGCACGTGGCTGACTCCTTCCCACACCACCAGTTTCTGGCGCCAACCTTCCCGGAAGGCCAACTTTGTGAGGGCAGTTTCGATGCCGAACTCCGTTCCTTGGGCCAGGGCCGCCACTTTCTCCCAAAGGGCGCGGGAGACGATGCGTTGACCGGAGAGGAAGGGCACGACCCGCTGGGAAAGGTCCGTGGCTGGGCGGCCCTTGCGGAACACGGCGATCACCACCTCCGCCTCACCCTGTTCATAAGCGCGCACCAAATCCTCCACGTGTTTGGGCGTGAGCCCCGTGAGGTCGGCATCCAGGAAAAGCAGCACCTCACCTTCCGCCTCCCGCGCGCCGGCAGCCAGCGCCGCACCCTTACCACAGTTCTTTGAAAGCCGCACGACCCTCACCCCGTACCGGGCGGCCACGGCCGCGGTCTCATCGGTGGAGCCGTCGTCGACCACGATGATCTCGTGAACGGAAGGAGCAGCCAGAACCGCTTCCAGGACGGCGCCAACCCGTGCCGCTTCGTTGTAGGCGGGGATGATAGCGGAAACTTTCATCTGGATAAGACCTCAGGGCCTTTACCTATGCACTATACCGCGACCAAGGGGCTTGGTCAACTGGTGCGCGGCAACAGCTCCAGCACGGCTTGGACCACGCGGTCAGATTTTGCTTCCACCTCGAACTTTGCCCCATCCCGCCGTCGTTCCAACTCCACTCGGTTTTGGGCTGCGGCCCGGGGCCCCACCACCACCAGCATGGGTATTCCCCACAGTTTCGCGTCGTGGAACTTCTCCCCCGCGCTCTGGTCCCGCTCGTCCAGGAGCACCTCCAGGCCCGCTTTTGCTAGGGCCTGGGCCAACTCCTCCCCCAGGGCAAGAAGCTCCGACCTTTTGGGGTCCAGGACGGTCACCACCGCCTGAAAGGGCGCCAGGGTGGCCGGCCAAACCATGCCCTCCTCATCGTGGTGGGCCTCGATTACCGCGGCCAAAAGCCTCCCCACCCCGATCCCGTAGCAGCCCATGATGAGGGGCCGGGGCTTCCCCTCACGGTCCAGGAAGGTGGCGCCCATGGCCTCGGAGTACTTCGTGCCCAGCTTGAAGATATGGCCCAGCTCGATGGCCCGTTGCACCGCAAGGCGGCCGCCACAGCGGGGGCAACGGTCGCCTTCCTTGGCCATGGCCACATCGGCCACAATGTCCGCCTGAAAATCCCTGGGGAAATTGACATTTTTGAGGTGGAAGCCCGCTCGGTTCGCGCCGGCCACAACGTTCCGCGCTTTGAGGATGGAGTCGTCCACCACCACCCTGACCCCATCCCTGCGGATGCCGATGGGCGAGGCGTAGCCGGGCACGGCCCCGCAGGCGGCGATCTCCTCTTCTGTGGCCGGCCACAGCTCCCCAGTGCCCAGAGCGCGCGCCAGCTTGGCCGCGTTCACCTCCAAATCCCCCCGCACCACCACGAACACCAGCTCCTTTGGGATGCGATAGAACACGGCCTTCGCGGTCTTGCGGGTGGGCAGGCCCAAGAAGTTGGCCACGGCTTCAATGGTGTAACAGTCCGGCGTGGCCACCTCCTCCAGGGGGAGCAGGGGTTCGGGTGGGTCCTCGTCTTTCACGCTCACCGCCCCCTCCAGGTTCGCTGCATAGTCCTTGTTTTCGCAGTGGATGAAGGAATCCTCCCCATAGGGGCTGGGGAGCATGAACTCGTGGGACTCCGAGCCGCCCATGAGGCCGGGATCGGCCTCCACGGGCACCACCTCAAGGCCACAGCGGTGGAAGATGTTGAGGTAGGCCTGATAGACCTTACGATAGAACTGGTCCAAATCCTCCTTGGACTCGTGGAAGCTGTAGCCGTCCTTCATGGTGAACTCGCGGGCCCGCACCAGGCCGCCGCGGGGGCGGGGCTCATCCCGGAATTTCGTCTGAATCTGATAAAACATGAGGGGAAGCTGTCGCCAAGAGCGGATCTCTTTTCTGGCGATGTCGGTGATGACCTCCTCATGGGTGGGACCGAGGACCAGCTCCCGGCCCGCGCGATCCCGGAACCGACCAAGAATGGGCCCGAAATCCTCCAGGCGACCGGTCTCCGCCCAGAGCTCCGCCGGATGCACCATGGGCATGGTGATCTCCATCCCGCCGATGGCGTCCATCTCCTCACGGATGATGGCCTCGATCTTGTGAAGGACCCGGCGGGCTGAAGGGAGGTAGGTGTAAACGCCGGCGGCGAGCTTCCGGATCATCCCCGCCCGCAGAAGGAGCTTGTGGCTGGGAAGCTCGGCCTCCGCAGGATCCTCTTTCCAGGTGGGCAGGAAATACTGACTTGCCCGGACCAGCATGGTTTGGAGATTACCGGAAGACTTGGGCCAGCACAACGTCCAGCTCCCCTAAGTCCCGCAGGATTTGGGGCGGCACCGGCAGAACGCGGAGGAAGTGGTCGCGGTAATGGCGGGAGGACAGGCGGGGGTCAGCCAAGAGGATCACCCCGCGATCGCTGGGGGTGCGCACAAGCCGGCCCAGCCCTTGGCGTAGCTTCAGGACGGCCAACGGAAGGAAGAGCTCGCGGAAGTCGCTGCGCCCTTGGGCCCGGAGGCGCTGGGCCTCGGCCTCCAGCACTGGATCCCCGGGCGAGGGGAAGGGCAACCGCGCCACCACCAAGATCTCCAGCTCCTGGCCGGGGAGGTCCACGCCCTCCCAAAAACTTTCCAGGCCCAGGAGGGCGGCAGGGGGAGGCCGGTCTTTAAAACGCCGCAGCAGTTGCGCACTCTCTCCGTCCCAACCCTGGGCCAAGTGCGGCACATCCCCAAGAAGCCGGTGTACCTCTCCCAACGTTCGGCGGGCGGTGAACAGGACGAGGGCCTTGGCCCGCACTTTTTCCAGGGCGTAGCGGATGGTCTGGGCTAGGGCTGCCGGATACCCCGCGTCATCCGGCTCCGGGAGATAGGCGAGAACTGCGATCCTCACGTGCTCATAGGTGAAAGGAGAAGGCCAGGAGTGGAACTCCACGTCTTTGGCCAAGCCCAGGCGCTCCGCCACAAACCCCGGCTGGCCCGGCGCGGCGAGGGTGGCGGAGGTGAGGACGGCGGCACGGAGCTGGGGCCACAGGCAGTGCTGCAGTCGTTCGGAGACATCCAGCGGGGTGAGGTTGAGGTTGGGCATCTCCTCCTTGGCCGACCATGGAACCCACTGGCCCTCCCCCGGCTGGAAAAAGGAAGCGAGGGATTGGGCTTGCTCGACCAGGGCCGCGCTGACATCGCTGCGCTCCTCGTCCCTTTGGATCCTTTGGGCCGATTGGTGCAGGGCTTGCCGGAGGGGGGGCGGCGTGGAGCTCCAAGCGACGCAGGGTCGCCTGGTCCACACGGGCGCGCCCCGCGGGGATGATCGACTGCACCGCGGTCCAGAATTCGTGGTGTCGTCTTTTGACCTCCTCCAGGGGCATTTGGATCTGCTGGCTTTGCTCGTGGCGCTCCAGCTCCGCCAACAGACTGGGTATCTCCGCAGGGGTGAGGGTCACCCCCAGGGTTTCGCGCAGGACAGAGGGGAGGGCGTGCGCCTCGTCCACGACCAGGTAGTCATATGGGCCCAAAATGGCATTTCTCCGGGCAATATCGGTGCTGAACAGGGCGTGGTTCACCACCACCAGCTGGGCGGCCCTGGCCTCTTCCCGGGCCAGACGGGACGGGCAGCGCGCTAGCTCTGGGCAGCGACTGCCCATGCAGCGCCCAGGCCGGTCCCGGAGCTCCTCCAAAAGCCCGGCGTCCTCGATGAACCCGATTTCGTCCAAATCGGCCCGGCGCAGGGCCAAAAGCTCCAGCGGGACCAGGATGTCCTCGGGCACCAACTGGGCCCGCAGGCGCTGCCATCGCCAAAGGCAGAGGTGGTTTTCCCGCCCCTTGAGAAGGGCCCAGGGCACGCGGAGCCCCAGTCTTTCCCGCAGCCAAGGGAGGTCCCGCTGGCAAAGCTGATGTTGGAGGGTGCGGGTGCGTGTGGTCACCACGGCCCGACCACCGCGCCGCAGCAAAAGCAGCAAGGGCACGAGGTATCCGAAGGTCTTCCCCGTGCCAGGGCCGGCCTCAAGGAGGACGGCCTTTCCTTGGCGCACGGCCGCCCATACGGCCTGGGCATAAGCGCGCTGCTCCGCTCGATCTTCCAAGCCCAGGGCTTGGAATCTTCGAAGGGCCTCGTCCAAGGAAGCGGGCGGCCGAACCGCAGGGGTACGGGGACGCGGCGCAAGGGCCAGCCCCGGGGGCAACAGTTTGGCCACGGCTCGCCGGGCTGGACCGGGCCAAGCCCGCACCTCCTCCCAGGCCCGCAGGAAAAGATGCCCCAAAGCCTGGGCTCGTTCCCACGGGCCCCCAGGCCTGGGGAGGGCGAAACGAACAAAAAGGAGATCCAGGTTTGGTTCCTCCGGCCAGACGGCCCGAAAAAGAAGGGGAAGGACAAGGGCGTTCTCCGGCGCATCCTGGGCGTGCTCCACAAGGACAGGAAGGGGAGGAGGCTCTTTCTTCCGGAAGACCAGGCGCTTCACGGGCACGCCACCCCGGAACCGCACCGCCAAAATCACGTCTTCATCGGGTATACCGACGAGGAACTCCATTACAGGCGGGACAGAAGATCGATGCGGCGGACCACACCGATGAGACGGCCCTGAGCATCGACCACAGGCACCTGTTTTAGGCCCTTGCGTAGCATAAGGTCTGCCACGTGCAGGTCGGTGTCCTCCGGTCGACACGCCACCACTTCCTTGGTCATGAACTGTTCCACAGGGAGATGGGCGATTTCCTGAAGTTTGCGAGCCATCTGGTTCAGGCTAGGCAGGAAGGAGGCGGAGCGGAGGAGGTCCATGTACCCAGGGATAAGGGCGCGGATGACGTCCCGTTCGGAGATGACACCGATAACCCGTCCCTCCTCATCCACCACGGGGAGGGAGGCATGGCCAGATTGCTCAAGCAGGCTGATCACTTGGCCCAGGGGGGCATCGCGATCCACAGAGGTCAGGTCGCGTCGCAAGAAATCCCGCACCTTCATCGTTGGCCCTGCCGCACTTCCACCCGTGCCATTTCCGCAACAATCCTATCTGGATCGAGACAGAGTTTCTCCTCGACCTCGGCGGAGGCTATGGCCGCGGCCATCCCGTACCGAACGCTCTCCACAAAGTCCTTGCCCTGGGCCAGGCCCACGAGAATCCCGCCCACCAACGCATCGTCGGCGCCCACAATGTTCCTAAAGGTGCTTAAGGGGACGCGTGCTTCAAATTCCCAGACCCCATCAGGGGAGATGAGGATGTCCCCAGTGAGATGGTGAGAGATGAGGCAGAACTCGACACCCTCTTGGATGACGCGCCTTCCGGCCACGAGGATCTCCTCTTTAGTGCGCAGGGGAAGCGCACCCAGGCACAGGGCTTCACGTACGTCCGGTTTGACCAAAAACGGGCGCTCTCCGAAGGTGTGCAGAAGCGCTTCCCCGCCGGTGTGTACCACCACCTTCACCCCGCGGTTTTTGGCCAGGCGGGCCAGTTCTCGGTAGAAGTCTGGACTGAGACCTGGCGCCAAAAATCCAGCCAGCACCACAAAATTCGCATAGCGCAGCATCCGCTCATACTTGCGCAAAAAAATCGCCACCGCCGCATCAGGAATGGTGGGGCCTTCTTCATGGATATGAATGGGATGATATTCGCGTCCGCGCACGATCAGGGCCACGTTTGTGCGCGTCTCCCCATCGATCCAAACAAAGTTGGCGCTCACCCCGCGGGCCAGCACGTCGCGCAGCACGATCTGCCCAGTATGCCCGGCCAAAAAACCCATGGCCACGGTTTCCAGTCCATGCGCGGCCAAGAAAACCGCGACGTTGATGCCTTTGCCGCCCGCGGAGGCCAGGGATTTTTGGGCCCGAATGAGAATTCCCTCCTCCACCGGCGCAAAGGTCTCCGGCAGCCTTTCCAACCAGTAGAACTTGTCCAGGGCGGGGTTGGGCGTCACGGTGAGGATCATGCCACCCGCTCCTTAACCACCCCCATCAGGGCTGCAGGTGTGGCCTCGTTGACCTCCACCTCCACCACCTCCCCAAGGAGCTCCGGTCCCCCAGGAGCCAGCACGGTCCGGAAATCCCTGGTCTTCCCCAGCACCATCCCCTTTTCCGGAAGAACCTCCTCCACCAGGATCTCCACGGTGGTGCCCAGGCGCTGTTGATGGAGGGCAAGGGCAATACGGCGGGTCAGGTTCAAGACTTCCTGCAGGCGGCGAGCCTTCTCCTCAGGAGGGATGGGATCTCCCAGTGGCTCGGCGGGGGTGGTGGGCCGCGGTGAATACGCCGCCACGTATACGGTGCCGAACCTCACTTCCTCGATCAAGGATAAGGTCTCCGCGAAATCCCTCTCCTCCTCGCCGGGGAAGCCCACGATCACGTCGGTGGTGATGTTCACCTCCGGCACACTTTTGCGGATTTTCTCCGCCAGGCGCAAGAAGCCATCTTTGGTGTAGCCGCGGCGCATGGCTTTTAGAATCCGATCGCTTCCAGACTGCACCGCAAGGTGAACATGCTCACAGATGTTCCGCTCCTCCGCGATGGCCGCGATGACCTCATCCGTCATATATGCCGGATGGGAGCTGGTGAAGAACACGCGGGGAATGGGAATTTTTCCCACTTCGCGAAGGAGGCGGGCGAAGTTCGTGCCATCCCGCCGATCCAGGCCGTAGGCGTCCACGTTGTGCCCAAGGAGCGTGACCTGTTTGTACCCCCGCGCCGCCAGCTCCTGCAGCTCCGCCCTGATTTCCGAAAGTGGACGGGAACGCAAAGGGCCGCGCACACTGGGTATCACGCAGTACGCGCAGCCATGAGAGCACCCTTCAGCGATGGTCACGTAGGCCTGGAAGGAACTGGTGCGGCGCACGGGGAGGCGCTCCAACTCCAGGGGTTCTGGAAGGTAAACCACGCGCTCTCCGTGGCGAGCACGCTCAATGAGGTCGGGCAAAAACCGCAGGCCTACGGTGCCGAAGGCGAAGTCCGCGCCCCGGCAGATCTCCAGGATCTTTTCTCCCCGGCCCTGGGGCATGCACCCGCCCACCCCAATCAGGAGTGGTTTGTGCTTTTTCAGCCGGGTCAGATTCTGCACACAGCCCACCACCTTGTCCTCGCTCTTTTGCCGCACCATGCAGGTGTTGAGGAGCACGACGTCCGCGTCCTCGGGCTGGTCCACAAGCACATGGCCGACGGCGGAAAGCACGCCGGCGATCCCCTCGCTTTTGTGGTGGTTTAGCTGACAGCCCCAGGTGAGGATACAAACCCGCATGGCCTTTGATCCTATCCCCTTGGCCCACGCTAGCAACCGCGGCCCTAGCCTTGGGTATCATTCTCCCGTGCGGGTGCGATTGGACGTATACCTTCTGCGCGAGCTCCTCCCGCCATTCCTCGTTTCCTTGCTCGCTTTTTTGGTGTTCATCAGCCTTGAACTCGTGCTCTCTTTGTCCGATGCCCTGTTTGCCCGCGGGATTTCCGCGGCCTCCCTCCTGCGCCTCCTGAGCTTCAAGCTCCCTTACATCCTGACGTTGGCGGCCCCGGCCGGGGCCCTCCTGGCCACCTTCCTGGCCCTGGCCCGCCTGGCCTCCGATCGCGAGCTCCTCGCGTTACAGGCTGTGGGTTACTCGTTGCGGCGCATCCTCGTGCCGTTTCTAGGCTTTGGCCTCGGGGTGAGCGCTTTGTCCTTGGTGTTCTCGGAGGTTGTTGTCCCTGAGGCGGAAGTCCTCTATCGCCGGGAGCTCCTCACCCTCCTGTACCGTGGTCCCACTCCTGCCATCCAGGAGAACGTGTTCTTCCGGGGCACACAGGGCGAGCTTTTCTATGTGGAGCGCTATACCGGGTCGCGGGTGGAGGGGGTGGTGATCTATGACCTTTCCGGTCGGCTCTTCCCCCGCAGCCTCTTTCCCGCGGTGATCACGGCCAAAGAGGGCGTGCTTGCGCGGGGGGAAATTTTGCTGCGCCAGGGCCGGGTCCTTCGCTTTGGCTCCGCTGGTGAGCTCACGGAAGTCCTGGGCTTTGCGGAGTTACGTCTGGAGGTGGGGGAAAAATTGGAGGAGGCGGTATTGGGAGGGCGCACGCCAAGCGAGATGTCCGCCCGGGAGCTGCGGGGGCGCATCGAGCTCCTGGGGCAAAGCGGACATGACGTGCGTGCCCTGTGGGTGGAGTACCACGGCAAACTGGCCATTGCTGGGGCCGCGTTCGTGTTCGTGCTGTTTGGGGCACCGTTGGGGATCCTGTTGGGCCGGCGGGGCCGGGCCACCGGCATGGTGGTCGGGTTCATTCTCGCTGCCGGTGCCCAGGCCCTTTTTCTGTGGGCCCGGACCCTCGCCCGCCGCGGCCTCCTCCCGCCCTTCCTCGGCGGCTGGCTGCCCCACCTGGTGCTCGGCGCCCTGGGCGTTCTTCTCTACCTGGGTGCGGATCGGTTGCGGTTCCGCGGGGCCATCCTTTCCCTGTTGAGCCTGACCCTTATGGGGTTCGCCGCCCCGCCCTTCACGCACCTCTCCGCAGAGGAGATGGTGGTGGAAAAGGAGGGCCTCTACTGGCGTGTTCATCAAGCGCGCCTGGTCTTAGGGGACTATACCCTCCAGGTGCGCGAGGCGGAGTTCCGGGAGGAGGGGGACTGGGAGATGCGGGGCCAGGAGGTGCGCGTGGAGGCCAAGGAGGGGTGGGTGGAGGCCCAAGGGCTTTGGGCACGACTCTCTCCTCAAGGGGAAATCACCTCCGCCGAGCTTCGGCAATTTCAGGGGGAAGCGCGCTTTCAGGGGCCAGAAAAGCTTGAGGTCCTGCGGTTCGCGGCCTCTCAGGGCTCAGTGGAATTGGCCCAGGGGGAGATCACCCGCGTTGTTGGCAAGGATGTGCGTTTCACCACCTGCCCCTGCTGGGAAGGGGCGCCTTACACCATCAGCGCCGAGGAGTTCCTCCTTTTCCCCGAGCGTTGGCTGTTCGTGCGCAACGTGCGCGTGGACTCCTTTGGTTTTCCCGTGGTGTGGCTGCCTTTTTATGCGGCCCGGCTGGGGGAGGCGAGCATCCCCTTTTTGCCGGAGATCGGCCGCGCTGGCCTGGGCTGGTTCTTGCGCTGGTCCCTGCCCTGGACGCCCTGGGAGGGAGTGGTGGGCGCACTGGTCCTCACCTGGTATCCCCAGGCTGGTCAGGTCCATCCCGGGCTCTCCGCGGCCTGGGAGGGCGGAAGCCTTTCCGTGGCCGCGGACCACGGGTTCTTACGCCTAAAAGGTCAGCTGTTCGGGGAGACCTGGCAGGCCCAGACCCGCTGGCGCGGAAAGAGTTTGACCTTGGATCTCTCCGGGAGGTTGGGGGGGTGGAACCTCGGTGTGAACGCGGGAACAGCGGAAGGCCCCCAAGGCCAGTACATTCGGTTGCCCGAGCTTGCCTTGTTCAGGTCCAGTTCCGTGTGGGGTGGGGAGCTTCAGACTCGGCTGAGCCTGGGGAACTTTCAGGAGGGGGAGAAGAAGGGGTGGCGGGCGGGCCTGGCCCTGAGCTGGACCAGGGGTTTTTCCCTGGGACCGGTGCAGCTGCGCTTGTCCTGGGACGGCGGGCTGGACCAGTACCCCGGGGCTGAGCGCTTGTACCTGGCGTTCTCCCCAAGCCTTGGTTGGGGCGGGATTTCCCTGTGGAGCCAGCAGCGCTTCTCCCTCGGGCGCTCCCTGTTCACCTTCGATGCCCTGCCTGGCCAAAGCCAAGCGGGCGTCACCCTGAGCGCCCAGGCCGGGGGTTGGACGCAAAAGCTCAGCTTGGGCTGGGACTTTCTGGAGGGTGCCCCTCTCCCTGCCTCCTGGAGTCTGGGCGGCGCGAACCTTTCGGTGAATCTTACCTGGCGGCTGCTTCCGCCCGCGATGGGGCAGGGTCGGGCGCAGTGGCGATGGAAAGGCTCGGGTTGGATGGTGGAGGCCAACGTCGGCTACAGTGGCACCTGGCAGGACATGCTCCTGCGCGGCACTTTCTCCTGGGAGAACCTGGATCTCACGTGGGGGGCGCGGCTTACCCCCTGGCCCCCAGTTCCAAGGCGGGCCTACATCAACGTTGCGGGCAGCCTGGGTCCGGAGTGGGCCTGGAGCGCCGGCGTGGAGTACGATTTTTCCGCCCGGAGCTGGGTCCAGGCGGAAGGCGGGGTTTTTCGCACCTTCCTGGGCTGTCTGCGGGTGGGCTTGCGCCTGGGCCTGGGCACCCTCCGGTTGAGCCTGGACATCCCCGCTTTCCCTGCCTATTCCCTGGCGGTTGCCCCCTTGGACGAGGGATTGCGCATTGGCGGGCTATAATAAGAAGTTGATGAGTAAGCGTGAGCTCCTTCCGGATTGGCTGACGGCAAGCAGAGTTTTTATTGCTATAGCTATCCTGGCGTTGATCCCCACAGGGCCGCGGGCCTTGGGGGTGGTGGCGGGCCTGCTCCTTTTGGGCTGGACCACGGACATGGTGGACGGCCGGCTGGCCCGCCGCTACGACAAGGGCCCCACCTGGCTGGGCGAACACGACTTTCAAATCGACATGCTCATGGTCCTCGCCTCCGCGGTGTTTTTGGTGAGCACCGGCCTTGTGCCCTGGGAGCTCGGCCTGCCCTACATCGTGGCGGCCGTGCTCATCTCCCTGTACACCCTGCGTCACCGCCATTTCTTGAAGTTCAAGTCTGTGACGATGCTTCTGGCCTTTCCCTGGGTGTTCACGCCCTTCATCATCGCTCTTTTTCGCGATCCCCTTGCGGCCTATGCTGGGCTGGTGTGGATGATCCTCGCCCTTGTTCTGGATTGGCGCCGCTTTCTGGGCGTGGTCGGCGACTTTCTCGCGGGGGCGCGGGCCTATTTCCGCCGCTAGAAAAGCGGGGAGGGCGCGCGGCCCAAATGCGCATAGGCCCGCTCTGTGGCCAGGCGGCCCTGGGGCGTTCTGCGGATGAACCCCAAAGCGATGAGGTAGGGCTCATAAAGATCGGCGATGGTGTCCGGGTCCTCTCCCAGGGCCGCGCTCAAGGTCTCCAACCCCACCGGTCCTCCCTCAAACCGCTCGATCATCACCGTGAGGATGCGCCTGTCCAGCTCGTCCAGGCCCGCTCTATCGATCCCCAGCATGCGCAGGGTTTCCTGGGCTGCCTCCACGGTGATGGTGGGGAGACCTCGCACCTGGGCCACGTCCCGGGCCCGGCGCAGAAGGCGCAGGGCGATGCGCGGTGTGCCCCGGGACAGCGAGCCCAGCTCCCAGGCGGCCTCCAGGGTGATCCCCACCCCTAGCTTCTGCGCCCCGCGGCGCACAATCTCCGCCAGCTCCTCGCTGGTGTAGAACTCCAGACGAAATACGACCTCGAAGCGGTCGCGTAGGGGCGTGGTGAGAAGGCCTTCCCTGGTGGTGGCCCCGATCAACGTGAAGGGGGCCAAGGACAGCTCGATACAGCGGGCATGGGGCCCCTCGCCCAACACGATGGGAAGCTTCCAGTCCTCCATGGCGGGGTAGAGGATCTCCTCGACCCGCGGGGGCAGCCGATGGATCTCGTCCACGAAGAGGATGTCCCCCGGCGCGAGGTGGGTGAGGATGGCGGCGAGATCCCCGGGGCGTTCCAAAGCTGGCCCGGAAGAGGCCTTAATCTGGACGCCCATTTCATTGGCAATCACGTGGGCCAACGTGGTTTTCCCCAACCCCGGGGGCGAGAGGAGGAGCACGTGATCCAGGGGTTCGCCGCGGGCTTTAGCCGCCTGAATATAGATCCTAAGGCGCTCTTTTATCTTCTCCTGGCCCACGAACTCCGCCAGGGTCCGAGGGCGCAGGGCCCGCAGTTGCGGTTCCGCTGCCTCTGCTTGCGGATCCAGCCACCGGGCACGCATGGCTCCTCCATTTTAGCCAGGGCAAGGGACCAAGTGCCAGTTTGCTTCAGGCCCGCCCAGGGCCTACAATCGCCTCTGATGCGCACGCTGTTTGCCTTCCTTTTGCTTTCCCTCCCCGCATGTGGCCAAATTTGGGACCTCACGGCCATGGACTGGTCCCCGGATGGGACCCACGTCCTCTTGGTGTCCCGGGGGCAACTGTACCTGGGCCTGGCGCCAGAGGGGCGGGCCCTGAGGCCCCTGTACCCCCAATTTTTCGTGGAATGGGCCCGCTTTGGCGGTGTGAATTGGTTTGTGTTTTCCGGCGCACCACTCGAGGGCGACCACGGGCTTTGGCGGGGCTCGCTCGCGGGCGAGCCCCCAACCCTCCTTTACCCCTCACTTTTGCCGTTGCGTTGGCCCACAGTCTCCTGGGATGGCACCAAAGTGGCGTTTGTGGAGGAGTGGGATCGTCTGGTGGTGTTGGATGTGCAAACGGGGGTGGGGCAGGTCGTGGTGGGCGGGAACTGGGCCAAAGCCACACCGGAGTTCACCCCAGACGGCCTTGGCCTGGTGTTTGTGGGGCTGATCCCGCGCGAGGGCGAGGACAGTTGGGACATCTTCTATTACGATCTGCGTAGCCGTGACCTCTTCCAGCTCACCGTGGACCCCTACTTTGACTGGTGCCCGCGCGTCTCGCCCGACGGCCTCTGGATCGCTTTCGTTTCCAATCGCAGCGGCGCTGCTGATATCTGGGTGCTTTCCCTCTCCACTGGGGAGTCCTTCCCCCTGACCGCGGATCCCTGGGAGGACGCTTTTCCCGTGTGGTCTCCGGACGGGAGTTCCTTGGGCTACGCTTCCCGCCGAGCGCAGGGCTGGGTGTTTCTCACCGCCGGCGCGTATTAGGCCCATGCGCGTGATCGTGGTAGGACGCTTCGACGGGGTTCATCTGGGGCATCGCCATCTCCTCTCTCAGGCCCGCGCGTTGGCGCAGGCCCGCGGCTGCGCCCTTTTGGCCTACACATTCCCTCCCGAGCCCCCCGCTCTCCTAACCCTTTCCCTGAAGGTGCGCCTCCTGCGCGAATGGGCGGACGAGGTGGAGGTGGTGCCCCTGGCGCGGGTACAGGAATTGGAAGCCGAGGAATTCCTGCGCACGGAGATACGCGGGCGTCTGGGGGGCTGCGCCCTGGTGATGGGGCCGGACCATCGGTTCGGACGGGGACGTCAGGCCGGACCAGAACAAGCGCGCAAACTTGGCCCTGAGCTGGGCCTGGAGGTGCTGGTTGTGGAGCCATTGCAGTTGGACGGGGAGGTGGTGAGCGCCCGGCGCATCCGCGAGCTTCTCGCCCAGGGGGAGGTGGACCGCGCCGCCCGGTTCTTGGGTCGTCCGCCGGTCCTGGTGGGCCGCGTTGTGCCCGGGGTGGGCCTGGCCCGCCGGTTGGGCTTCCCCACCCTGAACTTGGAGCTGGAACCGGTCTTGGTCCGCCCTGCAGACGGGGTCTACGCGGCCTGGGCCTTCTGGCCAGGAGGCCACTCGCCCGGCCTCTTCTATCACGGGAAGCGCCCCACTTTTCCCACGCTCCCCCCCTCCACCGAGGTCCACCTCTTTTCCCCCCCGCCCACGACATTGGCGGGAGTCGAGGTTCACCTCTTGGCGCGACTTCGTCCGGATCAAACCTTTCCTTCACCGCAGGCTTTGGTCCAACAAGTGGAGCAAGATGTGGAGAAGGCCCGTGCCCTTCTTTCTGGCCTTACCCCCCCTCGTCCGCTCCTTGGGCTATGATTTGCGCCCATGCACGTTTTGGCCTTGGAGAGCTCCGGCGGCGTCGGCGGGGTGGGGATCTTTGGTCCCAACGCGCAGGTGGAGCTCCTCACCACCCTTGGGCCTGGACGTGGGGAGATCCTTCCTGAGCTGGTCCAAGACGCCTTGCGACTTGCCCACCTGGAGTGGGAAGAGCTCGGGCTTCTGGCCGTGGACATCGGCCCGGGCTCGTTCACCGGGTTGCGCGTGGGCCTGAGCTTGGCCAAGGCCCTGGCCCAGGTGCGAGGCCTTCCCCTGGTGGGGGTACGGCAAACTGAGGTCCTTGGCCTTCCTTTGGCGGAGGTTTGGCCTGGACGGGTCTGTGTTTGGATTCATGACCGGCGGGAGTACGTGTACATGGCCTGGGTGGAGCGGGAGCGGGCCGGCACGGAGACCGTGGTTTCCGTTGGCCAGGGTTTGGCCAAGCTGCGCGAGCATTCCCAGGTGCTGCTTGTGGGCTCCGGGGCCCAGCGGTTCGCGGCGCAGCTACGCGCACACGCTCCAGGAGTCATTTTGGCCCCCGACCATTTATGCATGCCGCGCCCGCTTGTTGTAGCGCAGCTCGCTCTTGCCAAGTATAATCGTGAAGGTGCCGTTGATCTTCTTGCACTAGAACCGCATTACGTGCACGAGGAGGGACAGCATGGCTAGGGTATGCGCGATCTGTGGCCGGAGGGTGAGCTATGGCCGAAGCGTCTCCCACTCCGGCCGGCGGAGCCCGAAGGTCCGCGGGCCAAACTTGCAGCGCGTTCACGTCGTGATCGAGGGGGTCCGGCAAAGAGCGCGGGTGTGCACGCGGTGCCTGAAGGCTGGAAAGGTGCAAAAGGCGTAAGGGAGGTGATCGGCGAAGCAAACCTTTTGCAGAACCTGTACTAAGCCAAAAAGGAGGTCATGGTGCGTGGAGTGCTGGCGGCGGTGATGGTGATCGGCTTCTTGGCGGCGGGCCAGGTACTGCAGATCGGCATCTTTGAGGACCTGACCACCACGAACATCTGGGCTCGCATCGGGCCAGACGCTACGGTGTGGAACTTCTACGTGTTGGGTGGCCAGCATGGCGGTTTATATGGCTCGGTGGCGCCCACTTGGACTTGGCTTCCCATCCTTGCCGATGGCTTCCCCACCGACTTTGCCAAGGAGGATGGCCAGTGGGTGGCCATGGTCAGGATCCGCCCAGGCATCACCTGGAGCGATGGCACACCCTTCACCGCTGACGACGTGGTGTTCACTTTTAGCGTCCTCCTCACTCAAGTAGGGGGAATGCGCATGGCGTTGGCTTTGGGTGGAAACTGGCCCAGCTTTTGTCCGGAGACCCTGGCGGCGGTGGAGAAAGTGGACGATCACACCGTGAAATTCGTGTATTCGGCTGAACCTGGCCTGGGCGAATGGACGTTTGGGGCTTTGTTCTGCCCCATCGTGCAGAAGGCTTACTGGGAGCCGAAGTTCCAGGCGGCCCTGCAAACCGAGGACCCCGCGGGCTCGCTTCTTGCCGTGGTGCCGGAGGACGAGCCCATTCTGGGCGGCTATGACCTGGTGCGTTGGGAACCCGGCGCCTTCGCGGTGGTGGATAAAAACCCCACTTACTACGCGGCCGGTGAGGTTCTCAGCCTGTACGAGGGCGGCGGAGCGGTGATTCATAACCCCAGGTTGAATTACTATTTTGAAGCCTACGGCGGTGCCACTGGGCCCGTGGCTCATGAGCTCACCGAGGGGCCCTACGTGGATTCCATCATTTACCCGATCTACCTCAACCAGGATGCGGCTGTTTTGGCCTTGCAGAAGGGCGAGATCGCCATGTTCCTGAACCCACTGGGCCTGGCCAAGGGGTTCGAGGAACGCCTCAAGGCCACACCGAAAGTGCAGATCATCTCCAACCAGCCCTGGGGCTTTCGGTACCTGGCGTTCAACATGCGGCGTGAGCCCATGACCTACAAGGCCTTCCGGGTAGCCGTGGCCACTCTCATCGATCGGGAGTATCTGGCCCACAGCATTTTCCAGGGCGTTATCACCCCCATGTACTCTGCGGTGCCGGACTCCAACCCGTTCTGGCATAACCCCGATATAGTGATCTACGGCAAGGGCCTGAGCCGTGCGGAGCGGGTCGCGGAGGCCGTGCGCATCCTCAAGGAGGCCGGTTTTTCCTGGGATGCCGAGCCCAAGGTCATCTACCCCGGCACCTATAACGAGGCTGTGATCGGGGTGCTCCCTGACGGCCGGGAGATCTCCACGCCCAAGGGGTTCAAACTTCCGGACGGACGATACTGTCCGGAGCTGGAACTCCTCGCGCCGTCCGCGGGATACGACCCACTGCGGGCCACGTTCGCCCTGTACATCGAGCAGTGGTGTAGGGAGCTGGCCATCCCCGTGAAGGCCCACCTCACCGGGTTCAACGAGATCGTGAACAAGGTCTGGGCCCCAGACGGGTTTGATTTCGACATATACATGCTGGGCTGGAGCTTGGGCAACCCCGCCTTCCCCGATTACCTGTACTACTTCTGGCACTCCTCCCAGGACGTGCCTGATGGGTTCAACACCCCGGGTTATCGCAACCCCGAATACGATAAGCTGGCGGAGGCCTTCCTGGCGGCCAAGAGCGTGGAGGAGGCAAGGCCCTTGGTGTTCCGCATGCAAGAGCTCCTGGCCGAGGACGTGCCTTATGTGATCCTGTTTGATTCGCCAATTAAGGAGGCCTTCCGCGCGGACGCCATAGTGTTCCCCTACACCGAGGTCTTGGGCGGCATCCAGTTCGTGTGGCCGCTCACCACGGTCAAGGCCTTAAAGTGAACCCAGGCCCCAGGAAACGCAGGGGGTGGTCCTGACCACCCCCTGCTCCTTCTTGTGAGGAGAGCAAAATGCTGCGCTTCATCGCCTGGCGGTTGGTTCAGATCGTTGTAACCCTCCTTCTTTTTTTGACCGTGGTCTTCTTCCTTTTTCAGGCCATGCCCGGGGACTACACAAAACAGTTCATCATGAACCCCAAGATCCCGGCCGAGGCGCGCCGAGCGCTGCAAGAAAGGCTTGGCCTCACAGGCAGCATCGGGGATCAATACATCCACTACATTCGCAACGTGTTCACCGGAAACCTGGGCGTCTCCTTCCAGTACCACCCGCGCGAGGTTTGGGACATCCTAAAAGAGCGGCTTCCGCGCACAGCCGTGCTCTTCCTTGTCGCTGATCTCGTGGCCTTTGCCCTTGGGTACCCATTGGGGAAATACATCGCTTGGCGGCGGGGACGCCTCTCGGACTACGCGCTCACCGTGACTGGGGTGCTGTTCTACACCGTATTCACCCCCCTTTTGGCCTTCCTCCTCCTTTTTGTGTTCGCCGCTGAGCTTGGCTGGTTCCCCACCAGAGGCTTCCTCACCCCAACCCGTTGGCTGCGGCCACCGATTCAACCTCAGGCTGTGTTTCTGCTCCTCACCGCCACCATGGTAGGCCTTGTGGGGGTGTGGGCGGGGAGCTTTTTGGCCACGAAAAGGATTGGGCACCCGCGGCCGCGGACTTGGGCCCGACGTGGCCTCGTCCTGGCCGCGCTGGTCGCGGCTAGCTGGGCCTGGTGGCGTTCGGGCCTGGGCCCCTACGCGTGGGACATCGTCTGGCACATGATCCTTCCGGTGTTGACGGTGACCCTTATCTCCTTCGGGGGAACTATGCTCCTCATGCGCGACTCCATGCTCGAGGTGATCCGTGAGGATTACATCACCACGGCCAAGGCCAAAGGCCTTCCCGACAAGGTCGTGCGCGACAAACACGCCGCCCGTACGGCCCTCCTCCCCACCGTGACCAACTTCACCATCGGGCTTGGCTTCATTGTCTCCGGGGGGATCGTCACAGAAACCTTGTTCTCCTGGAAGGGGATGGGCTTGACCTACTTGGAAGCCGTGCTCCAGCAGGATTTTCCCCTGGCCATGGGCTGTCTCACTTTCACTGGGATCCTCGTCCTTCTTCTGCACCTTGTGGTGGACGTGCTTTATGCCTTCCTGGATCCGCGGATCTCCTATTGAGAGGAGAGGTGCCCATGGAGTCCAAGGTCACCATGAAGCTTGAACCTCTCTGGCAGATCCGGCTCCGCCTGTTCCTAGGGGGAGCGCGGAAGAACTGGGGTTTGTTTTGGGAGTCGCGCATCGGCCCCTTGGGCTTGGGGATCATCCTCCTTTTTGTGCTCATGATGGTGGCTCATCCCATGCTCATGGCCACGATATGGGACCCCCGGGTTTATGACCCCGTCATGGGGTTCGATCCCGCCCTTTTGGGCAAACACCCTGCTCCGCCCTCCCTGGCCCACCCCTTGGGCACGGATCCCCTGGGACGGGACGTTCTCTCTCAGCTCATGTGGTCCACGCGTTCGGAGTTCGCCTTGGGGGTGACCTCCGCCCTCATCACCGTGGTCATCGGCACATGCATTGGGGCCATTTGTGCCTATTTCGGTGGCGTTGTGGACGCAATTTTCATGCGCATTGCTGACCTGGTCATGCTTTTCCCGTTCATCGCCCTCCTCATGGTCCTGCGCAGCGTGATCCACCTGGACCTTTGGCGCCTGGCCTTGGTGATGGGGGTTCTCTCCGGGTTTGGCGGAATCACCATCACCCTCAAGGCGCAGGCCCTCACGGTAAAGGTCAAGCCCTATATTGAGGCCGCGAAGGTCGCGGGCGGCAGCGCCTTCCATATCATCCGCCGCCACATCATCCCCAACATCATGCCCCTTTCTTTCCTGTACATGATGTTCAACGTGACGGGCGCGGTGTTCACCGAGGCGGTGCTCTCCTACTTTGGGCTCTTGGACATCCGCATGAGCTGGGGCATCATGATCCACACCGCCGAATCCGCGGGGTATCTGGGTGCGTTTGCTCATTATTGGTGGTTGTGGGCCCCGCCCGGCGCAGCCATCACCCTTTTATGCTGTGCCTTTTATCTTGTTGGCCGGGGTTTGGATACCGTGGTCAATCCGCGGCTGCGAAAGAGGTGAGCAATGTCCCTTTTGCACGTGCGAAACCTCACCATGCACTACGTGACCAGGATGGGCGACGTCCATGCCGTGGATGACGTCACGTTTTCTTTGGGGCACGGGCAGTCCCTGGGTCTTGTGGGCGAGTCAGGCTGTGGAAAAACCTCCCTCGCCCTCGCCCTCCTGCGTCTTCTGCCCGACAACGCCAAGGTTTTGGGCGGGCAGGTTCTCTTTGAGGGCGTGGATCTAGTCCGTCTTTCCGAAGGGGAGGTGCGCAAGATCCGGTGGCGTGGGATCTCCATGATTTTCCAGGCGGCCATGAACTCCCTGAACCCTGTGTACCGGGTGGGCGACCAGATCATCGAGGCCATGCAGACCCACATGGACATCGCCTACAAGGAGGCGCGGCGGCGCGTGGCCGACCTTTTCGAGCTGGTGGGGCTGGCCCCGGAACTCATGGACCGCTATCCCCACGAGTACTCCGGGGGCATGAAGCAGCGGGCGGTGATTGCCATGGCGTTGGCCTGTGATCCCAAGCTCGTTATCGCCGATGAGCCCACGACCGCCCTCGATGTGATCGTGCAGGACCGCATCCTCCGCCGCATCGATGAGGTGCGCCGGAAATTGAACATGGCCATCATGTATATCTCCCACGACATCGCCGTGATCGCCGAGGTCTCCCAGTTCATCGGGATCATGTACGCCGGGAATCTCGTGGAGTTTGGGGATGCTCTGGCCATCTTTCAGCGGCCTGCTCATCCGTACACGCTCGCCCTCATGTCTGCCTTTCCTTCCGTGCGGGGGGAGAGGAAAAAGCCCCAGGGTCTTCCAGGCGAGCCGCCGGATCTCATGCGGCCTCCGTCGGGCTGCCGGTTTCACCCCCGGTGCTCCTTGGCCACCCAGATCTGCGCCGCGCAAGCGCCCCCTTTTGACCAGCTCGAACCGGGCCATCTTGTGGCCTGTTGGCATCCCCAGGGCAGGAGGTCCTGATGGCGCCCCTCGTCTCGGTGGAAGGCCTGGCCAAGCTCTTCCCGGTTAAGCGGCGGGTATTTGCCTTCCGCGTGCATGGATATGTCCATGCGGTGGACGGGGTGTCCTTTGCGGTGGAAGAGGGCGAGGTGTTCGGGCTTGCTGGCGAGTCGGGCTGCGGGAAAACCACGACCGGAAAGCTTTTAGTGAAGCTTCTCCCGCCTACCGCGGGCCGCATCGCTCTTGAGGGCCAGGACATAACGCTGATCCGTGGGGGAGAGGCATTGCGCGCCTTTCGCCGCAAGGTCCAGATGATCTTTCAGGACCCCTACGAGTCCTTGAATCCGCGCTTCACCGTGTTCGACACCGTGGCTGAACCTCTTTTGCTCCACGGGGTGCGATCGCTGGCGGAGCGCGAGGCCCTGGTGGGGGAGATCTTGGCCCAGGTGGGGCTCACCCCGCCGGAGACCTTCATGTTTCGCTATCCGCACGAGCTTTCCGGAGGGCAGCGCCAGCGGGTGGCCATTGCCCGGGCCATGGTCATCCGCCCCAAATTCGTGGTGGCCGATGAACCTACATCCATGTTGGATGTGTCCATTCGCGCTGGGGTCATGGACCTCCTCCTTGGGCTGCGCCAGGGACTGCGGGTAAGTTACCTCTACATCACCCATGACCTGGCCGTGGCCCGCTACATGTGCGATCGTCTGGCCATAATGTACCTGGGAAAGATCGTGGAGATTGGTCCCACCGAGGAGGTCCTGCACAACCCAAAGCATCCGTATACCCAGGCCCTAATTGCGGCTGTTCCTGTGCCTGACCCCACTTACAAGCGGGAGCCTCCGGAGATCAAGGGTGACGTGGGCGCGCCCATCAGCCCCCCGCCTCATTGTCGCTTCCTGCCCCGCTGCCCCCGGGCCCAGGACATCTGTCGCACCTCCCTCCATCCACCCCTTGCGGGCCACCAGGACCATTGGGTAGCCTGTTACTTGGCGTGAACATGGCCGAGCGCTACCGCATAGGAGATCTTGCGTGGGGCAAGGTCCTGGAGATCTTGCCCAATGGGGCCGTGCTTTACCTGGATGAGGGGACCCAGGGGTTCCTCCCTCTTTCGGAGATGGCGGACGAGCCGGTGAGCCGCGTGGAGGACCGGCTGCAAGAGGGTGACCAGCTGCTCGTGAAAGTGATCGGTTACGATCGCCTTGGTCGGCCCACGGTTTCCCTGCGCCGCGTGACGGAAATAGATCGGGAGATGGCGGAGTTTCATCGCGAAGCGGTGGAGTTCCGGGCCCTCCTTTCCCAGCGGGTGGTGAGCGTGCCCGAACCCCAGCGGACCGAAGAGCGATTGGAGTGGCGGCTAAGCCGCTGGCTGGCGGAGGCGGAGGCCGCCCTCAGCGCGCTCCGACGGCGCCGCAACGAACGCCTCTCCCGCGCCATAGGAGACTGATATGCCCAAAGGGATGGCGGTGATCGATACGGAGCGCTGCAAAGGCTGTGGGCTGTGTGTGGAGGCCTGCCCTTTCGGAGTGCTTGGCATCTCCCCAACCTTTAACCGCTACGGTTACAACGTGGCCGTCATGGCTGCGCCCGAGAAGTGCACGGGCTGCACGATGTGCGCACAGATGTGCCCAGAGGCGGCCATTGAGGTCCACCTGTTTCGTCCCGCGAAGGAGGTGGTATGAAGGTGCTCATGCGGGGCAACGAGGCCATGGCCGAGGCGGGCATCCGCGCCGGATGCCGGTGTTACTTCTGTTACCCCATCACCCCCCAAGGGGAGCTTGTGGAGTACATGGCCCGCCATCTGCCCCGTCACGGCGGCGTCTTTTTGCAAGCGGAGAGCGAGGTGGCGGCCATCAACATGGTCTACGGCGCAGCCGCAGCGGGCGTGCGCACCATGACCTCCTCCTCTTCGCCCGGGATCTCCCTCAAGATGGAGGGCATCTCGTATTTGGCGGGCGCCCGCCTTCCGGCGGTGATCGTGAACGTCATGCGTGCCGGTCCGGGTTTGGGCAACATCGCTCCTGCGCAAGGGGACTACTTTCAGGCCACCAAGGGCGGAGGCCACGGTGATTACCGCCTCATCGTCCTGGCCCCTTCCACCGTGCAGGAGGCCGCGGAGTTGGTCATGCTGGCCTTCGATCTTTCCGACCGTTATCGCGTGCCCGCCATGATCCTGGCCGATGGCATGCTCGGACAAATGATGGAGCCGGTGGAGCTCCCGGAGCCCGTGCCCCCGGAGAGGATCCCGCCCAAGCCCTGGGCCCTCACCGGCGCCAAAGGACGCCCCCCCAATGTGGTGTCCAGCTTCGACCTTGATCCCCATAGGTTCCGGGAGATGTTGCGGGTCCTGTGGGACGTCTATCGCGAGATTGAGGGGAACGAGGTGCGCTGGGAGGAACACGCCACGGAGGACGCGGAACTGGTGGTCGTGGCCCACGGGACGATGGGGCGGATCTGCCGCACGGTGGTGCGGCGCGCCAGAAAGGAAGGGTTACGCGTGGGCCTCTTTCGCCCCATCACCCTCTGGCCTTTTCCCCATGCGCCGCTGCGGAGGCTTGCGGAGCGCGTCCCCGTGATCCTGACCGTGGAGCTCTCCGCGGGTCAGATGTGGGAGGACGTGCGGCTGGCTGTGGAGGGGCGGGCGCAAACCCCATTTTATGGAGAATTTGGAGGCGTTGTGCCCACCCCTGACGAGATTCTAAGCGAGGTGAAAAAGCATGTCCGTGGTTGAGACCAAGGTTCAGACGGGATTTGTCCCGGTATATACCCGGCCTAAATCCCTTTCGGATAAGCGTTTCACTTATTGCCCGGGTTGTCACCACGGCATCATCACCAGGCTTGTGGCCGAGGCCATCGACCAGTTGGGGATCCAGGAGCGCACTGTAGGAGTGGCCCCTGTGGGGTGTGCCGTGTTTCTCTTTGATTTCTTCCGCTGTGATTTTGCCCAAGCGGCCCATGGGCGGGCCTGCGCGGTGGCCACCGGGATCAAGCGCGCTAACCCCGACCTCGTCGTTTTCACGTATCAAGGGGATGGGGACCTCGCGGCCATCGGCACCGCGGAGACCGTCCACGCCGCCAACCGCGGGGAGAACATCACCGTGATCTTCGTGAACAACCAGATCTACGGGATGACTGGTGGGGAAATGGCGCCCACCACCCTGCCGGGGATGCGCACCGTGACCACACCCGAAGGCCGGGATGTGCGTGCCACCGGATATCCCCTGAAGCTCTCCGAGATGTTGGCCCAGCTGGATGGTCCGGCTTACATCACCCGCCAGGCCGTGTTCGACGTGCGACATGTGCAGATGGCAAGGAAAGCCATTCTCAAAGCCTTCCGCAACCAACTGGAGGGCAAAGGGTTTTCCTTGGTGGAGGTGGTGGCGGCCTGCCCCACCAACCTGCGGATCTCCCCCCTTGAGGGGAACAAATGGGTGCGGGAAAAGGCGCTCAACCACTTTCCCTTGGGCGACCTGAAGGTGCGGGATTAAGGGGGGGTTATGGAGATCGGCGTGATCTTCGCGGGGTTTGGCGGGCAGGGGATCCTTCTGGCCGGGAAGGTGCTGGCCCAGGCTGCCCTGGACCAGGGGCTGGAGGTGACCTGGCTTCCCAGCTACGGACCGGAGATGCGTGGCGGAACCGCCAACTGTACGGTGGTCATTGCCGACGAACCCGTGGGGTCGCCCATTGTCGACCGGCCGCAGGTCCTGGTGGCCATGAACGGCCCCTCTTTGGAGAGGTTTGGTCCCCGTGTGGTTCCCAGTGGAACGATAATTTTCAACGCCTCCCTGGTAACCACGCCCATATCGTTGGTTGGTGTGCGCGTTGTGCCCATTCCTATGAATGAGATCGCCCAAGAACTCGGGGAAGTACGGGCGGCCAACATGGTGGCTTTGGGAGCGGTGGCCAATGTTCTCGGCCTTTTTCCGCTGAAGGCGGTGGAGGAGGCCATGGTGAAGGAGCTTGGGGTCCGGGGCCGGGAAAAGCTGGTGGAGGTAAACCGCCAGGCCCTTTTGCGCGGATTTTCACTGGCCTGACCAGTTTTGTTTTTTCGTGCCTACGCACCGAAATTAGCTGGTTCGGAACGCGTTCAAAGAACAAACCGTTGACAGAAACACGCTCTCCTGGTAATATATGACTTCAGGAGGGGGTCATGCGGGGCAAATTGGTGGGTGCCTTTCTTTTGTGCTTGTTTGTTGGAGTAGTGGCCTTGGGGAAAGTGGAAGCGATCATCTCCAAGGTCAGCTACGAGGTGAAGCCTGGTGCTCCAGGGTATCTGATCCTCGTTATTCCTAACACCTACGGGATTTCCCTTAACAAGTTTGGGATCTCCCTGGCGGTGGAGGGGACAGTGACCGGGGCCCTGGCCCTGCAGGGCACTGGTCCCGCGGTGGTGGAGGGCGGTCCCATGTACTGGGTGGTCACCCTGCCCGGGGCGGGCCTGGCCCCAAAGGGGATCCTCCTTGTGAGCGTGAAGGTCCCGGTCGGGACGGATCCGACAGGGGTGGTCGCTAGGCTCGTTGCGTACAAAGTGAGCTAGGAGGTGGTGGGAGGGCAAAATTTTGCGTGTAGGCGTGGCAAATTCTCAAAACCTTAACTTATAACTTAAAGGAGGGTGGACATGCGGAAGTGGTTAGTGTTGGTCATTGGTGTGGGTTTGGCATTGGGGGCCTGGGCCCAGGTGCGAACCGGGGCCTGGGTGGATGAGATCGTGTTCGTGGAGGAGCCCACCCTCGCCAAAGGGGTGGACATGGTGCGGACCGGGGCCCTCGACCTGTATACCTTTTCCATTTCCACGCCCGACCTCATTAAGATCATAAAAGCCGAGCTGTACCACCCTGTTCCCGCCGTCGGCTCTTACAACGAGATCACTTGTAACCCCTACGGTCCAGAGTTCGTCGATGGTCGCCTCAACCCCTTCGCGATCCCCGCGATCCGGGAGGCCTTGAACTGGCTGATCGACCGGGATTACATCGTGGCCGAGATCTACGGCGGGGTGGGTGGGATCCCCAGGTACTTCGCCATCACCCCGAGCTTCCCGGACTACGCCCGGCTGGCGGACGTGGCCCGCGCGTTGGAGCTCAAGTACGCTCCCAACCCAGAGAAGGCCAAGGCCGTGATCTTCGCGGAGATGGAGAAGCTCGGCGCGGAGCTGCGGGATGGCAAGTGGTACTACAAGGGCGCGCCGGTGGTGATCAAGGTGTTGATCCGGCCGGAGGACGAGCGCCGGATGATCGGCGACTACCTGGCCACCCTCTTGGAGGGCTTGGGGTTTGAGGTCGAGCGGATGTACAAGCGGGCCGCGGAGGCCTCCCCGATTTGGCTCACTGGCGACCCCGCCAAAGGCGAATGGCACCTGTACACGGGCGGCTGGGTGACCACGGTCATCTCCCGCGATCAGGGCGGGAACTTCGACTTCTTCTACACCCCTCGTGGACTACCCAGCCCGCTCTGGCAGGCGTACAAGCCCGCCCCTGAGTTCGACGAGATCTCTGATCGTCTGGCCCGCCGCGACTTCAAGAGCATTGAGGAGCGCAACGCGCTCATGGCCCGGGCCCTGGAGCTGTCCATGAAGGACTCGGTGCGGGTGTGGGTGAGCAACCGCGTGGGCTACACGGCCATGGGCAAGAACGTGCGGGTGGCCGCGGACCTGGCGGGCGCGGTGTACGGGGCCTGGCTCTGGGGGCGCACCATCCACTTCGTCGACCCGGCGGGGAAGCCCGTGGTCGGCGGGACCATGCGGCTGGGCAACACCTCCATGCTCACCGAGCCCTGGAACCCCGTGGCTGGCACGAACTGGATCTTCGACATGATGCCCATCCGGGGCGTCTCCGACTACGCCACCCTGCCCGACCCCTTCACCGGCCTCTATTGGCCGCAGCTGGTGGAGAAGGTGGAGGTGGTGGTGGAGGAGGGCCTGCCGGTGACGAAGACCCTGGATTGGGTGGATCTGAAGTTTGTGCCCAAGATTGAGGTCCCTGGCGATGCCTGGGCCGATTGGGACCCGGTGGCCCAGCGGTTCATCACCGCGGCCGAGCGCTTTGGGGGACCCGTGACCAGCCGGGCCAAGGCGGTGGTCTACTATCCTGTTGATCTCTACGAGCGCACCTGGCACGACGGGTCCAAGTGGTCCTTGGTCGACGGCCTCATCGGGTTCATCCTGACCTTCGAGCGGGCCAAGCCCGAGAGCGCCCTGTATGACGAGGCGGCCGTTCCTGCCTTCCGCACGTTCATGGCGCACTTCAAGGGGCTTCGGATCCTGTCGGTGAAGCCCCTTGTGTTCGAGGTGTACAGCGACCTCTACTACCTGGATGCGGAGTGGATCGCTGCGGTCCGGGCCAGCTACCTCATGCCGGAGTACGCCCAGGGTGTCGCGCCTTGGCACTCCCTAGCCCTGGGGATCCAGGCTGAGGCCGCCCAGGAACTGGCCTTCTCCTCCTCCAAGGCCAGGAAGCTCAAGGTGGAGTGGATGAACTACATCGCTGGTCCTTCCCTTCCCATCCTCACCAAGTACTTGGCGGAGAACGTGGAGACCGGGTTCATCCCCTTCGCCGCGGTGCTGAGCCAGTACGTGACCAAGGAGGAGGCCATCGCCCGCTACCAGAACCTGAAGCGCTGGTACGAGGCCAAGGGGCACCTGTGGGTGGCCAACGGCCCCCTCTACGTGGACACGGTGCGGCCGGTGGAGAAGATCCTTGTCCTCAAGAACTACGCGGAGTTCAAGGATCCGGCGGACAAGTGGCTGGTGTTTGCCGAGCCCAAGCTCGTGGAGGCGGAGGTCACCTCCCCTGCGCCCGTGTTGCGGCGCGGTGCGCCGTGGGACTTCTTGGTGGAGGTGACGCACAAGGACCTCCCGTATCCGTTGGCCGAGATGGACTTCGTCACCTACCTCCTGTTCGATGCGGAGGGGAACCTGGTGTTGTCCGGTCGGGCCGAGCCCGTGAGGGATGGTCTGTTTGCGGTGTCCATCCCCGGCGGGGAGACGGCCAAGTTGCCGGTGGGGTCCGTGCGCATTGAGGTTGTGGCGGTCTCCAAGGTCGTGGCCATCCCGGCTTTCGCCAGCGCGGTGTTCACCGTGTTCTGAGGGGCTTAGGGTTGGGCGGGGCGCCGGGGTTGTAGCCGCGGCGCCCCTTTTTTGTTAACATGAGGGGCGCGAAACGGGGCACTACCAAGGGATAACCGGCGTGGACCGGGGCCCCGGTTCCGCGGCGGTGAAAAGTGGTCACCCTCCGTGGGGTGGGCCTGGCCCCCAGGGATCCTCCTTGTGAGCGTGAATGGTCCGGGCGGGGCGGAAGCCGAGGGGGGTTGTCGCTGGGCTTTTTTTGTGTAAAATATTGGGTTACCCAGGAGGCGGGTGGCAGGAGGTAAACTCTCCGAAGGGGGTGGATATGCGGAAGTGGTTAGTGTTGGTCATTGGTGTGGGTTTGGCATTGGGGGCCTGGGCCCAGGTGCGAACCGGGGCCTGGGTGGATGAGATCGTGTTCGTGGAGGAGCCCACCCTCGCCAAAGGGGTGGACATGGTGCGGACCGGGGCCCTCGACCTGTATACCTTTTCCATTTCCACGCCCGACCTCATTAAGATCATAAAAGCCGAGCTGTACCACCCTGTTCCCGCCGTCGGCTCTTACAACGAGATCACTTGTAACCCCTACGGTCCAGAGTTCGTCGATGGTCGCCTCAACCCCTTCGCGATCCCCGCGATCCGGGAGGCCTTGAACTGGCTGATCGACCGGGATTACATCGTGGCCGAGATCTACGGCGGGGTGGGTGGGATCCCCAGGTACTTCGCCATCACCCCGAGCTTCCCGGACTACGCCCGGCTGGCGGACGTGGCCCGCGCGTTGGAGCTCAAGTACGCTCCCAACCCAGAGAAGGCCAAGGCCGTGATCTTCGCGGAGATGGAGAAGCTCGGCGCGGAGCTGCGGGATGGCAAGTGGTACTACAAGGGCGCGCCGGTGGTGATCAAGGTGTTGATCCGGCCGGAGGACGAGCGCCGGATGATCGGCGACTACCTGGCCACCCTCTTGGAGGGCTTGGGGTTTGAGGTCGAGCGGATGTACAAGCGGGCCGCGGAGGCCTCCCCGATTTGGCTCACTGGCGACCCCGCCAAAGGCGAATGGCACCTGTACACGGGCGGCTGGGTGACCACGGTCATCTCCCGCGATCAGGGCGGGAACTTCGACTTCTTCTACACCCCTCGTGGACTACCCAGCCCGCTCTGGCAGGCGTACAAGCCCGCCCCTGAGTTCGACGAGATCTCTGATCGTCTGGCCCGCCGCGACTTCAAGAGCATTGAGGAGCGCAACGCGCTCATGGCCCGGGCCCTGGAGCTGTCCATGAAGGACTCGGTGCGGGTGTGGGTGAGCAACCGCGTGGGCTACACGGCCATGGGCAAGAACGTGCGGGTGGCCGCGGACCTGGCGGGCGCGGTGTACGGGGCCTGGCTCTGGGGGCGCACCATCCACTTCGTCGACCCGGCGGGGAAGCCCGTGGTCGGCGGGACCATGCGGCTGGGCAACACCTCCATGCTCACCGAGCCCTGGAACCCCGTGGCTGGCACGAACTGGATCTTCGACATGATGCCCATCCGGGGCGTCTCCGACTACGCCACCCTGCCCGACCCCTTCACCGGCCTCTATTGGCCGCAGCTGGTGGAGAAGGTGGAGGTGGTGGTGGAGGAGGGCCTGCCGGTGACGAAGACCCTGGATTGGGTGGATCTGAAGTTTGTGCCCAAGATTGAGGTCCCTGGCGATGCCTGGGCCGATTGGGACCCGGTGGCCCAGCGGTTCATCACCGCGGCCGAGCGCTTTGGGGGACCCGTGACCAGCCGGGCCAAGGCGGTGGTCTACTATCCTGTTGATCTCTACGAGCGCACCTGGCACGACGGGTCCAAGTGGTCCTTGGTCGACGGCCTCATCGGGTTCATCCTGACCTTCGAGCGGGCCAAGCCCGAGAGCGCCCTGTATGACGAGGCGGCCGTTCCTGCCTTCCGCACGTTCATGGCGCACTTCAAGGGGCTTCGGATCCTGTCGGTGAAGCCCCTTGTGTTCGAGGTGTACAGCGACCTCTACTACCTGGATGCGGAGTGGATCGCTGCGGTCCGGGCCAGCTACCTCATGCCGGAGTACGCCCAGGGTGTCGCGCCTTGGCACTCCCTAGCCCTGGGGATCCAGGCTGAGGCCGCCCAGGAACTGGCCTTCTCCTCCTCCAAGGCCAGGAAGCTCAAGGTGGAGTGGATGAACTACATCGCTGGTCCTTCCCTTCCCATCCTCACCAAGTACTTGGCGGAGAACGTGGAGACCGGGTTCATCCCCTTCGCCGCGGTGCTGAGCCAGTACGTGACCAAGGAGGAGGCCATCGCCCGCTACCAGAACCTGAAGCGCTGGTACGAGGCCAAGGGGCACCTGTGGGTGGCCAACGGCCCCCTCTACGTGGACACGGTGCGGCCGGTGGAGAAGATCCTTGTCCTCAAGAACTACGCGGAGTTCAAGGATCCGGCGGACAAGTGGCTGGTGTTTGCCGAGCCCAAGCTCGTGGAGGCGGAGGTCACCTCCCCTGCGCCCGTGTTGCGGCGCGGTGCGCCGTGGGACTTCTTGGTGGAGGTGACGCACAAGGACCTCCCGTATCCGTTGGCCGAGATGGACTTCGTCACCTACCTCCTGTTCGATGCGGAGGGGAACCTGGTGTTGTCCGGTCGGGCCGAGCCCGTGAGGGATGGTCTGTTTGCGGTGTCCATCCCCGGCGGGGAGACGGCCAAGTTGCCGGTGGGGTCCGTGCGCATTGAGGTTGTGGCGGTCTCCAAGGTCGTGGCCATCCCGGCTTTCGCCAGCGCGGTGTTCACCGTGTTCTGAGGGGCTTAGGGTTGGGCGGGGCGCCGGGGTTGTAGCCGCGGCGCCCCTTTTTTGTTAACATGAGGGGCGCGAAACGGGGGTAACGATGAGGGATAACCTGCGTAGATTGGCAACATATGCCGGTGTGCGGGCCCTCCTCCTCTTCTTAACCGTGGTGGTGGCCGTCTGGCTCATCATCTTGATCGCCAACATGGGTGGGGCCATGGACCAAATCATAGACTCCATGATCCGCGAGCAAGTGGGCGCGATGATGCAGAACCCGGACATACAGCAATTGCCGGAGGCCGAGCGCAGGAAGTTCTACGACCAACAGGTGGAGTTGCTCCGGGCTCAGTACGGATTGGACAGGCCATTCATCGAGCGGGCCCTTCAGCACCTCCTTAACGGCATCACCATGAACCTGGGCTACGCTGACAGAATGCAGAGCGACACGGGCTCCCGTCAGGTGCGGTTGATCCTGGTGGAGCGGCTTCCCTACACCTTGCTTCTTTGGGGCACGGCCCAATTCATCCTGTTTTTTGGGTCGGTGTTCCTCGCGCTCGTCCTCTCGCGGCGCTACGGGTCCACCTTGGATCGGGCGGTGGTGCTCTTGGCGCCCACCTCCGCGCCGCCCGCTTGGTTTTACGGGATCATCCTCATCCTGATCTTTGCCTCGCTGCTGCGGGTGTTGCCGTACGGGGGGTACATCGATCCCATGGCCCCTCCCACCCTTCTTGGCCGAACCCTGAGCGTCCTCAAGCACATGATCCTCCCTGTGAGCGCAGTGGTGATCGGAGCTTTATTCGCCACCATCTACTCCTGGCGCACCTTCTTCCTCATCTACTCCAGCGAAGATTATGTGGAGTTAGCGAGGGCCAAGGGCCTCTCGTCCCGGGCGATCGAGCGGCGGTACATCTTGCGGCCCACGCTTCCCCCCATCGTCACGAGCTTCGCCATGATGCTCATCGGGGTTTGGATGGGGGGGGTGATCACCGAGACGGTGTTCGCCTGGCCGGGCCTTGGACGCATGCTATACAGCGCCATCAGCGGTAACGAGACAGCGGTCATCGTGGGGGCCAACGTGATCTACGGTTACCTGTTGGCCATGACCGTGTTCTTGCTGGATGTCCTGTACGCGGCCTTGGACCCGCGGGTCAGGATCGGTGCAGCAGGGGGGCAGAGGCTATGAGCTTTTGGGCACGCGTGCGGGAGTTGCGGCGCTACCCCTCCGCCATGGTGGGCCTGGCGGTGGTGGGGCTTTTGCTCTTCATGTCTGTGTACGCGGTGGTGCGGTACCCCTATTCGGAGGCGATTCGGTTGTGGCGAGCTGGGGAGACGACATGGCTGGAAAACCCGCGGAATGCCCAGCCCCGCTGGTTTAACTGGTTCGGCGCGGATCTCCCTGAAACGATCCGGGTGGAACATAAGCAGGCGAGGGTCCTGCGCACGGAGGACCTGGGGGGTGGGGTTCGTCGGCAAAGCCTCAGTTTCTCCTTTGACTTTCTATCCCGGACAGCTTTTCCTAAGGAGCTGGCGCTGTTTTTCGAGGCCCAGTTCGCCCACACCCCCCCGCGAGCAGTGCTGGTCTGGCGCACACCGGACGGCCGGGAGATCCCGCTCGGAACACAAGTGCTGAAGGGAAGCGGGCGGTACATCATCTCGGCGGACGCGGCGCTGGTCCGCCGGTTGGGGGGACGCCCTCCCCATGAGGCGTTGTTCGCTTCTCCCACGGAGCCGAACAAGCCTCTGCGGGGGCGGTACGAGCTCCTGGTGGAACTCTTGACCTTTGATGCGGAAAGCCGGGTTCAGCTGAAGTTGATTGTCTACGGGCAGGCCCACGGTTGGGCTGGCACGGACAACATCCGGCGGGACCTCTCCATCGCCCTGTTGTGGGGCGCCCCAATCGCCATGGCCTTCGGCATGAGTGCGGCACTAGTCCTTACCCTGTGGTACCTCACCGTGTCCGCTGTGGGCGCCTGGTTCGGCGGATGGGTCGATGCCTTGGTTGATCGGCTCACCGAACTGCGCATGATCCTCCCGCTTCTTCCCATCCTCATCATGGTGGGCATGTTCTGGTCCCGCAGCCTGTGGGTGATTTTGGCTGTGCTCATTGGGTACGGGATCATCGGGGGCAACAAAAGTTACCGGGCCATGTACTTGCAGACGCGCAACCTGCCGTACCTGGAGGCCGCGCGGGCGTATGGGGCCGGGAACTTACGCATCATCTTTCGCTACCTCGTGCCGCGGTTCTTGCCCCTCACCATTCCTGCGTTCATCCAGGCCATCCCGGGATATGTGTTCTTGGAGGCCTCCCTGGCCATCCTGGGCCTGGGAGACCCCGTGCTTCCCACCTGGGGCAAGGTCATCAATGAAGCTCAAGCCTTCTTGTACATGGGCTCCCAGTACTATTACTGGATCCTCCTGCCCGCGGCGTTGTTGTTCCTGACCGGTGTGGGTTTCGCCATGATCGGGTTCACCTTGGACCGGATCTTCAACCCCAGGTTGCGATCCCTGTAGGAGGTTGGAGACATGGGGATGCAGCAGGAACAAGCGATGACAAGGACAGCGGCCAGGGTCGATGAAGGGGCCGTGTTGCTCAAAGTGGAGGAGCTCAAGCTTTACTTCCGCACCACAAAAGGTGTGGTGCAGGCTGTGGACAATGTTGGGTTTGAACTCAAGCGGCGGCGCTCGCTCACCGTGCTGGGGGAGTCCGGCTGCGGCAAAACCACCTTGGCGCGGGCTATCCTACGTCTTTTGCCCCGCAACGTTCACACGTTCAGCGGAAAGATCATCTTGGACGGCGTGGACCTCATGACCATGAACGACGAATGGTTCCGCAAGGAGATCCGGTGGCGCAAGATTTCCTTTGTGCCTCAAGCCGCCATGAATGCGTTGAACCCTGTCCTGCGCGTGGGCCTGCAGATCGCTGAGCCGCTTATCTTGCACCGTGGTGTGAGCAAGGAGGCGGCGCTAAAGCAGGCCGCGGAAATGGCAAGGATCGTGGGCCTTCCCGTGGACTTCCTCAACCGCTATGCGTTTGAGCTTTCCGGGGGCATGCGCCAGCGGGCCATCATCGCCATGGCCCTCATCACCAGCCCCCAGTTGATCATCCTCGATGAACCGACCTCGGCTTTGGACGTGCTGACTCAGGCCAACATCATGAACTCGCTGAAGAAGATCAAACGGGAGTTTGAGGTGAGCTATATCCTGATCACCCATGATATCGCGACGTCCAGCGAACTTGCGGACGAGGTTGTGGTGATGTACGCCGGGCACATCGCTGAACACAGCCCGGCCGCGCGGTTCTTCGCCGCGCCCCTCCATCCCTACGCCCAAAAGCTCATGGCGAGCGTTCCCACCCTTCGGGAGGACAAACCCCTGGAGTTCATCCCCGGCCAACCCCCCAGTCTCCTGAACCCCCCGCGTGGCTGTCGGTTTGCTCCGCGTTGTCCCAGGCGGTTTGAGCGCTGCGGGGAGGAGCCGCCCTCCTTTTCTGTTGACGGAGGGGGCGCGGTGAAGTGCTGGCTCTGGGCGGGGTGAGGCGATGCTCGAGAACAACTTTCTTCTGTCGGTCAAAGACCTGCATACTTGGTATGAGTTGCGCAAATTTGGGTTCATCCATGCTGGGTATGTGCGCGCTTTGGATGGGGTCAACTTCCACCTTCGCCATGGCGAGGCCTTGACCATCGTGGGCGAAAGCGGCTCCGGGAAAACCACGCTGCTCAAGACCATCCTGGGGCTGGTTCCTCCCACCAAAGGCACGCTGCAGTTCGCGGGGCAGGTGGTGACAGCGAAGAACCTGGACTGGTTACGTCGGCAGGTCGGATACGTTCAGCAAGACCCCTATGGAGCTCTTCCTCCGTTCATGAACGTGAGGCGCATTCTTCTCGAGCCCTTGCTCATCAACAAGGTGGGGCGGCCCGCGGAACGCGAGGCCCGCGTCCGCGAGGTCCTGGAGGAAGTCCGCCTCCTCCCCGTGGAGGACTTCCTCGCCAAGTTCCCCCATATGCTTTCCGGAGGGCAACAGCAGCGGCTCGTGATCGCCAGGGCCTTGGTGCTCAACCCTAAACTCATCGTGGCTGATGAGCCTGTCTCCATGCTCGATGCCTCCGTGCGCGTGGAGATCTTGGACCTCATGCGCCGGGTCCAGCGCGCCCATGACCTGGGGGTCATCTACATCACCCATGACCTTTCCACCGTGCGGTACTTCTCGGAACGGGTGTTCATCATGTACGCGGCCAAGGTGGTGGAGAAGGCGGGCGTGCAGGAGATCGTGCGGGCCCCGTTGCACCCCTACACCAAAGCCTTGCTGTCCGCCATCCCCGACCCTGATTTTGAGAACTCCCTGCGGTTCAAAGACGTCCCTCCTGGGGAGCCGCCGAGTTTGGTGCGGCCGCCGGCGGGCTGCCGGTTCCATCCCCGCTGCGTCCACAAGATGGAGGGGTTGTGCGATCGGGAACAGCCTCCGGAGTTCGAGCCAGTGCCGGAGCACTACGTGGCCTGCTGGCTCTACCAATGAGGGAGCGCCCGTGGCTGATGATCCTGGTGGGGCTGGTGGGGATCTCGGCTGGGGCCGTCCTGCCGTTCCTCATGGTCCTAGGGGTGCTCACTTCTACCCTGGGTTTGAACTTTTTAGCGTTCGCTTTGCAGGTGAGCGGGCTCTTTTTAGGATTGCTGGGGCTGGCCAACTATGTGCGACCCGGCTGCGGCGGATAGCCCTGGGGTGGCGTACCAGGGGCGGTTCCTGCGTCTGCACCGGCGTCTTACTCCCCACGGCCTAAGGGAGGTCGTGGAACACCCGGGAGCCGTGGCCGTTCTCGTCCGCGACAGAGGCGGTCGGGTGCTCCTTGTGCGCCAGCATCGGGAAGGGGCTGGAACGGACCTTTGGGAGATCCCGGCGGGGACCCTGGAGCCCGGGGAAACCCCGTGGGCCTGCGCCCAGCGCGAGCTCAAGGAGGAGGTGGGCCTCTCCGCACGGCCCCGCTTTCTTGGGGTGATCTACCCCACGCCGGGCTACGCTACCGAGCGCATTTTCCTGTTTGAAGTTGCGATCCCGGTGGCCGCTCCTCAGGCTCAGAACGAGATCGAGGAGGCTCGCTTTTTCTCCCCGCCGGAGATCCTGGCCCTGGCACGGCGTGGGAAGGGCGATGGGAAAACCCTGGCCGCCCTGGCGTTCCTGCTGGCCCAAGCGGTTTAACCTAGTCCTCAAGCCTGGGGATGCGGATTCCCCGTTCCGCCGCCACGCGGATGGCCTTTTCGTAGCCGGCATCCGCATGGCGGGCCACCCCTAGCCCGGGATCCACGGTGAGCACCCGTTCAAGCCGGCGGTCCGCGGCTCTAGTGCCATCGGCCACAATGACCATCCCCGCATGGATGCTCTTGCCAATCCCCACCCCGCCGCCGTGGTGGACGCTCACCCAGGTGGCCCCGCACACGGCGTTGAGAAGGGCGTTGAGAATGGGCCAGTCCGCGATGGCATCGGAACCATCGCGCATCCCCTCCGTCTCCCGGTAGGGTGAGGCCACGGAGCCGGAGTCCAGATGATCCCGGCCGATCACGATGGGGGCCTTCACCTCGCCTTTTCGCACCAGCTCGTTGAAAAGGAGCCCGGCGTCAGCCCGCTCCCCGTAACCCAGCCAGCAGATCCGGGCTGGCAGCCCCTGAAACCGCACCTTTCCCTCGGCTTTCTCAATCCAACGGCGTAGGGACTCGTTTTTCCGGAAAAGTTCCACCACTGCCCGATCTGTGCGGAAGATGTCCTCAGGATCACCGGAGAGGGCCACCCAGCGGAAGGGGCCCTTGCCCTCGCAGAACATGGGCCGGATATAGGCTTGGACAAAACCGGGAAAGGAGAAAGCAATTTCGTGGGCCAGGCCTGCCGTTTGGGCCTGAGCGCGAAGGGCGTTCCCGTAGTCGAACACCACCGCCCCCGCCTCCTTCATCTCCGCCATGGCCCGCACGTGCCGCACCATGGATCGATAGGAAAGCTCGATGTAGCGCCGGGGATCCTCCTGGCGGAGCTTCAGGGCCTCCTGATAGGTCATCCCCCCAGGCACATAGCCGTTCAATTCATCATGAGCTGCGGTCTGGTCGGTGACCACGTCGGGGCAGACCCCCCGGCGCAGGAGCTCCGGGTAGACATCAGCAGCGTTCCCCAAAAGCCCAATGGAAATAGGCTCGCCCTTGCGCTTGTGCTCCCGTGCCAGATCCAAGGCCTTATCCAGCGAATCAGTCCAAGTGTCGAGTTGCCCCAACGCCAGTCGGCGCTGGATCTTCTCGGGGTTGATTTCCACGATGATGCCCACACCTTCGTTCATGGTGATCGCGAGAGGCTGCGCACCGCCCATCTCGCCCAAGCCCGCTGTGAGCACCAACTTACCCCGCAAGGTGCCAGCGAAGTGCTGCCGGGCACACTCCGCCAAGGTCTCGTAGGTGCCCTGGAGGATCCCCTGGGTGCCGATGTAGATCCAGCTTCCTGCGGTCATCTGGCCGTACATGGTGAGCCCCAAGCGCTCCAGCTCCCGGAACTTCTCCCAAGTGGCCCATTCCGGGACAAGCATGGCGTTCACGATCAAAACCCGCGGCGCGTCTTCATGGGTTTTGAACATGGCAACAGCCCGCCCGGACTGAACCACCAGGGTCTCGTCGTTATCCAGTTCCCTCAGGCAGCGCACAATGCGCTCGAAATCCTCCCAGGAGCGCGCGGCTTTCCCCGTGCCCCCGTACACGATGAGGTTGGCGGGATCCCCTGCCACCTCCGGGTCCAGGTTGTTCAGGAGCATGCGCAGGGCCGCTTCCTGCAGCCACCCGCGGCAAGAGATCTTGGAGCCCCGAGGGGCTCGTACCTCCCTTACACCCACGCTTTTTTCCATGGTATCCCCCGCCCGAATGTTAAGGGCAAACTTTCCCCGCACCAAGGGAATCGCGGTCTTTGGCACGATTTTGTTCCGCAAGTTACAATGATCTATCTTTAGCTTTACGGGAGGCGACAGCATCCATGCGCAAAATTTTGGGGGGTCTTCTTGTGGTGGCGCTACTTGGAACCACGGTGGGCTTTGCTCAAAGCCGCCTGGGCGTGGGCGGGAGTTTCGCTTTGGGGAGCCCCGTGCTCGATGTTTTCTTTGAACTTCCCGGGCAGGACGCCGCCACCCGCTTCACCCTCGGTCTGTGGGCTATCGCCCTGGGGGGCAACGTGGCCTTTTCTGTGGACGCCAGCTACCTTCTTACTCCGCGTCTGGGTGAATTCCGGGCCTATTTTGGCGGCGGTGCCGGCGGCGTCGCTGTGGTGGCCGGCGGCCTAGGGGGTGTGGCCGCCATAAGCCTCACCGTCAACGCCTTGGGCGGGGCTTACTTCCCTGTGGCCGAAACATTTACCCTCTATGGCCAAATCAAGCTTTTGGGTGTCATCAATCTTGCCACCATGTCCATCAACGCCCTTCTCATGCCGGGGTTTGGGATCTGCGTGCTGTTCTGAAGCGCCTTTGGGGTGAGGATCGTGGTTGGGTGAAGGGGGCGCAGGGCCCCTTTTTCTTGGCCTTGACGCCCCTGTGTCCTTGACCCCGGTCCTGCCCTCTTCCACACTCCCGCCGTGAAATGGGTGCTGTTGCTTGTTATTGCTGGGGCCGTGATATTCTTGGGCCTCAGCCTTTGGCCTCCGCCCACGCTTGATCCCTACGAGGAGCTCTTTCAGGCCCTGAACTCCGCGGGATCGCCCCGGTCTAAGCTTTGGGAGCTGGCCGTGCGGGAAGACGCGGCCGGTTGGGTGGCACGTGTGGAGTTGGCCAAGGAGTTCCTGGACCGCGGCCGGGCCCAGGATGCCGTGCCCCTTTTGCGGGAAGCGCTGGCCCTGCGCGAGGCGCGGGAGGCGCGAAAACTTTTGGCTATGGCGTTGGAAGAAAGCGGCCAAGCTTCCCAGGCCTTGGAGCACTGGAGAAAGCTTCTTCCGGACGCTGAAGCGGCGGAGAGCGTTGTTCGTTTGGAACAGGACAAGCTTTCCGCGGGCAAAGCGCTGGTGAACGCCGGAGCCTACGCGCAAGCCTTGCAAGTCCTCGCTGGCCTCACCGGCTCCGCCGCCCATCTTCTGCGGGCTCAGGCTCTGGCGAACTTAGGTCAACCGAAGGAGGCCGCGCAGGAATACGAAAGATATCTGGCAGCAGTGCCCACGGACGCCCAGGTCCTTGTGCAGTATGGTCAAGTGTTGGAACGACTGGGCGAGAGGGAAAAAGCCGAGGCAGCCTATCTCGCCGCGGGAACAACCGGTGCGTACCGTCTGGGGCTTCTTTTGGAGGGCCGCGGCGCTTTCGCTCAGGCCATCGAGGCTTACCTGGGCGCTGGGGAGCCGGAGGCCCGCTGGCGAGCAGCTCTACTGCTTGAGGCACAAGGTCGCACTCAAGACGCGCTTGCCATCCACCAAGAGTTGGCCAGGGGGTCGGCCCGCGTGGCCGACGATGCCGCCATGCGGGCCTTTCTCCTCCTTTCGCGGCAAGGTCGAGCCAAGGAAGCCGCCTTCTTCAAGGGCCTTCTTCCCCCCGCCTTTCTCTGGTGGTTGGGCGAGGAAACCACGCCTTCCGTGCGCGCCGACCCGCAAGGGAGCAGGTCAGAGGCTGTGGATTTGGCTGAGCGCCTGGTGTTGCGCTTTCCACGGTATGGCGAGGAGTGGGCTTCAATTGTAGTGGAGATGGCGCTGGCCAGGGCTTCTCCCGCCGAGGCCTTGGTCATCGGCGAGTGGTATGCCAAGCGAGGCGATTGGCGCCGGGCTTTCGCTGTAGGTGTACGCGTTATCTCTGGGCTTCCTTGCCCGCGTGCCTACACGCTTGCCTACCCCCGGGCCTGGGAGAAGAGCGTGCTGCGCTGGGCCTCGGAATACAACGTGGATCCGCTCCTGGTGTGGGCGGTTATGCGTGAAGAGAGCGGTTTCCTTCCCACCACGGTCTCCAGCGCAGGGGCCCGCGGTCTCATGCAACTCATGCCGGCCACGGCCCGCTGGATTGCTGAGGACAAGCTGCGCATCCCCTACCGCGAGGACCTCCTTTTTGACCCAGACTACAACATCCGCCTGGGAACCTGGTATTTACGCCATCTTTTGGATCAATTCAGGGGTGATGTGGCCTGGGCCGTGGCCGCCTATAATGGCGGCCCTGGGAACCTGCGGCGTTGGACGGCCGACCTGCGCGACCCCCTGGACTTCCCGGCCGCCCTGCGATCCCCGGAGACCCGGGAGTACCTGACAAAGGTTCTCCATGCCTGGCTTATCTATCGTTGGCTTTACCAGTAAAATGAGGGCGTGGTCGGGATCGAACGCGAACGGCGTCTGCTTTGGGCGTTAGCCCTGGGTTTTTTTGTGTTCCTCGCGGAACTTCTCACCGGTCTTTTTGCCGGAAGCCTGGCCCTTCTCGCTGACTCGGCGCACGTTTTTCTCGATGTGGTCGCGCTGGGGCTCGCCTATTTTGGGGCCAGGATCTCTCGCCGGCCGCCCACCACCCGCTACACCTATGGTTTCCAACGGGTGGAAGTGCTCACCGCCGCCACGAACGGGCTTACCCTCCTCCTTCTTTTAACCTTGCTCACCAAGGAGGCAGTGGCGCGCTTCGGTGCGCCCAGGATGGTGCACGCCGAGCCCATGCTGGCCATGGCCGTGGTTGGTGTTATTGCCAACATCCTCATGGCGGGTTTGCTTTGGCACCATGAGGAAGAGGACCTCAACATGCGTGCCGCCTTCCTGCACGTGCTGGGCGATGCCCTGGGTTCGCTGGCGGCCCTCGCCGCGGGGGTGGCCATCGTGCTCACCGGCTGGACCGGTGCGGACCCACTGGCAAGCCTGTTCATCGCCGCTGTGGTGGGGGTGGGAGCAGTGCGCCTGTTGCGCCGCAGTTTTCGCGTCTTGGCCGAGGGTGCGCCAGAAGGGCTGGAGCTGGAAAAAATCACAAAGCGCTTGCTCGAGGTCGCGGGCGTGCGCGGCGTGCATGACCTGCATCTTTGGAGCATCGGCCCAGGTTTTCCTGCTTTGAGTGCCCATGTGGTAGTGGACAGTGGCTCCCTGGCCGAGGCCGACGCGTTGGCCAACAGGTTGCGCAAGCTCTTGGGCGAGGAGTTCGGACTTGTTCACGTCACCCTGCAGCTGGAAAGGGAGTTCTGCGGCGCACCCTGCTGCAACGGGGTGCTGAGGGAGCATTAAGTGCGCGCTGTTATCCTGGCGGGCGGGTTTGCCCTACGTCTTTGGCCCATCACCTGGGATCGGCCCAAACCTCTGCTGCCTGTGGCGGGAAAACCCCTTTTGGACTACATCCTGGACTTGATGCCTGCTGAGCTTTTTCCCGTGCTCCTGGCCGTGAACAAGCGTTTCGCCCGGGCTTTCCAAGCCTGGGCGCAGGGAAAGCCCGTGGAGCTCGTGGTGGAGGAGAGCATGCGGGAGCAGGAAAAGCTGGGGGCTGTGGGGGCTTTGGCCTGGCTCGTGGAGCGCTGTGCCCTTGAGGACGATCTTTTGGTTCTGGCCGGTGATAACTGGCTGCGGTTGAATGTGCAAGAGTTCGTGACGGAAGCGGGCGGGCATCCTACGGTTGCGCTCTTTTCGTTGGGCGATCCCAGCCTGGCCCGGCGGCGCTACGGCGTGGCCCTGGTGGAAGGGCGCTACATTCGTGCCTTTCAAGAGAAGCCTGACGAGCCCTTTTCCCATTGGGCAAGCACGGCGTGTTATTTCCTCCCCCGCGATGTCCTGCCTCTTGTGTCAGAGTTTGTGCAAGGTGCTCCTGCCGGCCACGATGCTCCCGGCTACTTTTTGGCCTGGCTTTTAGCCCGCCGGAAGATCGTGGCCTTCACCAAAGTCGAGGAATGGCTGGACATCGGGGACCGGGCCTCCTATATCGAGGCCAACCTCCGGGCCACTGGAGGTCAAAGCTGGATCCATCCGGAGGCTGAGGTGAGGGATGCACTGGTCGCGCGCTCCGTGGTCCTCGGCCCGGCGCAAATCCTGCGTTCCCGTCTCAGGGAGTGCGTGGTGGACGAGGGTGCCCGCCTGGAGGGGGTGGAGCTGGTGGGGGCACTGGTGGGCCGGGGAAGCTGGCTTCGCGGCTAGATCTCGCTCCAGTTGCTGCCGATCTTCACATCCACCTTGAGGGGCACGCGCAGCTCCCACACGCCCTCCATGAGATCCCTAATCACATCCCCTGCGCGCTTGGCCTGGCTTTTCTCCACTTCGAACACAAGCTCGTCGTGGATCTGAAGGATCATCTCCGCGGGAAGCCTCCCCTCCTTCCAGGCCCGATGGATGCGGAGCATGGCGAGCTTCATGAGGTCCGCAGCAGTCCCCTGAATGGGGGTATTGATGGCGTTTCTTCGGTCCTGCCCGACCCCGCGCCGCTCAGGGTTCTTGAGCCCAGGCAAAGGCCGCTTGCGCCCCAACAGCGTGCGGGCAAAACCCGTGTTTCGTGCCTCCTCCACCAATTTGTCCAGGAATGCCGCCACCTGCGGGTAAGCCTGGAAGAACCGGTCGATCAAGGCCTTGGCTTCCTCTTGAGGGATGCCCACGTCCCGGGAAAGGCCGTAGGGAGTGATGCCATAGATGATCCCGAAGTTCACGCGTTTGGCGATGGTGCGCATGCGGGCGTCCACGGCCTCCGGCGGGACGCCGAAGAGAACAGCGGCGGTTCGGCGATGCAGGTCCTCTCCGCGCCTGAAGGCCTCGATGAGGGCCTCGTCCCCAGCGAGATGGGCCAAAACCCGGAGCTCAATTTGGGAGTAATCGGCGCCCAACAGGACCTTTCCCGCGGGAGCCACAAACGCCCGCCGGATGTCCACCCCCACCTCTGTTTTGGCCGGTATGTTCTGCAAGTTCGGCTCAGAGGAGGAGAGGCGCCCCGTGGCCGTGCCGGTCTGGTTAAACGAGGTGTGTACCCGCCCGGTTTTGGGATGCACATGTTGGGGGAGCTTTTCCACATAGGTGTTCCGCAGCTTTTCCAGCTCCCGGTAGGCGATCAGCTTGGCGGGAAACTCGTGGTGCTGGGCAAGATCCCGCAGGACTTGGGCGTCCGTGGCGGGGCCGGTCTTCGTCTTCGCCAACACCGGGAGCTTTAGGCGCTCGTAGAGGATCTGCCGCACCTGGGAAGTGGAGTTGGGGTTGAAGGGGCCTCCCGCAAGAGCAAACAGTTCCTCCCGCGTCCCCTCCAAAAGGATCTCCAGCTCCTTCCCTTGAACCATAAGTTCTTGCACATCCAACAGGACGCCCCGCCGCTCCATCCATAGCAGCGCTTCGATCAGGGGGATCTCCAGATCGGTGAACAGGTGGAGGAGTTCGGCCTCCCTGAGCCTTTGGGTGAGGGGGGCGCGCAGGCGCACCACCACCACCGCATCTTCGCCGGAGTAGCGGGTTGCCCGGTCCACCGGCACTTCGCGCATGTCCCGCTCCCCTCCCTGGGCCAGAAGTTCCTCATATGTCTGGACCTGTAGGCCAAGCTCCTCTTTGGCGATGGCCTCTAGAGAATGGGAGGGCGCGTCGGGCTTGAGGAGCCAGTGAGCGATCATGGAGTCGAAGGCCACCCCGCCCACCTCGATCCCGTAGTTAAGCAGGACTTGCAGGTCATACTTGAGGTTTTGCCCGATCTTGCGGGGCCGCTCTCCAGTCAAAAGGGGACGGAGGTGAGCGAGCACGTAGTCCAGGGGGAGCTGCCGCGGTGCATCCCGGTAACGATGCGCCACAGGGATGTAGTAGCCCCAATGGGGCTCCATGGCGATAGCAATCCCCACGATCTCTGCGCTGAGCGGGTCTTCGCTTGTGGTCTCCAGATCCAGGGCAAACTCATCTGCTTTGCTCAGCTTCTCCAATAACTCCAGGAAAGCCTTCTCATCTAAGACCGCCACGTACGTGGGGGCACTGGCCGCGCGCTCCTCCAATTTGAGCTCAGCCAAAATGGACTTGAACTCCAGTTCCTCCAAAAGCCGACGGAGCTCTTTGGCATCGATGGGGCGCGGCGCACAATCTTTCAGACCCAAGGAAAGCGGAGCTTCCCGAAGTTTCACGAGCTCGCGCGAAAGGAGCGCCGCGTCCTGGTGGGCCTGGAGGGCCTGGGCCACCCGCCGGTTCCCCAAGCGCGGCACGGCGGTGAACACGCCCGCCAGGTCCCCAAATTGCCGGAGGAGCTCTATGGCGGTCTTTTCCCCCACCCCCGGGACCCCGGGCACGTTGTCGATGGAGTCGCCCACAAGCGCAAGAAGATCCACGATCTGCTCGGGTTTAACGCCGAACAGGGCCTCTACGCCGGCGCGATCCACCAAAGTCAAGCGATCCGAGGGCTTCCGCCCTGGCCGAAGAAGGAAGACCTTTTCGGAAACGACCTGGGCCATATCTTTGTCGCCGGTGAGGAGGAGGGTGGGTATACCCTGGGCCTCGGCGCGCTTGGCCAACGTGGCCATGACATCGTCGGCCTCATAGCCCGGACAATCCACATAAGGGATGCCAAAGGCATCAAGAAGGGGCTTGACCCGGGGAAGCTGGCTGGCCAAGGCCGTGGGCATGGGCTTCCGCGTGGCTTTGTACTCGGCAAAGATTTCGTGTCGCACGGTCTTCCCTTCGGTATCGAAGGCCACGGCCACATAGCGTGAGGGGTGCTCGCGCAGGGCCATGAGCAGTGAACGCACGAAGCCGTAGAGGGCATTCACTGGCTCGCCTGTGGAGGTCGCCAGGTCGGGGATGGCGTAAAAGCAGCGGAAAAGAGTGGAGTGCCCATCAATGAGGAGGATCCTCTCCGGAATGTCCCGTAAGCCCAAGGCCTCGTAGATGGTCATTGCTGGGCCTCCAACAGGGCGCACAGGGCCAGGGCGGCGGCATCGGCCGCGTGATCGGAGTTGGGTCGGCAGCCGAGCAGATGGGTCACCATGCGCCAAATTTGTTCCTTGGGAGCATTTCCATTCCCGCAAATCCAGCGTTTAACTTCGCGGGGCGCGTAGTGGAAAACCTCGCGCCCTTGCGCCAAAAGAAGCACTACTCCTGTGACCTGCGCGGTGTACATGGCGGAGGGAGCGTTTCTCCCCAAATACACCTCCTCCAGGGCCACGCCCCAGGGGTCCCAAGCCTCCACGACCTGGGCCAGCGCGTGATGGATGTGGGCCAGCCGGGCCGGCAGGGGGTCATGGGCCCCAGTGCGCACAGCGCCCTCCGCCAGCAGGCGAAAACCGTGCCCCTCCTCGGCCACCACAGCGTAGCCCGTGGCGGTGAGCCCCGGATCCACGCCCAGCACCCTTCTCATCGCGTTTCTTCCCACAGCTCGCCCAGTTTGCTCAGCCGCGGGTCCCGGGGCAGGCGGGGCCGGTGGCAGTTGGGTTTATGGTCCTCGCGGTTGAGATCCGCCCCGCAATAGGGGCAAATGCCCCGGCAATCCGGCCGGCACAAGGGCTTGGAGGACAGGCCCAACTTGGCTCCGGCCTCGATGAACGGCCGAAGCTCGAGATACTTTCCCTGCACCTCGTCGGGATAAACCTCCAGCTCCTCCTCCCGCGCAAATTCCTCCACCAGTTCCGTCAGGCAGCGGGAGCAGCGGCGGTGCGCTCGGCCCCGCACCTGCACCGTGAGGACCACCTGGTTCGTGGCGTGTTCAAAAAAGGCGGAGGCCTCGGCGTGCACCGGGCCCTCCATGGGCACTTCTTCACCGCGCCAATCTAGACTGGGAATGTGCTCATCCCCCTCCAGCCGGAACAGCTTTCCTGGTGCGGCGCGCATGGCATCCAGATCAAAGTGCATCGTTGCCTCCCACTTGGAAGTATAGCTCCATTGAGCCCAACGTCCGGCCCCTCTACCATTGTCCCCAGTGCAAGGAGGACGTCATGAAGGTGCTGCTCATCAAAGAGGTTCCTGGTCTTGGCACCCCCGGGGATGTGGTGGATGTGCGCGACGGGTTTGCGCGCAACTACCTTTTCCCCAGGGGATTGGCGGTGCTTCCCACGCCGCACGAGCTGGCGCGTTTTCAGAAGCTGCGGGACCGGTATCAGGCGGAGGTGGCGGATCGGCGGGGTCGGGCCCAGGCCCTGGCGGACAAGCTGCGGGGGGTAGAGTTCGTATTCGCCCGCCGCGTGCACGACAAAAACAAGCTTTATGCGGCCGTGCGGGCCCAGGACCTGGCCCAAGCCATCGCTGACCGCTTCGGGATGGACGTCCCCGTGGATCACATCCAGCTTGAACCCATCCACGAACTGGGAACTTATCCCGTGGACGTTCGGCTGTACGGAGACATCAAGGTCACGGTCACGGTGAAAGTGGAGCCCACGGCCTAGCCCATGTTTTTGGGCCGGGTGGGGCGGGCTGCGCTGGGCACTTTCCTTTCCCGCCTCAGTGGGTTCGTGCGGGATGCGGCCATCGCTTACGCCTTCGGGGCCTCTGCTAGCTATGATGCCTTTTTGGTAGGCTTTTTCCTCCCCCAGGCCCTGCGGCAGGTGATCGGGGAGGCCGGGTTGGCCACGGCCTTCCTGCCCGTGTACACGCAGGCCCGTGCCCGCGGCGAAGGCCCTGTTTTTCTCCGCGCCTTCACCCGGGTCCTTCTCCTTGGGCTTGCGCCCCTGGTGGCGGCGGGGTGTCTCATGGCCCGGGTGTATGTGCCGGTTCTCGCCGCCGGCTTCCCCCCGGACAAGATGAGGGAGGCCATCTCCTTGGCCACCTGGCTTTTCCCCCTCATCGGTTTTGTGTCCCTCTCCGCGTTGGCAGCCGCTGTGCTAAACGTGCATGGTTCGTTTTTCCTCCCCGCTTTGGCTCCGGCCGTGCTCAACTTGGGGATGGCCTTTGGAGCCCTGTTCCTGTCCAGATTTTTTCAGCTCCCTGTCTTCGCGTTGGTGGTGGGCACCCTGGGTGGGGCCTTCCTTTCCCTGGCCCTGTTGCTCCCCGCGGTCCGTCCGTATTATGCAGGCTCTTGGTCCGGGACTGGCCTCAGAAATCTTCAAATCCGCCGCGATCTAGTGGTGGTGGGAAAGCGCCTTTTGCCAGCTCTGGGCGGCCTGCTCGTGGCCGAGGCCAACACCCTGGTGGACAACCGGTTGGCCTCGTACTTGCCCCATGGTTCCATCGCAACCCTGCAGTATTCCATGAGGCTTTTTCAGTTTCCTTTGGGTGTTTTTGCTGTATCCGTGGCCACTGTGGCTTTGCCGGCGTTGGCCAGCCACATCGCCCAGCGCCAGACCACGGAATTCCTGGGCACTTTGCGCCGGGGTTTCCTGCTCACCGCAGCCCTCATGATCCCCGCGGCTTTGGGGCTGGCCCTTTTGGCGGAACCTGCGGTGACCGTTGTGTTTGAGCGGGGTGCCTTCAGCCGCGTCGACACCCTGTGCACCGCCCAAAACTTGCGTGGGTACTTGGTGGGGCTTTGGCCCTATGCCCTGGTGTACCTGTTCTCCCGGGCGTTTTTTGCCCTGGGCCGGCCGGGTGTGCCCCTGCTGGGGGGCGTTCTTTCCCTGTCCGTGAACGTTGGACTTAACCTCTGGTGGGTGCGCATCTGGGGCACGTTTGGCTTGGCGCTGGCCACGGGGGTCGCAGGGTGGGTGGACGCCGTGTTCTTGGGTTTTCTCCTCAGGCGTCGCGCGCCCGGTTGGCTGCAGGTCAAAGATCTGGGCATGATTCTCTTGTGCGCGGGGCTCATGGCTGGGGCTGTGGCCGGGATGAATTGGCTACTGGCGCGTTACGGGAGCTGGGTCCAAGTTTTGGCAGCGGTGCCGCTGGGCCTTGTCCTGTACTTTGGGCTTCTCCGCAAGACAAGGCTGTGGGCCGAGCTCAGGGCTTGAGGATGAGCCCTGGCTCCTCGGGAAGAGGCGGATAAGTCCCCAACAGGGCGCGCACGAATCGCCGCTCATCCTCGGGAATTCGCCAACCAGCGAGCCACCGGGCCAGGGATCGTGCCGCCGCCCGCAGTTCCTCCCGCTGCACCTTCCCCTCTTGGACAAGACGCAGAAGGGCGGAGCTCACGGTGCGGCCCAAGGGGGAGGGCGCGGCTGAGACCAGGATTATCGGGCTTAGTGCCTGATCCAAGTCCTGCAGAGCTCGCTCCACCTCGGCGTCGGTGGCAAACGTTTTGTGGAGCAAATCCGCGAGGATCCTGGCCAGGGCCCGGATGTAGGGCCAAGGAAGGCTGGGCTCATCTCGTTCCCAAGCGGACCAAGCCTCAGCGAGCTCGCGGCTCCGGCGCGCCCGCCACCTGGCCTCCGCCTCCACCAAAAAGCGGCAATCCGGAAGGCACCTTAGGGAGCGGCCGCGCTCCTTTCCGCAGCAGGCGCTGCAGATGAGGCGCGCCAAAGTGGGGCAACGCCGTTCCCCCGTGCGCTGTCCGCATAAACAGCAGCGTTCGCCTTTCACCGGCCGCCCAGCATCTCCCGAGCCTCTTCGGACATGCGCTCCGGCGTCCAGCGGGGCTCCCAGACGAGGTTCACCTCCACGTCGTATCCCTCAAAGCGCTCGCGCAGCACCTGTTCGACCGTCGCGGGCAAGGCCGCGGCCAGCGGGCAAGCCGGCGTGGTGAGGGTCATATCCACCACGATCCGGCCCTCCTCCACGGCCACATCGTAGATGAGGCCCAGATCCACCACGTTGATCCCCAGCTCCGGGTCGTAGACCTGCTCCCGGAGCACGGTGCGTATCTCCTCGGCAGAAGGCTTCACTTGCCCCCCTTCTTGCTCAGGGCGATGAGGTCGGCCAGCGTGGCCTCCTCCAGCACCTGACGGAACTTCTCCTCCAGCCGGCTCCAAAACGGCCGGGTGGGACAGGTCTTGGCCACACTCACCATGCCCGCTCGACTGCCCACCTGGCCATAGCTCAGCTCCAAACCCCCGGGCTCCAAGGCCAGGATCACCTGGGCAATCCTGATTTCTTCGGGTTTCTTGGCGAGTTTATATCCACCGATCCGCCCTTTTTGGGCCTCCACGAGACCCGTGCGCCTGAGATCCATGAGGATCCGGCGCAGGAAGGTCTCGGGGACTCCGTAAGCTTCAGCCAAAACGCGGGCCGACCGGAAGTCCTGGGCGTTGATCGCCAGATCATGTAACAGCCGCAGTCCGTAGCCAATTCGTTTTGTCGTCAGCATAACACAATTTTATGTCCCTCAAGCAATTCTGTCCACAAACCTCTGCGTCTCCTCCCTGGCCCAGCGGTCGGCGGCCAAAACATCCTCCAGGGAGGTCAGCTTCTCTTTTTTGTGCTTTTCCAGCACATGGTGCAGGCCCTGGGCAATGGCAACAAACGGGATTTTCTCCGCCAAGAAAGCCTGCACCAGAACTTCATCTGCAGCGTTGGCCACCGCCGGCATGGTCCCTCCCTCCTGCCCAGCTCCCAGCACCGCCCAAAACGCGGGATAGCGATCCCTCCGGATCTCTTGGAAGGTGAGGGTGAGGGAAACCAGCGGGAGGGGAATGGCTGGGGGAAGCCGCTCCGGATAGGTGAGGGCGGCTCGAATGGGCAGACGCATATCCGGAAAAGCGAGCTGGGCCAAAACGGCCCCGTCCACCAGCTCCAACAGCGCGTGCACCATGGATTCCGGGTGCAAAAGGACGCCGATCCGCTCCCAGGGGAGGGAGAAAAGATGGTGGGCTTCGATGACCTCAAACGCCTTGTTCACCAAGGTGGCGGAATCCACAGTGATGCGTGGCCCCATTTTCCACGTGGGATGCTGCAAGGCCTGGTGGGGGGTTACCCGCGCCAGCTCCTCTTCGGAGCAGTTGCGGAAAGGTCCCCCTGAGGCCGTGAGCCAAGCCCGCACCACCTGCTCTTGCTTGACCCCCTGGAAGAGCTGCCAGAGCGCGGCGTGCTCAGAGTCCACAGGGATGATCTGGTCAGGATACTGCTTGGCGCGCCGGACCAATTCCCCGGCGATGACCAGGGACTCCTTGTTGGCCAGGGCCAGGCGTTTTCCGGCGCGCAGGGAGCTCAGGGTTGGGAAAACGCCAACGGCGCCCACCACGGCGTTCAACACCAGATCTGCTTGTGGCAGGGCAGCGAGCTCTGCCAGTCCCGTTGGTCCCCAGCGTATCCGGGCTTTTGGCAGGATCCGTTGGAGTTTTTCCGCGTCGCCCTTCTCCGCAACGCAAAGCTCATGCACCCCGAATTCCCTGGCCTGGTGGGTCAAGGCCGCGATGTTGCGGCCGGCGGCTAACGCTATGAGCTCAAAGCGGTCTGGGAAACGCCGGATTTCCTCAAGGGCTTGCTGGCCGATGGAGCCGGTGGAACCAAGGACGACAACCTTCATCCCACCGGCTGCGGGGTGAGACCCGCCAGGATCATATCCACATCTTCTTTGTCCAGGGTCTCGCGGCGCAGGAGCTCCTGAGCCAGGCGGTCCAGGGCTTCCCGGTGCCGGCTGATCAGGTCCTTGGCGCGATCGTAAGCCCCAAGCACGATGCGCCGGATCTCCCGGTCGATGGCCGCTGTGAGCTCCTCGGAGTGCTCGTCGCTCTTCACGATCTCCTCGCCCAAGAAGATGTTGGTGCGCTCCTTGCCCAAGCTGAGGGGGCCAAGCTCATCGCTCATCCCGTACTCCACCACCATGCGTTTCGCCAGCTCTGTGGCGTGCTTGAGGTCTTCGGCGGCACCAGTGGTTTGATCGCCAAACACCACCTCTTCCGCGGCCCGGCCGCCCAGAAGCACGGTCAGGCGGTCCAAGAGCTCGGACTTGGTGAGAACGTAGCGGTCCTCCGTGGGGAGCTGAAGGGCGTAGCCCAAAGCCCCTATGCCCCGAGGAACGATCGTGACCTTGAGGAGTTGATCAGCATAGGGCACGAGTTTGCTCACCAGCGCATGCCCGGCCTCATGGTAGGCGATCCTTCGGCGCTCCTCCTCTTTGATGTACATGCCTTTCCGGGCCAGTCCGGTGATGACCCGTTCCAAGGCCTCCTCGAAGTCCTCCCTTTCGATGGTGGGTTTGCTTTTGCGCGCGGCAAGGAGGGCCGCCTCATTGCAGAGGTTCTCCAGATCCGCCCCGACGAAGCCGGGGGTGCGCCGGGCCAGCAGTGCCAGATCTACATCGGGGGCGAGCTTTTTGTTGCGGGTATGCACGCGGAGGATGGCCTCCCGGCCGCGGAGGTCCGGCGGCGGGACCACGATCTTTCGGTCAAACCGGCCGGGCCGGAGGAGCGCGGGATCCAACACGTCCGGGCGGTTTGTGGCCGCCAGGACGATCACGCCGGTGTCGCCCTCAAAACCGTCCATCTCCGCCAGCAGCTGGTTCAAAGTTTGTTCGCGCTCGTCGTGGCCGCCGCCAATGCCCGCCCCGCGTTTCCGCCCCACTGCGTCCAGCTCGTCGATGAACACGATGCAGGGCGCGTTGGCCTTGGCCTTTTGGAACATGTCGCGCACCCGGGCCGCGCCCACGCCCACGAACATCTCCACGAAGTCCGAGCCGGAAATGGAAAAGAAGGGGACGCCAGCTTCACCAGCGATGGCCCGCGCCAGCAGGGTTTTCCCGGTCCCCGGCGGGCCCACCAGGAGGATGCCTTTGGGAATCTTGGCGCCCAGGCGCACAAACCGGCCCGGATCCCTCAAGTAGTCCACGATCTCCCGCACTTCCTCCAGCACCTCCTCGATCCCCGCCACATCCTTGAACGTGACCTTTGTGTACTCCTTGGTGACGAGCTTGGCGCGGGACTGGGTGAAGGTGAACGCGCTTGTGCCCTGCATCCTGCGCATCATCCAGCTCCACAATAACACAAGGAGCAGGACGGGAAGAAGATAGCTCAGGATCGTCCAGAACCAGCTGGCGGATGAAGAAGTTTCAAACTGTAAAGAAACGCCTTGGGCATCGAGAAAATCGATGAGTTGGGCGTAGGCTGGGGAGTTCTCCGGCGGGCCTTGGCTGACGAAGCGCTCGCCGGTGCGCAGGATGCCCTCGATTCTGGCGCCGCGGATCACGACCTCAGCCACGCGGCCCGCGCGCACAAGGTCCAAAAAGTGGGAATAGCCAAAGGAATTGGTGCGGCTGGCGGTGCCGCCCTGGAAAAGCTGCACCACCATGAACACCACCAGCCCCAGCACCAAAAGGAAGGTGAGGAGGCGAAGATTCCAGGGCGTTCCAATCGGGCGTTTTTCCATCAGCGGCATTTTAGCTTGTGCCGAGCGCGCGCTCAATCACATTACTGCCAAACCCCGGCTATGGTGGCACCGCACTGTGGGCAAGCGCCTTCCTGGAGATCGTTCTCTAGGACGAAGAACCCGTGGCGGCGGATCACCGTGCGGCCACAGCCCGGACAGACGGTGTCCTCACCCTGGCCGGGGACGTTGCCCATGTACACATAGCGCAGGCCGGCGGAGAGGCCGATCTCGCGTGCCCGGCGCAGCACGGACACAGACGTGAGCGGCAGATTCCAGGCCTTATATGCGGGCACAAACCTGGATATATGCCAGGGGATGTCTGGGGAGAGGCCGACCAGGAATTCCGCGATCCACCGCAGTTCCTGTTCGGAGTCGTTACGGCCGGGGATGACCAGGGTTGTCACCTCCACCCAGATCCCGGCCTCCCACATGCGGCCGATCGTGTCCAAAACGGGCTGAAGGGAGGCCCCACAAAAGCGGCGGTAAAAATCCTCAGAGAAACTTTTGAGGTCCACGTTGGCGGCGTGCAGCCAGGCCTGGGCCTCCCGCACAGCCTCCGCGGTCATGTAGCCGTTGGTGACGAAGATGTTGCGCAGCCCAATTTTCATGGCGCGCTTTCCCACGTCTTGGCAGAACTCAAAGAATATGGTGGGTTCGGTGTAGGTGAAGGCTATGGAGCGCGCGCCCATGGCGTGGGCAGCATCCGCGACCTCCTCTGGTTCCACCAGTTCCCCCACGATTCGACCACCGTGGTCCCTGGGGAGCTGGGAGATCTCGTGGTTTTGGCAGAAGTCGCAGCGGAAGTTGCAGCCCACGGTGGCCACCGAAAGGGTGCTCGTGCCGGGAAGAAAGTGGAAGAGAGGTTTTTTCTCCACGGGATCCAAGGCCTGGGAGACGATGCGCCCGTACACGTGGGAGTAAAGTTTTCCTTCCCGGTTTTCCCGCACCAGACACGCTCCGCGGCCACCGGGCGCGATCGTGCAGCGGTGGGCACAGAGCACACAGCGCACGCGACCCTCACCGATCGCCTCCCAGAGCACCGCTTCCTTCATGGGCGTGGCATGCTACCCCAGCCCCAAGAGGCGAGCCAGTTATGGGACATTTGTCACAAGCCGTTGACACCAATGGCCCCACCGCTATATACTCCTTCTTCACCCGCGAAAAAAAGAAAAAGGAGGTGGTGGACGGAAGAAAAACGTGTCGCCCAGGGGAAAATTCCCGTGAGGAAGGAGGTTGGATGCGGAGGAAAATTGTTTTAGTTTGTCTTATTTTCAGCGGATTGGCCTACGGGCAGACCCTGTCTGGGAGCTGGTCAGCGCGGCTTTCTCTCCTTCCTCCGCCGGTGGCCCTGGATTCGGAGCTCACCCTCAAAGGCAAGCTTTTCGACTGGACGGTGGGGGGGACGGCGGAGTACTTTGGGACCGACGGCTGGGTCTGGCAGACCTTCTTCGCTGAGGGAGGGCTGGGGCCCGTCACCTCAAACTGGACGGTTCTGTTTGGTCCTCTGGCCCCTGCCTTCCTGTACGTGTACGGGCAGTACGCCCTCATGATCTCCGGGATGGATTTAGTCCTGCACACGGCGCTGGTTGGCCCCACCGTTCCGCCGTACACTTTCACCGGCGGACCATCAGGCGGTTCTGTGCTGGAGCTGAAATCCACTCTGAATGGCCTCAAACTCTCCACGGAGATCGGCTTTGGCGCACGCAAGCAGGACTTCACCATCGTCTACTCCGGGGTCGGCACGTACAAGAAGACCTTCCCCATCGATCCGTTCCCCGGAGGGCTCACCTTCACGTACCTGAAACTTGGTGCCGCGGGCATCCCGCTTTGCTGCGGGATCACCTACGACGCGGATTTCTCCTTCACCAAGGCCGGGTTTGATTCCCTCAAGTTCACCATGAAGACGATCCCCTTGTGCTGCGGGATCTCCTGGGACGTGGGGATCACCCTCACCACGACGGCTAAGTCCGTGGAGGTGAAGCCCAGGTGGGCGGGGATCGAGGGCTGCCTTGCGGTGTACGGGGACGCCAAGTACGTGGGGAACGTTTGGGATGGGATCGAGCTCTACGGGTTCAAGGTGCGCTGCGACCTTGGGGAGTGCAACTACCTCGAGGTCCTCACGGCCTTCAACGTGGCCAAGATCGAGGAGATCCTGGGGGAGGACATCTTCCAAGGGCCGGAGTTCCAGTACCTGAAGCTTGGGTTCTGCGGCCCTGGCTGCTGCGGGGGGAAGTACACGGTGGAACTTACCGCGTACTTCCAGCCGATGGGGAGCCTGTTTGGACTGCGGCGGATCCAGGCTGAGGCGGGGGTTCCGCTCCTGGCCAACTTCACCCTCCAGATGGCCCTGGGGGTGACGGTGGGCGGGCCGGCCAATCTCGCCCTGGGCTGGATGTTCACGTTCTAGGGGGGCGGCGATGACCAGGACGAAGCTTCTGTTGACGACGGTTCTGGCCCTGGGGGCGGCGTTCCTCTCGGGGTGTCTGTTCGTCTCGGCGCCGCCCACAGGAACAATTGAAGGATACGTGACGGATCACCTGTCCGGTGAGCCGGTGGAGGGGGCCACGGTCAAGGCCTGGCCCATGGACGGGGAGCCGCCAAAGTATTCGGTGATCTCTGCCCACTACAGCCCCATGGCTGTGACCAACGCCGCTGGTTATTACCGGCTGGTGGTGCCGGAGGGGCTGTACACGGTAGAGGTTCGCAAGCCGGGCCACGCCACGTCGCGGGCCGTGGGGGTCAAGGTTGGGAGCACCACGAGACAGGACTTCGTGCAGAAGCCCGTGTTCAACCCCGACTGGTCCCTGGAGCCTCCCAGGGTGACGGTCACCGGGGTCACCGAGGGGATGACCATCACGGGACCGATCTCCGTCACCATTGAGGCCAGGGGGGACAACGACATCGAGCTCATTTACGCCGCGTTTGGGAAGACCCCTGGAGCCGCGTTCCTCACAAGCCCTCGGGCTGTGTACTCCAGCACCTTCGTCACCCCCAGCTTCACCATCGACCCTGCCCACTACGGGGTACAGGGCCCCACGACGTTCGAGGTCGTGGTATACGATCAGAACGACAACCGCACCCACGTGATCTACCGGGTCAACGTGGCCCGGCCGGGGGCTCCGGTTCCGGCCACCCAACCGCCGCGGATGCCAACGCCGGCTTGGGCCAGCGTGGCCTGCGCAGTTACTCTCTCCCAGAAAATCGGGTACCTCGCTCAGCCCCTCGATCCCCTGGCCGCACCGGCTGGCGGGAACCTCTACGTGGAACTGCGCTGGCAGAAGTCGCTTGACGATGCAGCCGGCGTTACCAACGATGGATATCGGATCTATCGGAGGCTGGCGGGAGAACCGGAGTTCAAGCTGATCTACACCCATGAGGCGGACGGTCGGCCGCCGGTCCCCGCTGGACGGCTCACGCTTCCGCCAGGACTTCCCACAGATCACTACGTCTTCCGGGACTACTCCCCCGACCTCGCGGTGGGGGTCACGGCCACTTACCGGATAACCTACTTCCGGATCGGCCCGGACGGGACGGTTGTGGAGTCTGACTATATCGAGGGCTCGGCCACCCCGCTTCCAACCTGGGACGTGCGGTTGGTTTCCCCGGTGGACGAGGCAAAGGATGTCCCCCTCCATCCAACTTTCACCTGGGCGGCGACTCCTCCGCCCGGCACCACCCAGCGCTATCGAGTGCGGATCTGGGACACCCCGCAGGGTGCCTGGACACTCACTCTGACTGCCGCTCCGGATGCGACCTCCGTGACCTACGCCGGAATCCCCGGTACCCCGTTCGAGCGGCTCCAACCGCACCGGATGTACCAGTGGGAGGTCCGGACCGCCATCGCCTACGACAGCTACGCAAGGCCCACGGCGGTTTCTGTGGCCGTGAACCATGGTCCTGAGACTGGCAGTGAGTGGGCGCGGTTCCCGGCCCTTGTGCATCCGCACTGTTGGACGTTCACCACTGGGGATTGGTGAGGAGAGGAGGTAGAGCATGAAGAGGACGACGATAGCAACGGTTAGCGTGATAGGGCTTGCCCTCCTCCTCGCGGGCTGCGGAGGGTTGTTCACCTCCCCGGTCCCAAAGGAGCCGGTGGCCCTTCACCCAGGGGAGCCGACCCTCGCGCTGATCCCGATCTCTCCCCGCCTGCTTGGGGAGTCCATGATCCAGGGGGAGTACGTTCCGGATCGGCTGGTGGTGGCGATTGAAGATGGCCCTCAGAGGGAGACCGCACTGCAAACCGTGAGAAATCTCGTCGGGGACAGGATCATCGATACCGTTATCCTGGACGATGTCGTGCTTGCCCTCATCGATCTCAAGGCCGATGTGGATGTGCCTGAAGCGTTGGGCACGGTTGTCCTCCTTGCGGTCGGGCGGCTTCCGGGGCAGAAACAGGTCGAGGGGATCTTGTTTGCTGAGCCGGATTACGTCTTCCGCCTGCCCGATCCCGTGCCCCCACCTGTGGATGTCAAGGGGACCCTCCAGCCCGCGGTGTACGATCCGTATGCAGATCTCCGCAAGTATCAGTGGGCCCTCGACGCCATAAACGCTGACGCGGCCTGGGCAATGGGATATACCGGAAACGGTGTCATCGTGGCCGTGATCGACACCGGGGTGGACTCCACCCATCCTGATCTGACCGGCCAAGTGATCGCCCACTGTGATCCCCAGACAGTTCCACCCACAGTGTTTGCCCCGGGGCTTAACTTCGATACACACGGGCATGGAAGCCATGTATCCGGAATCATTGCGGCGAAGTCCGATGGCCGGGGCATTGTTGGCCTGGCTTACAATGCGAAAATCCTTGATGTCCGAATCTTCGTGCCCGGATTCATTGGGCTTCTTCCCACAGCACGGGGAATTAAGTGGGCAGTGGATCAAGGAGCCCACATATTGAACAACTCCTGGGGAGGCACTGCATACTCCCAGGTCCTCAAGGCCGCGTTTGACTACGCCCTCTCCCGGGGTGTAGTGGTGGTGGCCTCGGCTGGCAACTCTTACAACACCATCTGGTTCAGGCCGGCCAGCATCGCCGGAGTCATCGCTGTGGGTGCCTCCACCCCACATAACACCAAAGTGGACTTCTCCACCATGGGGACCTGGCTTTCGGTGTCCGCCCCTGGGGTGCGGGTGCTCTCCTGCGTCCACACTGGTCCTGCGTACGTTCAGCCCGGCACTGGGCGCCCCCTCCTTTACGACTACTGGGACGGGACGTCCATGGCCGGCCCATACGTGGCGGCCCTGGCCGCGCTGATCCTCGAGCGCCACCCCACGGCCACACCGTACCAGGTGAAGAAGCTCATCGAGACCACGGCCAAGGACCTCGAGGCCCCCGGGTTTGACATCCGCACCGGATATGGCCTGATCCAGGCTGATCGGGCCCTCACTGCGCCACTGCCGCCAGATAATGGTGCGGCGCTCCGGGTCCAGGTGACCACCGCAAGCTTCGGGGTCCCGGTCCCGTTCATGGACATCGTTTTGCGCAAGGACGGACGGATCATCGAGCGCGGCCAAACCGACCTCGAGGGTTGGTTCTACATTGGGTTCCCAACTGAGGAAGCTTTAGGCCTCTTCCCCGTGCTCGACCCTGGAACTTACGAAGTCATCGTGGGCGGAGAGGACGCGACTTACTACTACAGTCCACCTGCTTACCCCGGAGCACGAACGGCGAACCGAGTTACAGCCCGGGGCACGGTGACCCTCACCGCCGGGGGTACGGCCACCCTCAACCTCACCGTCAACACCACACTCACCGTCACCCTCACATGGACGGAGCCCGTGGACCTCGACCTGGCGGTTTGGGAGTGGGATCCTTACAAGGGATCTTACCAGTGGTCCACGCCCAAGACCGGCGCCCTGTGGGGCACGTTCTCCGGCGATGTGACCGGAGGTGGAAGCGAGACCTACACCCTCGCTTTCCCGCACTGGGGCTACGACGTCTACTACCTTGCTATTGATGCCACCAATGCCACGGACGCTTCCACGACGGCCCTGGTCACCATCGTCCAGAACGGGGTGACTGAGATCTACGGGCCGTACACGGTGGGCGCCGGAGCGTTCTATCCATCCACAACGCCTTGGCCTGGGTGGTGGGACATCTGGCGTGGCCCTGTGGTGTACTAGGGTCTGATCCCTGTAAAGGTGAGGGGCCGGGGAAACCCGGCCCCTTTTCCTTTTGAACACCTGAGGAGCTCGGGCGT
>CAYSAN010000003.1:0-117944 GCA_964429165.1 uncultured Thermotogaceae bacterium
GAGGAGCTGCGCGGGAGCCGCGTGCTCCCCGGCGGCGCGGCCCTCCGCCCAGCGCCTCACCACCTCCCGATAGGCCGGGGTGAACCGGGCCTCCTCGGCAATTAGCTCGGCAACCACAGAATCCGGGATCTTCCCCTCCAAAAGGAAGCGCACCACCAAATCCTCCGGAGTGAGCACGGGCTCCTCTTTCTCCTTCTTCTGGTCGGCCGGGGGCACGGGCCGGTTCACCCCGTGCAGTGCCTCGCGCACCTCTTCCGGGGGCAGACCAAGAAGGGAGGACAGTCCGGCCAGGATTTCCCAGCGCAGGGCGGGGCTGGTCACCTCCGGCCAGAGGACCTGGGCCTCGCGCAAGGCCGCTTCCTTTCCGGCGGTGGTGGCGAGGTCATAGCGGGAGGACAAGGCGGAAAGGAAGAACAAGTGGAAAGGCTGAGCCTGGGCCAGGACCGCGCGCATGGCCTCCCCGCCGGCCTTGCGCACAAAGGAGTCCGGGTCATCCTCCTCGGGAAGGGTGGCCACCTTCACGCGCAGGCCAGCTTGGCGCAGGATGAGCATTCCCCGCAGGGCGGAGGCCTCGCCCGCCGCATCGCGGTCATAGGCAATCACCACCTCATCGGTGTAGCGCGCCAGGAGCCGGGCTTGTTCAGGGGTGAGGGCGGTGCCCATGGAGGCCACGGCCTCCGCGATCCCTGCGGCGTGCAAGCTGATCACGTCGGTATAGCCCTCCACGACCACGGCCTGGCCCTGGCGGCGGATGGCGTCCTTGGCCAGGTCCAACCCGTAAAGGAGCGTGCCCTTCGTGAAAAGCGGGGTGTTCGGGGTGTTGAGGTATTTGGGCTCGCCCGTGAAGGCCCGGCCGGCAAATGCCGCCACCCGGCCCTGCTCGTCGCGGATGGCAAACATCAGGCGGTCCCGGAACCGGTCGTACGGGCCACGGTCACCCATCACCGCTAAGCCCAGCTCCAAAAGGGTCTGAACGCCAAAACGGCTCAACGCCCGCAAAAGCCCATCCCAAGAGGAAGGGGCGTAGCCTAGCCCCCACCTCTCCCAGAGGGCCTCACCCACACCGCGGGACAGCAAGTAAGCGCGGGCTTTTTCCCCTTCAGGCCCAAGGAGAGCCCGTTGGAAGTGGCGCAGGGCCTCCTGGTTCACTTGCCACAGGCGCGTCCGGCCCTCCCCACCCCGCAGCTCTATGCCCAGTTCCTGCGCCAACTTCGCCAGGGCCTCGCTGAACGAGAGCCGCTCCATGCGCATGAGGAAGGTGATAGCATCCCCGCCGGCGCCGCAGCCAAAACAGTGCCAAAGGCCCTTCTCCGGGGAGACCATGAGGGAGGGCGTGTCATCGGGATGGAAGGGGCACCGGGCCTTGTAGTTCTTGCCGGCCGGCTTGAGCACGAGGTACCGGCCGAGGAGATCCAAGATGTTCACCCGCGCCTTTATCTCCTCAAGCGCGCCCATGCACCAGCTCCCGCAAAAATGGGTTGCGCTTCTGCTCGTGGGAGAGCTCCGTGGCCGGGCCGTGCCCAGGCAGGACCCGCCAGCCCTCCCCTAAGCCCAGAAGCCGCCTCAGGGACCGAGAAAGCTCCTCCCAGGAGCCGCCGGGGAGGTCGGTGCGCCCCACGCTCCCGGCGAAAAGCACATCCCCCACGAACGCGGTCTTCCCCTTCTCCCAGAGAAAAGCCAGGGAACCCGGGGAATGACCGGGAAGATGCCAAATCAGGAGCTCTTCCCCGCCGAGAGGAAGGCGCTCGCCGTCGCCCAGGGGCCGGTCCAACGGCGGCGGGGTGCGGCCCATGGCCCAAAACGTCGTCTTCTCCTGGGGATGGTAGAGGATGGCCGCCTTCGTGCGCGCCCCAAAGACCTCGGCGTAATCCGCGTGGTCGAAGTGCCCATGGGTGAGAAGGATGTAGCGCAGCTGCACCTGGGACAGGGCCAGCTCCAACTGGGCCGAGGTGCCGCCCGGATCGATGAGGGCTGCCTCCCCTCCAGCGCGAAGGAGATAAGCGTTGGTGAAAAGCGCACCCACCACGAACCTTTCGATCTCCATCATTCCCGTCCCACGGTGCGGGCGCAGGTGAGCACCGCCACCTCACCGAAGCCCGCCGCTTGCAGGGCGCGGATGCCCTCGGCCACCGTGGCCCCCGTGGTCAAAACGTCGTCCACGAGGAGCACGGTTTCCCCGCGCCCTTTCCTGGGGACCAAAAACAGGCCATGCATGGCGTGAACGCGCTCCTGCCGGGGCCGGCCCACCTGCTGTGGGGAGTGAGCAACCTTGCGCAAAAGGGGCTGGGCCGCAAGCCCCAGGGCCTTAGCCACCTCTTGCCCAAGAAGCTCGGCTCCGTGGAAACCACGCTGGCGAAGCCTCAGCGGGTCCGGGGGAACCCAGGTGACCATCTCCGCCTGGCCGGCGACCACGCGCGTCATCTCCTGGGCCAAAAGCCTGGCCACCGCTCGCTCTCCCTCGTACTTCACCAAGAACACGAGCGCGCGCAGCACCCCCACATAGGGCCCGATGGACCTCGCCCAGGCATAGGGCCTGGCCTCCACAGCGCATTCCTCGCAGAGATCCAAGCCCGGCTCGATCCCTATTCCGCAGACCTGACAGACCGCTTCCCACCGGGGAAGCTCGTCCAAACAGTCCGCACAGACCGCGGCAAGACCGCGTGTCTCACGTGCACACAGCAGGCACCGGGGTGGGAAGAGGAGCTCCACCCACCCTGCGACCCACCTAGCGGCCCGCGATGTACTGGGCCACATCCACCAAGCGGCAACAGTAACCCCATTCGTTGTCGTAGAAGGCCAGCACCTTCACCACGTCCAAAGCGGTGGACAGGACCATGGTGTAGGCCAGGGCCACCACTGCGGAGTGGTCCTCGCCCAGCACATCGGAGGAGACGATGGGATCGCGGGTCACGGCCATGACCTCCCCAAGCGGGCCCTTCGCCGCTTGCTCAAACGCCCGGTTCACGTGTTCCACCGCGTCCTTGACCGTGGAACCCGCAGGCCTCTTCAGCTTGGCCACGAAGTCCGAAACCGAGCCCGAGGGCACAGGGACGCGCATGGCGATCCCGTCCATCTTGCCCTTGAGCTCAGGGAAGATGACGGGAATGGAGCGTGCGGCGCCGGTGGAGGTGGGGACGATGTTGGCCGCAGCAGCCCGCGCCCGCGCTAGATCGCGATGCGGGGAATCCACCAACCGCTGGTCCGCAGTGTAGGCATGGATCGTGGTCAAAAATCCATGCTCGATCCCAAAGGCCTCGTGCAGGACCTTCACCACCGGCCCCAGGGAGTTGGTGGTGCAGGAAGCAGCGGACACGATCTGGTGCTTTTGGGGATCAAAGTGATGCTCGTTGATGCGCCACAGGATTTGGGGGACATCCGCGGATTCCTCGCCGCGCGGGGGAGCGGAGATGAGCACGCGCTTGGCCCCGGCCTTGAGGTGCCCGCCCGCGAGGGCCGGATCGGTGAAGGCACCGCTTGACTCAATCACCACATCGATCCCCAGATCCCTCCAGGGGAGGGTGGCCGGATCCTTATAGCCATCCTTGTCCCCGAAGAACCGAATTTCCCGGCCATCCACAAGGATGGTTTTCTCCGTGGCGGACAGGGAAAACGGCGCGCGGCCGTACACCGTGTCGTACTTCGCCAAGTGGGCCGCGGTCTGGGGGGAAAGGAAGGGGTCGTTTATGGCCACGAGCTCCAAAGGCCAGCCCCGCTTGGCAAGAACGCGCAGGGTCACCCGTCCAATGCGGCCAAATCCGTTTATGGCAATGCGCACCATGCTCACCCCTTTCTGCACAAACCTAGGAAAAGCTCATGCACCTGGAGATCCCCCGTGAGCTCGGAGTGGAACGTAGCACCGAGTGCGGAACCCTGGCGAACCAGGACTGGCTCGCCCTCGTAAACGCCGAGGACCTCCACCTTGGGGCCCACCCGCCGGATGGCCGGGGCCCGAATGAACACAACCTGAACCTCGCCTAAGCCGTCCACGCTCACCCTCGCCTCAAATGAGTCCACCTGTCTTCCCGTGGCATTGCGCTCCACGCTCACATCCAGCACCCCGAAGTACCGTTCGGGCCAGTTGGTGATCTCCCGCGCCAGGAGAATGAGGCCGGCACAGGTGCCGAACGCAGGCAGCCCCTCTGCCAGCGCCTTCCTCAGGGGCTCGACCAGCTCCGCGCGGGAAAGGAGGCGCCACTGGGCGGTGGACTCCCCGCCCGGGAGGATGAGCCCGGAAAGGTCAGCCAGATCAGCTGGCCGGCGCACGGGCACCGCCTCCACGCCCAACCGGTTCAAACACAAAATGTGCTCCCTTACCGCACCTTGAACGGCCAAAACCCCAATTTTCATCGGTATTGGAGGAGGGCGTGCTCGGGGATCTTTTCGATCTCCAGGCCGGGCATGGCCTCGCCCAAATCCTCCGATACTTTCGCGAGAAGTTCAGGGTCGTCGTAATAGGTGCAGGCCAGGACGAGGGCACGAGCGCGCTTCTCGGGGTTCTCGCTCTTGAAGATCCCGCTTCCCACGAAGACGCCGTCGGCGCCGAGCATGCGCATGAGGGCTGCATCCGCGGGGGTGGCGATCCCACCGGCCGCGAAGTTCACCACCGGAAGCCGCCCCAGCTCCTGGATCATCTCCAGGATCTCCACGGGCGCGCCAAGCTCTTTGGCGTAGGTCACGAGCTCGGCACGGGACATCTCCTTGAGGCGGCGGATTTGGTCGTTGAGGAGGCGCATGTGCCGCACGGCCTCCACCACGTTTCCTGTGCCGGCTTCTCCCTTGGTGCGCAGCATGGCCGCGCCCTCCGCCAGCCTTCTTGCGGCCTCGCCCAGATCCCGGCAGCCGCACACAAACGGCACTTTGAACGGCCATTTGTCGATGTGGTGGAAGGGATCGGCTGGGGTGAGGACCTCGGATTCGTCGACGAAGTCCACGCCCAGGGCTTCAAGGATCCTGGCCTCGGCGATGTGGCCGATGCGGCATTTGGCCATGACTGGGATGGAGACAGCGTGCATGATCTCCTTGATGCGTTTGGGGTCGGCCATGCGGGCCACGCCGCCTTGGGCGCGGATGTCGGCGGGCACCCGTTCCAAGGCCATCACGGCCACCGCGCCGGCCGCCTCGGCGATCTGGGCCTGTTCGGGCGTGGTCACGTCCATGATGACCCCGCCTTTGAACATCTCGGCGAACCCCGTTTTCACCCGGTACGTCCCTTTTTGCATCCTCTCCACCTCCGCGGGCCGAGCCCTGGAGCCGGCGAGAGGAGTCGAACCTCCGACCCGCCGCTTACGAAGCGGCTGCTCTGCCACTGAGCTACGCCGGCGCAAAAGCGAAGCTTACTGTCCCTTTCTACAAATGCAAGGGCACCCCTCCCCTGCCCCACGCGCGAGAAATCCCCCGCCACCTGCGGCGGACCAGCGTGGCCCCCCTTGCCCGGCCACAAGCCACCGCCCGTGATACGCGCCCGCGCAGGGGGCATGGGAACCCACAAGGGCCACATCACCTCTGTACTGGGGCACTGGAACTGCAACTGGCTGCTTATACAGATCCCGTTTTTCTCGTTTTCCCACAATGCTGCCTGGCCCGCTGGATCCCTCGCTTGCCGTGATCTTGGGGCCAAAAAGTGGCGTTCCCGCCGCGGTGAAGTTGGGGGTAGCAGTGGCACCGAGGCTCCACGTTTAGGTGTACGGCGGTCTTCCCCAGCGGCCGTGGCCATAAACGTCAGGGTTGACCCAGCGTTACCGCTCGCCCGGCCGACGGACTGGAACCCCTTGGGGAGTCCCACCCGCTGGAGATTTTGGGCGAAGCAGAGCGCCAAGAACGCGGGCGCGTTGGCGAGTAGACCCAGGCGGTGGATCTTCGTTTGGGGAACCGACAGCCCGCGGCAGGGTGGGCACCAAGGAACGATGGGGAGCGCAAGCTTTTCTTCATGGAGAAGGTGTTTTCGCCCAGGGGCCGGCATGCCGGCTAGAAGGTGTGGGAGTCAATGGTTGGCCTAACGTCGCTGGAGAAAAGATTCGACAGGAGGAAGTTCTTCACTTCGGGATGATCTCCCCAGATTCATGGTTTAAGGTCCCGGTCCATCCCAGAGAACCCAATGCAAAGATCTGATCTGTTATCGGTCCGTTCATCATTTCCGCTGGTTACGGGGCCAAGCGCGCCCGCCCGACAGGGAAGATAAAAGGGGGCCTTGGGAGGCCCCCTTCAGATTGGCCGGCTTCTTTCCTCAGTACCTCCAAGAGGTCACATCGGCATTAGGCGGCGCCATTTTCGTGATGTATTGTGCCACCACTTGGACGAACTCCGCATAGGAAATGTGCTGGCCGGGCCGCCAGGGGCTTTCCCCACGCCAGCAGTGGGGTTTGCGCCAGCCGAACTCGAACGTGGCCTGGGCCGGCGGGTTCGTCGTGGAATCGAGGAACTCCTTGAGGAGGTACACCGCTTCGTTGAGGAAGTACGTGTCCATATCGCCCATGGTGATATGGAGCTTCCCCACGAGCTTGGGCCCAAGCGTTTCCCAGCTTGTCTTGAGCCTATAGGTGATGTCGAAGTTTTCCCGCCAATATTCGGCCACGGTGCGGTCGATGACCCCCGTATCGGGGTCCCAGATGGGCTTGGGGTAGCCGTCCTCCGCCACCGGGCCGAACACCGCTTCCCAGATGGCCCATTGGCCGCCGGAGCGGTTCCGCAGGCCGATGGCCTGCTCCCAATAGACCTCCTGCTTGATGGTGAAGAGAACATTGCCATCGGCCTTTCTCGCGCTGGGACGCTCGGCTTGGACCCAACCGTGGTCGATGTAGTAAGCGTTTTCATCCTCATAGATGTTTACGAGCTGGTAGTAGTGGAAGTCCACAGGATCTGGGCACCAGGCCCAACATCCGCCGAAGAAATCGGGGTACCAAATCTGCAGGGCCAGAGCCTCCCAGCCGCCCGTGGAGCCGCCACCCAGGACGCGCGCCCAAGGCTCCCGAATGATCCGGAAGTTTTCCTCGATATAAGGGATGAGCTCATAGACGATAGCGTCCCCGTAGGGACCAAGGTTTGCGGAGTTCACCGAGTAGGACGTGTCGTAATAGGGGTTGGCGTCGCGGATGGTGACCACGATCATCCGCGGGGCTCCGTCGGATACCCAGAAGTTGTAGAAATCCCCCCGCCCCTCCACAAATCCAAACGGGGCCCGACGTCCGGGGAAATGTCCCTGAAGATAGATCACGGGGTAGTACACGTCAGGATGCTCGTCGTAGCCCTTGGGAAGGAGGATATTTGCACCGATGTACATGGGCTGGCCCCAAAACTCGGTGAGGAGCTGACTTTGGATCTTGACGAACTTGACCCACGTGGTGTCCCGAGGGTTCCCTTGCTGGAGGACCTCGCCGGGCCGGAGGGGTTCGATGGGCGGAATGACCTCGGTCAGGGAAAGACGGATGGTCTGCGGCTTGGCCGGGTCGAGATAGAGTTTTTGTACCTGGCTGTGGGCGTTGCCCGGGGAGATCCATGGATTTTGACCGTCGCCGGCGTCCTGGTGGAGGGCCACCACATGCCCGTCCGCGCGGTGGAAGATGGTGTACACGTTCAAGAAAGCCTGCACATAATATTCCCCCGCAGGAATCTCGGCCAGGTTCCTAAGGGGATATCCTCGCACTTCCGGATCCCCATCGGCGATCATCACGGTCTGGCCAGGGGCAAGGTTCTGTACGTCCTTTCCCCAGAAAGGAACGCCGGTCACATCGATCTGCTCCCTTGGTTCGCTCGCCCCATCTTTGCTGATGATCACGTAGACCCGCCCCACCACCGGGACCTGGAGGCCAAGCTGGGCAATTTGCGCGGCCGCATGTGCACTGAGGACGATCTCAAATTGGAGTAAAGCTTCCGGGAGGCAAGCACACGCGCGCCTGAGCCAAACCCAGAGACCCCCACAACGGGAGGAAAACTGCAACTAAAACGCACTTTTTTCCCATCCCTCCACCTCCGCCCCAAAGAATTTGGACGTGTTTCAAATACGACATCCGGGCTGCCCCCGTCAAGGGTATAAGCCGCGTTGCCAAGACATTTATTGAAGAAATCGCCGGTTCCCAATCCGGGAGAGCGGCCAGAGCTCGGAGGGGGAGCGCTGATCCGAATGAGCGCGGAAGAGCTGCGGGGAGCTCGCGGCCCTCCCCAGTGGGGAGGGTTCAGCGCGGGAAAAGCGCCAGCTCGCTGAATAAAAACGTCTGGTCCAACAGGGCCCTCCCTTGGGGCGGACATAACAAGCGGGGCCGGGGGCCCCGCGTTCTCCAACTTATGGGACTAGATCCGCGACACGATCCCCAGAAGGGCATGGAGGGTGGCCAGGATGGCGGTGATGTGAGCCAGAAAATGGTGGGCTCGAATCGGTCGGCGCCGCTTCCGCCGCGCCGGTATGGCCATGGATGCCCCCGTGGCCAGAAGGAACATGTAGCTCAAGATTCCCAAATAGAAGATGACCGGAAAAGGGCCGAGGTGGTAATTGGCGATCTCCCGTAGCGTGTCCACGTTAATCCTCCAGGGTGATGCGGGCGGACCCTCGCGCGGTGTGCTGCACCGTGAACGACGCCGAAGAACGGTGGTACGCGAGAAGCACGGTGTAAGTCTTGCCGGGAACCAGGGGCTTGTCCTCGGAATCTTTGCTGTCCAGGGGGATGACGAACTCCACGAGGGTGCCTCCGTCCACCCACCTGCCCGCCGCCTCCAGGATGTCTCCCCGACGATCCCGGCGATGCGAGGTGGGACTCGTGCCGAAATGGTCCTCACTCACGAGGCCTGCAGGGGTGACGGCGGCGATGATGAAGTTCGCTCCCTGCATGCGGTCCATCGGGTCGAAGCCCACGGCGACCCAACCGGTCCCTGGGCTCCGCAGCGCCCCAAAGAGCACCACCAACCCGTTTCGCCAACCGAAGACCACCCCGCTTCGCGCCTCTTGCACGGATCCCTGGTATTCGCCTTCGGAGATGGTGCCGTCGACCACGGGGCCCCCCAGTTCCAACCCTGCCACCACGTAATCGGCGGCCCGGATGCGTCCTTCCTCGTCAAACGTGTGGTAGTGATGAAGGACCACAGGACCGCGAGCGGTGCGAACCTCCACCTTAGCGTAGGCGAGGTTCGCCTCGGGGATGGCCTTGGGGTCCATGAGCGGGCGCAGCTCCTCCACGCCCCCCAAGGCCGCGAAGAACGTGGCCCAGAACCTCTCGATGGTCTCCGCGCCGTAGTAAAACCCAGCCCAGGGGCTGCCGAGGACGGCCTGCCCCGCGTCAGCAGCAAACCGGGCGGCCACCTGAGCCGGGTCGCCGCGGGCGAGATCCTCCCAGTGAGCTCTCACCCAGGTCTGCAGGGGTTGGGCTCCGGCAACCAGACCCGCCCATACGGTGATCCCCACAATCACAAGCCGTTTGCGCATCGTTCCTCCTTTGCCGCGCCGGGCACCTTTATCTGACAACAATGTCTTATTTTGCGGCAGCGGCTCTGGCCCGGCAAGGCCATCCCGGGGAACGCCGGTGGCACGGACGCCCCCTGGAAAACCCCGGCCAACCGCGTGCCTCCCGTACCCCCTCTCCCCCCACAGGGGGAAGTGAACCTCGATCAGGTGGGCAGAAGGGGCATGACCTTCTTTCCGCGGGAGGAGAAAAGGACTGGGGAAGGGGGGCCCGGAGCGCCCCCCTCCAGACGAACCGGTGGCGGCCCCCCGTGCGCCGCTCTCCTTCCCGCCCGGCCGGGGTGGGGGCGCTCCCCAGGTCCTGGTCGTGGGGGCATGCTCACCTGGGCCGCAGGGCCCTCTGCGGAACCGATGTTCACCGGGTCCCCGGAGGCTTGGTGACGGTGGCTCTTCCCCAGGGGATAGGCCTGGGATGGCCGTGTGGATCGCGCCCACAGGCCCCGTGCCCATCGCCCTTTGATCAGCCACGCGATTTAAAAAATCGCTGTCATGGGGATGACCTGGCGTGGCCACTTCACCCTGCCCTTCTTCCTCGCCGAGGGAGGGGGAATCCCCTCCACGGAGGAAAAGAAGGGGGGCATGGGCGAACGGGCACTGATGACCCATGTCCCCTTCTCCTCCGTGGAGGAAGAGGGCCCACGTCCCCCCTACCCCACCTTGCCCACGGGGGCCAGGTAGATGGTGAATTCCTCCTCCCCGTCCACCCCCAGGAGGGCGTCCATCCTTTCCTGGTGGTAGGCTCCGATCGCGCACGTCCCCGCGCCGATCGCCTCGCAGGCGAGGTACAGGTTCTGGCACAGGTGCCCGGCGTCCATGGCGATCACCTTGTGGGAGAACGTGCTGTAGCGCCACTCCGTCCGGTAGGGGATCACCGTCCAGGCGAACACCACCGCCCCCTGGCCCACGAACTCCTGGCCCAGGCACCCATCCACCACCTTGGTCGGGAGCGCCGGGTCTGAGCGGAGGAAAACGAGGGCGTGGTCGAGGGGGAGGTACCGGTACAGCCCGGGCTGGAGACCGGTGACGCGGTTCACAATGAGGTAGGTCTCAAAGGGGTGCCTCGCTCCGGCGGAGGGGACGGTACGAAGGCTCGCCACGCCGTCCCGGACGATCCGCTGGACCCCTTGGGTCGCCCAGAGGAGGAACGTGAGTTCCTCCAGGGAAAGGGGATCGGGCTTGAACCGGCGGTGGCTGCGCCGGGCGGCGATCGCCTCCGCCACCGGGACGGGGGGGACGGCGATGCTTTTCGGGTCAGGAAGGGGAACCCGGGGCGCCCCCTCCGGGGCCGGTTTCTGGAGCGGGGGATGGGGTAGCCCCCGCCTCTGGTCGGTCTCGATCTCCTGGGCTCGCGCCCAGTCCGAGGCCTTAAGAAACTTCCTTCCCATTTTGACAGGATCCATTATGCCTCCTTGCGCCCATGGCCTGATTCCTAGGTTACTCGGTGCCCCACACCGATGACACGTCCGTCTCCCCCACGCCGCACACCGTGCGGGGAACGGCCCACGAAGCTAAAGGCCCTTTGAGCTCGTAGGGAGAACCGCGCTGTAGAAGTGGCTGGGGTTGGGAATGTGTGTGTTGGCGGAGCCCCCTTGTGGCCGGGATCGTCCAGCAGAGGTTCGCCGCCCCACCTGCGGAGAGCGATGACGGCGCCCGGGAGGAGGTGGCCCTGTGTGCGTCAACCCAAGCTGGCCCAGTCCGGCGCGGCTCGTGGTCACCCTGTCCTCAACATCGCGCTTGTCTTCGTGCTGGCCCGGGTGGCCGCGGGCTGGCACCCCCCGCGCCAAGCCAACGCCGACCTCGATAATCCCCCGAAGCCTGGTTTGAAGCTCACCTTGAGCTCACCAATCCACCGGCTGTTGGCTCCCTGTACGCATGCTCCAAATCCGGGGAAATTCTTCACCTCCGCATAGATCAGCCCTCTCGTACACAAGTAAACCAAACTCGGCCGTAGCCCACGATTTCTGCATGGCAGGCCTCAGAGGAAATGGATGTCCCCGCGGAAAAAGCGAGATCAACGGTGTGCGCGGTCAACCGTTTGTGGCGCTTGCAGCGTCGGCCTTTCCCGAGAAACCTGTTTCCCGGCCACAGCGCGCATAAATGTCCCGCACCCTGGCCGCAAACTCTGACCGGGACAGCCCCTCCGCAAGCGCTAAAGGCGAACTCCTTAGCACGCGGATGTGCTTGGTCCCTGATGACCAAATCCACCGCAGCCGCGTCCACCAGAAGCCCCAAAAATTGGGGGCCTGCACGCCAGCTGGTAAAGTTGAGCGGCGATGGAGGGTTTGGAATTGGCCAAAGCCCTGGAGGAAGCGAAGGCCCTGCTGGGAGCGAAGCTGAGCAGGGTCCATCAGGTGGGAGAAGTCCTGTTCCTGCGCTTCTTTGCCCCCTCGGGAGCCTTGGCCTTGGATCCCAAGGGGAAAGCGTTTCACCGCACAGAGCTGCGGCCACCGGCCCCGCCCCGACCTCCCGCGTTCTGCCAGCTCCTGCGGGCCCTGGAAGGGCAGCCCCTTTTGGCCCTGCACCAGGCCGGGTTCGACCGAGTGGTGCGCCTTCGCTTTCCTGAAGCAGACTTGGTTTTGGATCTACGCCCACGGCATGGAAACCTTTTCGCGTTCTTCAGCGACGGCCGCACCGCCTCCCTCCAGGAGGGCCAATTCCAAAGGGTGGAGTTCGGGCCCGGGGATCCAGGGGCGGGGCTTGGCCCGGAGCTGCGGCGTGCTCTGCAGGTCCGGCTCGGCCGCACCCCCACCCCCGCGGAAGTGCGCGCTTGGGCCCCAGAACTCCTCGCGCTTCCAGCCCGAGGCCTCCTTTACTCCTCGTCCCACGGGCTTCGCGCGTCGTTCTTCCCCCGCCAGGACTGGGGGGAACCCACGGAAGAACTCCCCGCGTATTGGCAAGCTCTGGATCGGGTGCTGGAGGAACGGGTGTTTGGGGAGCTGGCGGAGGCCCGCGTGGCGGAACTGCAGCGGGCCGTGGAGAGACGAAAGCGGACCTTGCTCAAGCTCGCTGAAGCCGAGCAGGAGGCGCAAGCCTGGCCAATCCTCAAGGAAAAGGCTGATCTCATCCTGGCCCGCCTGGGCGAAATCCCCAAAGGGGCGGCCAGGGTCACGGTGGAGGGGTTCGACGGTGTCCCGGTGGAATTGGAACTCGATCCTGCCCTGCCGCCAGTGCGCTTTGCACAAGAGCTCTACCGGCAGGCTGGCAAGTTGCGCCGACGTGCTCAGGAAATCCCGACCCGCCGTGTTCAACTGGAGAAGGAGGTTGGCGAGATCGAAGCGGAGATCGCCCTTCTAAAAAGCCGGCCGGATCTGGCACCATTTATGGTGACCGAAGAGGAGGAAGAAACGGAGGAAAAGGCGCCGCCCAGCCAGCCCAGGCAGTTGCGGCTTGGTGAGTTCACGGTTCTGGTGGGCCGCTCGGCCAAGGAGAACGACCTCATCTTGCGGCGGGCAAGCCCCGCCGACACCTGGCTTCATGCCCGGGGGCTTCCCGGAGCCCATGTGCTCATAAAGAACGGGGGCCGGACGGTGCCCGAGGAGGTGTTGCGCCGCGCCGCCGAGCTTGCCGCCTGGTTTTCCAAGGCCCGCGGTGCAAAAAAGGTGGAGGTCAGCTACACTGAGGCTCGCTATGTGCGCAAACCCAAGGGGAGCCCACCGGGTGTGGTGGTCCTCCTCAAAGAGAGCGTGATCGTGGCGTCCGGGGAGCGTGGTCCGTGATTTTCCTAAGCGAAACAGTGATTCAGGCCGTTTTCGCCATCGTGGCCCTGCTTTTTTGCGTGATCCCCCACGAGGTAGCTCATGGCCTCGTGGCCTTCCTTTTAGGCGATCCCACGGCCAAACGTGCGGGAAGGCTTTCCTTGAACCCGCTGCGCCACTTGGACCCCATCGGCTCGGTGGCCTTGCCCTTGGCGCTCCTTTTGCTCCGCCGCTTCACGGGCGTGCCGTTGGTCGTATTCGGGTGGGCCAAGCCTGTGCCCATCAATCCCTATTTCTTTGGGGAACCGTGGCGGGGGATGGTGCTCGTGGGCTTAGCTGGGCCAGGCGCAAACTTCCTCATCGCTGGCCTCACGACCGCCTTGGGCCGCCTCCTTCTCCTGTTCGGGCTGCGCCAACGCTACCTCTTCATGTTCCTGGCCATATTGGTCCTCATCTCCCTGGTCATAGCCCTTTTCAACCTGCTTCCTGTGCCCCCTCTTGATGGATCCCGCATCCTCAGCTATTTCCTGCCCGTCCGCTGGCGCCTGCACCTCCTTCGTCTGGAGCAATTCGGGATCCTGATCGTGGCCGCCCTGCTCCTTTTAGGACTGCTGGAGATTGTGGTGCGGGGCGCGGAGGCCATAGCTGTGCGCTTAATGGGCCGTGACTGGGCCATGCTTTCTGGCCTGTGGTGGTGAGAAGGTATAATGTCAGCACGGTGCCCTACGAAAACGTCCGAGTGCAACGGGAAGGGACTTTAGTGCGGTTGGAGGTGGATGTGCCCAGGGAGGCCATCCGCGCCAGGGAGGAGCAGTTGTTGCGCGCCTTGGGCCAGGAACTGCGCATTCCCGGGTTCAGGCCAAGCAAGGCCCCCAGACACCTGGTTCTGCGCCGCTTTGGCGAGGAGGCCTTTTGGCGGGAAGTGCGGGGGAACCTCGTGGAGGAATGGCTCAACCAGGCAATCCGTGAGCTGGACCTGCATCCCGTTACCACGCCCAAGGTGGAGACCCTGGAGTTCGTCCCGGGCGAGGCCCTGCGCTTCCGCGCGGAGTTCGAGGTCCTCCCGGAGTTCACCATTCCTGAGGGCCTGAGCATCGTGGTGGACGAGCCCCCGCCCGCGGAGGTGAAGGAAGAGGACGTGGCAGCAGTGCTGGCAGACCTACAGCGGGAGGCAAGCACGCTCATCCCCAAGGATGGACCAGCAGGCGAGGGTGATGTGGTGCATATCAAAAGGGGCGAACACATTTGGGAGGGCCTGGTCTCTGAGCAGCGTCCCATTGGCCGCCAGCTCCTGGGCGCAAAACCAGGAACAAGGGTGATCCTCACCGATGAGGAAGGACGCACCGAGGAGTTCGAGGTCGTGGGGGTATACACCCTGAAACCCCCCAGCGAGGAGGACACCGCGCGCCATTACGGCAAAGCCTCCTGGGAGGAGCTCAAGGAGGAGGTGCGGCGGGAGCTGTTGGCCCGGGCCGAGGCCCGACGTCGGGACGAGCTGCGTCGCCGGGGCCTGGACGCCCTGGCGGAGGCCCTGAACATCCCTGTGCCCCCGGGGTTGCTAGCAAAAACCGTGGAGGAAGAGATGGCGCGGCTTCCCAAAAAGGAGGGGGTGCGGGCCGAGGTGGAAAGGATCGTGGCTCGCCGCCTGCGCCGGGAGATCCTCGTCCACCGCCTAAGCAAGGAGAAAGGACTGGCCCCCTCGGCGGAGGAAGTGCGGCGGCTGGCCCAGGAAGAAGGGGAAAACGAAGAGGCCGTGCACGCGCGGCTTTCCGTGGAGCGCGTCGCGGACTGGGTCTTGGCGAACCTGAGGAGGCAACCATGAGGTTCCAGTACTTTGAGGAAGAGGAACTGCGCATGATGCGCTATTGGGAGCGCGCTTTCGCCCGCCTTTTTAAGGACCGCATCATCTTCCTTTCCGGCGAGATCGTGTCCAGCGCCGGAGGTGGGATCTACTCTGGGGCTGCGGACAACGTCATCGCTCAGCTTTTGTGCCTGGAGGCCGAGGACCCCGAGAAGGACATCCAGCTGTACATCAACAGCCCGGGCGGAGATCTCCAGGCGGCCCTGGCCATCTACGACGCCATGCAATATGTGCGCTGTCCTGTGCGCACCATCTGTGTGGGGATCGCCGCTTCCGCCGCGGCCCTCATCCTCGCCGGCGGAGCCAAGGGCAAACGCTACGCCCTCCCCAACTCCCGCATCATGATCCACCAGCCCTGGGGCATGGTGGGCGGGCAAGCCGTGGACATCAAGATCGAGGCCGACGAGATCATAAAATTACGAAATCGGGTGAACGAGATCCTCGCCCAGCACACCGGCCAGCCCAAGGAGAAGGTCGAGCGTGATACCGACCGGAACTTCTGGATGAGCGCGGAGGAGGCCAAGGGTTACGGGGTCGTGGACGAGGTGATCCAGCCGCGCAAAAAATAACTGCGCCCGGCAGGATTTGAACCTGCGGCCTCCGGCTCCGCAGGCCGGCACTCTTTCCGCTGAGCTACGGGCGCTGGCGGAGGGACGGGGACTCGAACCCCGAAGGCCAAAAGGCCCTACCGGTTTTCGAGACCGGCTCCTTGCCGTTCGGACATCCCTCCCGGCTCAGCGATTATGCGGGCGATCCTGCTTTGGGTCAACGATGCTCACCGCGAGGATTCCTGCAAGCACAAGAAGGGCACCTACAAGCTGCAAGGAGCTCAGCGTCTCCTTCAGCAACGCCCAGCCAAAGAAAGCGGCGAACGCCGGTTCCATGGCTAGGATCACCGCGGTCCTAGTGGCGCTGGTGCGGCTTTCCGCCCAGGCTAAAACGTAGTAAGCCACGGCGGACGCAAGAACCCCGGTGATCCCCAACGCCAGCCAAACCCGGGAGGAAAAGGTCCAGTCCACTTCCCGCGCGGCACCCGCTCCCAGGAGGGACAGCCCGGCCACTACAACAAGCTGCAGAGGAAGGAGGGGGCCGATGGGCCCGGCCTTGGCATAGCGAGCCAAAAGGGCAATGTAGATGGCAAAGGATAGGGCACAAATCACCGTCAAAAGGTCCCCAAATAGACTGCCAGCCAGACCGCCTTCACTGCCCACGGCCAAGAAAGCCACCCCCAAACCGGCAAGTCCCACCCCTAATGCCGGGCGCCAGGAGATCTTTTCCCCCAGAAAGTGGGCCACCACCGGGACCAGGACTACGGAAAGACCGGTGATCAGTCCGGACTTTTGGGCCGTGGTGTAGCGCAGGCCCCAAGTCTGGAAAAAGTAGCCTCCGAAGAGGAAAAGCCCCAACAGGAGGGCTTCCCGCCAGGGGATCCGGCGGCTGCGCAGGAGGGGAAAGGCGCAGAGGGAGGCCAAGGAGAACCGCAGAGCCAGAAACCAAAAAGGCCCGATCTCGCTCAGCGCCTCCTTGACCGGGACAAAAGTCCAGCCCCAAACAGCAGTGATGAGGAGAAGGGCCAAAGTGGCCATCAGGCCACAACGAAATGGATCACTTCACCATCTTGCACCACGTGGTCCCGCCCGGCCCGCACGACCTTCCCCGCTTCCCGCAAGGCCTTCTCCGATCGATAGTGCTCAAGATCCTCCAGCCGCATGATCTCCGCAAGGACGAAGCGATCGCGAAAGTCGGTGTGGATCGCCGCACCGGCGTCCGGGGCCTTGGTGCCCGCGGGAACAGTCCAGGCCCGCACCTCCGGGCCCACGAACGTGTAGAAGGTGATGACGGAAAGAAGCCGATAGGCCTCACGCACCAGCCGCTCCACCGCCAGCTCCGTGAGCCCATACTCCCCAAGGAAAGCCCGGCGTTCCTCCTCGGGAAGCTCGGAGAGCTCCATTTCCAGGCGGCCGCGGATGACCACCACCCCAGCGCCCCGCGCACGGGCCAGCTCCGCCACCTTTTGGGAATGCTCGTTTTCCCCAAAATCACCCACATTGGCCACGTACAAAACCGGCTTTAGGGTCAAAGGGGCAAGGCCCTTGAGCCGCTCTTTCTCCTCAGGGGAAAGGGGGACGGCCCGGATGGGAACGCCCCGCTTCACGGCCTCAACCAGTCGCTGCAAGAGATCCCACTCCTCTTTTGCCTCCTTGTCCCCGATCCGCGCGGCTTTGGCCACCCTCTCCTTGCGGCCCTCCAAGGTTTCCAGGTCCTTGAGGAGGAGCTCGGTTTCCACGACCTCGATATCTCGGATTACGTCCATTTCGCCCATGGGATGAGCAATATCCTGGTCCACAAAACAGCGCACCACGTGGAGGATGGCCTCCACGTTGCGAATATCCGCGAGGAACTGATTTCCCAGGCCCTCTCCGCGGGAGGCGCCCTCCACAAGTCCGGCGATGTCCACCACCTCGATGGTGGTGGGCACCTTCTTCTTCTCGGGGAAAAGGGCGTGGAGGCGATCCAGGCGGGGATCAGGCACAGGCGCCACCCCTTTTTGGGCCTGGAGGGTGGAAAAAGGATAGGGCTCCACCTTGGCGCCCGCGGCCGTAAGGGCGTTGAAGATCGTGGATTTGCCGGCATTGGGGAGCCCCACGAGTCCGAAGGTCCGGCTCACCTGTGGACCTCCTCCACGAGCGTGGCCACCTCCGCGGGCGTGCGGGCCACGGGCACACCCAGCTTCTCCAGGCGCTGGGCCTTGGCTTGGGCCGTGTCCTCGCCGCCGGTCACGATGGCCCCAGCGTGGCCCATGCGTTTCCCAGGCGGCGCAGAAAAACCAGCGATGTAGGCCACCAAAGGCTTTTTCATGTGAGCTCTCGCGTATTCCGCCGCCTCCTCCTCCGCAGCCCCGCCGATCTCGCCCACCATCACCACCACCTCAGTCTCCGGGTCCTCTTCGAAGAGCGGCAGAAGCTCCACGAAGGTCGTGCCCACGATGGGGTCGCCGCCGATCCCCACCACCGTGGACTGCCCCAATCCCCGCTGGGAAAGGTGAGAGGCGATCTCGTAGGTCAGGGTTCCCGAGCGGGAAACAATCCCTACGGGCCCGGGCGTGAACGGGCCATGGGGAATCACCCCCACCTTGGCCTTCCCCGGGGAGATGAGACCTGGGCAATTGGGGCCGATCAACCGCACGGGATAGGCTTTCAAGAGGTGGTAGGTGCGAAGCATGGTGTGGAGGGGTATGCCCTCAGTAATACACACGATGAGGGGAACGCCCGCATCCGCGGCTTCCAACATGGCCTCGGGCGCAAACGCCGCAGGCACAAAGATCACGGAGGCCTCGATCTGGTGGTGGTGGCAAGCTTCGGCCACCGAGTCGAAGACTGGGATGCCATCCAGGTTTTGTCCGCCTTTACCCGGGGTTACCCCCGCTACGACCTTGGTCCCATAGGCCACCATCTGCCGGGTGTGAAAGGAGCCCTCCGTCCCGGTGATGCCCTGCACCAAAACCCTTGTGTGTTCGTGAACTAGGATGGCCACAAGGCAAGGATAGACCGTCGGAGCCGTTTGAGGCAAGGGGACACTTGACAAAAGCCTCTTCCGGACCCAAAATGTCCGTTGCCGGCGTGTGGCGGCGAGGGGGTGAGAGCAGGGAAAAACATTTTGCCCCAAATCTTCAGTGATTTTGACCTAAAAGGAGGGTAAGCGATGTGGCATAAGGTGTGGGCAACGGTGTTAGCTGGCGTTTTGGGCGTGTGGGGATGGGCTCAGATCCCTAACCCGGATACTTACATTGAAGCGTGGATCGGTGACCTTCAGAGCCTGGATCCGGCCTGGCATTATGACACGGCAAGCGCGACGGTGATCTTCAACGTCTATGAGACCCTGGTGTTCTACGATGGCGAGCATGTGGACAAATTTGTGCCCATGCTGGCCACGGACTGGGAGGTCTCTGCGGACGGCCGGGTCTTCACCTTCACCATACGGAAAGGCGTGAAGTTCCACGAGGGCGGTGACCTCACCGTTGAGGACGTGGTTTACTCTCTCCGCCGGGCTCTGCTCCAGGACCGCGCGGGCGGCCCCATCCACATGCTCATCGAGCCTATTCTGGACGCATACTCCATCAAAGAGCTGGCGGATAAGGTCGGGGATGAGGGCGTTTACAACCTCGTGTGCGAGGCCGTCAAGGTCGTGGACGGCAAAGTGGTGTTCACCCTGGCTTACCCGTTCCCTCCCTTCATTCAGATCCTGGCCGGAAGCTGGTGCAGCATCATCGACATGGAGTGGGCCATTGCCCTGGGCGACTGGGATGGCACTGCCAACTGGCGGCCTTGGCACGATCCCAAGGCGGAGCACTCCAAGCTCTTCAACGTCGCTAACGGGACAGGGCCTTTCAAACTGGAGAAGTGGGTCCCCGGGGAATACATCAGCCTGATCCGCAACGAGAACTACTGGCGTGCGCCGGCGAAGCTCGCCCGGGTGGTGTTCAAGATCGTTCCGGAGTGGGGCACCCGGCTGGCCATGTTTGAAGCTGGGGATGCCGACACCATCGCTGTGCCACGGGCGTTTGTGAAGGCCATGGACCCGCTGGTGGCCGCGGGCAAAGCCAGGATGTACGGGCCCCTGCCTGGTGCCATTGGTCAAACCGGTTTCTTTAACTTCCTCGTTGCCGAAGGCAGCCCGTTCATGCCCAAGCTGGGCGGCGTGGATAAACCCGACCTTCTTGCGGATATCCACCTGCGCCGGGCTTTCAACTACGCCATGGATCTGGACACCTACATCCGGCAAGCCTGGTTGGGCGAGGCCTGGCCCGTGGGCGGTCCCGTGATCAAGGGTCGTTTGGGCCACAACCCCGCTCAGCCCATTTATCAGTTTGACCTGGAGAAAGCCGAGCAGGCGCTGCGATTGGCGTGGGGCGGCGAGGCCTGGAAGAAAGGGTTCAAAGTGGTCATCACCTACAACACCGGAAACGTTATGCGCAAGTTCGCTGCGGAAATGTTGGAGGCCAACATTGAGCAGTTCAACGACATTCGGGCTAAAGAGGGCTATAAGGACCCCATCGAAATCGAGGTTCGCGATCTGGCCTGGCCCACTTACCTGGCCGCCATGGACGACGAGCAGCTGGCCCTCTTCTTCATCGGCTGGCTTGAGGATTACGCCCACCCCCACAACTGGGTGCATCCGTACATGGCGCGCACCGGAGCGTTTGCCATGACCCAAAACTTCGACCTGGTGAAGGACGTGAGCTTCAAGCCCGTCCACGCCACGTGGCTGCCGGCCAAGACCTACGCTACCTTGCAGGACCTCTTCGACGAACTCATCGATATGGCCAAGAAGGAGCCGGATCCAACGAAGGCCGAGCTTCTGTACTTCGAGCTCAACCGCCTGGCTGTGGATTACGCCATCAATGTGGCGCACATCCAGCTTTTGGTGCGCCGGTATGAGCAAGTGTGGGTGAAGGGTTGGTACTATAACCCCGCTCATCCCGGCACCTACTGCTACACCATTTGGAAGGGCTAAGGCTGTGAGCGGAGGAAGAGAGGGGCCGGGTCAGCCCGGCCCCTCTTGCTCTTTGTTGGGAAAAAAGGTATAAGTACGGGCTGGTATGTGGGCTTATATCGTACGGCGCCTCATGATCTTGCCGCTCATAATTTTCCTGGTCACGGTCTTTGTTTTCGGGATGTATTCCTTTCTGCCCCCCAAGATGCGCGCCAGTCTCTATGTCCAAGACGTGCCGAAATCACCAGAGGCCATGCAGCGCATCATCGAGAAATACGGGCTCGATCAAGATGCACATGTTCAGTACATCCGGTGGATGGCAAATTTGCTGCGGGGAGATTTTGGATGGTCTAAGACGGCTCAACGCCCGGTGCTCGAGGCTTTAGGCCATTATTTTCCAGCCACATTAGAACTGGCGCTTTGGGCCATAATCCCCGTCATTTTCATTGGCATCTGGCTGGGCGTCCTTTCCGCAATCCACCATAACCGACCTTTGGACCACGCCACCCGCGTGTTCGCCCTCATTGGTTGGTCGTTCCCTTCCTACGTATACGGGCTTCTTTTGGTAATGGTGTTCTACGCGTGGTTGCGCTGGTTTCCGGTGGGGCGGGTATCCCAATGGGTTTTGCAGTTGGTAGCGGCGGGTGATTTTCGAACGTTTACGGGCATGTATACCATCGATGCCATCCTCAATGGCCGACCTGATGTGTTGGCTGATGCCTTGCGCCACCTGGTGCTGCCCATTTTCACTCTTGCTTACATTCAGTGGGCTTTGCTTTTGCGCATCACCCGCTCCTCTATGCTGGAGACCCTGCGCCAGGAATATGTCATGGCCGCGCGGGCAAAAGGGCTTTCCGAGCGGGTGGTGATCTACAAGCATGCGCTGCGAAATGCCTTGATCCCTGTGGCCACTGTGGCCGGGTTCCTGCTGATCGGTCTTCTCAATGGCGTGGTCATCACCGAAACCATCTTCAACTACCCGGGGTTGGGACGTTGGGCGGCCACAGCTGCCACCCAACTTGATATTTTGAGCGTGTTGGGTTTCACCCTGTTCAACTGCATACTTCTTGTGCTGGGCAACCTTTTTGTGGATATTCTGTATGCGGTGATTGACCCGAGGATCAGGCTGGAATGAAGCTCTTTCTGAAGCTTTGCAAGAACCCGCTCTCTCTGTTGGGGTTGATCTTGCTTGCGTTCTTTGTGTTTGTGGCGATCGCCGCTCCCTGGCTTGCCCCACCTCCGCGCCCGCGGGAGCCTTACCGCATCGCTCGGTGTGGTTTCAGTCCCACCCCTGAGCCCCCAGGGGTCAGCAATCCCCTACACGGAATTCGTCTCATCGTCACCAGGCAGGCCACGATTTGCCAGGTGCGGCCGTGCGGCACCACGGGGGAGGGACAGTACGACATCTATTACGCCTTGGTGTGGGGGACGCGCACGGCGTTCAAGGTGGGGATATACATCACCGGCATATCCCTGTGCATCGGCCTCATTTTGGGGTCCATAGCCGCCTACTTTGGCAAATACGTGGACGAGGCCATCATGCGCATTACGGATGTGTTCTTGGCCTTTCCATTCCTAGTGGCAGCGATGACGCTGGCCGCGGTGCTGCAGCCCACGATCGGCCGTGGCCTTGAGACAGCCATGATCGCCCTGATCTGCTTCGGCTGGATGGGTTATGCCCGCCTGATCCGGGGCGACATTTTGGCCGTCAAGGAACGCGATTATGTGCAAGCTGCCCGCGCCGCCGGTGCTGGGCATCTGCGCATTCTCTTTCGTCACATCCTGCCCAACGCTATTTACCCCACCATGGTCATGGCCTCCATGGACATTGGTTCCTATGTGATCAGCTTTGCAGCTCTTTCCTTCCTTGGGCTTGGCGCTGAGGTGGGCTATGCCGACTGGGGTCAGGTGCTGGCCTTTGCTCGCAACTGGATTCCTCGCCTCCATCAATATTGGTGGATCATTGTGTATCCCGGCGCTGCGTTGATTCTCTTTGTCTTGGCCTGGAACCTTGTTGGTGACGCGTTGCGGGACGTTCTTGATCCCCGGCTGCGGGGCCGGATCACCGTTTAGTCCGGTTTTTTCTCCCGTTTACCCCCAGTTCCTCCCACGAACTGGAAAAATGTCCTATTTTCAGCTCTTGACAACCATGGGATAGGGGGGTATTTTTAAGTGAGGATCCCAAGTAAAAGCGGGCGAAATCTAAAAGCCCGAAGGGGGAAATTTAACTGAAAGGAGGGGGTTGCGATGAAGTGGGTTCCAGTAATGGAGAAGGTACGCGCGAAAGCTTTTCGTTTGCGGTGGTTTCCGGTGCTGCTGGCCGTCATCAGCTTGCTCTTGATAGCTGGGGCAAATAATAAGTGGACAGGCTAAGGTAGGACAAACGTTACTTTGTTTTGTCCCAACAGGCGTTTTGCCTGTTGGTTTTTTTTGAAAATAGCCTTCCGTGACAGGCTGGCCTATAAAACTTCGCTTGTACTTGGGGTTTGTCATCGCCTTTGGGGCAGCCATCGCCTGTTACGAAATTTGGACTGCCAAGATCGACATCCCCTTTTTGCAAACGTGGCTTATATTGGCTGCTCTTGGCCTTCTTTGTGAGCTTTTTGAAGTTGTGCTTGTTCGAGGCCATGGTTTTTCCGCGGGTCTTAGCGTAACGATTGCAGCAGTATTGATTGGTGGTCCTCGGCTTGCCACGTTTGTAGTACTCACTTCTACTTTTTTCGCTGAGATATGGCTGAGAAGAAAAATTTTGTCAATATCTCTGAAGCGATATTTTATAGTCGTTGCATTTAATGTGGCTCAACTAGTTCTCTCCACAGTCTTTGCTGGTGCTCTATATTTTGCGACCTCAGGTCATGCCATCTTGCACTGGACTTTTTTGGACCTCCTTCGGGCACTTTTAACCTTTGTTGTTTATTTAATCGTAAACTTGTTATTGGTTTCATGGGCAGTGCATTTTGCAGAGCACATTAAATTTTGGCCGCATTTCTGGACAAGTTTTCGTCTTCAGGTTGTTCAAGCTGTTTCGTTGGGTTTCCTTGCCATACTCATTGCTATTGTGCATAAACTTTCTCCCTTTTATTCAATGCTCGCTCTCATCCCACTGTTTGTTGTCCAGAAATCTTTGAAGGAACATGTGAAGTTCTGCGAGCAGGCGAAAAGAGCTTTTGAAAAAATCACGCAAATAGTGAGCACACGCGACCCTTACACGGGAGTGCATTCCGAAGAGGTGGCGGAGCTCGCAGTGAAACTGGCCCGTGCACTCAGACTCCCCCAAGAGGAAGTGGAAAGGATCGAAACAGCGGCGCGAGTTCATGACCTCGGGAAAATCGCTGTCCCTGATGCCGTCCTCCTCAAACCCGGCCCGCTCACCGAGGAGGAGTGGAAAATCATGAAGACCCACCCGGTGGTGAGCGCCGAAATCCTCCAAGGACTGAAAATCTACGAGAACTGCATCGACATCGTACGCCACGAGCACGAACACTGGGATGGAACAGGCTACCCCGCCGGACTAAAAGGGGAGGAAATACCCCTGGGCGCGCGGATCATCGCTGTGGCCGACGTTTGGCATGCCCTCCTATCTGATCGACCCTACCGCAAGGCCTACACCAAAGAAGAAGCCAAGAAAATCATGCGGGACATGGCGGGGAAAGTTTTGGATCCCAAACTCGTGGAGCTCTTCCTTAAAATCGTCGAGGAATAATGCCCCTCCTTTGGGCTGTGGTTTTAGGCCTGTTTTTGGGCTACCTGTGCGGCGGCCGCATCGGCCACCTGGGAAACCTGCGCCTGCGCGGCCTTTGGCTCTTGTTGCCCTCCGCGGTCCTACAGCTTCTCATCTTTCCCCTGGGAATCCGCGGTCCTGTCATCCCCTGGGGCACCCCTTACTGGCACATCCTTTCCTACCTTTTTCTCTTGGGATTTGTGGCTTTTAATTGGCGTTACCCGGAACTTCTGGTGATGGGGGTGGGGCTTTTCCTCAATTTCCTGGCCATTGCGGCCAACGGTGGCTATATGCCCGCCTCCGCGGAGGCGTTGCGCCTCGCCGGCCAGGAATTACTAGCCCAGGCCCTGGAGGCAGAAACCCTCATAGGAAACACCGTGTTGATGAGCACAAAAACACGCCTCAACCTCTTGGGAGATTGGCTATACCTTCCAGCCTGGGTTCCTTTGAGCTCCGCCTTTAGTGTGGGAGATGTGCTCCTGGGCCTTGGTGCCGCGGCCTTCCTCGGCCGCCGCATGGTCCGCCGCTGACAAGTTCCTCCCCGCCTGCCTTTGTGATACCATGAGCCCCACGCTGGTGGGAAAAGGAGGCGGGCATGGATCAAGGGAAAGTTCAAAGGCTCCTCGAGAAGTACGGCGTCCCTGGGCGCGATGCCTATCACCTCCCGGATAGCCCCCTGCGCTTCCCGGACGGCGCCCACTACCGCATGGAGATCTCCGGCGTGGAGCGGCCTGAGGTCTTGGAAGCCGTGGTCGACGAGGCCAAAAAGCGCAACGTTCCTGTGCACCGGGTGATCGCGGTGGTGATGGGGGCAACACTTCTTACCAGAAGCGAACTGAAGCATTTTGCGCAGATCGCGGCCGAAGCAAAGGTGGAGGTCATCCTCACCCCTGGGCCTCGCTCCGGCTGGGACACGGGCAGGCAGCTTCTCACCCCAGAGGGCTCACTTTCAGGCCTGCGCTTTCGCGGCGCTGACCAGATTCGCCATGTGGTGGCTGATATCCTGCGCGCCGTGGACTTGGGGTTCCGCGGCTTCCTTGTTCTCGACGAGGGCCTTCTGTGGCTCCTTTCCCAGATGCGGGAGAGGGGTGATCTGCCCAAGGAAACGGTGTTCAAGGTCTCCATCTTCGCCGGCCATGGGAACCCCGCGGGAGCCAAGGTGCTGGAGATGCTGGGCGCCAACACCTTCAACCCCGTGGCTGATCTGGACCTGCCCGAGCTTGCGGCCATCCGGCAGGCCGTGAGAATCCCCATGGACCTCCACGTGACGCTCACCGACTCCTTTGGCGGTTTCCACAGGCTGTACGATGCGCCGGAGATGGCCCGGGTCTGTGCGCCCTGCTATTTCAAGCTTGAGCCAGGCCCGGCGTGCGTGGTGGGGCCGGGTGCCCTGTACAAGCCGTGGGTGTCCGGAAAGATGCTCGCCGACTGGGGCCGGGAGAAGGTCAAACACGCGGAGATCATCAGGGAGCTGGTCTCCGCCACGTTCCCCGCTGCGGTGCTCTCCAGCTGGGGCCCGGCGGATTTGGCTGTTCCCAGGCCATAGAAAGGGGCCGACCATGACCTTCGCTGAGCTTGTGGCTCTCCTGCAAGAGGAAGGGGTTCGCTACGTGGAGCTGCGCGCCGTGGATCTGTGGGGCAGGCTGCGCGGGCTCACCATCCCCGCAGAGGCCATCACCGAGGAAGCGGTCAAACAAGGGGTGGGCGTGGACGGTGTGCACTATGGTCTTGCCCAAACCGAGGAAAGCGACTGGGTTCTCCTCCCCGATTTGGACGCTGTTTATCTGGATCCGTTGGCAGACCCGCCCGCAGTTTTGATCCTCTGCGACTTGGGAAAGCCCGGCGAGGGGCCAAGTCCGCTGGCGCCGCGCAGCGTGGCCGCTGCAGCCGAAAGGTTCCTTCGTGACACGGGCATCGCCCAAGAGGCCCGCTTCTCCGCGGAGCTCGAGTTCTATCTCTTTGAGGAGATCCATGTGGCCGACGGCGCCCTGGCCCAGGGCGTGGAGATCTTGCCCGTGGAGGGCCAGGTGGACCTGTGGGGCAACGTCTTGCCGGGAGCGCGCTCCTCCTATCACGCCGCGGGCGTGGTCGACGCCGGAAAAACCGTGCGCGATCGGGTCACAGGAATTCTCACCCGGTGGGGCATCCCCGTGCGCTACCATCATCATGAAGCTGGAGGATTGGGGCAAATGGAGATCGAGCTGGGCTTAGGCGGCCTCAAGGCTGTTGCGGACTGGACCTTGCTCACCAAGGACCTGGTTGCCCGCGTGGCCGCTGAGGAGGGACTTGTAGCTTGCTTCCTTCCTAAGCCCCTCCACGATCAGCCTGGAAACGGTCTACATGTGCATCAATACCTGATGGGCTCGGGTGGCAACCTGTTCACCGGGGAAGATGGCCTTTCTGAGAAGGGGCTGGCCTATATCGGCGGGCTTTTGGCCCATGGCCGGGCGCTGTCCGCGCTTGTCTCACCTTCCACCAATTCCTATCGGCGGCTGCGGCCGGGGTTTGAGGCGCCGGTGGAGTTGTTCTTCGGGCCAGCGGACCGCACCGCGGCCGTGCGCATTCCCGGCTACCTCCGCCCGGAGAAGATGCGGGTGGAGTACCGACCACCTGATCCCACCTGTAATCCCTACCTCGCCCTCGCCGCCTGCCTCATGGCCGGCATCGATGGGATTCGCCAGGGCATTGATCCCGTGGCCCGCGGGTGGGGCCCAGGCCGCAAAAAGCGCGTCCCACTCCTCCCGCGCTCCCTGGAGGAAGCCTTGGATGCCCTGCGCCGGGATCACCACTTCCTCAGCGTGGGCGGCGTCTTCCCGGAGGAACTCTTGGAGTTGTGGCTGACCAAAAAAGAGAAAGAAGCGGAGGACGTGGCCGCTAGACCCCATCCCTACGAGTTCCGGCTCTACGCATGAACGCATTCCGCCAAGCCGGCCTGACCCTGGGAAGGCTTCCCCCGGGACCGCGGTGCGCGATCACCGACGTCCCCGGGGTGAGGGTTGGCCATTGCACCCTCATCGAAGACGCCGGGGAGAAAGCCCTCCGCACGGGGGTCACGGCCATCATCCCCCCTGGGGACCTCTACGCAGAGCCATGTTCGGCCGGGGTCTTCGTCCTCCACGGCCACGGAAAAGCTACCGGGCTTTGGCAAATCCGGGACGTGGGAGAGCTGGAGACCCCGGTCCTCCTCACCAACACTTTGGCGGTGTTCACCTGTGCTGAGGCTTTGCTCACCTGGACGCTGCGACGCCATCCCCAGGCGCGCTCCATAAACCCTGTGGTCCTGGAGTGCAATGACGGCCGCCTCTCCGCGATCGAGCTCAGGCCGGTCACGGAGGAGCATGCCCTGCAGGCCCTGGAGAACGCCCAGGAGGAAGTGGCGGAGGGCTGTGCGGGAGCGGGCACGGGAATGATCGCCTTCGGCTACAAATCGGGGATTGGCACGGCCTCCCGACGGGCGGGGCCGTACACGGTGGGAGCTTTGGCCCTGCCCAACATGGGCCGGCCCGAGGACTTCCGCTTTTTGGGGCTCAGGCGAGCACAGGAGGAGGGCGATGCGCCCATCCCCACAGGGGATGGCTCCCTCATCGTGGTGTTGGCCACGGATGCGCCGCTTTTGCCCTCCCAGCTTGCCCGGTTGTGTCGGCGGGCCGCACTGGGCGCAGCGCGAACCGGGGCCCCTGCCGACACAGGAAGCGGCGACTTCTTCTTGGCCTTCTCCACCAGCTTGCGCTTTCCCCGCGGGGCGGAGAAAAAGGTGGTGGAAATCATTCCTGACCGGGCGAAAGCGCTGGGCGAGCTATATCGAGCGGCAGCAGAGGCCACGGAGGAAGCCATCTATTCCGCGCTTTTAGCCGCAACCCCTGTGGTTGGGCGGAACGGAAACAATCCCCCGGTCTTTCGGGTCAGTCGATGATCCGGGCTCCCCGCAGGAGGCGTTCCAGCTGAGCAATACGGCCCTCCACCAGGGCCTGCTCCTCCTTGGCCGCGTGATACTCAGCGTTTTCCGAGAGATCCCCGTATTCCCGGGCCCGCCGGATCTTCTCCGCGATCTCCGGGCGCTTCACACGAATGAGGTGCTCCAGCTCCTTTTTGAGCCGCTCGTACCCCTCCCTGGTCAATACCTTGTCCCAGTTCTGAAGATCAGCCATGGCCTCCCACCTCCTCACAGGGGGGATGTGAAGTTTAGCGGGGATGGTTCCCGGCGCAACCAAACCCCGCTACCATCAGGAAAAGGAGGCCCAATGGAGGAGCGCAGGAAGCTGACCATCCCGGACCTTTTGGACATGGTGGCCCGTGGGGAAAAGATCACGTTCCTCACCGCCTACGACTACCCCACGGCCCTGTTGGAGGACCGGGCGGGAGTGGACATGATCCTGGTGGGTGACTCCGCAGCCATGTGCATGCTCGGCCATAAGACCACGCTGCCGGCCACCATGGACTTCATGGTCACCATCACCGCGGCCGTGTCTCGCGCGGCGACCCGCGCGTTTGTGGTGGGCGACATGCCCTACATGTCCTATCAGCCCTCAAACGAGATCGCTGTCACGAACGCCGGGCGGTTCATCGCCGAGGGCGGAGCGGATGCGGTGAAACTGGAGGGTGGGGCGCGCATGGCGGCGCGGGTGGAGGCCATCGTGAAAGCGGGGGTCCCTGTGATGGGGCATATTGGCCTCACTCCGCAAGCCGCGAGCCTCATCGGCGGCCTTAAGGCCCAAGGCCGCAGCGCCCAAACAGCAAAACAGCTCATCGAAGACGCCAAGACCCTGGAAGAGGCCGGAGCCTTCGCCATCCTGCTTGAGGCCATCCCCGCCCGCGTGGCCGAGCTCATCGTGAAACGCGCGAAAATCCCGATCTTAGGGATCGGCTCAGGACCGGCTTGCCATGGACAACTCCTCATTGTGCACGACATCCTCGGCCTTTTCCAGGCCTTCACCCCCAAATTCGTCAAGCGCTACGCGGATGTGGCAAGCGTCATGCACCAGGCCTTTTTGGATTACGTGCGGGAGGTGAAGGAGGGCCAGTTTCCCGGGCCGGAGCATACCTACAAAATGCCCAAAGAGGAATGGGAGGCACTGGTGGCCCTTTTGGGCGAAAAGGCGGGCTGAGCCTCAGGTCTCCCAGGGCCGGGGGGCAGAGGCTAGGCTCGGCGGCGGACCAAGGATCTCCGCCAGGAGGATGGCCAGGCGCGGATCTTGCGTGAGGATGGCGTGAAGCCTTTCCGTGAGGGTCATGCGCCCTCCCCGGGGGAGCGCTCCTCAGGAGGGGGTGTGATCTCCTCGCGGGCCAGGCGCTCCCGCATCTGCGTATCGGCCTGAATGTTCCGCAGGCGGTGGTAGTCCATGATGCCCAGTTGCCCCTTGCGGAAGGCCTCAGCGATGGCCCGGGGGATCTCGGCCTCCGCTTCCACTACGGCCGCGCGCCGCTCCCAGACCAGGGCCTTCATCTCCTGCTCCCGAGCCACGGCCTGCGCCCGCCGCACCTCCGCTTGCGCCCGCGCCACCTTCAGGTCCGCCTCGGCTTGGGCGGTCTGCAGCTCCGCCCCCACGTTCCGCCCCACGTCGATATCAGCAATGTCGATGGAGAGGATCTCAAAAGCTGTCCCCGCATCGAGCCCTTTGGAAAGGACGAGCTTAGAGATGGAGTCCGGGTTTTCCAGCACCTCCTTATAGGAGTTGGCCGAACCGATGGCGGAGACGATCCCCTCGCCCACCCGGGCGATCACCGTCTCCTCGGTGGCCCCGCCCACCAGGCGGTCGATGTTGGCCCGCACCGTGACCCGGGCCACGGCCATGAGCTCAATGCCGTCCTTGGCCACAGCCGAGACCTTGGGGGTCTGGATGACCCTGGGGTTCACGGACATGGCCACGGCGTCGTAAACATCGCGGCCGGCGAGGTCGATGGCCGCGGCCCGTTTGAAGGTGAGGGGGATCCCCGCCTTGTCCGCGGAAATGAGGGCCCGCACCACCCGCTCCACGTTCCCTCCGGCAAGGTAGTGCGCTTCCAGGTCGGAAACGGAGAGCTTTATCCCCGCCTTCCAGGCGGCGATCATGGGGGTGATCACCCGGTGCGGATTGACCTTGCGCAGGCGCATGCCGATGAAGATGATGGGGCCCACAGGGACGCCGGCCGCCAGGGCCGAAATCCATAACCCCACGGGCACAAAGTAAAAGAAGATGTTCAACGCCACAAACGCCAAAATCCCCAGCACGATCCACAAAATCCATGCCCCCATCTCAGACCTCCTTCACTTGGCGCACCACTTTCCTGTACCCCTCGTCCCGCACGATCTCCACCGCGCTGCCTTTGGGGACAAAGCCCCCCTCCGCCACCACATCCAGCATCTCCCCCGCAAAGTCCGCCTTGCCCACAGGATGAAGGTCGGTCAGGGCTGTCCCACGTCGGCCCACATAGGAGCTGGGACTGGGGGCAAGTTTTCCCACCGCGCGCTCTTCGATAGCCGATTTCAGGATGACCCCGCCCAGCCGCAGCCGTGATTTGGGGATCCAGGTGAGGAAGGCGGCGAAGCCCGCAAGAGTCACCACCAGGGCTAGGGCCACGGCTCCGATGGCGTTCAGGGCCTGACCAGGTTGGGTCAGGGGCCCGGTCATCGCCGTGTAAAACCCCAGGCCAAGGAGAAGAAGGCCCACGATCCCCGCAAGGCCAAAGTCCGTGGCCGTGAACACAAAGATCTCCAGTAGGATGGCGATGATGCCGGCCAGGAAGAACACCAGGGACTCCCAGCCCGCAAGCCCAGCCAGGTAGTGGGACCAAAAGAAGAGGGCCAGGGAGGCCAGACCCACCACGCCTGGCACTCCGAACCCGGGGGTGAAAATCTCCAAAAGCAGGCCCAGGGCGCCCACGGCGATGAGAAGGGCAGCCACCCAGGGGTTGGTGAGCGTGCTCACCAGCCAATCGGTCCAGCGCTGTTCAAAGGCCCGCACCACCGCCCCGGAAAGGCCCTCCGCCGCCAAAAGCGCTGCCAGGTTTTCCGCCTCCCCCTCGGAATAGCCCCAAGTCGCCGCGGTTTTGGCCGTGAGAGTCAAGAGTTTTCCGCTATCCACAAGCCCGGGGATGGCCACGGCCCGATCCACCATGGCTTCCGCCACAAGCGGATCGCGCCCCCGCACCTCCGCAGTGGCACGAAACAGGGCGCGCACCGCGGAGAGCACCTTCTCCGGCGCCTCCGCCATACGACCTTGGGGGTCGAAGTAGACGGGGGTCGCCGCGCCCATGACCCCACCTGGGGCAAAGTAGATCCGTTCGCAGGCAATGGCCAACAGGGCCCCTGCGGAGTAGGCCTCCCGGTTCACGTACGCCACCGTGCGGACCTTGCTCGCCAGAAGGAGGTCCCGGCACGCCTGCGCCGCGTCGAGGTAACCCCCGGGGGTGGAGAACTCCAGGATGACCGCAGAAGCTCCGGCTTTCTCCGCCGCCGCCAGTCCCCCTTGCACAAAGGAGACCATGCCTCGACCGATCTCCCCTTGCACCGCAAGGAGCCAAACCTCAGCTCCCTCCCCCGCGAGGGCAAGACCCCAAAAAGCGAGAATTAAAAACGTACGACGCATCAGGCTATTATAAGGTTTTGTGGACGAAGTAAAGGGTCGACGGTAATCTTTCTGGTCAGGAAAGGAAAAAAGTGCTAGGGTGGGCGAAGACCCTTTCCCCCTGGCTGTTGGGCCTGGTGGGCGGCCTGGTCATCACCCTCTTCAACAGCGTGGGCGCCCTGTTGGTGGTTTTTTGGCCGCGCCCCTCCACCCGGGTGATGAACATTATGCTTGGCTTCGCAGCAGGGGTGATGCTTGCCGCGAGCTTCACCAGCCTCATCCTGCCCGGCATTGAAAGCGGTGGCCTCCTTCCGGTGCTCATGGGAATGGCCCTGGGCGCCACTTTTCTCGTCGCAGCAGACCGCCTCACCCCTCATCTACACCTTGAGCGCGGCCGGGAGGGAATTCACGGGGAAAGGATAAAAGCGGTGTGGCTTTTCATCCTGGCCATAACTTTGCACAACCTGCCTGAGGGCCTGGCGGTGGGGGTAGGGTTGGGTTCAGGCGACCTTGCCCGCGGCCTTCAGCTCACCTTGGCCATCGGGCTTCAGAACATCCCGGAGGGGTTAGCAGTGGCCGCCAGCGCCCGGGCCGCAGGCATGGGCAACACGTTCTATGCGGGAATCGTGGGAATCCGTGCTGGCCTTGTGGAGATCCCCATGACCCTCATGGGGGCGGTGGCGGTGGGGTTGTCCAGGCCCCTTGTGCCTTACGCCATGGGCTTTGCCGCCGGCGCCATGCTTTATGTGATCTCCGACGAAATCATCCCCGAGACGCACAGGCAAGGCCGGGAGCGCCTGGCCACCCTGGGGTTCCTGGTGGGACTCGCGGTGATGCTCGTCCTGGACGTGGCCCTTTCCTAGCGGCCGAGGGCACCAGCGCCCTCCGGCATGTGGCGCGGGATGATCACCCCAGGGATGGCGTCGATGTTCTGGAAGTAATCGGAGGCACGGATGAGCTCCACCGAGGTGGAGCCCCGGCCCGGCCCCAACAAGCTCACGCGCTTGCCCAACCGGCTGAGGTAGTCCAACAGGGGCACGAAGTCTGAGTCCCCGGTGACCAGAATGAACTCCTCCACGTGGGCGGCGAGGTTCACGGCCTCCAACACGAGCTCCGTGTCCATGTTGGCCTTGATACCCCCATCGGGATGCTCCCGCACCGGCTTGGTGATCACCCGAAACCCCATGAAGGAGAGGGCGTCAATGAGGCGGATGCGCCGCTCGTCCTCGCGCCGGAACGGCGCAAACGCCAGGAACTTCACCTCCCGCTCATCAAGCCCAAACTGGGTGAGGATGTAGTCCTTGAGGGCGTCGTAGCGCACCTCGTACCCTTGACGCTCAAACGTCTCCTGAATGTTTTGCACATCCACAAACACGGCCACCCGCACTTTCATGGCTTTTCACCGAAGAAGCTCAGATGGGCTGTAAAAGGAGAGGCCCGTCTTTGGTTAACTGAGCTACCTCCAAAACCCCAATTTTAGCGGACACCAGAATTGGCGCAACCTGGCTTGGGTGGGCGGGGGCTGCTAAGATCCCCGGGAAAAGGAGGGAACGATGGTCGCCAGAATCCCCATCCGCACCACCACACAAGAGGAGGCCTTGGATATCACGGAGGAAGTTCAGCGGGTGATACGGGAAGCCGGTGTGCGCGAGGGCTTTGTGATCATCTACGTCCCTCACGACGCCGCGGCTGTGAGCATCCATCGCACCTTGGCGGAGGAAGAGGCCCCCAAACTTGAGGAGATGCTGGAGGCCGTGAACCCTGACCGCATCGCACCGGAGTACACCAAGGCCGCCCTCGTCGCCCCCACGGAGGTGGGGGTGGTGATGGACGGGAGGATGATCCTTGGGGAGGACCAGCGCATCTATTTCTACGAGTTCGACGGCCCCAAGGATCGCCTGGTCTACGTGTATGTAGGAGGCTAGCATGAGGAAAGCTCTTCTTTGTTTTTCCACGCTGTTCCTTGCGTTTGCGACCGGTGCGGTGAACACCATCGTGGTGGTGGAGGAGCCCTCCGCGGCAAAGGCCGTGGACATGATCCGCACTGGGGCCGTGGATTTATTCGGCGCCACCGTCACCGACCCCGGGCTTCTGCGCCTCGTCCGGGGAGAGCTTTCGTGCTTTCCGGCCTACACGGCCGTCTGGTTTTTGAGCCTGAACCCGGCCGGGCCTGTTCTGCGCACAGGAAAACTCAATCCCTTCGCCCTCCCCACGGCCCGCGAGGCCCTCAACTGGCTCATCAACCGGGAACACGTGGTGCAAGAAATCCTAGCCGGAGCGGGCCTCGTCCAGAGCCTGCCGCTGCGCCCTGTTTTCCTGGATCACGCCCGCCTGGCAGAGCACACCCGGCCCCTGGAACACCGTTACTCCTGGAACCCCGCCCAGGCCCAAATGGCCTTGGCCCAGGCCATGCGGGAATTGGGGGCCGAGCTGCGCCAAGGGAAATGGCATTGGGGAGAAGAACCCGTGGAGATTCGGGTGCTCATCCGCACCGATGCGCGCCGCCCCTTAGGGGACTATGTGGCCAAGACCCTGGAAGACCAGGGTTTTCAGGTGGTGCGCACCTACGCCGGTCACGCTGAAGCCCTGCGCATCCTCTCCGCGGACCCCGAGGAAGGGCTTTGGCACATCTACACCAATAGCCTGGTGGTGAGCGTAATTGAGAGGGATGAAGCCAGCACCTTCGCCCTCAACTACACCCCGGTCTTTCCCTATCCACCCTGGCAACATCTGCGGCCTTCCCCGAAGCTGGCAGAGCTTGCACAGCGTTTGGCCCAGCGCGCCTACACGACCTGGGAGGAACGGGCAGCCCTCATGGTGGAGGCTTTGGAGGAGGCCATGCGCGATTCCTCCCAGATTTGGCTGGCTGCGCGCTTGGGCTGTTACCCGCACAGCCCGGATTTGGAGCTGGCTGTGGACCTGGCCGCCGGACTCAGCACGGGCGTTTGGGCTCGCGCCCTCCATTCCCGTTCCGGGAAGGACACGGTGCGGCTGGCACTGCCCTCGTTCCTCACGGCCCCGCTCAATCCCGTGGCGGGCTCCTTCACCGCCCACGACCAGACCGTGATTCGCGCCACCATGGACCCCGCCTTCCTCCCCGATCCCTACAACGGTCTGTACATACCGGTGGACGTGGAGAGGGTGGAGGTCGCGGTGAAGAAGGGCCGGCCGGTTCAATCCAGCTCGCCCTGGGTGTCTCTGCATTTCGTCGAGGAGATCCCCGTCCCACCCGACGCCTGGCTGGCCTGGGATCCACTTGAAGAGCGGTTCCAAACCACAGGCGAGCTCTTCCCCCATGGCTCTCAGGCCTCAGCCCGCGTGACCATCCACTATCGCCAGGACTTATGGGAAAAAACCTGGCATGATGGAAGCCCCCTCAGTCCAGGGGACTTCCTCCTGCGCTTAGCTCTCCTGTTTGACCGGGCTCACCCCCAAGGCAGGGTGTACGACGAAAGCGCTGTGCCCGCGATGACCGTGGTGCGTGGGCATTTCCGCGGCCTGCGTGTGCGAAGCTGGGCGCCCCTGGTGGTGGAGGTGTACACAGATTACCTGGCGTTGGACGCGGAGTGGATGGCCGCTGAAGCCGCCAAGCTGTTCCATCCGGCCCATGAGTACGGACCCGGGCCGTGGCCGGTGCTGGCCTTGCTTGTGCACGCCGAGGCCCAAGGGAGGTTGGCCATGTCCAGCGCCAAAGCGAAGGCTTTGAAAAGGGAGTGGGCCAACCTTCTGGCCGGCCCAACCCTGGCGATCCTCAAGGAAACCTTGGCCACCTGCGCCCAAGAGGCCTTCCTCCCCTATCCAAGGCTTCTGGCCACCGTGGTATCCGCAGAGGAAGTGCAGGAACGCTACGCAGCCCTGACCCGCTGGGTCACGGAGAAAGGGCACTTTTGGGTAGGCAATGGGCCCTATTTTGTGGCCCTGGTGAAACCCGTGGAGAAGATCCTCATCCTCCAGCGCTACCCCGGCCATCGTGGGGACCAAGCCCTTTGGCAAACCTACCGGAAGCCGCGCATCCCTTGGGTCACGGTCAGCGGCCCCTCCTTAGTGGTGAAAGGCCTGTCTGCGGTTTTCTCCGTGGAGGTCGGTTTCCATGATGAGCCCGCCTCCCCCACGGACGTGCTTTTTGTGAAATGTCTGGTGTTGCGGCCGGATGGCCAGCTCTGGCAAGCTAAGGAGATCCCGGTTGGCTCTGGCGGATGGCAACTGGTGCTGAGCCCCGAGGAGACACGGCATCTGCCCCCAGGCGGCGTACGCTTGGAGGTGGTGGCGGCTTTTCGCGCGCTGGCCCTGTGCGCGTGGGGGGGCCAAGACCTGGTGGTGGTGGAGCCCGACGGTTGACGGAGACCGTAGGGGACGAGTAGGATTGCATTGTTCCCCGGTAGCTCAGCAGGCAGAGCGGCCGGCTGTTAACCGGCGGGTCGGAGGTTCGAGTCCTCCCCGGGGAGCTTGGGTCCGTAGCTCAGGTGGTTAGAGCGCACGCCTGATAAGCGTGAGGTCCCTGGTTCGACTCCAGGCGGGCCCATTTTTCAGGCGATGATTTGGCCCTCCTGCAAGTCCCTCAGGATCGCATCGGCCCAGGGAGAAAGTTCTGCCTCTGTGCCCAGGCCGGTGAGGACGCCCACTACCCCTTGGCAGCCGGCGGCCCGCCCAGCCTGGAGGTCCCAGGGCAGGTCCCCCAGCATCACCGCCTCCAGGGGCCCCTTGCCCAACAGGGCACACGCGCGCAAAATGGGGTCCGGTGCAGGCTTCTTCACGGGACACACGTCCAGACCCACCACCTCATCCACCAGTTCCTCCCAGCCCAAAGCCCGTAAATGCTGGCGGGCAGCAGAAGCGATGTCGTGGGTGACCACAGCCACCCTTCCTCCCGCCCGCTTGATGCCCCACAGCATGTTCTCTGCGCCCGGCACGGGCTGGAGATAACGCTCAAACGGAAAATCCTCGTCCACTTCCGTGAAGACTTCCTGTACAAGCCTGGCCAGCTCGGGCAGGCTCAGGCCAGTGAACCGTGCCAGAAATTGAGCCGTGGCCATCTCCGCCTCCGGCCGGGGCAGGGGGATGATCCCCCACTGGCCGGGCCGGCCCCGATCCACGCCCATGAACTCGGCCAAAGCCTCCGCTTCCTGAGCCGCGAGTCCCAGCTGCTCCACCAGCCGCCGCGTTCGCTCCGCCATCACCCCAAACCAGTGATCAAAGGTGATGAGCGTCCCGTCCTTGTCAAAGAGAAACGCGGAGACGCGAAACTCTTTGGTTTGGGCTCGAAAGCGCACAAGCATGAACTCGATCCTACGCGCACATTCCGCGCTGCACAAGCAAAGGTAAAAGGGGGTTATGAAGCCCACAACCTGGCCCTGGCCAAGGAGAGTGACCGCGAGGCCGCGGGGCTTGTGGGGGACCTTCGCAAGGAGCATTCTGGTCCCTGGCAGGTTCTGCGCGCGATTTGGCCAGCCGCGGCCAGGCGCCATAGAATGCCCACAAGGAGGCGTCATGAAACTGGTGGGGGTTTTGGTACTTTTGGGCCTAAAGGTCCTGGCCAGTGAGCTTCTCCCGCAGAGTTTCTCCTGCACCGGCAAAAAGGCTGGCGATCTTTGTCTTCTTTCGGACCCCGGGTACTACGCCACTGCCACCTGGCACTTCACCAACATCGTCCCAGGCGATTGGAGGCTGATCCTGGAGGGGATCGCCACCGATCCTTGCGTGGATTGCACCTCGGGTCGGGACGTGCTGGTGCAAGTGTTCTGGCGTTCCTTTCCGTTGGAGCGGTGGAACTGGCGGTTTGTGACACTAAGAAACGAGAGCCCAGGGGCGGGCGGTGCCGCATATTTGGTGCGTGGGGAACTTCCGCTGCCTCTCATCGCTGGGGAGCTATGGGTTTTGGTGAGGCGTTTTGTGGTTTGTGACCCGTGGGTCAGTTTTGGTCCTTTTTCCGCCCGGCTTTGGCGGCCAGAGCCCCTGCCGGTGGTGACGCCCCCGCCTCCGGCGATCCCGGTGCCCCCTCCTCCCCCGGCGGTTCGGTGCGAGACAGGCCCTCTTTGGACCTGCCAGCCTGGCTTGCCACCGCAGGCCTGCCTGCCTTTGGGAGTGGACCTGGGCACGGTCGCCCGCACAGGGCTTTCCGAGACCATGGGGCCTGAGGACGCGGCGACCCTGTCCTTCGGCCACTACCAAGGCAGCATGTCTGAGGGAGATTGGCAGGATTGGTGCCGCTTTTCTTTGGCCAAAGGCGAGGCAGCGGTGGTGTACTTTGAGCCCCAGGATGACCTGGTCGTGGATCTGTACCTTGTGCATGACCCCTGTGGCACGGATCTTGCCATGTGCCTTAGGGTATCCGGCCCCACCACCATCGAGGTTCCCTGTGCTGAGGGCGTGGAATGTATGACCATTCCCGATGGGCTCACAGAGTGCTTCCCCAGGCCCCGCTGCCGGTTTTTCTTGCGCATCGTGCATCGCTCCGGGGCCGGAAGCTATGGGCTTTCCCTATTGCCGGCAAAGCCAAAGCCCTTGTGAAGTTTGTGGGGATAGATTTAGCTTGGTCTGAAGCCAATCCCTCCGCCGCTGTGCTCCTGCGCTGGGAGGGAGGTGCCGGGGTCGCTGAAGCCTGGCACGATCGACTCGGCGATAACCAGGAAATCCTGAAGTTTGCGCGGGAGAAGGTGGGAGGGGACCCGGCGCTCATCGCCGTCGACGCACCGCTTCTCGTACCAAACAAAGAAGGCCTGCGGCCATGCGATCGGGAACTCTCGCAATTTTATCGGTGGGCACAGGCTCAGGCCTATCCCGCGAACCGCCGCCGGTTGGGGCCCAAGGTCCGCGGTGAGGAGCTCGTCCAACTCCTAGAGGAACTGGGTTTCCGCCCTGATCCCGTGGTTCAAGCGCAAGCCAAGGTGCGCCAGGTGGTGGAAGTTTTTCCCCACCCGGCAGCGGTGGAGCTGTTTGGGCTTTCCCGCATCCTCCGCTACAAGGCCCGGCCCGGGCGCAGCTATGCCCACAGATGGGAAGAGCTCAGGCGTTTTCGTGACCTTCTGCACGGGCTTAAGCAAGCCAAACCCGCCCTTATTGCTGAGGAGATCTTGAAAAACGCCGAGCCTTATGGGCTGCGTGGCCAGGCCTTGAAACGCCTGGAAGACCTCCTGGACGCCCTGTTTTGCGCGTACATCGCCCTCCACCTTTGGCATTGGGGCCCACGTGGGTACCGGTGTTTTGGGGACAAAAACTCTGGGTACATTCTCGTGCCTGTCCGTCCGGGATGAGGAAGCTCACCAATGAGGAAAAGCGTGCCCGCTGGCGGAGCTATCGGCCGCCGGCACGTTTCCCTATTATCGCGATCCTCGATAACCTGCGCAGCGCTTACAACGTGGGCTCCATTTTCCGTACCGCGGCCTGCGCCCACCTCATGGAGCTCATCCTCTGTGGCATCACCGCCTGTCCCCCTCATAAGGAGGTGGAGAAAACCGCGCTGGGCGCCACCTCCCACATCCCTTGGCGCCATGTGCCCCAGACGGTGGAGGCGGTGCGAGAGCTCAAAAGCCAAGGCTGGACTGTGGCTGCCCTGGAAATCACCGAAGACAGCGTACCCATACAACTCCTTCGTCCAAATCATTTCCCCTTAGCCTTGGTGGTGGGAAACGAGGTGAGCGGCGTGGAGGACGCCGTTTTGGCCGAGGCGGACTTGGTGGTGGAGGTGCCCCAGTTTGGGGAAAAGGAATCGTTGAACGTGGCCGTGGCCTTTGGGATCGCGGCTTATCTCCTTCTGGAGAAGTGCCGGCCGCCCTTCCCAGGCGAACTCAGCCCAGGCCCAAATAGGCCCTCTGGGCGGGGGTGAGCTCATCGATCCGCACACCGCGGCTTTGCAAAAAGAGCCGCGCCACCTCCAGATCCACAGGCCGCGGCACCGGATGGACCCGCGGCGCCAGCTTCTCCCCCTCCTTGGCCAACCACACCAACGACAGGAGCTGCAGAGAAAAGGAGAGATCCATGATCTCCGCCGGATGGCCGTCCCCAGCCACAAGGTTCACCAACCTCCCCTTGGCCAGGAGATACACGCGCTTCCCGTTGGGCAAGGCAATCTCCTCCACCTGGTCCCGCACCCGCCGCCCCTTCCCCAGGGAATAAAGCTTATGTACCTCGATCTCCACGTCGAAATGGCCGGCATTAGCAAGAAGGCAGCCATCCTTGGCGCAAAGGACGTCCTCGTAGGTCACGGCGGAGATGCAGCCTGTGGCGGTGACCACAAAATCCGCCTGGGGTAGAGCTTCCCGCACGGGCATGACGCGAAAGCCCTCCATCAGGGCCTCTGCGGCCTTCACAGGGTCCACCTCGGCCACGATCACATCCGCCCCCAAGCCCCGCGCCCGGTGAGCGATGCCCTTCCCACACCAGCCAAAGCCCACCACGAGCACGGTCTTGCCCGCGACCAACAGGTTCGTAGCTCGCATGATCCCATCCCACACGGACTGCCCAGTGCCGTAACGGTTATCAAACAGGGACTTCATCTGAGCGTCGTTCACTGCCACCGCCGGGAACCGCAGCTTCCCCTCCCGCTCCCACTGGCGTAGGCGAATCACGCCGGTGGTGGTCTCCTCACACACCCCGATGGTGTCCCGCCCCAGTTCCCAGGCCTCGCCATGGAGAAGATGGGTGAGGTCGCCTCCGTCGTCCAAAACGAGATGGGGGCGACTGGAAAGGACGCGCAGCAGGAACTCGTGGTACTCCTGTTCCGTGGCCTCGCCGCGGGCGTACACCGGCATTTCCTCCGCGAGGGCTTGGGCCACGTCATCCTTGGCGGAAAGGGGGTTGGAACTGGTGACCGCCACCTCCGCACCCAAATTTTTAAGGGCCAAAGCCAAGCGAGCGGTCTTAGCCTCCAGGTGAATGGCCACGGCCACGCGCATCCCCCCCAGGGGCTTTTGCGCCGCGTAGCGCTCCTCCAACAAGGCCAGCACCGGCATGTGCTCCCGCACCCAGCGGATCTTCTCCCATCCGCGCGCACGCACATCGTTCATGGCCCAAAAGGTTAGCCTAGAGGCGCACGGCGCGCAGGGTCCAGAGGATGCCGGCGAGGACCAAGGCCATCCCCGCACCCTGAACAAGGCCCATCCCTTCCCGAAAGAGGAGGAAGGCCCAAAGGGCGGCGCCCACAGGCTCGCCCAGGATGGCCACGGCCACCGCCGACGCCGGCAGTCTCCGCACAGCCCAGTTCACGGTGGTGTGCCCCACCACCTGGGGCACAAGGGCCAACAGGACCAGCCAAGGCCAATCCGCACTCGGGGGAAGAGGGAGGCCCAAGGCCAAAGCTGTCCCCAAAAGGACGAGACCAGCGACAAGATAAACCAAGGAAACGTAGGAAAAGAGGGTGGTTTCCGTGCGTGCTCGCCGGCCCACAAGAAGGTAGGCCGAGGCCGCCATCGCCCCCACCAGGGCCAACAGGTCCCCAAGGAGGGCTGGACCGCCCAACGCGAAGTCCCCCCAGGCAATGAGCAAGCTTCCGCCCACGGAAAGCCCGATTCCAAGCCAAAGAGGCCAGCCTGGCCTCTCCCCCAGGACCAGGGACAACAGGCCGACAAAGATGGGATTCGTGCACACCAACGCCACGGCGCTGGCCACCGAGGTGAGGCGCAAGGACTGGATCCAAACGACGAAATGAACGGCAAGGAACAGGCCAGCCATGAAGGGCAAGGGCCAGGGCATGTTACGCCAACCTCTGGCGCCAACGGGGCTCAGCACCGCGGCGGCCAAGAGCAGGCGCCATGCAGCCACAGTGACCGCCGGGCCTTGCGTGAGGCGAATAAGGGGGGCAGCCCATGAGAGGGCTAAAACCCCCACACCCAAGGCCAGGAAGAACGGCGCCCTATTCCTTACCGGCAAAGAAAAGCGGGCAGTCCCAAGGACTGTCCGGTGAAGTGCGGCCCGGGCACCACGCCCACGCTACCGACTGATCGCACCCACGGGGCACTGGTCAATGGCCTCGTCCACGCAGGGAAGTGTTTCGTCGGACCCGGAGAGCACGTGGGAATAGCCGTCGTCGCCCATTTCAAACACCTCCGGGCAGATCTGGGCGCAAAGCCCACAGCCCGTGCACAGATCCAGATCCACTTTGAGCGCCATAGCACCTCCTTTTCCAAAGACGAGAGGAACTATAACACGCCCACCGAGCTCAGTCCACACTGGCTCCCATGATCCCCACTGGCTATAGTTCCCCCATCCTGGAGGTGGACGGATGAGGAAAATTTTGGGCTTAGGCGCGACCTTGATGTTGGTGGCCACGTTGGGCCTGGGACAGGTGGGGGAGCTCGTCAGCCAAGCGGACGCCCTCTTCCAAGAGGTTTGGCTCTCCGCATATAGTCCGACCGCCGCTCCGGCGCTGCGGACAAAACTGGAAAAGGCCATCGAGCTGTACACCCGGGCCCTCAACCTGGACCCCCAAAACACCCACATCCTCAACATGCTGGCCCGGGCGTACTACACCCTGGCCGACATCTTCCTTCCTGAGCGGGAAAAGCAGGAATTTCACGAAAAGGGGCAGGCCTATGGTGAGCGCTCCCTGCGAGCCCATGGGGAATTCGTGGCCGCGGAGCGGGAGCGGGGGTTCGTGGAGGCCGTGAACATGAGCGCAGATGTGGAGGCCCTGTACTGGACTTACGCGAACTGGGCGCGCAAGGTGGAACTGGGGGGCGTGTTCGGGATCCTGGCCGCAGCCCTGCGTGGCGATGACAAAAAGCTCAATGCCCTCATGGCCCGCTGCCTTGAGCTCAACAGGGGGTATCTGGCGGGCGGGCCCCTCCGCGCCTATGCCGGCTACTTCGCCAAACACCCCTTCAGCAAGGACTACGAAAAGGCCCGCGAGCTCCTCCTGGAGGCCATCGCTGCCCACGGCGACTACCTGGAAAACAGGCTCTTTTACGTGCAGTACTACCTGATCCCCAAAGAGCTCTGGCTCGAGGCGCGGACGGTGCTGCAGGAGATCCTAAACGCGCCCATCCAACCCTACCCTCTCATGAACAGCTACTGCCAGGTCAAGGCCGCGGCCCTTCTTGCAGAGCTCAAGGACAAGGGGTGAGGATGAAGGCGCTGCTTGTGATCCTGGATGGGCTTGGGGGCCGGCCCACCGACTTGGGGGGGGCCACCTGCCTGGAGCGCGCCGCTCATCCCAACCTGGACGAGCTTGCGGCCGCCGGAGCCCTCGGCCTCATGGACCCCATCGCCCCGGGCATCCGCCCCGGCTCAGACACAGCCCATCTCTCCATCTTCGGCTACGACCCCTTCCAGGTGTACACCGGCCGCGGCGCCTTCGAAGTCCTGGGAATCGGGATGGAGGTGCGCGGCGGTGACATCTGCTTCCGCGCCAACTTCGCCACCGTGGAGGAGAGGGAGGGCAAGCTGATCGTGGTGGACCGGCGCGCCGGTCGCCTCGAGGAGGGCAAGCTCCTGGAGGAGGCGGTGAACTCCGTGTCCTTGCAGGATTTCGCGGTGGAGTTCTTCTTCCGCGCCTCCACAGAGCACCGGGGAGCGCTCGTCCTGCGGGGGGAGAACCTCTCCGCCGCGGTCTCTGATACCGATCCCCACGAGATCGGGGTCCCGGTGGCCGAGGCCTATCCCCTCGAGGAAAGCGCGGCCGCCCGCCGTACCGCCCAGATCCTAAACGCCTTCACCCGCCGGGCTTACGAGGCCCTGCGCGCTCACCCCGTGAACAGGAAACGCGTCGCTGAAGGGAAGCTCCCCGGAAACGCCCTGCTCCTGCGGGGCGCGGCCCTTACGCCCAGACTCATCCCCCTCACCGAGACCTACGGGATTCACGCGGCCTGTATCGCGGGCGGCGCCCTCTACAAGGGGGTGGCCCGCCTGGCGGGCCTGACGGTCCTGGAGGTCCCCGGCGCCACCGGTGACCTCAGGACGGACCTGCGCGCCAAGGCTCGCGCGGCCCTCAAGGCCCTGGCGGAGTTCGACCTCGTGTTCGTGCACATAAAGGGCACGGATAACGCCGGACATGACGGCGATGCGGAGGCCAAAAAGGCCTTCATCGAGCGGGTGGACCGGGAGTTCTTCGGCGAGCTCCTCCTCCAGCTGCCCAGGGACCTGCATCTCTGCGTGTCCGCGGATCACACCACGCCGCCGGCGGTGCGGGAGCACACCGCAGACCCTGTGCCTGCCCTCTTCTTCGGACCAGCCATCCGACCCGATCGCACCCGCACCTTCAGCGAACGCGCGGCCGGCGAGGGTGGTTTAGGGCGGTTCTCCGGACGCCTTCTGCCTCAGCTCTTGGGTTACTGCGACGTCGGGAGCAAGTTCGGGGCCTGAAATGAAGCTTGGGGAAGTGGCAGAGCTTGTGGGGGCACGGTTTTTGAGCGGGGAGACGTTGGCGGACCGCGAGGTGAGCGCCGCGTTTGCCGCTGACCTTCTCTCCGACGTCCTGGCCATGGTGCGGGAGGAGGGGGTCCTCCTCATCACCGGCACGGTCACGGCGCAGGTGGTGCGGGTGGCGGAGGTGATGAACTTGGCAGGAGTCCTGTTCGTGCGCGGGAAAATCCCGGCGAAATCCACTGTGGACTACGCCGCCACCGCGGGCATCCCCCTCCTCGCCACCCCGCGCACCATGTATGAGGTCTGCGGCATCCTTTACCACCACAGCTTGCCGGCCGCCAAGCGCAAGCCCTGGCCCTATGAACACGACCAGCCCAGCTCCCTTCCGGCATAAGGAGGTCTTTGCCGTGGTCGGACTGGATCTGGAACGCGCCGGACAGGTCTCCACGGAGGTGCAGCGGGTCCTGCGGAAGCTCGGGGTGGAGGCGGAGGTGGTGCGCCGCGCCGGGATCGTATGCTTTGAGGGGGAGATGAACATCGTCCTGTACACACCCGGGGGGCGCGTCATCCTTCTTGTGTACGAGGATCGCGTGGAGCTCATCTTTTCAGACCAGGGGCCGGGGATCCCCGACATAGAACTGGCCCGCCAGCCCGGTTACTCCACCGCGCCGGACTGGGCCCGGGAGCTGGGGTTCGGCTCAGGCATGGGCATCCCCAACATGGAGGCCAACTCCGACCGCTTGGAGATCCGCTCCCGTACGGGAGAGGGCACGGTGATCCGTGCCACCATCCTGCGGAGGAAAAAATGAAGCTACGGGAGGTAGTGGAGAGGCTGGGGCTGGAGTTCGTGGTGCGGGCGGACCCGGAGGTGGAAGTCCTGGGCGGATACGTGTCCGACCTCCTTTCCGACGTCCTGGCCCACGCTCAGGCGGGGGCCTTGTGGATCACGCACCAACGGCACCTCAACGTGGTGGCGGTGGCGAAGCTGCGGGGCGTGGCCGGTGTGGTGCTGGCCCGCGGCCTCAAACCCGGCGAAGAAACGTTCCGCCGAGCCCAAGAGGAGGGCGTCAACATCCTGTCCTCCCCCGCCGACGCCTTCCACACCGCCGGCGGACTCCACCGGCTCCTGTTTCCATGAGGTGGTTCCGGGCTGATCTTCATATCCATTCCGTTCTTTCCCCTTGTGCGTCCTTGGCCATGTCGCCGCGGAACATCGTGGCGGCGGCCCGCCGCGCTGGCCTTGATCTCATCGCCATCTGCGATCACAATGCCGGTGAGAACGGAAAATACGCGCGGCGCGTGGCCCACCACACCCCGGAGATCCTCATGGGCATGGAGATCCAAACGGTCGAGGAGGTGGAGATCCTCGCCCTCTTCCCCGCGGTGGAACCCTGTCTCACCCTGCAGGAGGAGCTGTACGAGCTCCTTCCCGCGGTGCCCAATGACCCCCAGCTCTTTGGGGATCAGCTTGTGGTGGACGAGGAGGACGAGATCGTGCGCACCATTCCTAAACTGCTCCTCTCCCCTGTCCCCCTTTCCCTGGAGGAAGCGGCGGAGCGGGTGCGCAACCGCGGGGGGCTGGTCATTCCCGCACATGTGGAGCGAATTCCCGGGGGAATCCTGGGGGTATTGGGACTTCTTCCGCCTGGGGATTGGCCCGCGGTGGAGGTCTCCCCTTGGGCTAAGCTTGAGGAGGTCTTGGCGCGCTGGCCGGAGATCCGGGGTCGGCAGGTGTTCCGCTCCTCGGACGCCCATGTGCCTGAGGAGATCGGGCGGGCTTGGACGGAACTTTACCTCCGCCGCCCCAGTTTTGCTGAGCTGGAGCGGGCCCTGGCCCAGCGCGGTAACCGGCTGATCCGGCCCAGCCCGCAGTGGAAGGAGGAGAAAGGATGAACCAGACCATGGAAAAGGTGCGGGAGCTTGTGCGTCCCTATGCCGGCAAGCCCACGGAGCTCATCCAGGCCTTGCACCGGGTACAAAGCGCCCTTGGGTACCTGCCCACGGAGGCCCAGGTGGCGGTGGCTGAGGCGTTAGGGGTGCCTCTCTCCCAGGTGCGGGGGGTGGTCACCTTCTACCACTTCTTCCGAACCAAACCTGCGGGCCGCCACACCGTTCGGGTTTGCCTGGGCACAGCCTGCCACGTGCGCGGCGCGGAGCGCGTCCTTTCCAACCTCAAGGAGGAGCTAAAGGTGGAGCTTGGGGAAACCACCGCCGACGGGAAGTTCACCTTGACGGCCGTGCGGTGCTTGGGCTGTTGCGGTCTTGCTCCAGTGATGATGATCGACGAGGAGGTCTATGGAAAGCTTGATCCCAAAAGGGCTCGCCAAGTGGTGCGCCAGATCCCGTGATGGTTGAGGACCTCTCCTTTCACCTTGCGGATCTAGTGGAAAACGCGGTGCGGGCGGGGGCAAACCTGGTGGAAGTAGAGCTAACCCGAGCGGGCCGGGTTTTTTTGATACGCGTGGCCGATGATGGGGTGGGGATGGAGGAGGACGCTGTTCGCCGCGCTGGCGACCCGTTTTTCACCACCAAGCCCGGCCGGGGAGTCGGCCTGGGCTTGTCTTTCCTGCGCCAGACCGCGGAGGAACTGGGCGGTTCCTTCCATATCCAGTCCACGCCCGGAAAGGGCACCCAAGTTCAGGCCCATATCCCCTGGGATCATCCGGATCGACCCCCCCTGGGCGACCTTCCCGGAACACTCCTGCCCCTCCTTGCCACAAGCCCTGTTGAATTCCGCTTCATTTTTCGAGATGATCGGTACACGTGGTCGCTGGACACGCGGGAATTGAAAAAGACCTTGGGGCCGGTGCCGCTGGCTGATCCTGAGGTTCTTTGTTTTTTGGAGCGGGAAATGCGCGAAGCCCTGACAGCCTTGGGCTGGAAGGAGGAGGGATGAAGCTGGAGGAGCTTCGGAGGATTCGGGAGCGGGCCGAGGCGGAGATGCGCCTGCGGACGGGGCAGGCACGGGTGAAGATCGTGGTGGGGATGGGCACGTCCGGCATCGCCGCCGGGGCCCGCCAGGTCCTGCGCGCCATCCTCGATGAGGTGGCCCAGCGCAACCTCCGCGACGTCCTCGTGACCCAAACCGGCGAAAAAGGCCTCGCGGCCAAAGAGCCCTTGGTGGAGGTCCACGAGCCTGGCCGGATCACAATCTACGGCGATGTGGACGAGGTCACGGCTCGGCGCATCGTGGCTGAGCACGTGGTGAACGGCCGCGTCCTTGAGGATCACCTCGTGGAGCTGCGGGAGGTGCCAACGTGATGACCATCACCATCGATGGAATCAGGGTCCAGGCGGAGGAAGGGGAGACCGTCCTTCAGGCGGCGAAAAAAGCGGGGATCCGCATCCCCACCCTTTGCTACCTGGAGGGGCTTTCCCCGCGCGGAGCCTGTCGGTTGTGCCTGGTAGAGGTGCGCACCTGGGGCGGAAGGCTTGTGCCGTCCTGCGCCACCCCCGTGCAGGAGGGGATGGACGTGGTGGCGAACTCCGAGCGCTTGCGGGAGCTGCGCCGTGCCGTCCTGGAGCTGCTCTTCGTTGAGCGCAACCACATCTGCGCCTTTTGCGTATCCAACGGGCACTGCGAGCTCCAAGATTTGGCCGCGGAATTGGGCATGGACCACGTGCGCTATCCCTACCGCTGGGCCCCGTTGTTTATGGATTTGAGCCACGCCAAGTACGGCATCGACCACAACCGCTGTGTGCTGTGCGGCCGGTGTGTGCGGGCCTGCGCGGAGGTGGAAGGGGCCGCCACCTGGGGGTTCTCCGGCCGGGGCGTGTTCACCCTGGTGGAGGCCGATCTCGGCGCGCCGTGGGGAAAGTCCAAGACCTGCACTGGCTGCGGCAAATGCGTGCAGGCTTGTCCCACCGGCGCCCTCTTCGAAAAGGGCAAAGCCACAAGCGAACAGGTGAAAAAGCCTGAGATCATCGCGGAGGTCAAGGAAAGGAGGCCCCGTGCCTAAGCTGCGGGTGGCCACGGTCTGGTTCTCGGGGTGCTCCGGTTGCCACATGTCCTTTTTGGACCTGGATGAGCGCCTTATGGAATTCGCTGAGCGCGCGGAGTTGGTGTTCTCGCCCATCGTCGACAGGAAGGAGTTCCCAGACAATGTGGACGTGGTCCTCATTGAGGGAGCGGTGGGGAACACTGAGCACCTCCACATGCTCCGGGAGATTCGCACCAAAGCCAGGGTCCTGGTGGCCTTTGGGGATTGCGCCGTCACCGGGAATGTGCCGAGCCTGCGCAACCCCCTTCCCCGGGAGGAGGTGCTGCACACCCTTTATGGTGTGGACGACCCGCCGGGCCAGGAGGACGGAGAGGTTCCCAAACTCCTTCCCCAGGCCCTGCCCCTGCATGCGGTGGTGCCGGTGGACCATTTTCTCCCCGGCTGCCCGCCGGCAGCGGATCGCATCTGGAAATTCCTCCGGCCCATGCTTTTGGGACAAAAGCCCGCCCTCTCCGGGCCGGATCTGAAGTTCGGCTGAAGGAGGACCCGTGCGCCGCCTACATATTCCAGTGACGCGGATCGAGGGGCACGGCCTCATCACCGTTCACTTGGGAGAGGATGGCCAGGTGAAGGAAGCGCGCTTCCACGTCACGGAGGTGCGCGGCTTCGAGCGGTTCTGCGTGGGCCGCACCATTTGGGAAATGCCGGCTCTCACGGCCCGCATCTGTGGGATCTGTCCGGTCTCCCATTTGCTTTGCTCGGCCAAGGCCGGCGATGCCATCCTCGCCGTGCGCATCCCCCGCCCGGCGGAAAAGCTCCGCCGCCTCATGAACCTCGGGCAGATCGTGCAGTCCCACGCCCTCTCCTTTTTCCACCTCTCCTCGCCCGACCTCCTTTTAGGTTGGGATGCAGACCCCAAGGTCCGCAACATCTTCGGCGTGGCCGGCTTTGACCGAAAGCTCGCCTTGGACGGAATTCGCCTGCGGGCCTTCGGGCAGGAGATCATCGAGATCCTGAGCGGAAAAAGGATCCATCCGGCCTGGGCCGTTCCCGGGGGGGTGAATCGACCCCTGAGCGCAGAGGGCCGCGACCGCCTCGCCGCTATGCTCCCCGAGGCCATGCGCATCGCTCAGGACGCCCTCGCCTACTACGAGGAGCACATGAGCTCCTGGGCCGAGGAGATCGAACACTTCGGGAAGTTCCCCAGCCTTTTCCTTTCGCTCGTGGCGCCGGATGGCTCCTGGGAACACTACGGCGGGCACCTGCGCGTCGTGGATGCGGAGCGGCGCATCGTGGCCGATGGGCTCGAGCCCGCCCGCTACCTTGAGCACATCGGTGAGGCGGTGGAGCCCTGGTCCTATCTGAAGTTCCCCTACTACAAGCCCCATGGCTATCCGGAGGGGATGTACCGGGTGGGGCCGTTGGCCCGCCTCAACTGCTGCACTCACTTTGGCACAAAGCTTGCGGATGAGGCCCTGGCCCGCTTCCGAGCCCTGGCCAACGGAAAAGCCGTCACTGCCTCCTTCCACTACCACTACGCCCGCCTGATCGAGATCCTGGGCGCCTTGGAGAAGATTCAGGAGCTCCTTGCCGATCCCGAGATCCTCTCCCCCCGTGTGCGCGCGGAAGCAGGGATCAACGAGCTGGAAGGCGTGGGCGTGCATGAGGCCCCGCGGGGCACCCTCTTCCACCACTATGAGGTGGACGAAAGCGGGGTGCTCCAGCGGGTGAACCTCCTTGTCTCCACCGGCCACAACAACCTGGCCATGAATCGCACGGTGGCCCAGATCGCGCAGCGCTGGCTTCAGGGCCGCGAGATCACCGAGGGACTGCTCAACCGCCTGGAGGGGGGGATCCGCGCCTACGATCCCTGCCTCTCTTGCTCCGTGCATGCCGCGGGCCAGATGCCCCTGCGGGTGGTCCTCCTTGGACCAAACGGGGAGATCCTGGCGGAAAGGATGCGCACCGCATGATCCTCATCATTGGTCTTGGTCATCCGTTGCGGCGGGATGATGGGGTGGGCCTGTGGATCGCCCAGAACCTGGAGGAGCGGGAAGGGGTGAAGATTCTGGGGGCACAAGAGCTAACGCCGGAGCTCATCCCTCAGGTCGCGGCTGCGGATTTGGTGATCTTTGTGGATGCCCGAGCTGGAGCAGGACCCGTGCGCTGGGAGCGCATCAAAACTGGGCGCCCTCCAGCTCTCACCCATACCCTCACCCCGCACGGCCTCCTGGCCTGGACAGCACAGCTGTTTGGGGTTGCGCCCGAGGCCTGGCTTGTGACCGTGCCTGCCCGCGATTTCTCCCTTGGCCAGGGCTTCTCCTCCCGCACCCGTCTCGCCGCGGAGGCCCTGTTGCGCCGGCTCAAAGCCTACCTGGGGGGTGAGTGATGCGCAGACTTCAGGTCCTTTTGTGTTCGGGCTCCGCCTGCCAGTCAGCCGGTGCGCTGGAGGTGAAGCGGACCCTGGTGCAGACCATCGCTGAGCTTGGCCTCACCGACGAGGTGCAAATAGTGGAGACGGGGTGCATGGGGCCCTGCGAACTTGGGCCGATCCTCCTCGTCTACCCTGAGGGCGCGTACTACGTGCGCGTGAAGCCCGAGGATGCGCGGCAGATCGCGCAGGAACATTTCCTGAAGGGGAGGGTTGTGCGCCGGCTCCTGTGGAGTGGCCCGAGCCCTGAGCCCCGTACCATCCCCTTCTTCGCTCGCCAAAGGAAGATCGTGCTGGCCAACTGTGGCCAGATCGATCCGGAAAAGATCGAGGAGTACATCGCTCAGGGCGGCTACGAGGCCCTGGCCCAGGCCCTGACCCACATGACCCCCGCCCAGGTCATCGCGGAGGTGACGCGCTCCGGCCTGCGCGGTCGCGGGGGAGCCGGTTTTCCCACCGGAAGGAAGTGGCAAGCCGTGTGCAATGCTCCTGGTCGCCCTAAATATGTGGTCTGCAACGGCGACGAGGGCGATCCCGGCGCCTTCATGGATCGGGCCATCCTCGAGGGCGATCCCCACAGCGTGTTGGAGGGCATGGCCATCGCCGCCTATGCCGTGGGCGCAGAAAAAGGCTACATCTATGTGCGCGCGGAATACCCCCTGGCCGTAAAGCGCCTGGAGGTGGCCATCGCCCAGGCCAGGAAATATGGGCTTTTGGGCGCCAACATCTTCGATACCCCCTTCTCCTTCGACGTGGACCTCCGCATCGGTGCCGGCGCCTTCGTGTGTGGGGAGGAAACCGCGCTCCTGGCCTCCATTGAGGGGAAACGCGGCGAGCCCCGCCCTCGCCCGCCCTATCCCGCCACCTCCGGTTTGTTCGGCAAGCCCACCCTCATCAACAACGTGGAGACCTTCGCTAACGTCCGCCACATCATCTTGAACGGAGGGGATTGGTTTGCCCAACTGGGCACAGCCACAAGCACGGGCACGAAGGTGTTCGCCCTGGCCGGTCAGGTGCGCAACACAGGCCTGGTGGAGGTGCCCATGGGCATCACCCTGCGGGAGCTCATCTTCGAGGTGGGTGGGGGGGTGCCCGCGGGCCGCCAGTTCAAGGCCGTGCAGATCGGCGGCCCCTCCGGAGGGTGCCTGCCCGAAAGCCTGCTGGACGTGCCCATCGATTACGAGTCCCTAAAGGAGTACGGAGCCATCATGGGCTCAGGCGGTGTGATCGTGTTGGATGACAGCTCCTGCATGGTCAACGTGGCCAAATTTTTCCTGGAGTTCACGGCCGATGAGTCCTGCGGGAAGTGCGTGCCGTGCCGGGTGGGCACGCGCGTCATGCTTGGCCTTTTGGCGAAGATCGCGCGGGGGGAGGGAGCGGAGGAGGATTTGGCTGAGCTGGAGAGGGTGGCTAACCTGGTGCGGGAGGCCTCGCTTTGCGGGCTGGGTCAGACCGCACCGAACCCGGTTCTCTCCACCTTGCGCTATTTCCGGGAGGAGTACATCGCGCACATCCGCGACAAAGCCTGTTTGGCTGGGGTCTGTCCCGATCTCGTTCATTACGACATCCTGGCTGAGCTGTGTCGGGCCTGTGACCTGTGCCGGCGGGCCTGCCCCACGGCCGCTGCCCAGGGCACGCCCCGCCACCCGCCTTACCGCATCGTCCAGGAACTCTGCATCCGCTGCGGGGCCTGCTTGGAGGCCTGCCCATTTGGAGCGGTGGTGAAAAGACCGGGCCGAAAGGAGTGACCGTGGAGAAAAAGGCCATCTTGGAGAAGTTTCCGCGCTCACCGGATGTCCTTCTGGCCCTGCTCCATGAGCTGCAGCAGGCCAACCCCCAGAACTACTTAACCCCGGAGGACTTGTCTTTGGCTGCGGAGCATCTGGGCCTGCCGCTGTCGCGGGTCCGCGACGCTGTTAGTTTCTACACCATGTTCAGCCTGCGCCCGCGCGGCACCCACGTGATCCGCGTGTGCGAGTCCCCCAATTGTCTCCTCTGTGGCGCCTGGTCCGTGGTGGAGGAGCTGAAAAACCTGTTGAACATCGAGGTGGGCGAAACCACGGCGGACGGGTTGTTCACCCTGGAGACCACCAGCTGTGTTGGCGCCTGCGGTGTGGCGCCCGTGATGATGGTGGATGACCAACTGTTTGGGAACCTCACGCCTGAACGGGTGCGGGAGGTCTTGGCCCGGCTGAAGGAGGGGGGATGAAACCGGCGCGCACGCACGTTCTGGTGGCGGTGGACGAGGAGGCCCGCCTCGCCGGCGTGGAGCAGGTCCTCTCCGCCCTGCACCAGGCCTTGGACCACTACGGCCTGGGGGAGGAGGTCAAAGTGATGGAAACCGGGACCCTGGGCGTCTCTGGCCAGGGCGTGGTCCTCGCCGTTTATCCCGAGGGCGTGTTCTACGGACGGGTCCAGCCCGCCGATGTGCCGGAGATCGTGGAGGCGCACCTCCTCAAAGGGCGGCCGGTGACGCGGCTTCGGCTGCCCACGGGCATGCCCCTGGCCAGGCCCGGCCAGATCCTGGGCCGACAAACCCGGGTGGTCCTGCGCCACGTGGGGGTGATTGACCCGGAAAACATCGAGGAGTACATCGCCCAGGGCGGCTACGAGGCCCTGGCCAAGGCCCTGTTTCAGATGAAGCCCGAAGAGGTGATCGAGGAGGTGCGCCGGTCTGGCCTGCGGGGCCGGGGCGGCGCCGGCTTCCCCACCGGCGTGAAGTGGGCGGCGGTGCGCAGCGCGCCAGGCCCCGAAAAATACGTGATCTGCAACGCCGACGAGGGCGAACCCGGCACCTTCAAGGACCGCCTGATCTTGGAGGGTGATCCCCATCGGATCCTGGAGGCCATGGCCATCGCCGGCTACGCGGTGGGCGCAAAACTTGGCCTCATCTATGTGCGCGGCGAATACACCCTTTCCCTCCACCGCCTGAGCACGGCCATTGCCCAGGCCCGCGCTTACGGGCTGTTGGGGGAGAACATTTTGGAAAGCGGCTTTTCCTTCGACATCGAGGTGCGGCCAGGCGCAGGCGCCTACGTGTGCGGCGAGGAAACCGCCCTCATCGAATCCTTGGAGGGAAAGCGCGGCTGGCCGCGCATTCGCCCCCCTTACCCTGTCACCCATGGCCTTTGGGGAAAGCCCACCCTGGTGAACAACGTGGAGACCCTGGCCAACGTCCCTGATGTCCTCCTGCGCGGAGCGGCGTGGTTCCGCTCCTTGGGCACACCCACTTGCCCGGGAACCAAGGTGTACACGGTCCTTGGGCACGTGCGTTTCCCCGGACTTGTGGAAGTGGAGATGGGCACGCCCCTCCGGACCCTGATCTATGAGCTTGCGGGCGGGATGCGCAACGGTCACGCCCTCAAAGCCGTGCTCGTGGGCGGTGCCGCCGGCGCCTTCCTCACCCCCGCTGACCTCGATGTCCGCCTGGACTTCGATTCCCTAGCAGGAAAAGCGGCGGTTCTTGGCTCGGGAGCTGTTCTAGCTATGGACGAGACGACCTGCATGGTGTACATGCTGGGCGGGATCCTGCGCTTTTTCCGGCATGAATCGTGCGGGCAATGTGTGCCCTGCCGGGCAGGGACTGACCTTCTGGTGCGCCTGTGGGAACAAGTCCGTCAGGGCCAGGCTGAGGAGGAGACCCTGAACAGCATGGTGGAGCTCACGGAGGTGATGCGGCAGGCCTCGCTGTGCCCTCTGGGCCAGTCCTTAAGCCTGCCTGTGCGCTCGGCCCTGGAGAAATTCCGGGAGGAGTTCCTCCACCACGGGCGCGGCTCCCCCTGCGCCGCCTGCCGAAGGGAGGGCCAATGAGGATCACCTTCGCTGGCGCCGCGGGAACGGTCACAGGATCCTGCTTCTTCGTGGAAACCAAAGGCACCAAGGTCCTTGTGGACTGCGGGATGTTCCAGGGGGTGCCGGAGCTCGAGGCCCGCAACGCCGAGCCCTTCCCCTTCGATCCCGCGGAAGTGGACTGGCTCATCCTGACCCACGGTCACCTGGACCATCTGGGCTTGGTGCCCAGGCTCGCGCGCGAGGGCTTTCAAGGGCGCGGTATTTGCACCTTGCCCACCCGGGACATCGCCCAGGTGATGCTCATGGACGCCGCCCGCATCCAGGAGGAAGAGGAGGACGGCGCCCTCTACACCGTGGAGGACGCGTTGGAGGCGCTGGACCGCCTGGCCGTCACCGTGGAGTATGGCGAGGAAGCGAAGTTGGGCCGAGGGGTGAAGGTGCGGTTCCACGATGCTGGGCACATCCTGGGTGCAGCCTTTGTGGAAATCCAGGCCGAGGGGAAAGTTTTGGTTTTTTCCGGAGACCTGGGGAACCGCGGGAAACCCCTGGTGGAGGACCCCTCCTATCCGCCCAAAGCCGACGTGCTGGTGTTGGAGTCCACCTATGGAGATCGGCTGCACCCCTCCGTGGAGGAGTCCATTGAGGAGCTGCGGCGGGTGATCGTGGACACGCTCGCCAGCGGCGGAAACGTGGTCATTCCCTCCTTTGCCCTGGAGCGCACTCAGGAGGTCCTGTACATCCTCTTTCGGCTGTGGAAGGAGCGGCGCATCCCGCGCACCAAAATCTTTTTGGACTCCCCCTTGGCCACCCAGGCCACAAAGATCTTTGAGCGCTACACCGAGCGCTTTCCTGAGCCGGCCAAGAAGCTCTTCCGCAAAAAAGAGGACCCCTTCGACTTCGAGCTTTTGGAGTACACCCTCACCAAGGCCGCCTCCAAGAAGATCGCCGAGGAAACCGGGGTGATCATCATCGCTGGCTCCGGGATGTGCACAGGCGGTCGTATTCTTTACCACCTCAAAGCGAATTTGCCCCGGCCGGAGTCCTCCATCGTGTTTGTGGGCTATCAGGCGGAGGGCACGCTGGGCCGAGCCATTTTGGATGGAGCTTCCGAGGTGGAACTCCTGGGAGACTTGGTCCCCGTGCGGGCTGGGGTGTGGGGCATCGAAGGCCTCTCCGCTCATGCTGACCAGCAGATCCTCATCGACTGGGCCGTGCACGCAGACCCCAACCGCGTGTTCCTCGTGCACGGCGAACCGCAGGCCTTGGGGACCTTGGCCGGGCGCCTGGCGAGCCTGGGCTACTCCGTGCATATCCCGTCTTGGCAGGAAACGGTCGAGCTGTGAGGGTCGCGGTCCTGGGCAGTCTCAACATGACCCTGGTGGCGGAGGTGGAGCGCCTGCCCCAGCCCGAACAGACCGTGCTGGGCCGGAGCTTTTCCCGTGCCCCTGGGGGAAGGGGCCTGGTTCAGGCCGTGGCCGCTGCCCGCCTGGGGGCCAAGGTCTCCCTCTACGGAAAGGTGGGAAACGACGAGTTCGGGCGGGAATTACTTCGGGTGGCCAGGGAAAACGGGGTGGACGTGAGCTTCGTGGAAAAGGCATCTAATCACACCGGAACTTTCATGCTTCTTGTGGGACCGCATAAGGAAACCATAAGCGCCTACACTCCCGGTGCCAACGCCTACGTGGATGAGGCCTACATCACCAAGGTTCTCCCGCATTTGAGCGCTGCTGACGCCCTGCTTTTGCAGCTGGAAATCCCGCTGACCTCCGTGGACTTTGTCCTGAAGCGCCTGCCCCCGGAGCGGCCGGTGGTGGTGCTCAACCCTGCGCCCCCGCAGGACCTGATGGACCTTCACCTGGGCAGGGTCGATGTGCTTGTGCCCAACGTGCAGGAGCTCAAGATCCTGGCGGGCTGGTCCGGGAGCGCTGAGGAGTTGGAGCGAGCGGGAAAGGGATTCCTCGCCCAGGGGGTGAAGGCCGTTGTGGTCACGGCGGGCGCGGATGGCGCCTATCTCGTGGAGCCGGAGGGAGTGACCCATTTCCCCGCCATTCCTGTGGAGGCGGTGGATCCGGCGGGGGCCGGCGAGGCTTTTTGTGCGGGGCTGGCCGTGAAGCTGGGCCAGGGCCGCGGACTTTACGAGGCCATGGGGTTCGCTGCCGCCGCCGCCGCCCTGGCCACCAGAAAAAACGGGGTCCTTCCCAGCTTGCCCCCCCTGGCCGAAGTCCAAGCCCTCCTCGCCCAGCTCTCGGACTGATCCTCACCAGCGCGTTTCCCTTCAACGCCCTTCTCCGCCGGAGTTCAAGAGGGCTGGCCCCTGGGGGCGGGAAGGATCGGCCAAGCCCACTCATCCAGCCCCGTCTTTCCCCGAACTCCCGGATTTCGTCCTGGTCCACCATGGCCCCCGCGGAGCACCTGGGCAACCCCTGCCCTTGACAAGAGAGCACAAATGTTGTATCTGCTAATCGTGCACCCCGTCTCCAGGCGGTTGATCCGTCCGCTTGGCCCGGCCAACGCCCCGGCCGGGGCGTGACCTTTTTCTTCCTGCGTAACGCCCTACGTGTTCTTGGGCCCTAGCTTTCCTTTTTCCGCTTGTCCCCCAAAGGAGGGGAGCATGAAGCGTGAGACCTTGGCGTTGGAGGTCACGAGCGTTGTGCTGGGAGCGTGCCGGGAGTTCTTGGTGCAAGAGGGTTTTGTGGAGATTCTGCCGGTGATCGTGGCGCCCGTGACGGATCCCCTGCGCACCACGCCGGAATGGGCCACCATCACCGCCTATGGCCGCCCGTGGTACCTCACCCGCAGCATGATCTTCCACAAGCAAGCAGCGGTGCGGGTACACCCCAAGATCTTTTGTTTTTCTCCCAACGTGCGACTGGAGCCGGCGGAGCGAGCACAGACAGGCCGCCACCTCTTCGAATTCGTCCAGCTTGATTTGGAGGTGCGAGAGGCCACACGGGAGGAGGTGATGGATCTCGGCGAGCGCCTCCTCCTCCACGTTCTTTCTGAGGTGCGACAGGCATGTGGGAAAGCCTTGCAGGCCAGGGGGCGAGAGGTACCCGATTACGCCCGCCCCTTCCCCCGCGTCACCTGGCACGAAGCGGCAGGAGAATTCGGGGACGACCTTGAGCTGGGCCTTTCCCGGCGGGCTAAAACACCGGTTTGGCTTGTGGACTTTCCCATTACCGAGCGGGAGTTCTATGACCGCGAGGACCCCCAACGGCCGGGGATTCTGCGGGACATGGATCTCCTCTACCCCGCGGGGTTTGGAGAGGCTTTGTCCGGTGGGGAACGGGAACATGAGGCACAGCGAATCAAAGCGCGCATCTTAAAGCAGGGGCTTTCCCTGGACTCCTTTCGCGCCCTCTTGGCCCTGGCGGAGGACGACCTCCCCCCCTCCGCAGGGTTCGGGATCGGCGTGGAAAGGCTTGTGCGTTTCATCTGCGGGTTTGCCCATGTGGCCGAAACGCGGCTTTTCCCCCGCGTCCCCGGAGAGGCAGCCCTCCTTTAGCCCAGGCGGGCTTTCTTTGCCGCGTACATGCGCGCGTCGGCCTCCCGCAGGAGGTCCTCGGGAGGCCGACCGCGCTGGGGGTCAAACACGGTGATCCCCGGGGAAAAGTCCAGGACCACCCCAAGTTCCAAGGTGCGACTCCAGGCGCGCAGCTTGGCTCGCACCCGGGCCACCGCTTTCTGCGCGCCCGCCTCGTCCGTCTCCGGGAGAAGAAGAAGGAATTCATCGCCCCCATAGCGAAAGACGTAGTCGCAGGCGCGCAAATTGTGGAGGAGTAGATCGGCGATGCCTTTCAGTATTTCATCGCCGCGCAGGTGCCCAAAGACGTTGTTCACGTGACGAAAATTGTCCACATCGAGAAGGGCTAAGGCGAAGGGGTGGCCGTAGCGCTGGGCCCGCCGCACCTCTGTGGCCAGGACCTCGAACAGGTAGCGACGGTTGTACAAGTTGGTAAGGGGATCACGGTAGCTCAGGTCGCGTAGGGCCTCCCTGGCGCGCAAGCCCGCCACCGCCACGGCCAACAGATCGGCCACAGCAATAAGGAAATCCTCATCCTCTGGCCGGAACCGCTCAAGCTCCACGCTTTCCACGTCCAGCACCCCGATCAGCTCCGCGCCAAAAAGTATGGGCACGGCGAGCTCCGCACGAATGTCCGGGTGTATGGGCACATAGCGCGGATCCTGACGAACGTCGCCCACGCGCGCCGTTTGGCGCTCCGCGGCCACCCAGCCCACAAGCCCTTGGCCCAAGGGAATACGCTGGCCCACCACATACCCTGGCCCAAGAAGATCGGAGTAACTGGCGGCAACCACCAGCTCCTCTCCCTCAAGGAGAAGCACTGCTCCGAACTCGTAGCGCACCTCCCGCCGCAAAACCTCCAGCGCACCGGAAAGGAGCTCGGGAACTGTCTCAAATAGGACAAGCTCATGGGCCAACTTGAACGCCCCCCGCAGCCACTCTTTGTGGTGGCGGAGCTCCTCCATCTGGAAAGCTCGTTCAGCAGCAAGGGCAGCAAGATCGGCGAAGACCTCCAAAGGTTCGAGCATCCTCAGCGTGGGCTCCCTGGGAGTGATCGGCTCGTCCACGGAGATGTGGCCGATGATCCCGGCCCTGCCCCGCAGCGGTATGAACAGAAAATCGTCGGGATGCCAGCCAGGATGAGCGCTGCGCCCAGGCAAACCCACTTGCTCCTCCCATGGTATCCGCTCGTGGGGGATGTAGTAGGATCGCCCAACGCGGAATTCCTCCCGAAACGCGAGCACACGCTGTTCCGGACGCAATCCACCTCGGGTCCGCAGTTCCCTCTCCTCCTCAGGGGTGAGACCGGCCGTGGCCACGGCCAACACCGGCCCCAAAAGGGGCGGCTGGTGCCGCAGGTCGTACAGGGAAACCACGGCCCGGCGAAACGGGGAGTGCTCCACTATCGCCTGGGCCACCCGCCCCAGCACCGCCTCGAGGTGAGGGGCGGCCAGGATTTCTCTGGCCACCACAAGCAGGCCCCGCTGTAAGCGCTCCGCTTCGGCCTCCCAGGTCACGTCCTGCAGGATGGCCTGTACCGCCGGCCGACCTTGGTACACGCTGCGCCAGGCTTGGACCTCCAGCGTGAGCAAGGAGCCGTCCTTATGTATGGCGCGAAACCTGTAATGCCTGGGCGCATCCTCTCCGCGCAGACGCCGCTCGTAATTGGCCTGCAACATCGGCCGATCCTCAGGGTGCACGAAATCCAAAAAGCTTCTGCCTAAAATGCCCTCGCGCTCGTCACTAGCGTAGCCAAGGATGTGCAGCAAGCCCGCGTTTACAAAAGCAACTTTGCCGTCTTGGATCACGCAAACGCCGACGATTTCGTTATCCACAAACTGCCGTAGGTTGTGGATGGTCTCCGTGAGCTCCACCTGTTTGAGGGAGAGCGCCAGACCCAGAGCAAAGACGCCGGCTGTGTTCTCCAAACTCTCCACATCCGCAGGGGTGGGAGCCCAGGTTCGCCGTGTGCCCACCGCCAAGACCCCCAACTCCTGGCCGGCCACAACAAGCGGGATGTACACCGCCAGCTTTATCCCCTCCGCCTGGGTCACAGGATCGCGGAACTCCCTGGCCATCAAGGGCTTTCGGGTGGAGAGGGCCTGGCCCAAGTACGGGTGATCACGAGGGTTGCGCTCGGCCTCCCGGGCAAACGAAGGGGAAAGCCCGTGATGGGCAAACAGGCGGAGCTCCCGATCCGCAAGGAGGTAGATGGCACATACATCAAACCCCCAAAAGGGGAGGAGCTCAGCAAGCGCTTGTTCACAGAACTCTTGGGGTGAGACGCCGCTTAAGGCCGCCTTGGCCACCACGCCCAGGACCGCCAACCAGTTGGTGTCCATGAGGACCCTCAGGTGTAGGTATTTTATTTTTATAGGGGGAAAAACTTCAAGCCCAGAGGGCAGCGACGGTCTCGAGCAGGATTTTCGCGGCGCACACCGCGGAAACACCGGAGGGATCCCAGATAGGCGCAAGCTCCACCAAATCCATTCCCAGGACCCTTAGGCGGCGGAGCTCGCGCAGGATCCCCAGAAAATCAGCCCAAAAAAGGCCGCCCGGCTCGGGGTTCGTCACCCCTGGGCAGAGGCTGGGATCCAAAAAATCAAGATCCACGCTGAGCCATACAGGAAGATCCGGCCGCAGTTTTTCCGCAAATGTCGTGGGCGTGGCGAAATGGGGCTCCTCTGAATCAGCGCCGAAGAAGGAACGAGCGCCCACAATGACCAGGTTTGTCACCAGTTCCCCCGCGCGGCGCAGGGCCGTGGCATGGCAAAGCCTCAGGCCCAAATACTCATCCCTGAGGTCGGAATGGGCGTCGAGGGCCAGCAGCTGGAGGGGGCCAAACTTGCGGGCCGCACGCACCGCTGGCACCACCACCGTGTGCTCCCCGCCCACCACCACCGGGACCTTTCCATCCCGCAAGATCCGCTCGACTTCGGCCTCCTCCTCGGCAAGGATCTCCTCAACGGAACGGTAAGGATCCAGATCGCCCAGGTCCGCGATGCGGGCGTTCCGCACATCCTTGCGGAAGTGGTGGGAGAAGAACTCCACGGAGTCGGAGGCGGAGCGGATGGCGCTGGGACCCTGAGCCTGGCCGCCCCGCCAGCTGGTGGTGCGCTCCAGGGGCACACCCAGGATCACCACCCTCGCCTCCGGGTAGGGAAGGTTCGTGCCCAGGAAGCTCAGGCGCTGGGGCATGGGGAAAGGAGCTCCGCTAAAAAAGGCGGGAGCGCCGTGGCGGCTTGGAACACGGTGGGGCTGAAGTATCGTGTGCAAAGACGACGTTCCTCAAAACGGCGGCGCACTTCCTCCCAACCCGGAACGGTCTCCAAGGCCAGCACATACGCCCACCACCCGGAAGGGTAGAGGGGCATGGCCCCTAAATACGGGAGCACATCGGGGAAAAAGCCCCTTAGGAATCGCACCGTCGCCTTCAGCGTCTCCGGCTGAAACCAAGGGCTGCCCGCCTGCACGGCCAGGACCCCGCCTGAACGCAGGGCTGCACGACAAGACCGAAAAAAACTTTCTTGGAAGAGAGCCTCACCAGGTCCGATGGGATCGGTGGAATCCACGATGATCACGTCGAACTCCTCCCTATGCTCGGGGATGAACTCCTCGCCGGGCGCGATCTCCACGCGAACCCGGGGATCAAAAAAAGAGCCCTGGTGCACCGAGGAAAGCCACCCCTTGGCCACCTCGATGACCACAGGATCGATCTCCACGAGGGTCACCTGCTCCACAGGGTGACGCAGGACCTCGCGGAGGGCGCCGCCGTCACCTCCGCCAACGATAAGCACGCGCTGCGGGCGAGGATGAGCCAGGAGCGCGGGATGCACCAGCATCTCATGGTAAAAAAACTCGTCGCGCTCGGAGAGCATGAACTTCCCATCCAGGGCCAGGACCAGGCCATGGTTTTTCGTCTCCGCCAGGTCCAAGCGCTGGTAGGGCGTTCTCCGGCGGACGAGCCACCTCCGGACGCCCAAACAGAACCAGACGCCCGGTGCCTGCTCCTCACATAGCCAGTCCTCTCCCGGTCGTCTACCGCCGGTCATGGTTGTATTCCGCGCTTGATCTCGATGAGGTGGGTGCGCTGGGGGCGGAAGAGAGCACGGAAGACCTCCAAGGCCGCCTCCGGTACCACCCTCTTGCCGCAGGTGAACACGTCCAGGGCCACATACCCATGTTCAGGCCAGGTGTGCAGGGAGATATGGGATTCCGCGAGGACGGCCACGCCCGACACCCCCTGAGGGTTGAAGGCGTGGACGTGCACATCGATGAGGGTGGCACCGACACAGCGCACAGCCTCCACCAAGGCCTTCCGGATCTCCTCAGGATTGTTGAGGTTCTCTTGGCAACCCCACAGCTCCCCCACGAGGTGCCTCCCGAGCTCCCGCATCTTTCACCTCCTTTTCGGGCACGAATGAGCCAAAAAATGGACCCATTTGGGTTTGTGCCCAAACGGGCCTGACCACCCGCAAAATATCCGGTCACACTTAAATTTTACCGGCCTAGAAAAAAGGCGACTACCCGCGGGAACTACGGCATGGGAAGAGGAGCAGGCTCATCCAGCCAGGCGGAAAACCGTCTCTCCGCGCGCTGTTTCCAGGTGCCTCTGTGGTATACGTAGCTCACCAAAAGCGGGAACACGAGCGTAGCCTCGGCCCAGACCATCTCGGAGAAGCCTTGGGCTACCTTCCCCCAGGAGCTTGCTTCCCTCAGGGTGGATCCGGAAAGACCGCCGTCGCGGACATCGGCCGTGGTGATTTGAACTGCGTATTTGTGCATAGGAACAGAAAAACCCAGCACATCGGCCGCCACTGTCACGTCCTGGGCGAAGTTCTTGGGCACACCGCCCCCTACCATCACCAGTCCTGTCTCCTTGGAAGCGATCTTGATGCGCGTCAGCTCCCGAAAGTCCCTCACGGAATCAACGGCCACGTGGTGCTCAGGATGACGCCACTGATGGAGGACCAGGCCGAACCCGGCGCTGCAATCGGAAAAGGCGGGGATGAAGATGGGAATGGCTTTTTCGTAGGCGACGCGCACGATGGAGTCCTGGCCAATCCCGCGCTGCACCAGATACCGGCCCATTTCCCGCACGAACTCCCGGGAGGAATAAACGCCGGGCTCCAGGGCCTCAGCAATCCCCGCCACAGTATGGTCACACACACGCAGATCATCCTCGTCCAGGAAGGTATCGTAAATTCGGTCGATATGAAGCTCGCGAAGCTCGTTGTCATCAACATCAGGACTGCCAATGTAATGCTTGAAGCCGAGGGCCTCGAGGAAATCCTGGTCCACGATGTTGGCGCCGGTGGCCACCACCACATCGGCCATGTTGTAGCGCAGGAGGTCCACCACGCACTGCTTGAGCCCGGCGTTGATGAGGGAGCCCGCCAGGCACAGGACGATAGTGCAATCGCGATCAGCCAGCATGCGGTCGTAAATTTGGGCGGCCCGCGCGAGGTTCCGGGCTTGGTAAGACATGCTGGCCATGGCCTCCAGGATGGGCACAGCGTTGAAGCTCTTTGGGTCAATATGCCGAACGGGCTCGCGCAGATAATCTTCCTTCCTGGCCATGGTCGCTCCTCAGCACAGGAACACCGCCGCGGCAAGGACCGTGGTGTAGCCCTTGTTGTCCACAATGGCGGATTGTGTGATGTTCATGGTGCGCACGATCTTCCCGCTGATTTTCCAGATCTCCTTCTTCTCGTCCCACACGAGCTCGTCGTCGAACTCGATCCCCAAGGTCGAGGCGAGCATGGACGCCGCCAGGTCCTCAGCTTTGTCGCCGGCCTGTTTTTCGTTCTCCCCGTAAGCATGGTATTCAGATAGGTAACCATAGGCGTTGGGATCCGCGGGGATAGCACAACCGATGGAGGCAGCGATCAGGCGATGAGGCTCGTTGGAGGCGCACCGGGAGAAGACGCAAAACGCGATCTGCCCGGGGCGCAGCTCCTTTAGGCCCTCGGCGCGCGGGATGATCTTGCAGCCCGGGGGGAAGATGCTGGAAACATGGACCAGGTTCAGCTTTTCAATGCCGGCATCCCGCAGGGCCAGCTCAAAGGAGCGCAGTTCATCCCGGTGCCGCCCCACCCCACGGGTGAAAAACACCTTGCGCGGAACCAAAGGCCAGGGAACAAGGGCCGACGCCTCCGCTACCGCCGGAGCGGGCTTGGTCCTCCGCGGCATGGCGGGGGCAATTATAGCCAGCCTGGCCCGCCGTCAAGTGGTGGCCGCCTCCTCGTCGGTGAAGATGTCCCCGCTATAGCGAACGTTTTCCACCTTGGGTTCCTCCACGAGCTCCAGGCGGATGAGGGCCGAGCGGTACCAGGGTTCAAACCTCCCGGGCACACGCCTCACGGGAAGATGGGCCCAGGCCCGCATGGTCTCAATGTATGGCCAGGTCACATACTCGTGGAAGCTCGGGAACAGGTCGGTGATGGCTGCTCCGGCCGCCAGAAGGGCTGTCTGGATCTGGCGCCATTTGGTGAGCGAGGCCTCCAGGCGCGTCAACCCAAGGTATCCAGCGCAGCCCGGCCCCCGCAGGGCGGAGATCCCCCGGTGGGCGAACGCCAGATATCCGCGCAAACTCTCCGTGGGGTCGCAAAAGAACGTGTCAAATCGCCGCACAAGCTCAGCGGGCAAAGGCTCGCGCAAATCATGGTGATACACGTCAAGCGCGAGTTTTTCCGTTTTGGCCGCGTCCCGGAGGAAGTCCACAATGCGCTGGTCCACATCCAAGGCCACCACATGTTTGGGCAGTCGCGTGAGAGCCGCAGCCAAAGAGACAAGGTCATCGTCGCCCAGGACGATGATCTCCTTTCCCGCGAGGTCCCCGCGGGAGAACGCCAGGGCGATGCGGGCCACCGTGGTCTCCTCGGTGACGTAGCCCTGATCGAAGTGCTGAGACGCTTCCGGTCTATTCTTGGCCACCTGGGCAAAAGCTTGGGCCAGTGGGCGGAAGGGCTCCAGCTCCAGACCCCTTCCGTGGCACCGCGGACAGCGCAATTCCTGCACGGGTTTGATCCCCAGCGCCTCCGCGGCTTTCCTTCCCTCCTCCGTGACCACAACCCGTTCGCCCAAGAACTCCACCCAGCCCAGTTCAGCAAACGCCCGGAGCCCCTCACAAGTGGCCAAAGCCGGAAGGCTAGCCCCATCCAAGATGCGCCAGATGTCCTCGGAGGCCAACGCGGCCGCAAGAACTCGGGCCGCATCCCTGGCGTTTACAGGAATCCCGTGTTTTTCCTTAATCCTTTGCGCGATGGCTTGTAGCTCCATCCCTCACCTGGCTGGTAGGACCAACAGCTCGTCCTTGGGAAAACTGGAAAGGACCCGGGCCCCGTTCTCTTCCACTACTACGACGTCCTCGATGCGCACCCCTAGTTCTCCGGGGAAATACACGCCGGGCTCCACCGTGACCACCATTCCCGGAAGGAGGGTGTCCTCCGAGGTGGGGGAAAGCCTCGGGCCTTCATGCACTTCCAGGCCGACCCCGTGGCCCAGGCCGTGCCCAAAAAGCTCGCCCAAGCCCGCCTCTTCTATGATCCGACGCGCCGCGGCGTCCACCTCCTTTCCCCCTGCGCCAGCGCGCACGGCCTCAATGCCCAAGCGATTGGCCGCAAGAACCACCGTGTACGCCTCCTGCGCCCTGGGATGGGGCTTGCCCACCGCCACGACCCGGGTTATGTCCGCGCAGTAGCCGTCCAGCCGCACCCCGATATCGAACAGCACAAGTCCGCCCGCTTCCAACTTCTCCGGGCCGGCGCGGTGATGGGGGCGGGAGCTGCGCGGCCCGGCGGCGACGATGAGGTCGAAGGCCACATCGTCCGCGCCCTCCCGGCGATACCAGAACTCCAAGGCCAAAGCCACCTCACGCTCGGTTTGCCCCGGTTTGATCTCCCTCAGAATCCGCTGCAGCCCGGCCTCCGTGAGCTCCACCGCCTCCTGGATCTTTTGCACCTCCGCCTTGGTCTTTATGCGGCGCAGCTCCTCCACCGGCGCGCCCAGGGGCACGAACTCCAAACCCTCCCCAGCTTTCTTCAGTTCCTCAAAGAGATGGAGGGTGAGGCGGGTGCTCCCCAGCCCAACGCGCTTGACACCCAAACCGCGCAGATGGTCCACCACCTGGGGGAGCCAGCGGCCGCGCACCTCCACCACCGGTAAATCCGTTTGGATTTGGGCTTGTTCGGTGTACCGCGGATCCGTGAGGAGAACTCCCTCCTGGCCAGTGAGAATGAGGACACCAAAGGTGCCGGTGAAGCCCGAGAGGTACCGCAGGTTGGGCTGATCCGTGGCCTCCACGTTCACCAAAAGGAAGGCATCCACGTTTTGGGCCTGCACTTTCCGCCAGAGATCCTTTCGGCGCTGGACAAATTCGCTCATGAGCTAGTCATTGTAATTCACGATTTTCGGCGGTCCAGGCCAGTGAGGATGCGGCAAAGCTCGTAGGAGCGGGAGCCGAGGCCAATCTGCTCGGCGTGAGCCAGTTGCTCCTCCCACCGCGCCTCTGGATGTGCTTTCAAGAACGGATCGTATCCCACTGCGGAAAGCACGAGGTCCATGCAGGCCTGGTCCAGGGCCACGGGGTCAGTGCTGGCCAGGATGCCGATGTCCGGGGCCACGGGTGGCCGATTCATGCCCCAACAATCGCAGTCGGGCGAAACGTGGTTGATGAAGGAAACAAAAAGGGCAGGACGCCCATTCCACGCGGCCTTGGCGTACTCCGCGATTTTTCTGGCCAGTATGTCCACGGCGGCCTCATCCCCAGGGCCCATGGCCCCAAATGTGCACATGGCCACGCATTGCCCACAGCCTTGGCAGCGCTCGTAGTTGATCACCGCGTACTCCACCACGGTGATGGCATCCACCGGGCAGAAGCGCGCGCAAACCCCGCAGGAGGTGCATTTGTCCTGGTCAGGGAGGGGTTTAGAGGTGGAGTGCTGCTGAAGCTTTCCCGCGCGGGATGCGCTGCCCATGCCCAGGTTCTTGAGGGCCCCGCCAAACCCCACCTGTTCGTGACCTTTGAAGTGCGTGAGCACAAGGATGGCATCGGCCAGGGCCACGGCCGCTCCGATCTTGGCCCGCGACACGTAGACCCCGTCCACGGGAATTTCCACTTCGTCTGTGCCTCTGAGCCCATCGGCAATGATCACCGGCGCGCCCACCACCTCCAGCACGAACCCGTTTTGGACGGCGGTGAGAATATGATCCACGGCATTGGAGCGCGTGCCGGCATAGAGGGTGTTGGCGTCGGTGAGAAAGGGCTTGGCCCCCAGCTTTTTCAGCTCCTCCACGGCTACCCGCACGTAATTGGGCCGAAGGTATGCAAGGTTCCCAAGCTCGCCAAAGTGGAGTTTGACGGCCACAAGCTGCCCAGCCTTGAAGATGCGGGAAACCCCGGCCTCCTGAAGGAGGGCCCGAAACTTCTCAGGAAGGCTCATCTTCGGGGACGCAGAGAAATCCGTAAACCAAACGACGGCCATGGACACGATTATACAGGAGCGAGTTGGGGAAAACCCGCGAGCCAAAGTAAAATTCCTGGCCATGACGCTGGCGGAGCTTGCCCGGGCGGCGGAGGACATCTGGGCTCACTGGGAGAAAGCAGCGCAGAACGTGCAAAGCCTGGAAGAGCTGGAGGCCCTGCGCATCCAAATCCTTGGGCGCAAGGGGAGCCTCACCCAGCTCTTCTCCGCCCTGGGGAGGCTTCCTCCCCCGGACAAAGCCGAGGCCGGCAGGATTTTGAACACGCTGAAGGAGCGGGTCGAGACCACGCTTGCCGAGAAAAAGGAGGTCTTGGCCCAAAAGGCCCGCTGGGAAAAGCTCGCCCAGGAGCGATACGACCTCTCTCTGCCGGGGAAATGGCGCCCCCTTGGCAAACTCCATCCCCTCACCCAGGTGCGCCTGGAAATCGAGGAGATCTTTTTACGACTGGGGTTCGACGTGGCCACAGGACCGGAGATCGAGACCGAGTACTACAACTTTGCGGCCCTAAACATCGGGCCGGACCATCCCGCCCGCGATGAGTGGGACTCATTCTACCTTGGGGAGGGGGTGCTTCTGCGCACCCATACATCTCCCGTGCAGATTCGTGTCATGAGGGAACGAACGCCCCCGGTGCGCATCATCTGCCCGGGCCGCTGCTTCCGCCGTGACAACCCGGATGCCACCCACTCCCCCGTGTTCCATCAGGTGGAGCTCCTCTGGGTGGAAAAGGGCCTAACCTTCGCCCACCTGAAGTGGGTGATCGGTGAATTTGTGCGCGCTTTCTTTGGGCCGAATTACGAAATGCGCTTCTCCGCGGACTTCTTCCCCTTCACGGAGCCCTCGGCCCAGGTGCACATCCGCAAAAAGGGCACGGAAAAGTGGCTGGAAATCATGGGCGCCGGCATGGTCCACCCAAGGGTTCTGGAGGAAGTGGGCTACGACCCCGAGGAAGTCACGGGCTTCGCCTTCGGTTTGGGGATCGAACGCATGGCCATGCTGCGCTACGGGATCGAGGACATCCGTCTCTTTTGGCAGAACGACGTGCGGTTTGTCTCGCAGTTTTAGCTGGGGACCCTCCCCCGCGGGGGTGTGCATTGCCCAGGTATGCCCGGTGGGCCACCAGCTCTTTTTCACACAGCGCGCAGCACGAGGCAGGCGTTCTGGCCACCGAAGCCGAAGGAGTTCTTCAGGACCACCCCCACCCGGCCTGGCCTGGGCCCGCCCGGCACGTAGTCCAAATCACACTCTGGATCACGGTTCCGCCAGGTGACCGTGCTTGGGATCAGCCCTTCCAGGAAGGCGAAGAACACCGCCCCTAGTTCCACCGCGCCCGCCGCACCCAAAAGGTGACCAATCTGGGACTTTGTGGAACTCACAGGGACCTCACAGGCTCGGGACCCCAAAAGCCTTTTGATGGCCAGCGTTTCGGCCCGATCGTTGAGGGGGGTGGAGGTACCGTGGGCGTTCACGTAGTCCACAGCCTCTGGGGGGAGGCCGGCGCTCTCCAGGGCCGCGACCATCGCTTGATATGCGCCCTCCCCGTCCTCTGGGGGAGCGGTGATGTGAAAGGCATCGGAGCTCTGCCCGAAGCCCGCCACCTCAGCCAAGGCCTCCCCACCCCGGCCCACAAGATGTCCCTCGCTCTCCAGGACCATGATAGCGGCGCCCTCACCCAACACGAACCCGTCGCGGTCGCGATCAAAAGGCCGCGAGGCCTGCATAGGATCGGGGTTACGGGACAACGCACCCATGCGATCAAAAGCCGCGAGAACAATGGGCAAAATCACGGCCTCTGCCCCTCCTGCCAAGGCCCAGTCCACAAGGCCGTGCCGGATCAGTTCGAACGCCAGGCCAACCGCGTGGGTGCTGGCAGCGCAGGCGGTGACCACCCCAAAACTTGGCCCTGTGATGCCAAGCTCGATGGAAATCTCCGCCGCCGGCGCATTGGGCATCATGAGGGGCACCAAAAACGGTGAGACCCGGTCCGGACCCCGCCTGAGGAAGACCTGATGGTTTTCCAAAAGCACCTCCAGCGCCCCTATCCCTGTGCCCACCACCACTGCACCCCGTCCGGCGCGGGGGTCAAACTTGGCCTCCTCCACAGCGAGCTTGGCGGCCACCACGGCCAACTGGGAGGTGCGACCCAAGCGCTTGGCCCGCTTGGGCGACAGAAATGCGCCGGGGTCAAACCCGTCACACGGGGCGGCCACTTTCGCCCCGATCCCCGACAGATCGAGCTCGTGGTCCACGCGGCGGATGGCCACCCGGCCCTCCCGCAAACCCTGAAAGAACGCATCCCGCCCCACGCCCAGGGGGCTCACCACCCCAAAGCCGCTCACCAACACCCTAGCCAACTTCCACCTCGTCGGCCACCACCGTCACCACGTCATCCCGCACATGCAACACCCCTGTTTTCACGGTGAACCTTTTTTCGCCCTGAGGAAGGACAGCGCGCAAGGGCGCGTCCCGCAAGAGGAACACAGCAGGCGCGTGCTTGGGCAGGATGCCAAACCACCCAACCGGACTTTTGGCGTACACCGCCAGCACGGACGCGGAGAACACCGGGCGTTCACACGAAACGATGCGCAGTTCCACGGCCCAAATATAGCGGGAGCGCCCCTAACGGGCGAGCTGAACCCCCTTGAACGCCAAGGTGAGCCGCTCGATTTCTGCTAGATCGGCGGGAGGGAGGCGGAGGCGCACAAGGGCAGCAAGGGGGAGGCGCAGAAGCCCATCCATAGCCTTTTGCAGCCGCGGGGGAACTTCGGGGCCCTCCCCGCCACAGGCCCGGCACAGCAGGCCCCCGCGTTCCGGAACCCACACGAGATCCTCTTGCCTCCCGCAGAGAACACAGCCCTGAAGGGCTGGGCGAAAACCCAAAAGGGAGAGGAGGCGCAGCCGATAGGCGGCCAAAAGGACCTGGGGAGCAACGCGTTGTTCAAAAGCACAAAGGAAGCTCTGGGTGAGGCGAAACGGCCGCGGATCTGGAACCTCTTTGGGCACGAGCTCCCACGCCCAGCGCAAAAGAAGGACCGCCACCTCCAGCCTGTGCAGATCCTGGCGAATCCCAGGGAAATCATGAACGAGGGTGGCCTCCCGCAGAAGATGCAAGCCGGAGCGGCGCCGGTAATAGATCACCTCCGCCAGGTTCAGGACATCTAGCACGGCCCCAAAGGGTCTTTCCAGGCGCCGCGCACCCTTGACCAGGACTTCAACCCTGCCGCGGCTTTCCGAAAGCACAGAGACTATGCGATCGGTTTCCGCGTGATCCTGGGTGCGCAGGACCAGCACCTTGTCCCGGACGAGCTCGGGCAAGGCTAGTCGGGAGCTCCCGCCAGGATATCCAGGGAACGCGAGGTGCCCAGACGATTGGCGCCCGCTTGCACCATCCTCAGCGCCGTCTCGTAGTCGCGAATCCCACCCGAGGCCTTGACCCCGAAATGGGGGCCCACGGTTTTGCGCAGGAGGGCCACGTCCTGGGCCGTGGCCCCGCCCGGACCAAAACCTGTGGAGGTCTTCACGAAATCCGCGCCTGCGGCTTTGGCCAATATCGCGCCCGCCACTTTCTCCTCATCCGTGAGAAGGGCACACTCCAGGATGACTTTGAGCACGATTTGGCGGGAGGCCTTCTGCAGGACCTCTCGCACGGCCTGGATATCCGCAAGGACGTGGGCGTAATCGCCGGCCTTGAGGGCCGGGACATGGACAACCATGTCCACCTCATCCGCGCCGTCCTCCATGGCCAGCTGAGCCTCCCGGGCCTTGACCTCAGGCCGGTGCTGACCATGAGGAAAGCCCACCACGGTGCAAACCTTCACCCCGCTGTCCCGCAGCATTTGACGCGCGGGCCCGACAAAGGTGGGCGGGACACAGACGGCGTAGAACTTGTGCTGGATTGCTTCCTGACAGAGTTTCTCCACCCCTGCACGACCCACGTCCGGCCCAAGGGCCGTATGGTCAATGACACGAGCCAGCTCTGCTTTGCGCATGTCCCCTCCTAAAGCTTCCAGGTGCGGCTCCAGGTACAGGCGCGCAGGAGGCGATCCCAGTTCACCTCCACCCCCAAGCCCGGCCGTTGTGGCACGGGGATGTGCCCGTCCTTGAGCTCAAAGGGAGGGTCTGCGATGTCCTCGCGGAAGTAGCGTTTGGTGGCAGAAATATCGTGGGGAAGAGTGAATCCTGGTAGGGTGGCCAAATGCACGTTCAGGGCCCGGCCCACCCCAGTTTCCAGCATCCCGCCGCACCAAAGGGGGATCTTCTTGTCCAGGGCCAAGGCGTGAATGTCCAGGCTTTCCGTGACCCCGCCCACCCGGCCCTGCTTTACATTGATGATGCGGCAGGCCCCCAGCTCCAAGGCCTCCCGGGCCCGGCGGGCCGAGGTGATGGATTCGTCCAGACAAATAGGTGTGGCCAATTCCCGGGAGAGCTGGGCGTGTTCCAGAAGGTCATCGAAAGAGAAGGGCTGCTCGATCATAAGCAGCCCATAGCGATCGAGCTCGCGCAGGGTGGGCAGATCCGCCCAACCATAAGCCCCGTTGGCATCCACGGAGAGAAGGGCATCCGGAAAGCGTGCGCGCACAGCCCGCACCGGCTCCACATCCCAGCCGGGCTTGATCTTGAGCTTGATGCGTTGATAACTCTCGGCGAGAAACCCTTCCACCGCGGCCAGAAGGCTGGGGATATCGGGCTGGATGCCCACGCTCACCCCAGCGGGCACAGCCTCCCGCGCCCCGCCCAAAAGCTGCCACAAAGGTCTTTTCTGGAGGCGAGCGTAGATGTCCCACAGGGCCCCTTCCACCGCGGCCTTGGCCATGGCATGGCCCCGAATGGGCGCAAGCACCACGGGCAGCTCGCTGGGATGGGAGAAAGTTTTGTGACCAGAAAGAAGAGGTCGAATATGTTCGGAGATGATGTAGCGCGCGGTCTCCACCGTCTCCCAGGAGTACCACGGTCCGGATCCGGCCACGCATTCGCCCCAGCCCATGACCCCATCCGCGGTGAGGGACACCAAGAGGGCTTGCTTTGTGCGCTCTTCACCGAAGCTCGTGACGAATGGGGCCACCAACGGCAACTCCACCAAGAAAATGGAAAGGCGTTCCACGCGGATCACGGGCGGGAAAGCACCTCCTCAAGCGTTGCTTTTTCTAGGATGAGAAAACCCCTGTCTCCCTCCCGGAAAAGCCCGGTCACGATGTATCCTTCCTCCAAATAAGGCGTAAGGAAGCGGCGGCACTCTCCCCGCCAAGCCCTGGCCACCTCCAGGTTCTCCCGTTTCAGGGTTTGCAGATCACCGGGGATTTCAAACAGGAGGGGTGAGCCAGACAGCCCGAGGCGGCCCCCGGCGGGGGCCCGCTGGCCCGAGGCCAGCCGCACCGTGCGGTTGATCATCTGCACCTCAGCCAGGCGCAGGTGCAAGGAAAACTCACCGGAGAGGCGAGCCTCCACGCGCGGTGCCCGTAAATGCCATTCGCACAAAAAGCGATCCCCGGGCAGGCCGCGGTTGCGTTCATCGCGCATTTCCTCCCCAAAATAGTTGGGGATGTAGCGGCGCACCAGGCCGCCCAATTTGTTCAAGTTGAAGTGAGCATTGCGCGATTCCAAGGGGTCAAATGTCCAGGTGATGAGATCGATTCCCTGGCGCAACACGTGTTCCCGCTGGGCAAGCTTGAGCTTTTGACCAACGCCCCGATCCTGGAAGCCTGGCCTCACCGCGGTCATGAGGGAATGATGGCGCAGCTTTCCGCCCTCCCACAGGCCCAAAACGGAGAGGGAGTAGCCCAGCATTTGGCGGCCCGGCCCAATCCCATCAAAGGCCCCCAGCAGCAAGCCCCCGGCTTGCACGAGCATGTGGATGAGGTGGTCGGGGACCACGGCGATGTCGGAAAAACCCCATACGGCCTTCTGGATCTGTTCGCAGGCCCGATAGCCGGGAAAATCCCGCACCGGCTCGATGACCACTTCCTCCGACATCGGGGTGAAGTATATCAATCGCCGGTGAGACGCACGATCTCCCTTTCGTCCTCTGTCCACTTGGGCCGCACCTTCACCTGCAGGGAGAGGAAGACCTTCTTTCCCCACATGGCCTCGAGCTCCAACCGGGCCAGCCTTCCGATGTCCTTCAGCTTTTGCCCGCCTGCGCCGATCACGATGCCCTTTTGGGAGTCCTTGGCCACATAGATCGTGGCATAAATTTCCATGATTGGCTTGTCTTCACGCTCCCGCACCTCTTCCACCACCACGGCCGCCGAATAGGGGATCTCCTGGTGGGTGAGGTGGAAGATCTTCTCCCGGATGAGCTCGGCCACGAAGAACTCCAAGGGGCGATCCGTGGGCAGGGGGAGATCAGGCGGGAAGAGGGGCTCACCCTCAGGCAGATGGTGGATGATGACCTGCAGCGCCCGCTCCAGGTTCGTTCCGCGTTTGGCGGAGATGGGGACAATGGCGTGGAATATCCCAAGGCGATCGTAAGCGAGGATGGTCTCGGGAAGTTCGTTTCCCTTGGCCAGATCAATCTTATTCACGAGGAGGACCTTGGGGCACGGCAGGGCTTGGAGGCGCGGAAACACGGTTTCGTCGTACTCGTCCACTTTTCCTGTGGGCTCCACCATGTACACAACCTCATCGATCCCGGCCAGGGCCCGAAACGCCTCCTTGACCAGATGGGCGGAGAGCTTGTTCACGGGCTGATGAAGCCCGGGGGTGTCCACAAACACGATTTGCGCCGCGTTGGTGTGGTAAATGCAGCGGATGCGGTTGCGCGTGGTCTGCGGCCGGTCCGAGACGATCACGACCTTGCGGCCCATCACGGCGTTGATGAATGAGGATTTGCCCACGTTGGTCCTCCCCACGATGGCCACGGTCCCAGCTTTAAAGCCCATGTATCTCCAGCCTCCCTTCCTCGATCTCCTGGGCCAAGCGGGTGACGTGCTCGCTTAAACTTTGGTCCTCACCCGGTGGCGGGATGAGGGCCGCAAGAATGTTGGAGAAGGGTTGCGTGGGAGGGGAGAGCTTTTCCTCTCCCTGGAGGGCCACGGCCCAGCGGGCCGCCGCCGCCTCCAAGGCCACTTGATGCACGACATTGCGCGCGATCCTCAGGGCCTTCCCACAGGCCGTCATGCCCATGGAATTGTGATCCTCCTTGCCGGCTGAGGTGGGGATGGTGTCCACGGCGGCGGGATGGGCCAGGATCTTGTTCTCCGCGGAAAGCGCGGCCGCCGTGTATTGAAGAAGCATGAGGCCGGAGCTCTTTCCGGGAGACAGGGCCAAAAACGGAGGAAGCCCCCGCTCCTGCCCGTTCAGCAGCAAGTTCAGCCGCCTCTCGCAAGAGTTGCCCAGGATAGCAAGGGCCATCCCCAGCTCCTCCGCAGCCAGTGCCAGAACTTGCCCGTGAAAATTACCGCCATACAGGACCTCCCCCGTGGGCAGGACGAGCGGGTTATCCGTGGCCGCGTTCATCTCTATCTCCAGCTGGTCTGGCAGGCGCGAGATGACCTCCCATACCGGGCCAAGAATTTGGGGCAAGCAACGCAGGGAGTAGGGATCCTGAACATCGCCGGAGAAAGTATCGGTCAGTTTGCTTCCAGCAAGGAGGGAGCGCAAGGTTTCCGCCACCTCAATTTGACCTGGATGGGGGCGCAGGGCATGAACCCGGGGATCCAACGGCTGGGTACTGGCTCGCAGAGCTTGGAAGGTCAGGGCTGCCGTGCCCAGAGCCGCGGAGAGAGCCCGCTTACCCAAAACCCAAGCACAAAAAAGGAGAGCAAGCATCGCGGAGGTCCCGTTCAACAGGGCTAGGCCCTCCTTGGGGTGGAGCTCTGTCAAGGGAGCAAGGCCGGCGCGGCGCAGGGCCTCCCCGCCCGAAAGCTCCGCCCCACCCCAACGCGCCTGGCCCTCGCCGATCGTCACCAACGCCAGGTGCGCCAACGGGGCCAGGTCTCCAGAGGCGCCCACGGACCCCTGGCTGGGGATGACCGGATGCACCCGCCGATTCAACATCTCCACCAAGAGCTCCACGAGCTCCGGCCGCACGCCCGAGGCCCCCTGAAGAAAGGAGTTCACGCGAAAAAGGAGGATAGCACGCACTACTCTATCGGGGAGAGGCTCGCCCACGCCCGCAGCGTGGGAACGCACGATGTTCAGCTGCAGCTGAGAAATCTCCTCCGTGGGCACACGCATGCGGGACAGGGTCCCAATCCCCGTGTTCACCCCGTAAACGGCCCTATCTCCTTGCAAAACAGCGCGAAGGCCCTGGTAGGAGGCCCTGAGCTTCTCCTTCGCCCGCGGGGAAAGGAGGACAGGTTGCCCTTGAAACACCACGGCCTGCGCAGTGTCCACCCTCAGATGACCATCTAGCTCGATCACACCAGCCAGTATACCCAACACTGTTAGAATCTTGCCGTGGACCTTGTTCTGCGTGGGATAGGAGAGCTGGCCACGCCGCGGGGGCCCCAGGCCCTGGCGGGCAAGGCTGCGGGAAGGCTCGAGGTTCTCCGCGATGCCTACGTGCTGGTGCGTGAGGGCCGCGTGGTCGCGGTGGGGACGGGAGATCCGCCGGTTTTATCTGGAGCGGTTTTGGACTGCGCGGGAAGGTGTGTGACCCCTGGGCTGGTGGACCCCCATACCCACGCTGTGTTCGCCGGAAATCGCGTTCAGGAGTTTCTCGCACGGGCGCGGGGGGAGAAGTACACCGGGGGCGGCATCCTCGTCACCGTCCAGGCCACCCGCGGGGCCTCCGAAGAGGAGCTCGTGCAGTTGGCCAAGCCCAGGCTGCTCCACATGCTGGCCCAAGGGGTGACCACCGTGGAGGTCAAAACCGGCTATGGACTCAGCCTCGCTCATGAACTCAAAATGCTCAGGGCTATTCGTCGCCTGGCCAAGGAGCTCCCCATGACCCTCGTTCCCACGTTCATGGGAGCCCATGCCTTCCCTCCCGAAATTCCCAGGGACCAATACATCCGCTCTCTCATCGAGGAGATGCTTCCCCGCGTGGCCGACCAGGGGCTGGCCCACTTTTGTGACGTTTTCTGTGACCGCGGGTTTTACACCGTGGCGGAGGCGCGTCAGATCCTTACGGCGGCCAGAGGGCTGGGCCTGGGCCTTAAAATCCATGCCGATGAGCTCGCCCACGTGGGCGCCGCGGAGCTCGCGGCCGAGCTTTCCGCCACGTCTGCGGAGCACCTTTTACACGTGTCAGCACCAGCCATCGCCGCCCTGGCCCGCGCCAAAACAGTGGCCGTGTTGCTTCCAGGAACAGCGTTCGTCTTGGACGAACCCTATCCACCCGCCCGGGAACTCCTGGAGGCGGGGGTCCCCGTGGCCCTGGGCACGGATTTCAATCCGGGTTCCTGCCCGTTGGCTTCCCTCCCTTTTGTGATGAGCTTGGCCGTGCTCAAGCTCAAGATGAGCCCGGAGGAGGTGTTGACCGCAGTGACCCTGAACGCCGCCGCCGCGGTGGGGTTGGCCCGGGACCTCGGCTCGATCGAGGTGGGGAAGCGCGCAGACCTCGTGGTTTGGAACGCCGCCACCTTCGCAGAGATCCCCTACTGGATGGGACAAAACCTGGCCTGGGCTGTGGTGAAAGATGGGCGCTGCGTTTCCCGCCAAGCCCGGACCTAGATCATGATGAGCTTAACCGTGCTGGCCTACGCAAAGCTGAACCTTGTTCTGCGGGTGGTGGGCAAACGGGCGGATGGCTACCACCTCCTCCAAAGCCTGGTTTGCGCCATAGATTTGGCGGACGAGCTCCAGTTGGAACCCATTCCCAGTGGCATTGCGCTTGAGGCCCCGGCGGAGCTTGGCCCGCCCGAGCGGAACCTTGCCTATCGGGCGGCGAAGGCCCTGGTTGGTGAGGGCGGGCCAGGGGTGCGGATAACGCTCAGAAAACGGATCCCCGTGGGAGCGGGGCTGGGCGGAGGGAGCTCCGATGCCGCAGCCGTGCTGGCCGGGCTCACCCGCCTCTACGCCCTTGGTAAAACCCAGGAGGAGCTTTTGCGCTTGGGGGCAAAGCTTGGGGCGGACGTGCCTTTTTTCCTGGGGAGGAGCCCGGCCTGGGTGGAGGGGATCGGCGAGCGTCTCACGCCCTTAGACATGGCCATTCCTTTCACATTCCTCGTGGTGGTCCCGCCCTACCCTTGTCCCACCCCCGAGGTCTATCGCCTCTATGATGCTTTGGGGATCATGCCCAGCCCGCCTGGGTCTCCCTCGCCAGTCCCGCCTTTTCCCAACGACCTTTGGCCGGCCGCGGCCCACCTCCGCCCCGCTCTCAGGGACCTGCGCGCGGCCCTTGAGCAGATCCCCAGCCTGGGGGTGGGAATGAGCGGCTCCGGCTCCGCCTTGTTCCTCGCCTTGTCCTCCGAAAGGGAAGCGCAGGAGGCTCTGGCGGAACTTCAGGACAAGACGGAGGCGTCCTTGTACATTGCGCGGCCCGTGGACAAGGGGTACAAGATCAGGGGATGAGGATCGCCATCGACGGGCCGGCGGCGTCCGGCAAAACTACACTGGGGAAGAGATTGGCTCAGGCTCTGGGTTTCCTCTTCGTTCCCACTGGGGCGATGTACCGGGCCGCGGCCCTGGCCCGCCTGCGCGGGCTCCCCCTCCAAAGCGTGGACATCACCATGTCAGAGGATGGCTGCGTGCTCGTCAACGGAGAGGATGTCAGCGCGGCCCTGGCCAGCCCTGGTTTAGACGAACTTTCCTCCCAGCTGGCCCTGGATGGGGAGGTGCGCGCAAAACTTGTGGCCCTGCAGCGCCGCATCGCCCAGGACCGGGACGTGGTCATGGAGGGGCGGGACATCGGCACCGTGGTCCTCCCTGATGCCGAGCTCAAGATCTTCCTTTGGGCCACGCCCGAGGAGCGGGCCCGCCGCAGACACAAGGAGCAGGGTGGGAGCTTTGAGGAGGTCCTGGAGGCCATCCGCAAAAGGGATGAGCGGGACTCCACCCGGGCGGTGGCCCCCCTGCGCCCTGCACCGGACGCGGTTTTTCTGGACACCACGAGCAAATCCCCGGACGAGGTGTTATGCCTTGTCCTCAGGCTTGTGGAGGAGCGTCGTGCATATTTGGCTCGCGGACAGAGTTCGTGACGTGCTTTACGCGTTTTTAGTGTTCCTGGCCACCCCCGTGGTCTGGGGCCTGTTTCGCCTCTCGGTGCGCGGGAGGATCCCGCCGCGGGGGATTGTGGTGGCTCCGCACCGCTCGTACTGGGACATTCCCATCCTCTGCGTGGCCTTTGGGCCGCAACGCCGGATCGTGTTCCTGGCTCGACATGGACTTTTGCGCAACCCGGTGTTCGCGCCGTTTGTGTGGGGGTTCGCCGTGGTCATAAACCGGGAGGAGTTCAGCACTCGCGATTTCCGCAGGACCATGGCCGCGGCCGCGCGGGCCCGCTGGCTGGGGATCTTCCCGGAGGGGACCACCAGGCCCGGCGCCACACCCAAACCGGGCGCCGTGCGTTTCGCCGAGCATCTTGGCCTCCCGTTCATCCCGGTGCGGCTGGTGGCACGGGGGCCCTATCCGCCCAGGCCACGTTGGCGCTTCCCCAAGGTGGAGGTGCACATCGGCCAGCCGTTCACCGTGGCTGATCTGGCCAGCGATTTGCCCCCGGAGCTTCCTCGCCCCGAGCGCTACCGGGTTTTGGCGCGGCGCCTCATGGACCGCGTGCTGAGCCTCTGATAACATTGACCATCGTCCAAAAGGGCTAAGTTATTTTGGGCCCGCAAGGGGAAAGGCAAGAGGTGATGTAGGGATGGCGGAGTGGATTCGTATGGAGGAAGCCCTCGGCGAAAACGATATCCGGCTCTTCAGCCGAGGGGATACGGTACAGGGTCGGGTGGTCCACGTCGCGGAAAGCGAGATCCTTGTGGACATCGGGTACAAGTCCGAGGCCGTGTTGCCCAAGGAGGAGCTCGCCCCGGGCCGGGACAAGGTTGCTCCCGGAGATCTACTTGAGGTCCTCATCACTTACATCGACGAGGAGAACGGCACGGTCTACATTTCTGAGCGTCAGGCCTTCTTCGCCAAGAAGTTTGCGGAGCTGGAGCAGGCCTACCGCTCGGGCTCGCCGGTCAAAGGCGTGGTGGTGGTCGAGGTCGCGGGTGCCGGCTACCAAGTGGACCTGGGTGGGATTAAGGCATTCCTGCCCGCCTCCCATTTGGGGAAGGGACTTTCCCCCAAGATCGAGCGCCTGCGCAACCGCACCTTGGAGTTCAAGATCATCGAGTTCTCCCGGCGCACCCGCAATATCGTCGTCTCCCGTAAGGAATGGTTGCTGGACAGAGAAAAGCGCGCCAAGGACGCCCTCTTTGCCTCCCTCACCCCGGGAAGGGTTATCGAGGGCGTGGTGAAGAGCGTGGTGGACTTTGGGATCTTTGTGGACGTGGGCGGCCACGACGGCCTGGTGCATCGCACTGAGATCTGTTGGAAGGACATCCCCGCTCCGCCACCTGGGAAATTCCGGCCCGGCCAGCGCATAAAAGTGATGGTTCTCGAGGCCGACCGCAAGGAGGAGCGTATTTCGCTGTCCATAAAAAGGCTCAGACCAAACCCGTGGGAGGGCATAGCCCAACGCTATCCACCCGGGGCCAAGGTCAAAGGGAAAGTCGTGTCCGTGACGGACTTCGGGGTGTTCGTGGAGCTGGAAGAGGACGTGGAGGGACTCGTACACGTTTCCGAGCTCTCCTGGGCGCCGGTGAAACACCCCAAAGAGGTGGTGCAACCCGGCCAGGAGGTAGAGGTGGTGGTGCTGACCGTGAACGAGGCTGAGCGCCGCATCAGCCTGTCCCTGCGCAAGGCCCTGCCCGACCCCTGGGAGGACGTAGAGCATCGCTATCCCAAGGGTGCCCTGGTGGAAGGCGTGGTCACAAACGTCACGGATTTCGGGGCCTTCGTACAGCTTGAGCCGGGGATCGAGGGCTTGGTGCACGTCTCTGAGCTCTCCTGGGAACGCGTTGCCCATCCCACGGAGGTCATCCAGCCCGGCCAAAAGGTGCGGGCCATGGTGCTCAAGGTGGACGCGCAGAACCGCCGGATCAGCCTCTCCCTCAAGGCCCTGCAGCAGGACCCCTGGGAGGAGTTCCTGGAGCAGTACTCTGTGGGCTCGGTGGTCTCCGGCCCGGTGACCCAGATCAAGGAGTTCGGAGCCTTTGTGCGCCTCACCCCCGCGGTGGAGGGACTGATCCACGTCTCGGAGATCTCCAACGAGCGCGTCGGTCACCCCTCCGAGGTGCTGCGGCTGGGCCAAGAGGTCACGGCCAAAATCATCGGGATCAACGAGGCCAAGCGGCAGGTGCGTCTGTCCATCAAGAAGCTGCAGGAGGACATGGCTCAGGCGGAGACGGAGAAGTTCCTGGCCACCCAGCCGGTGCGGGAGACCATCACCCTGCGGGAGCGGCTGCGGGGTCTGGGCATGGGATGAGGACCACCGCGGCAGCCATGGTTTTGGTGTGCGTGAGGGAAACAGGGAACTCCTGGCCCCGCCACATGAGGCGCGGCCCATTTTCCCCGGGCAAAACCTCGATCTCCCTCAGGGGGACCGCCCGGCCCAAGGCCTTGCAGAAGGCCTCTTTGGCGGCAAACCGCACCGCAAGCCTCTGGACGAACAGCTCGCCTTGGGCCCGCCTGGCGTAGGCCAGTTCCCGGGGAGAAAAGAGGCGGGGCAGGGCCCGCTCGCCCCGGCGGCGCAAAAAGGCCTGAAAACGGGGGATCTCCACAAGATCTATGCCGATCAACATGGCACAATGCGCATTCTCTCCGCCTGGATGATGGCCGCCACCCGGGCCACGGCCGCGGAAAGCTCGTCGTTCACCACCAGGTAATCAAAGTCATGGACGCGGGCGAGCTCCGATTGGGCGATGCGCAAGCGCTCCTCAACCGCAGCTTCGTCCTCGGTGCCCCGGCTCCGCACCCTGTGCACCAGCTCCTCCCAGGTGGGCGGAACGAGGAACACCAGGACCACATGGTAACCCAGGCCGGCGCGCTTTATAGCCATGGCGCCCCGCACCTCCTTGTTGAGGACCACATCCAGGCCCTGCTCCAGACGCTGGACCACCTCGTTTTTCAGGGTGCCGTAGCGGTGCCCTTGGTACTCCGCCCACTCCAGAAGCGCACCCTGGGCAAGAAGCTGAGCGAACTCCTCCTCGCTCACGAAGTAGTAATCGCGACCGTGAACCTCGTGGGGCCGGGGTGGCCGCGTGGTCACGGAGGGGCAAAACACAAGGCGCGAGTCCTGGGCCAAAAGGGCGGAGATCACCGAGGACTTTCCCGCACCCGACGGCCCGGCGATGACGAAGGCGATGCCGCGCGCACCCTGTACCACCACCCCAGGTGGGAAGACCTCTTTCATTCCACGTTGCGGGCCTGTTCCCGCACCCGCTCGGCGCCGAGCTTCAGGGCCAGGGCCACCTCCGCTAAGGCCGGCCCCCGGGCCTTGGCGCCCAGCGTGGTGGCCTCCCGCCCCAGCTCCTGGGCCAAGAACTCCACCTCCTTCCCCACCGGCTCTGTACTCTCCAACAGCTGGGATAGCCTGGCCACGTGGGCCCGCGACCGCTCTAACTCCTCCTGCACATCGCTCCGTTCGGCCAAAAGAGCGACCTCCGCGGCAAGCCGAGCCTCATCTACACCAGAAAGCCCGCGCACCCACGCCTCCAGTCGCTCCCGCAGCGAGGCCAACTCCTCCCTGGCCAGGCCCTCCGCCCGGGCTACCAGGGCCTGCAGATTCTGGACCTCCTGGGCCAAAGCCTCCTTCAGTTTTTTCCCCTCCTCTTCGCGGCAAGCGTGCACGGCACGGATGGCTTGATGCACGGCCTCCTCCAATATGGGCCAGATCTCCTCTTCTTGCAGCACGCGCTCTTGAAACACCGGGAGTTCCAAAAGATGCTCAAGCTCAGGTTTTTCCTCCAGGCCCAGCTCCTCAACCAGCCGGCAAAGCTCCGCATAAAAGGCCTTGGCCAAGGCCAGATCCAGGACCTTGGGAGCACCACCGGGCTCAAGGGTGAGGCGCACCGTGGCCTCCAAGGTCCCGCGAGAAAAACTCTGGCGCAGCTTCTCCTCCAGGAGGTGCGCGAGCCTTGGAAAATCCGAAAGGCCGCGGGCGCGGACTTCCAAAAACCGGCTGTTGAGGGAGCGCAGATGTACTTCCACGCGGAAGCCGGGCCCCTGGGCCTGGCCCACGCCAAAGCCCGTCATGCTACGCAACTTCGTTCACCTCGCGGAAAACAGCGGCCGCGTAACCCACCACCTGGTCCATGAGGCCTGCCACCTCACCGGAGGTGCGATAGAGCAGGAGCTCCGCGGACAGAAGCCCCAAGGCCTTGGCAGCGGCCATGAACAGGGCCAAGGCCCCCACCCCGCAGATGGAGATATGGCGGGCGTGCACAACCTCAAGAAAACCGGGGAGATCCAGGGTGAGGACATAGCGCAGGGCCAGGAGGTCTTTGTCCTTGGCTGTCCCATGGGGCTCGTAATGGGAGAAGTCTGTGGAGCAGATGAGCACTGCGGGTTTTCCCCTAAGAACTTTGGCCAGGGCGGCACCAGCGGCCTCGGCCTCGCGCCGGTTGATGGGCAACACCACCGCGGCCGCAACCGGAATATCCCCAAAAAGATAGTGTAGGAACGGGAGCTGGACCTCCACGGAATGCTCGTGCGCAAAGGGGACATCGCTGAGCTCAGCGCCCAAGGCCTCCGCCAGGGCCAGGGTGAGCTCCCGCTGGATGGGCACAGGCCCAAGGGGCGTCTCCCAAATCCCCGGCTCAGCCAGGGAGATGGGCCCGCCAAGCCCGGTGTGATTGGTGCCCAGGATCACGGCCAGCTGTGGCTGGCCCAGCTGCCAAAGGGCGCGGTACCCCGCCCCGGCCACTCCGCCGGAATAACGATAGCCGGCATGGGGAACGACCAGGCCCACGGGGCGCACCAGGGGCAGGCCCGGGGGCCCAAGCCCCTCTTTGGGCGCGCCCAAACAGCGGGCGATCTCCGCGCGCAACCGCGCCGGATCTGCAGGGTAGAACGTGCCCGCTGCGCACGCCCAACGATAGCCCACAGCGCTATTGTACAGGCTCCCCCTTCCGGCTAAACTCTCACGGGCCTGGGAGATCGGCTAATGGTAGGCCGGCGGGCTCTGGACCCGCTAGTGGGGGTTCGAATCCCTCTCTCCCAGCCAAAGGGAAAGCTCCTCCTCCAGGGGCGCCAACACAAACGCCGCCTTTTCCTCAGCTAAATCCGCAAGCTCCGCGCGGGCGTGCCCCAGCTCCTCCCGGAACTTCTCGTCCCTCACGCTGTGGGCATTGGCGTCCACGGTGTACAGAGCCGCAAGACAAGCGGCCCAGGCCAGCCGCGTTGCACACGCCAGGTCACTGCGGGCACTCTTGGGGCACACCGTAAGAAGCCGCTCGGCAAGGTCCATGAGGGCCAGGGATTTCTGGGCCACCTCCAGGGGCACCCCGGCAGCGCGGGTGAGAGCCCTGCTGAGCGCCTCTCCGCCAGATCTTTGCGCCTCCACCACCGCAGCGTAGGCCTCGGCATCGGCTCTTCCCAGCTCCAGGAATTTCCGGACGAAGCTGTCCGCGCGCTCAACCGCCTCTTGCCCGAGCCGGCCGCGCTTTTGGGCCAACGCCGCCACCTTGCGCACCAACGCCGCGGCCAGGGCCCCGCTCAGCGCGGCCGTGGTGCCCCCACCAGGCACTGGTTCCGTGGCCCCCAGGGCCATGAGGAAGGACTCGATCGTCATGCCCTCCAGCTTCTCCATCGAACCCGCCCTCCTTCACGATGAGGATGCCACGAAACGGGGGAGCTCGGCAAATGTGCTCAGTACATGGTCTGCATGTCCAAAAGGCCGCGCCGCACGGCAATTCGCGCGGCGCCCCAGAAGATCCCCACGGATAGGGCGATCCCCAGGGCGGTGGCGCCGGCGAGGATCAAAAGAACCTGCACGTCCGAAAGGCTGGAGAGCTCGGGGTGCAGTCCCGTGCCAACAAGGGCGCGGCGCAGGGCTTCAAGCCAGTGCGTGGGGGGAAGGCCCAGGCCCAGGGCCCGCAGCGGCAGGGGCAACAGGGAAAGGGGAAAGGCCGTGCCGCAAAGAAGGTAAAGCCCGCCGGCCACCACATCGCCCACCATCCACCCATGCCGCGCAATGAGGAGGGAGATGCCGGCAAGAAGGATCCCATAGAAGGCCAGGGCAGCTAAACCCAAGCCCAGCGCAGCCAGGAAAAGACCGGGGTTCGCCAAGGAGAGCCGCACGCGCAGGAACGCGATGCCGAAGGCCAAGGTGATGAGGACGGAGATGGTGGCCACCAGGGTCTTGGCCATGCCCCGCCCCAACAGGTATCCGTAAAGATGCATGGGCGCCATGTACACATACTTCAGCATCCCGTAATGCTCGCGGTCGTCGTGTATGGTCCAGCTGATCCCGGAAATGACGTTCATCACGTAAAGATAAAATGCGGTTCCGAGGAAAACCTGGGGAAAGAGGGGGTTTTCCAGGCCTCCCCTGGCCACCACGAGGTACATGAACACGAGGATGAGGACCCCGGCCACGGGTTTGATTACGGAATAGACGGCGAACAGAAAAGGCTCGGTCCAGTTGGACTCGATCTGCCAGCCCAGCCACGTCCCGACTTTGAACCCTTGCCAGCCCTCGCGCAGCCTTTGCACTACTGCCCCCTTAAGGTGAGCCGGCCCTCCCGGCGAGCCAGCTCCTCGCAGAACCGGAGACCGCGATGGGCCAAGAAGATGAAAAGCACCGCCAGCCCCGCAAGAATCGTCAGCTCCACCTCCACGGCCAGGAAACGGAATTGCTCCATGAGGCGGGGATAGAGAAGCTGGCGCATGGCATCAAGGCCGAGGGTGATGGGGAGGACCGAGGCCAGCAGGGCCACCCAAAAGCCCAACGCCCGCACGGGGAAATAAAAGCCGGAGAAAAGATAAACCGGCTCCATCAAGAGGTTTGAGAGGTGCCAAGCCTCACGCCCCCAGAGGAGAAACGCTGAGCTCAAAAGCATTCCCAACCCGTAGAGGGCCGCAAGGGTGAGGAGGAAAACGCCGCAGAAGAGGGCACCATGCCCGACCTGCAGGGGGATGCGAAAGATCAGGGCGCCCACGAGGATCACACCCATGGCGCGCACGGTCGTGGCCGTGAGGCCGCCCAAGGCCATTCCCAGAAGTATGGCCATACGCGAGGTAGGGGCGATGAGATAAAGTTGAAGATTTCCCGTTTCCTTTTCCCAATAGAGTTGGCTGGCCATGCTCCACAGGACGTTCATCCAGTAGGCGATGGTGGCCCCGCCCAGCACCACAAACCCCGTGAATTCCGGAGGGGCACCAATGGCCCGATAGATGTAAACGTAAGCGGAGACCTGAAGAAGGGGGAGGAAAACGTCAAACAGGATCCAGCTTTTCTCGCGCCAAATCCCGATGAAGCGGGGATAGGCCCGGCCCATCATGGTGCGCAAAAACGTCCTGCCCGGGCCGGGGCTCATGGCGCGTCCTCGCTGAGCTTCCGGCCCACCAAGTGGAGAAACACATCCTCCAAGGTGGGCTCCTCCTTGCGGAGCTCTGCCAGACGTGCGCCCGCCGCGTGCAAGCGGGCCAGCACGGACACCAAGGCCTCCTCCGCGGTAAGGATGAGGTCCAAAAGGAGCCGCCCGTCCTCCTTGCGCTGGGCCCATACCCGCACCCCCAGCATCCCCTCCAGGGCCGCTGTGACGTCGGAGATCCCCTCCACGTACAGGCGGAACACGGCCTCCCCCTGCAGCGTCCGCTTCAACTCCGCAGGAGCAGCGCAGGCCAGGATCCGCCCACGGTCGATGATGGCCACACGATCGCAAAGCTCGTCGGCCTCGTGCATATAGTGAGTGGTGAGGAGGATCGTGCGGTCCGGGTATGCCTGAAGCCAGCTCCGCACGAACCCCCGGATGGTGCGGGCCGTCTGCACGTCCAAACCCAACGTGGGCTCATCCAAAAAGAGGATCTCCGGGTCGGTGAGGAAACCCCGCACGATGTTCATCTTCTGGCGCATACCTGAGGAGAGGTGATAGACCTTGGTTTTGGCCCGGTCGGCCATGCCCACAAGGGAGAGGAGCTCCTGGATGCGCCGGCGGGCTTCCCGGGAGGGAATCCCGTAGAACTGGGCAAACATCCAGAGGTTCTCCTCCACGGTGAGGAGGCCATAGCCGGAGGTCTCCCCGCCCACGACCATGTTGATGTGTCGCCGCACTTCCGCGGGGTTTTCCACCACGTCCACCCCCGCCACGAACGCCCGGCCGGAGGTGGGCGCAAGGAGGGTGGCCAGGATCTTGATAAGGGTGGTCTTTCCCGCGCCGTTTGGACCCAAAAGCCCAAACAGCTCACCGGGAAAAACCTCAAGGGACACGCGATCCAAAGCAAGGACCTCTCGCCGTCCGTCCTGGGCCTCCCGTCTGCGCAAGCGGAAAAGCCGGGTGAGTTCTTCCGTCTTGACCGCTAATTCATGGGAATGCATGAGCTTCAAAGTATAACCGCTCTTCCTCTTTCTCGGCGCTGGCGCGTAAACTTTCCCCGGAGGTGATGGTGCATGCGGCTGCCCAGGTTCCTGTTTCGGGTTCACGACGAGGATGTGGAAGAAGAAGCTCGGCTCATCTGCCGGGTTTTGGGGATCGAGGACGTGGAGATCCGCCTGGACGACACAGTAGCTGAGGCCTGGTTGGAGGACTATGAGGCCAACCGCACCATCTTCGGCCTCGACAAGATCCGCGAATACTTGGAGAACCTGGTGCGGAGCTGATCGGGAGAGCCCCTGGGCTCGCCCGCTTTTCATCCCCCCGCGAAGCCCGTTTTCTCCAGGTAAGCCACCCCGGCCCGCAAACCAGGCACAAGCTCCTCAGGGATCACCTGAGGTGCAGAAAGCCGGCCGGGGGTGCCCGATATCCCTCCCACTGATCGTCGCCCAGAGCGGCAAGCACGTGGGCTCCGATGTCGAGAACCCCTGGGATCGCGGTCGGAAGTAACCGCTCGCTGGCACTGAGTTTTGTCCAGCCCTGCTGGAGCTCCTCCACGGATTAAAGTTTGTGGGCGCCGCGGGCGTGCGCCACGCACGGCCAAGTCGGCAAGGCGTTTCTCAAGGATCTCCCGCTCGATCATATCGGGCTTATCCTGCGGAATTCGCCTGTCTTCACCCGCGCATAAAGATGGCGGCGCTTGATCTCCCGTAAGGGTTTGGTGTCCAGGTACCTCAGCTTTTTACAGACCTCAAAGCTCGAGCGCGCACGCTCACTTCGCGAGAAGAGGGGCTTACCGCGGGCGATCACCGCATGGGCCAAAAGAAGGGGAGCTTTGGGAAGCAATTCTCAATCCCCGCGATCCGTGCCCACGGCCTCCCTGAGTTCCGCGGTCAGCCGCGCTTTTATCCAAGGCTTTCCTCCAAGAGGAGCGCAATTTCCACATCGCTTCCGCGGTGGGCACGCCCCTAGGCCGTGGCCCCAAACGGGCTCCGACTTTGGCCCGGATTTCCTCAACGTTTCGCATCATTCACAAGATCGTATCGCAAAAAGATCGCACGCGTGGCTTTTTCCGGGCTCGCTGCGGTATACTGGGCGCAGAAAGGGGGCATGGATGAAAGGTGTGGCCGGCAGGGTGCTTGCTGTAGATCTCTCTGCTGGGACGATCCGCACGGAGGAAATTGGCGCACAGACGTTCAGGCTCTTTTTAGGCGGCTGGGGGTTAGCAGCCAAGCTGGCTTGGGACCTTATTCCCAAAGGTGCGGATCCGCTGGGTCCGGAGAACGTGGTGACCATGGCCCCTGGGCTTCTCACGGGCACAGGGATCCCCACCGCCTCAAAAACTGCGTTTTCCTTCCGCTCTCCGCTCACAAGAGCCCTTTGTCGCTCCATGGCCGGGGCCTGGGTGGGGGTGGCCTTGCGCCGGGCGGGTTTTGACGCCTTGCTGATCCGGGGAAGAAGCGCGGAGCCTGTGGTGCTGGTGGTGGAAAACGAAAAGGCCCGCCTCGAGCCCGCGCACGATCTTTGGGGGCTGGATACCAAGGCCGCCAGAAAGGCTCTTCTTCAGCGCTACGGAGAAGGGGTGCGCACGGCGGTCATTGGCCCTGCGGGCGAAAGGCTGTCCTGGCTCGCCACCATTGAATGCGATGGTCGGCAGGCGGGCCGCGGCGGCGGTGGCGCCGTCCTGGGAAGCAAGAACCTCAAAGCTCTCGTCGTCAAGGGCACGGGGGAGGTCCCCATGGCGGACTCCCTAAGGGTCAAAGAGCTCGTCCGCCGCTGGAATGAGATCATCCGGACCCATCCCGTGACCGAGGCCGACATGAAGTACGGCTCCGGCGAGTTCCTGGACTGGATGAATCGCGTGTCCGGCACCTTCCCCTCCCGCAATTGGCAGTGGGGCTATTTCCAAAGCGCCTATGCGCGGACCAAAGAGGGGAAGATCGAACTTGATCCCTACTATTGGGCGCCGAAGTATTCCAAGCGCCACGTGGCTTGCCCCTTCTGCACCAAACCCTGTGGCCAGCTTTTCGTGGTGGAACACGGGAAATATGGCCCCATCGAGGTCGATGGTCCAGAATACGAGACCCTTTACTCCTTGGGCGGAGCGCCGGAGATCGCGGAGATCGAGGCCGTGGCCAAAGCCAACGAGATATGCGACCTTTTGGGGCTTGATACCATCTCCGCGGGGCTCACGGTGGCCTGGGCCATGGAAGCCGTGGAGCGCGGTTATCTCAAACCCTCTGATCTCGATGGGATAGATCTGCGCTTTGGCCACGCGGAACCCATGCTCAGGGTGTTGGAGAAGATGGGCCGCCGGGAGGGAAAAGCCGGGGAGCTTCTCGCCGACGGCTCGCGGGCGGCCGCGAAAAAGCTGGGAAAGGGCGAGGAATTCGCTATCCACGTGAAGGGCATGGAGCTCCCAGCTTACGATATCCGGGCCTCTAAAGGGGTGGCCTTGGCCTTTGCTGTGGCCTTCCGGGGTGGAGATCACCTCACCGCCGGTGTTTATGGCACGGAATACGGCGGCGCCTGGTGGAAGTTTGAGGCCGTGGATCGCCGGAGCCTGCGGGGCAAGGGCTTTGAGGTCAAGATCCACGAGGACCTGATGGCCATCTACGATGCCTTAGGAATATGCAAATTCTCCCGGCACATCTTCTTCCTGGAGGCCTTGCCGGAGATGGTGGCGGCGCAAACCGCCCTTGAGCTCACCGCGGCAGAACTCCTCACCGTAGGGGAGCGCATTTATAACCTGGCACGGGCGTTCAACGTGCGAGAGGGTTTTTCCCGAAAGGACGACCATCTACCGCACCGGGTGATGGCCGAGCCCATCCCCGAGGGGCCTTCCGCTGGGGAGCGTGTTTCTTATGAAGAGCTCCAAAAGCTTTTGGACGACTACTACGAGGCCCGCGGCTGGAATCGCGAGGGAATACCCCTCAAAGCGCGCCTGGTCTCCCTGGATCTTCCGGATTTGGCGGAGGCCATCGGCGCCAAGGGTGTTTAGGACAAGCGCTGGCCAGCAAAAGCCCGAAAAACTCTGGGCACCATGAGCAACGCCGATCAAGTCCTGCGGGAAATCGAAGAGCAAGCCGAAAAGGAACAACACCTGGACTACTTAAAGCTCCTCGAAAGCAAGTTGCGTGAAGGGAGTGTAGTAGTGGCTGACAACGCAAAGCACGCCCCCCAGTACCTTGGGCATGTGCGTGAGTCCGGGAAGTACAAAAGCCAGTTCATCCCCGCAAGGGGGGCATCGAGGTGAGCCAGGCATGTGCCCCCACAGGAACGCCAGGCCAGGAACTTGCCACGGCCTTGGCGTGGGCAGGCGGCGTTAGCTTTTGGTCGGCCCGGGGTTGGGGGAAAGGAAACTCCAGGGGTGGGCGGAAAACTCCCCAAAGGAAGGGGAAGAGGTTTGGCCGGTTTTGAGGTCCTTTAAGGTGAGGCGGCCTTGGGACAGCTCGTCGGGGCCGAGGAAGAGGGCGTAGCGGGCCCGCCGGGCGGCCACGCCCATCACCTTTCGTAATGAGCGCCCCATGTAATCCAAGTCCGCAGCCACGCCCTTCCGGCGAAGCTGAGCCAGAACCTCCACGGCCTTCCTTTGCCCCTCCTCGCCAATGGGGACCACGTACACATCAAGATCAGCGGAATCAGTGCTCACGGGCTGCTTTTGGGCCAGAACCAACACCAAGCGCTCCAGGCCGCCGGCAAAGCCCACGCCGGGCGTGGGCGGCCCGCCCAACACCTCCACAAGGTCGTCGTATCGACCGCCACCCAAAAGGGCGTCCTGGGCGCCCAGCTCCCGCGCGCAAAGCTCGAAGACCGTGCGAGTGTAGTAGTCAATCCCGCGCACAAGGCGCGGGTCAAGCTCGTACGTGAGCCCCAAATTGCCCAGAAACGCCAGAAGCTCCTGGAAGTGAGCGTGGCAGTTCTCGCACAGGTAATCCAGGCTTTTGGGGGCGCTTGTGATGGCCTGTTGGCAGGAGGGCTCCTTGCAGTCCAGGACGCGCAGGGGGTTCTCGTCCAGGCGCCTTAGGCAATCCGGGCAGAGCCCCTCTTTGTGCGCAGAGAAGTGGGCCCGCAGGGCCTGGCGATACGCCGGCCGGTCCTCGCGACAACCGATGGAGTTTAGCCGAAGAAAGAGCCCCTCCCGGGGAAGGCCCACCCGCTCCATGAGGTGCCAGGCGAGGTCGATCACCTCCGCGTCCAGGGCAGGAGCAGGGGAACCCAGGGCCTCCACCCCGTACTGATGGAACTGGCGCTGCCGTCCTTTTTGGGGCTTTTCGTAGCGGAACATGGGGCCAATGTAGTAAAGCTTGGCCAGGTCCCCTTTGGCATAGAGGCCATGCTCGATATAGGCCCGCACCACCGCGGCCGTGGCCTCGGGTCTGAGGGCCAACATTTGCCCTTTTTTGTCGGGGAAAACGTACATTTCCTTGTGCACGATGTCCGTGGCCTCGCCCACTCCCCGCGAGAAAAGCTCGGCCAGTTCCACCAAGGGCGGCCGTATCTCTTCATAGCCGTAGAGGGCGAAAAGCTCGCGTATCTCCTCCTCCAGCCGCTGCCAGAGGCGGGCCTCCTCAGGGAGGATGTCCCGCATGCCCCGTACGCTTGCCATCTTCATCTTTTAAGCTCCCGCTCCAGGTTTACGGTCTCCACAAGCGCTTCGGCCGCCTGCGCTCCCCTGTTGCCAGCCTTTCCGCCTGCCCGCTCCAGGGCCTGGTCGAAGGTGTCTGCGGTAAGGACGCCGAAGGTGACGGGCACCGGCCCCTCGAGGGAGAGCTTGGCCAGGCCTTTTGCCACCTCGGCCGCAATGTACTCAAAATGCGGGGTCTCCCCGCGCACCACGGCGGCCAGGGCCACCACCCCCTCCACCTTTCCGCTTTCTGCCAGGATCCGCACGGCCCTGGGAAGCTCGAACGCGCCAGGGACCCAAAGGACCACCATGTCCTCGTCCCGCACACCCAGCCGACGCAGCCGGTCCTGGGCTCCCGCCAACAGCTCCTTCGTCACCAGCTCATTGAACCGGGAGACCACAAGGCCGATGCGTAGGCCTCGCCCATCCAGCCTTCCCTCGATCACGGGCATACCCCCTCCTTACACCCTGCGGAGCTCATGCCCCAGTTTCTCCTTTTTCGCGCGCAAATACCGCTGGTTGTAGGGGTTGGGCTCCACCTCAATGGGGACCCTCTCCACGATCTCCAGCCCATATCCCGAGAGGGCGGCGATCTTCTTGGGATTGTTGGTGAGAAGCCGGATTCTCCGCACCCCCAGGTCCACCAGGATCTGCGCGCCGATCCCATAGTCCCGCAGATCCGGGGCATAGCCCAAGCGCAAGTTCGCCTCCACTGTGTCCAAACCCTGATCCTGGAGGTGGTAGGCACAGACCTTATTTAAGAGGCCAATGCCCCGGCCCTCGTGCTGACGCATGTAGAGCACCACACCCTTCCCTTCCTTTTCCACCATCTCCATGGCCCGGCGGAGCTGCTCCCCGCAATCGCAGCGTAGCGACCCCAGGGCGTCCCCCGTGAGGCATTCGGAGTGCACTCGCACCAACACCGGTTCCCCCTCACTCAATTCGCCCTTCACCAACGCCGCATGCTCATGCCCCGTTATCTTGTCGCGGTAGGTAAAGATGCGGAAGTTTCCATGACGTGTGGGAAGCTCGGCCTCACACACCCGCTCCACCAGTTTCTCCCGTTTTTTGCGCCAGGCGATGAGGTCAGCAATGGTCAGGACCAGGAGACCATGTTTTTCCGCAAACTTCAGGAGATCAGGAAAGCGGGCCATGGTGCCATCCTCGTTCATGATTTCGCAGATCACGCCCACGGGGTTGAGGCCAGCCAAGCGGCAGAGGTCCACGGCGGCCTCGGTGTGTCCGGCCCGGCGCAGCACCCCACCGTCCTGGGCGATGAGGGGGAAGACATGGCCCGGGCGCACCAAGTCCTCGGGTTTGGAGTTGGGATCAGCCAAAACTTGGATCGTCCGACACCGGTCATAAGCAGAGATCCCTGTGGTGATGCCCTCCCGCGCGTCCACGGACACGGTGAAGGCCGTCTCGTGGCTATCGCGGGGCGGGTTCACCATGAGGGGCAGGTCCAGCCGCTCTGCCCACTCCCGGCTCATGGGCACACACAGAAGGCCCCGGCCTTCCTTGACCATGAAGTTGACCGCCTGCGGGGTGGCCTTGTCCGCCGCCATCACCAGATCCCCTTCGTTTTCCCGGTCCTCATCGTCCACAACGATGATCATCCGGCCTTGCCGGATGGCCTCGATCCCTTCCTCCACTGTGGCCAGCCTCATCGCTCCCGCCACCTCCGCACGTATTTTGCCAGGATATCGAATTCCAGGTTCACCCTATCCCCCACCCGCCGGAATCTGAGGTTGGTGTGGGCATAGGTGTAAGGGACGATCGCACACCGAAAAACACCCTCGCCCACGCCGAACGGGGTGAGGCTGATTCCATCCACAGCCACGGAGCCCTTGTCCGCCAAAAGCTCGGAGAAGCGCGGCTCGAATGATACCTCCAGGAGGAAATCCTCCCCGCGGCGAGAAAGAACCGTGATTTTCCCGACAACATCCACGTGGCCAAGGACGAAGTGCCCACCCAGCTCCTCGCCCACGCGGGTCGCGGGCTCCAGGTTCACCCCATCGCCCACTTGAAGCTCGCCCAGATTGGTGCGGGAAAGGGTTTCCCAGGAGAGGTCGAAGGCCATGGCCTCAGGGTTCAGGGCGGAAACGGTGAGGCAGACCCCGTTCACGGCCACGCTGGCCCCGAGTTCCACAGGAAGGGCCTCGCGGGAGGCCCACAGGCGCCGGCCGGAGCGCTCCAACACCCTCCCCACCGCCCGCACTATCCCAGTGAACATCGGACCCAGTTTAACCTCATGTGACGTTGCGGGAAACGCAGGCGCTCAGTAAAGTCTTGTCCGTCATGGCTTCGCTCATTCTCCTCATCGTTTTCGTGGTGGTTATAGGCCAGGGGCAGTCCCTCCCGGAGACGTCCGTCCTTGTTGTGGACGGGATGAACGTGCTCCAAGCGACCACCGGCCTTGTGCGCTATCAATTCACCCAAGAGGGAACCCTGCGCAGTGCTTACATACATTTCGCTCCACACGGGACTCAGGCTGTGGAAACAGTGCCAGGCTGGCAGGAGAAAGCTCTCCCCCCCGGCGTGAGCCTCCCCTTTGAGGTCTGGATGGACGAGAGGCCCTGGACCACCCTCTGGAGCTGGGAAACGGAGCCTGTGGGATCTGCAGCCATGGCCTTAAAAATGCGGGCAGAGGGGGCAGGGATACGCGGAGAAAAGAGTTTCGTCCTACGCCAAAACGCTTTGTACACCGGGGAATTTCAGGTCCATCTGGTTGGCCAAGGTCTAATACGCCTGGTGTTGGGGCATCTTCCAGGGGGCAAGGACGCACCGCAGCTCCTTTACCTCTATGACGGAAAGCTGCATAAGGCACCGCTTGCGCCCGGCTTGTACACCAGCTTTCAGGGCCTGGGTCTGGTGGGCACAGAGACCGTGTTTTTCTTCAGGCTGGACGAAGGGGAGGTCATGCCCTTCGTGGGCCGCAACCCCGCTGGCCAGCCGGTATTCGGGGTAGAAGCCCGGGGCACTGTGCGCCTCCGCGGTGCATTCTACATGGGCAGGAATCGTTACCTGCTCCTCAAGGAGGGGGGGTTCGCTCCGGTGGCCCAGGGTGGCATGTTCACCTTGGTCCTGGTCAGCGTGCTCCACTTCTTTGACGCCCTCTACAGCGTCACCGGAAACTATGGCTGGACCATCATTCTTTTCACCTTGATCGTTCGCATCCTCCTCCATCCCCTGACGCGCAGCCAATTCCGCTCCATGGCCAAGATGCAAAAGCTTGCGCCCAAGATCAAGAAGCTTCAGGAGCGGTTCAAGGGCGACCAGGAAACCTTGCGACGCCAACTCATGGAACTCTACCGCCAAGAGAAGGTCAACCCCCTAGGCGGATGTCTTCCCATGCTCCTCCAACTGCCCATCCTCATCGTGCTTTGGCAGGCCATCATGTACTCCGCGGAGAAGATCCATCTCTCCCCAGGGTTCCTGTGGATCCAGGACCTCTCCCAGCCTGATCCCTACTACATCCTTGTCATCCTGGGCACTGGGGTCCAACTCCTTTTCCAGTGGTACACCCAGCGCCGCATGCCCATGGAAACCCCTGGGGGGGCCCAGTTCTTTGGGTATCTGTTCCCCTTGGTCATGGCCCTTTTTTTCCTGCACTTCCCCGCTGGCCTTTGGCTCTATTGGACTTTCACCACCGTGGTCCAGTTCGGCCAACAGTTGATCATCGATTGGGAGTGGGCCAGGGAAGAGGTGCGGCGACCAGACAAAATCGAGGATGAACCCCCAACTCAGTGAGGCCATCGCCCGCTTTCTCCAGGACCTCCTGGCCCTGCTGGGAGAAAAGGGGCACGTGGAAGTCCGGGCAAGGGAAGAGGAGGTCTACGTGAATTTGCGTGGGCACTTCAAGGCGCTGCCCCAGGACGACCCGACGTTTCGCGAGGCCCTAGCACGCTTGGTCTCCCTTCATTTGAAAGTGGCGCTTCATGCTCCGGCCTCCGTGGAGGTGGACATCAACGGCCAGGAGGAAGCCCGGCGTCAACGGCTCGTGGCCCAGGCCTTGGCGTTGGCGGAGCGGGTGAAGAGGGAAAAGCACCCCATCGAGCTAGAACCCATGCCCCCGAAAGATCGCCGCGTCATCCACCTGGCGTTAGCCAATGTGCCAGGCGTGCGCACCCATTCCATAGGCCGGGCCGAGAACCGGCGTGTGGTGATTGAGCCCGCTGAACCTAACGAGCCTTGAGCCTCTCCGCGACCCGCACCCATCCGTACAGGATGGGGCTCGCGATGAACACGGAGGAATAAGTGCCAAAGATAACGCCACAGGCCATGGCCACCGTGAACTCCCGCAAGGCAATCCCCGCCACCACCAAAAGCACCACGATGGGCAACAACGTCGTGCTCGAAGTGTTAAGCGTGCGAGTCAGCGTCTGATTGATGGAGCGGTTGATCGCCTCCCAAAGGGAGGCCCTTTTGCTCAGACGCAAATTCTCGCGAATGCGGTCAAAAACCACAATGGTGTCGTTGATGGAGTAGCCGACCACGGTGAGAAGGGCGGCGATCACGGGAAGGTTGATCTCCAGCTGGAAAACGCTGAACACGCCCAAGGTGAGGACCACATCGTGGATAAGGGCGAGGACAGCGGCTACACCGTAGCGCAAACGGAAGCGCACGGCGATGTAGATGAGCATGGCCGCGAGCGCCACAAGGACAGCCTGCCAGGCGCGGTTCACGATCTCCTGGGAGACCTGCCTTCCGATCTCCGTGAGGCTGTGCTCCACGGGGCTGGGAAGCCCGCTTTGCGGGGCGGGAGCAAGCAGGGCTTTACGCAAATTTTCTGCAATGGTTTTGTCATGGGTGCGGACAGTGACTACGAGGCCTGGTAAACTTGTCCGACCCCCTCTGGGCTCCTCCCGCTCCGCGGTGATGGGTTGAACATAATAAGGCAAGGATGCTGCCTGAGCGCCCAGGATTTGAGCCACGTAGCTGCGCACCGTTTGCGCGCTCACCGTGGCCCCCGCTGGATAAAGAAGGGTGAGCTGGATTCCCCCGGTGAAGTCAATGCCAGGGCGGAACCCTAAGGTGGCCATGGCCAAGATGGAGCCCACAAACAAAATGGCGGAGATGAGGCCAAAGAACTTGGCCTTTCCCAGGAAATCGAAGTTGGTCATGGGTTAGCCTCCAAAGGCTTTGGCATGAAGGCGGGACTTGAGGCGGGCAGCCCGATTGGGATGGATGGCGCCGCGGTTGGCCGCCTTATCCACCGCCTTTTGGAACATCACGAAGGCGCGGCGCGCCCCGTCCAAGTCCCCACCGTGTGCCAACCGCACCACCTCTTTGCGCCAAAACCGGATGGCGCTCTTGCGCAGCTCATTCCGTCTTCGCCGGATCAAACTCTTCCTAAGCGCTCGCTCTGCTGCCCTTGTGGTTGGAATAGCACATCACCTCTTTGCCGGCCAAGTTCTGAGCCCAAGCTTATCCCACAGGAGAAAGGTCGCAAGTGTCCCGTGTGCGCCGGCTTGGCAAAGGAAGAAGTGCACGCTATCCTGAGGGCTGGCCATGCTCACCCAGGTGCGCAAACGAGACGGGACTCTTGCCCCCTATGAGCGGGGGCGGATTGTCGCGGCCATCCGCGCCGCGCTGCGGGAAGTGGGCCGGGATGATCCCGCCTTGGCTGAGGAGCTGAGCCTGCGGGTGGAGAGGATTCTGGAAGGGCGGTTCGGCCCGCTGTTTGGCCCCCCTCACGTGGAGGAAATCCAAGACGCCATAGAAGAGGTGCTCATGACCTCGGAGGTCCCCGAGGCTGCCCGCGCCTACATCGTCTACCGCGAACAGCACAAAAGGATGCGGGAAATCAAGGAGCTAGTTGATCCCGCTCTTGTCGAAACTTACCTCAATGGCCAAGACTGGCGCGTGCGGGAGAACTCCAACATGGCCTTCTCCCTCCAAGGCCTGAACGTGTTCCTCACCGAGAAAATCATCAGCCGTTATTGGCTTTCCCAGGTATACCCCACGCCCATCCGCGAGGCCCACGACTGCGGGGACTTTCACCTCCACGACCTGGGGACCCTCGGTCCGTATTGCGTGGGATGGGACCTGGTGGACCTGTTGACGGTGGGATTCCGGGGGGCGCGGGGGAAAGTTGAATCCCGGCCGGCAAAACACTTTCGCACCGCCCTTCTTCAGGCCGTGAACTTCTTGTACACCCTGCAGGGCGAAGCTGCCGGCGCCCAGGCCTTCTCCAATGTGGACACCCTGCTTGCCCCCTTCATCGCCGCCGACGGCCTCACCTACAAAGAGGTGAAGCAAGCCCTGCAGGAGTTCATCTATAACCTGAACGTTCCCACCCGGGTGGGATTTCAAACGCCTTTCACCAACGTGACCCTGGACCTCCGGCCGCCCGCGCACCTGGCGAGCCTTCCGGCCATCGTGGGCGGAGAGCCTCTGCACGCCCAATATGGGGAATTCGCCCGAGAAATGAGGATGTTCAACAGGGCCTTGGCCGAGGTCATGGCTGAGGGCGACGCCAAGGGCCGTGTGTTCACCTTTCCTATCCCCACCTACAACGTTACCCCTGATTTTCCCTGGGAGGAACCGGAATTCGCCCCCATCTGGGAGATGACCGCCAAGTACGGCATCCCCTACTTCGCCAACTTCATCAACTCCGACATGCGTCCGGAGGACGCGCGCAGCATGTGCTGCCGCCTCCGGCTGGATTTGCGGGAGCTGCGCCACCGTGGGGGCGGGCTGTTTGGATCCAACCCCCTTACGGGGTCCATCGGCGTGGTCACCCTGAACCTGCCGCGGCTGGCCTTTTTGTCCCGCAACAAGCGGGAGTTCCTGGAGCGCCTGGAAGCTCTCATGCAGCTTGCGGGAAAGGCCCTCATCATCAAGCGCAAGCTCCTGGAACGTCTCACCGAGCAGGGCCTGTATCCCTACTCCAAGTTCTACCTGCGCTCCGTGAAGGAGCTCACCGGTGAGTATTGGAAAAACCACTTCTCCACCATCGGGATCGTGGGGATGAACGAAGCATGCGTAAACCTTTTGGGATGCACGCTAGCGGAACCAGAGGGCATCGCTTTTGCCGCCGAAGTTTTGGACTTCATGCGCGAAAAACTCCTGGCCTTTCAGGAGGCCACCGGTCAAATTTGGAACTTGGAAGCCACGCCGGCCGAAGGCACAAGCTACCGCTTGGCCATGCTGGATAAAAAGCGCTACCCCCGGATCATCGTGGCCAATGAACAAGCGGTGCGCGTGCGCAACGCCGCACCTTACTACACCAACTCCAGCCAGCTGCCCGTGAACTACACGGACGACCTTTTCCTGGCCTTACGCCTCCAGGAGCCTTTGCAGATAAAGTACACGGGAGGGACGGTGTTCCACGTGTGGCTGGGGGAGCGTGTGCCTTCCTCGGAGGCTGCGCGGACCCTGGTGCGCCGCATCCTCCAGCGGTTCCGCATCCCCTACCTCACCCTTACCCCCACCTTTTCCGTGTGCCCAAGCCACGGGTACCTGCGCGGGGACCAGGAGCGCTGTGCCCTGTGCGGGGAAAAGACGGAGGTGTACTCCCGCGTGGTGGGCTATCTCCGCCCGGTGGAGCAGTGGAACGCGGGAAAGCAGGAGGAGTTCAAGGACCGAGTTTCCCTCGTTCCCGCTGCGCCTAGTGTAATTCCCGGTTGATACAAGATCCGTGTGCCGTTGGGAAAAATCGTTCACGTCCAGCCGTTAAGCCTCCAGGACTTTCCTGGGCAGCTGGCCGCCATCCTGTTTTTTGCGGGCTGTAACCTACGTTGCCCCTTTTGCTACAACGCGGAACTCGTTCTGCCTGAACTCCTTTCCTCTTTGCAGCCCCTCCCTTATGAGCGGGTGTTGGCGGAACTCTCGCAACGTCGGGGCTTTCTGGACGGGGTGGTCTTGACCGGAGGCGAACCGCTTTTAAGCCCAGATCTGCAAGAATTTGCCAAGGAACTCAAAAAACTTGGTCTCCTCATCAAGCTGGACACCAACGGAACCGCGCCTGACAAGCTCGCTTTTCTTCTGCAAGAAGGGCTTGTGGATTACGTGGCTTTGGACGTGAAAGCCCCCTTCCCCCGGTACGCCGAGTTCACAGGGATGAAAGACATGACCAACGCGCGGGCCCTGGTGGCCAAGGTCCAGGAGAGCATGGCCTTGATACGAAAACATGCCGGGGATTACGAGTTCCGCACCACGGTGGCCCCCGGCCTTGCCCAGGAGGACCTGGTGCAAATCGCTTTGGAGATACGCGGCGCTCGCCGCTATGTCCTGCAGCCGTTTTTTCGCCCTCAGGGGAAAAGGCTGGTGGACGAGACATGGCGGGAAAAACCTGCGTTGGGGGAAGCGGAGCTTCGCACGCTTTTGGGGGAGATGCGAAAGTTTGTGGCGGTGGAGCTTCGTATCTAGTCCAAACCAGCGCGGGCGCGCACCTCTTTGAGCACCTCCCGTGCGATTTTTCGGGCTTTGTCCGCACCCATGGCGAGGATCTCCTCGATCTCGGCCTTTTCCTCCAGCTTTTGGCGTCGTTCCCGAATGGGGCGCAACGTCCTCATGAGGTAGGTGAAAATGGTCTCCTTGAGATCCTTGTACAAGAGCTTTCCCGCCGCATGAGCGCGGCGAAATTCCTCCACGACCTCGGCCGGCCCCACCAGCTCCAACAGGGTGAAGAGGTTGGCCACCCCGGGGCTCATGGCCTGACCTGGGGTGAGGCCCACGTCTGTCACCGCGGTGCGGATCTTCCGCCAGATCTCCTCCTCCGCCTCCATGAGGCCGATGTAGTGGTCTGGACCATAGGATTTGCTCATTTTGCGGGAGGGATCAGCCAAAGACATGAGCCGCGGAGCCTTCCCCAAGATGGGCTCAGGCTCCGGGAAGAACTCGCCGAACCTCCAGTTGAACCGCCGGGCGATGCGCCGCGCTAGCTCCAAATGCTGCAACTGGTCCTCCCCCACCGGGACGTGATCAGCCAGGTACAAAAGGATGTCCGCCGCCTGCAGCACCGGATAATAAAACAGCCCACCATTCACGAACTCCTGATTCTTGGCCTTCTCCTTGAACTGCGTCATGCGGGTGAGGTCCCCAAAAGATGTGACGCACCCGAGAATCCAGCAGAGCTCGGTGTGTTCAGGCACATCCGATTGAACAAAGAGGATGGAACGTTCCGGATCGATCCCACAGGCTATAAGGTCCAACGCCAATTCCCTCCGATTTTTCCGCAGGAGTTCAGGCTTGGCATCCTCGTTGGTGAGGGCGTGGTAATCCACGATGCAGTAGATGCAGAAGTTCTCGTCCGTCTGGAGTTCCACCCATTGCTTTATCGCTCCGAAGTAGTTCCCCAGGTGCAGGACCCCCGTGGGTTGAATGCCCGAGAAAATGCGCATAGGAACCCCTCTCTCAGCGTGAGTATAGGGGACCCCACCCGCCCTGACAACCGTCGATCCTGAGCCTCAAGAGATGCTGACCCTGCTCAAGTCCAAGATGTAGCGAGCAAGAGGGCGAAAACCGCGGACATCGGTCCGCGCCACGAGGATGCGGTGGGGCGCCTGGAGGAAGACGTTCACCACCTCTTTGGTGATGAGATACTGGGCCACGGTGTAGATGCTACGACGAGCAGCGGGATCGGCGATCTGGGCACCTAGAAGCAAAAGCTCGTTTAGTTCAGGGTTTTCCCACCCGCGGCGGAAGTAGTAGTCCCGGCGCTGGGGCCCGTAAAAGGCCAGAGTGAGCGCGGGATCCCCACGGCCCACGTGCCCGATCACGGTGAGGTCGAAATCAGCCTGCCCATGCACCCGTTCAAGCCAGGTCGGCCAGTCCACAAGGTGGAGGGTCACCCGGATGCCCACCTGGGCCAGCTGCGCGGCCAAAATCTCGCCGGTGCGCACGTGAAAAGGATAGTTGGCGGGAAGGGTCAAGGTGGTGGAGAACCCTTGGGGGTATCCAGCGGCGGCCAAAAGCTCCCGTGCCCGCTCAGGATCGTGGGGATAAACCCAGGTCATGTCCGCGAAATAAAGGGTCCCGGGCGCAAGGTGACTGCCCACGGGCGACGCGTATCCCAAGGCCACAAGCTCGATGAGCTGGCGGCGATCGATGGCATGGGCAATGGCCTGGCGCACACGCCCATCCCCAAGGGGCCCGCGCAACTTGTTGATGGCCAAAACCTGCACAAGGTCTTGGGGCATGGCGACCACGTAAAACCTGGGATCGGTGGCCAAGGCCTGAGCGATCTCCGGGGCCACCTCCACCAGGACATCCACCTCGCCAGTGCGCAGGGCCACAAGCTGAGCCGCAGCATCGGGGATGAACCGAAAGACGATGGTTTCAACCCTAGGCCTTTCTGGATCCCAATAGGCGGGGTTGCGCACAAGCCGCAATTGATAACCCGGGTCCCAGCGCTCAAAGCGGAAGGGCCCGGTTCCCACAGGATGGCGGAAGAGGTCCTCTCGCTGTGCAGGAACAATCACGGCATCGCCGGAGGCCGCAAACGCCAAGAAAGAGGCATCCGCTTGACGCAGGGAGAAGCGAACAGTTTGGGGGTCTAAAACCTCGATGGCGGCGATATTAGCGAAGAAGTGGCGGTGAACATGGCGCTCCATGGCCCGCAAAAAGCTTTGCCGCACAGCCTCCGCGTCGCAGGGGGTGCCATCGTGGAAGAAAACGTTGGGGCGAAGATAGAACGTGTAGGTGCGACCATCCCCGTCGCTCTCCCAGCTTGTGGCCAAAAGGGGACGAAATGCGCCATCTTCGTCGATCTCCACCAGGGTTTCGTACAGGTTGTTTTGCAAAAGGAGGCGGATCACAGCCGCTGCGTTGGTGGTGGGATCAAGGGCAGGCGGTTCTGTGGACAAGGCCACCCGCAGCGCCGCGGCCCCAGAAACGGTACTGAACAGCAACAATAAGCCCAGGACTTTCCGCATGGAGTGTCACCTCCTTTAGGGAGTGTCACCTCCGGCCCCAAGTCTACGGGGCGGCCAAGGCGAAAGCAAGGACCGGGGAGGCGCGCTCTTCTCCCCAACTGCTGCACGGCCAACCAGCTCAAGAGGAGCTGGGCCAAGCGGAGCGGGCATCCGGGCAGGACCGGGCTGGCAAGGGCGTAAACGACTGGTTGGACTTCTTGGGAACGCCGAGAAAATGGGTATAATCTGCGCCCCAGATGCGACAAATTCTTCGTGAGCTTTGGAAAAGACGCTGGCGTCTGGTTTTAGGCGTTATTGCTCTTTTCATTGTCGACGGGCTTCAACTCATCGCCCCCCTCATTGTGCGCAACGCCGTCAACGACCTTGTGGCTGGGAAAAGCGGGGATCTTGGGCTCTATGCCCTCTATCTTGTAATCATTGCGCTGGCGGTCTTCGCTTTTCGTTTCGTTTGGCGTTATTTTATTTTTGGCACGTCACGCCTGATCGAGCAAGATCTGCGGGACCGTTTGTATCACCATCTCCTTCGCCTTCCTCAGGGCTATTACATTCAGCACCCCACTGGAGAGCTCATGGCCCATGCCACCAACGACCTGGAGGCCATCCGCTTTGCCTGCGGCCAAGGGGTGCTCATGGCCTCCGATGCCCTGTTCATCGTGTCCTTCTCCTTGGCCGCGATGCTGGGCATCTCCCCCCGCCTCACCCTCTACGCCTTCATCCCCCTGCCCCTCCTGGCCTTGGTGGTCCTGCGGTTCGGCCGGGTGGTGCATCGCCGTTTCCAGCGCGTCCAGGAGGCGTTTTCTCAGCTCACGGAGCGCGTCCGCGAGGGCCTCTCCGGGGTACGGGTGATCCGGGCTTTCGCCCGAGAGGAAGGCATGGAAAGGGCCTTCCACGAGACGAACCTGGCCAACGTGCGGGCCAACATGGCCCTGGTGCGCATCCAAGGGGTGTTTGAACCCACAGTGGGCTTCCTGGCGGGTTTGGGCACAGGGTTCATCATTTGGTTTGGCGGCCGCGGCGTCCTCGCCGGAGAACTGGCTTTAGGGGATTTGGTGGCCTTCACAAGTTATCTGGGCATGATGGTCTGGCCGATGATGGCCTTGGGCATGGTGGTGAACGTGCTGCAGCGGGGCGCGGCCTCCATGGGACGCATCCAAAAGATCCTCTCCACCGAACCGGAGATCCAAAGCCCCCCTGCACCTAAACCTCTCCCCGCTTCCCGAACCCTCGAATTTCGCCACCTCACGTTCACCTACCCCGGCGTGGCCAAGCCCGTCCTGCGCGACGTCAACCTGCGCATCGAGGAGGGGATGACCCTGGGCGTGGTCGGGCTGACCGGGTCCGGCAAATCCACGCTGGTGCGCCTCATCCCCCGCATTTATGACCCGCCGCCTGGGACGCTGTTTTTGGGCGGTGTGGACGTGCGCGACCTTCCCCTTGCGGAGCTGCGGGGCGTCATCGGCATGGTCCCCCAAGACGTTTTCCTCTTCTCCACCACGATCCGCGAGAACATCGCCTATGGTCGGCCGGAGGCCACCGAGGAGGAGATCTGGCGGGCCGCGGAGCTGGCGGGCATCGCCGAGGAAGTTCGGCGGTTCCCTCAGGGATTGGATACGGTGGTGGGCGAGCGCGGCCTCACCCTGTCCGGGGGCCAACGCCAGCGGGTGGGCATAGCCCGGGCCCTCCTCCTGGATCCCCCCATCATCATTCTTGACGATGCCCTTTCCTCTGTGGACGCCCAAGTGGAAGAGGAGATCCTGCGGAACCTGAGGGGAGTACTGCGGCGTAAAACTGCGATCGTCGTGGCTCACCGCATCTCTGCTGTGCGGGATGCAGATTGGATCATCGTGCTTTCCGAAGGACGGATCGTGGAGAGTGGGGATCATAATCATCTCCTTCGCCTGGGCGGGCTTTACGCCCGCCTGTGTGAGCTTCAGGCGGTGCTTGCGCCATGATCGGCCCTCACTCCCACGCCCACTGGGAAGAGGAACAGCTCGGGAAGGCCTTCGATCTGCGCCTTCTGCGCCGGCTTTTGCGCTACGCCCGCCCCTATTGGCGCCTTTTCCTTTTGGCCCTGGTTTTGAGCGGCGGGATCGCCGTGGTAGAGCTGGCCCTCCCCTATATCACCAAGATCGCCGTGGACGAGGTGCTCGTCCTCCCTTGGGTGGAGATCCAAGCCGATGCACCCCCTATCCCCAACGCCTTCCCCCTGGGCGAGGGCCGCTATCTCCTGCGGGAAAAGGACTTGCCCGAGGGGCTGCGGGAGGAGTTGGAGCGCAAAGGAGCGTTTGGAAGGCGTTGGCTCCTCGTCCCCAGCTCTTCCCAGGAAGCAGAGGTAGCCCAGCGCCACCCTGAGCTCTTCCTGTCCCTGCCCCCGGGCTACGCCATCCCTGAAGATCGACTCAAAGAGCTGCCGCGGGCGGAGGTCTGGGAGCTGCGCGCCTCCCAATACCGTGTGCTTGGCCTTTTGGCTTTGGTGTTCCTGGCCTTCCTGCTTGGGCGCTTCGCTCTCACCTACGGCCAGGTCTACGCCCTGCAGCACGCAGGCCAGCACATCATGTTCGATATGCGGCGGGAGATCTTTGGCCATCTTTTGCGTCTCCCCATGACCGCCTTGGACCGGGAGCCCGTGGGCCGGCTGGTCACGCGGGCCACCAACGACGTGGCCGCCATCAACGAGATGTACACCCGGGCTCTAGTGGCCCTCATCCAGGACTTCCTCATGATGCTCGGGGTGTTGGCCATCATGTTCCGCCTGAATGCCCGGCTAACCCTCTACCTTTTGGCCTTCGCCCCTGTCATCGCCCTTTTGGCCTTCTGGTTTCGCAAAAAGGCCAGAGCTGCCTACCGCGAGGCCCGCAAGATCCTGGCCCAGCTCAACGCTTACATTGCTGAGAGCCTTTCGGGCATGACGGTGATCCAACTTTTCCGCCAGGAGCTCCGCAGTTTTCGCCGGCTTCAAGAGATCAACCGCGATTTCTTCCGGGCGCAAATGCGCACGATCACGGCCTTCGGCCTTTTCCAGCCGGCCATCGCCGTGATGCAGAACGTGGCCCTGGCTTTCCTCATCTGGTACGGCGGCCGCGGGGTCCTGGCCGGGGTCTTCACCTTGGGCAGCCTCATCGCCTTCACCAGCTATCTCCGCACCCTCTTCCAGCCCCTTGTGCGTTTCTCCGAGGAGTACAACGTGCTTCAGGCCGCAATGGCCTCAGCCGAGCGCATCTTCATGTTCCTGGACCTCCCTAAAGAACCGAGCGGGAAAAGGCCCGTGTTTGAGCTGCGGGGAGACATCGAGTTTCGCGATGTTTGGTTCGCCTATAACGATGAGGACTGGGTGTTGAAGGGCGTGTCCTTCCGGGTACGGCCGGGGGAAAAGATCGCCATCGTCGGGCCCACTGGGTCAGGGAAGACCACCATCATCAGTCTGATCTTGGGCTTTTACCGCCCGCAGAAAGGCCAAATTCTCATCGATGGCGTTCCTTTGGAGGAGCTGGACCTCAGTGAGTATCGCCGTCATGTGGCCCTTGTTCCCCAGGACGTTTTCCTCTTCTCCGGGGACGTGTGGGAAAACATCCGCATGTGGAACGGCGGGCTGGGGCAGGAAGAGACGGAGCGCGCAGCCCAGCTTGTGGGCGTCCATGATTACATCCGTAGGCTTCCGGAGGGCTACGCGACAGATGTGAAGGAGCGGGGGATGCGCATCTCCGTGGGCGAGCGGCAGCTCCTGTCTTTGGCCAGGGCTGCCGCCGCCGAGCCCGCGCTTGTCATCCTTGACGAGGCCACGGCCAACGTGGACTCCCACACGGAGGCGTTGGTGCAGCAGGCCTTGGAGCGGGTGATGTCCGGCAGAACCACGGTGGCCATCGCCCACCGGCTTTCCACCATTCGTAATGCCGATCGCGTGCTGGTGATCCATGAGGGCAAGCTCGTGGAAGAGGGCCCTGTGGACGAGCTTTTGGCGAGGAAAGGCCTGTTCTGGGCCCTCTGGCAGCTGCAGTTCGCGGGCGCCAAGGACTAGAGGTAGCCCAGGGTTGTTCCGGCGATCATGCCTGCGCCGAGGAGGACCATGACCAGCCCGGTGGCGAAGTGGAGCCAGCCCAATTTGGCCTGGCGCCAGCGCTCGGCCCGCGCCGTGGTGGTCAGACCTAGATGCACCAGGAAAGCCACGGCCACCATGGGCAGGATGAAAATGAAGTTGTAAAGGAGAAGCCAAAGCGCGCCCTGCAGCCGCGTCGTGGTCTGCGAAAGAAGGGTTAGGATCACGAGATACGGGCCAGACGTGCAGGGCGCCAGGAACAGGGCGTCAATCAGCCCCACCACGAACGCCCCGGGGATGGACACGGCCCTGGCGGTGATCCTCTTCACCGAGGGCTTCCAGCGCTCTGGCACCTCGATGGAAAACCACTTCCCATACCAAAGAAGGTCCTTCATCTCCCACAGGCCCACCAGGATGGCCAACGAGGAAACAGCATAGATAAAGGGCGCGCGAAAGGCCCGGGTCCCCACCGTGATCCCCAGGATTGAATAGAGGAGGAAGCCGGTGAGGTAGTAGGTGACGAAAACCCCGGCGGCGAAGGCCAGCCCGGCCCAGATCACCTTGCCCCGCTTGCCCACCACGAGAAGCGTCCCCAAAAGAAGGACAAGGACAGCGAGATCGCAGGGGTTTATGGAGTCCAGGGCCGCACCGGCTACCACCGCTCCCAAGGTGAGCTTTTCGCGTAGGGCCAAACGTTCCAACGGGGAAGCAGCCCGAGAGGCCACGGCCTGGGCCACAGCCTCCACGAGGGCTCTCTCCCCTTCCTCACCGGGATAGGGAATGGGGGCCTTTCTGGACAGGAAGAGTTTTCCCTCCACAAGGGCCACATCCCCCACGAAAAGAGCGGGGGCCCTCCCGGTGGCGCCATACAGCCGCAAGAGCTTTTCGAACCGGTCCTGGCCCTCGGCCGTAGTGGGGTCTAAAACCTGGAGCCCCAAAGCGGGAAACTTCTGGACCAACTCAGCAACGATGAACTCATAGAGGATGGACGCCGGGGTCTCCTCGGGGGGCAGGAACAGCACGGCGGTGGTGGCCGTGGTCGGCAGGCGGGTGAGCGGGGAGGGCGCGTTTTCCGCGATCGCCCTTTTGATCAGGTCCTCAAGCACCATCTGTTGAGCAAGCCCGCTGTATTTCACGGGCGCAGGGCCCAAACCGTAGAACGTGGTGAAAACCAGGGCCACGTTGCCCACAAACAGCATGGGCACTGGCCCGATCTCCGCGCCGTATACGGACAGCAGCCGATAGAGCAATTGCCAGTTTTCCGGCCTGTGGATCTCGTAGGTCTTGAGCTCAAACGTCAGCCCCCGGCTTTGCAGCTCCTCCAAAAACGCCCACACCTCCTTGCAGTAAGGACATCCTTCGTCGTAAAAGAAAAGGACCTCCACAGAAAAACCGACGAACCCCACAACCACAATGGCCAAGGCTAGGAAAACCCTAGACATGGAGTTCCCTCCTGAAACGTGTGCTCAACCCAAGCGGGCAGAGCGTCGCATACCTTTGGGAAATCCGCAAGTACGCCGCGTGCAGAACCAGTTCTCCTCCAGGGAAGAACGGGCGAAACCTGGCACACCTTGTCCCAAAGGAGAAGCGAGGAGTTGCGCTGTCTTTGGGGCGCTGGCCAGCACCGGCTGCTTCCCCGCCGCCGTCAGCCAAAGCGCACAACAACAGGGCCTCCTCTATTAAGTCCGTGGTTTCACTTGCCCAGGAGGAAAAGCACGACAACAACGACCCCCAAAATTAAAGCGATCTCCAAGGGGCTTAGCACACGCGCCCTCTTTGGCGGAAGCTTTGCCAAAGGCGAGGAACAACCCTGAGATAAGCAGCGTTCTACTTCCTCGCGGAGCCTGAGCTCCACAGCCCGCCCAACGCCTGCGAGCGCAACGTCCCCGATGAACACCAGGGGCACGGCTTCTTTCTTGAGTCCATAAGCACGGGCCAGGGAGACCATCAGCCGCCAGTTATCGGGGTTGAAGGTGACCTCATGGTCTATGATCACGAGGTCCGGATACTCTTGGACGAGTTCGGCGAGGAAAGCCTTCATCACGTGGCAGTCCGGACAAGTGGCCGCCCAGAACAGGTGAAGCTCAACCGGCCCGGCCAGGGCGAGGAAAGCAAACGCCCAACAAGCCGCCACTCCCAAAAGCCTGCGCATTTCGACCCCCTTGCTGTCAAGAACTTCACGCTAGCCAAGATCAGCGACGCTGATTGCGGCGCTAAAGCCTCGCATCGATAGCGCTTTTTAAGCAAAGCGTAGCCCGCGCCCAGGCTGACCTCTGGTGCTTATGGATTAGACCAGATGAGCTCTGCTCCATACTGTCTCTTCCAGGAGTACATCCCGCCTAAGAGGCATTTGGCTTCAGGATAGCCCTGGTCCCGCAAGTAATGCGCGATGTTACAAGCGCGTGAGCCGTTCTCGTCCACGATCCAAAGGTGCAAGGCATAGCCCTGTTTGGTAGCGGGAAGCGTGCGAACCCAGCTCCCAAGTTCACCCATGGTGAAAAGAGGAACATTCATAGCTCCCGCGATGTAACCGGTGCGAAACTCCTCGGGGCGGCGCACGTCCACCACCACCACGAAGCTGCGGGCCACTTGAGAGGGGGCCACGGTGAAGGCCGTGCCGGCATAGGGCTGGCCCTGGGGTGGATTGGGGCTCACGCCCTCGCCCCACACGAGGAACAGGTCGCCCAGCTCTTGCCACCAGCTCACAAGGCCCCCGCGGATGGCCCGCGCAAGGAGGAAACCCTTGCGCTGCAGCAACGCCACGGCCTGAGCGCTTTTCTCGCCGGTTTCGTCGTAGATATAGATGACATGGGTCTTGGGAAGCCGCTCGCTCCCAGCCTCAAGTTCCCGCAAAGGCACGTTCACCGCTCCAAACAACCTAACCTTTCGAAATTCCTCGGGGTCCCGCACATCCAAAAGGATGAACAGCGTCTGATAAAGGGACGTGGCTGGCGCTTCGTAAGCAGAGGCGGTGCGCACAATCCCCCGCACGGTGATCGTCACTTGTGGACGGGCAGGATCGTTCGTGTACAAGGTCACCGTTTGGGAGACAGGCTGTGCGTAGCTGCTGTAGCCCCGGGTGTTGAAGCGGATCTTCATCGTCACCGATTCACCCCGGGTGAGCTCCTGCTTAGGGAGCTCATAGCTTGTGCAGACACAGTTGTAGATCACGCGGTTTATGATGAGCTTTTGATCGCCCACGTTTTTTATGGTCACAAAGAACTCCACCACATCGCCATCTACGGCGACGCCGAAGTCGTAAAGCTCCACGTCCACCTCAATCCTCGGGGCGGAAAGTCCAACCCAAAAGGTGCCTAAAAACGCAACACACAAGATGGCGTTTCGCATCGCCGCCTCTCCTTTCGCCTTCCTAGTTACACCTCAGGACCTGCCCTGGTTTCCCCCGCCATGGGACTGGGACCGCGAACATCCCCGGGTTCTCCTCGTCGATGCTACCACTGGCCACCCTCAGGGCAAGCTTGGCCGGCTTCGCCCTCCAGAAAAGGGGAGCACGCCTCCTGAAATCGCCCAGCTAAGCGCCCGCTGGAGGTTCAGGAAACAGATATAATCCGGGGCCAACCGACCATGCGGACCTTAACTTTTCTGGTGGGCATAGCATTGATCACGCCTTGGGCCGCCGCAGAGCCCGCAAGAGTATACGTGGGCGTGTACGTGTTGAACCTCGGCAGGTTCGAACTGGCCACCGGCGCGTATACCGTGGACTTTTACCTCTCTCTGCGCGCCGATCGCCCGATGACTATGGACGAATTCGAGTTCATGAACGGCCGCGCCAGCACCGTGGACAGGCTCATCGACACGCCCACAGAGAAGTTCTTCCGCATCCAGGCCAATCTCTCGCAAAACCTCGACCTGCGTCGCTATCCGTTCGATGAACATGTGCTGACCATCGAGCTTGAGGACAAACGTCGCACCGTGGAGGAGCTGGTATATGTGGCGGATGAAAAAGCCTGCGGTGTGGATCCCGGGGTCATTGTGGTTGGCTGGCGTCTTACGGGATGGGAAACCCGTGTTGTGACCCACGAATATAAGATCTACGGCGAAACCTACTCACGCTTTGTTTTTGGGCTGCGCATCCAGCGCGTTATCCTGAATGCCGTGATAAAGTCGTTTTTGCCCATCGCTTGTATGCTTTTGGTCGGGTTCCTTTCGCTTCTTCTTACCCCAGACAAAGTGACCACCCGCCTCTCTTTGAACATCTCCACTCTTCTGGGGGCCGTGATGTTTCACGTCAACCTGACCTCATCCATACCGCCGGTGGGCTATTTGACGCTGGCGGATCGGGTGATGATCGCCACCTATGTCATCCTGGCGTTGATCCTGCTGAGCGGCGTGTTGATCCTGCGTTGGACAGAACGCGAGGATAAGAAGCCCTCCGTGCAGCGCATTTATCGCCAGGCCTTGGGGATCATACCAGCTTTGTCCGTGGTCTTTTACACGCTGGTGTTTGCGCTTCCGGCCTAAGGCCGGAGCGCCACCTTGATCCCCCGCCTGGTCAAGATGGTGTGGAAGGCCGCCCGGTGGTCAACAAGGGGAAACACGTGGGTGACAAGCTTTTCTAATCCTCTGGCGGCGCCCAGGAGCTCCACGGCGCTCCGGAAGTCCTGGTCGCTGTAGGTGTAAGTGCCCAAGACCCGGATCCCTCGGAACCACAGGGGGGAGAGGTCCAGCTGAGCCTTGCCCGGGGCGCCCAAAAGCAGGATCGCCCCACCTTCTTGGACCAGCCAAAGCGCTTGGTCCAGGCTCGTTTCTGTGCCTGCTGCATCGATGACGATGGGAAACCCGCCGCGCCAGGCCGGGGGGCCAAAGATGGCCCGGTAACTTTTGCCGCTCCCAACCTTGGCTGCCTCCCACGGAGAGTGGTGCACGGCTTTGGCACCAAGCTCCTGGGCCATCTGGGCTTGAAGCCTGTGGCGAGCGACCACGTGGATCTCTTTCCCTAGGCCCAACATGAGAAGGGCAGCCACCGTCAAAAGGCCAATGGTCCCCGCGCCTAGGACGAGCACGGGGGAATTCCGATTTGGGGAGGCGATGCGCAGCCCGCGCAGCACAACGGCCAGAGGCTCGGCCAAAAGCCCGCGTTCCGGGGGCACGCCGGCAGGAAGCGGATAAACCCTGGCCGGATGCACCGCGATGCGCTCCCCCCAGCCCCCGGGAAGATCCCGGTGGTATCCGAGCATCCCTGGGGCAATCGCGCCCTCAGCCACGTTTTGGCACAGGGCATCCTCACCCTGAGCGCAGGCCCAGCAGAGGGGAAGTCCGCGTTCCCGGCAGGTCAGAAGGGGATTGATCGCGGCCCGTACTCCGTGGACTTCGGCCACGATCTCATGGCCCAGCACCGCCGGAAAGGAAAAGAACGGAGCTAGTCTGGGTGAGCTCTTTCCAAAAAGAAGCGCCAGATCCGACCCACAAATCCCGGAAAGGAGCGTCTTTCCCACCTCCCACCCCGGCGGGATCTGGGGCTCGGGAACCTCCCGCAGGCTTAGGGGTAGGAGCCCCACGGGCGTGCGTTTTCCCAACGCCCTGGCCAGAAGATAGTGGGGGATGGAGGCGGTATAGACCAGGGCCTTCATGCCATGGGCACCTGCCGCCTGAGCTTCCCTTGGATCCGCTGGAAGATGTCCCCAAGCGAGCGGCCGGTTATGGTCAGGCCGTGGTTTTTGAGGCCGATCACGGCGCGCGCAGGATCCGGGCTTTTCCGCACAAGCTCGGCCACGGAGCGAGCGAGTTCGTAACTTCCACATGGATAATGAGCCTGGGTGGCGGGCACCCCGTCCATCCACGCGTGCACGTGGATGATGGCCCCTACCTCCGGGTGTTCCCGGTAGATCATCCAGTGCTCGATGGCGTCCACAGAGACCCGCCGCGGCTCAATGTTGGGAGGGACCGAGAGAACAACGCAGTTCTCCACCGGATCATAGTCCTTGACAAGGAGGATGTCACGGCCGATCACGCGCAGGCTCGCTTTGTCCACACCGGAGGCGCTCATCCAAAAACGCCTTTCATCCTTGCGCACGGAAAGATTCCCATAGGAGAGACCACCGATGCCGTAGAGCCTCTGCACGTGGCGGAAGTCCTCAGGCGGCAAGATCTTGTCTATAGGAAAAGGGGCAGGAAGGAGGTCCCAGGAGGCCAAAACCTTTCCAGCCTCCGCCAGCTCCTTGGTGAGCTCATCCCCCTCCCAAAGGGTGGGCTCGAGATCCGGCTCGAAGCGGTTTTTTATGACAAGAGTTGCGGAAGCCATGGGGTGGACGCGCTCCACCAGCCGGGCGAAGAATTGGGGGCCCTCCGGCTCGCTGTAGTGCCCCAAATCCAAGGTGAAAAAATGAGCCTCCCGGCCGGGGATGTAGACCAGGAGCATGTTGGCCAGGGTACGCACAAGGTAGGGGTACATCGCTTGCACTGGCTCAGGCGGCATTTCCTGGGCTTCCAGGATGGAAAGAACAAACGTCGCCTGCGCTCGGCGCCGATAAGGCTTGGGACTCCCCGAAGAAACGAAACTCAAAACCAAGCGCGGCGTGGGGTCCTCCGGCGCGTACAGGTAGCCTTTTTCTCTCAAGGCCTGTATCAGCCCCGGCACAATGGGCTCCAGCCCCGGTGTGGGCTCGCCATGAAAAGCAAAGGTCAGGGCCATATGAACCACTGTGTCGCAGAGTATCCAAACACCGTGGACCAAGCAAGGCTTGTCACCGAGGATAGATGAGGCGAATATCGTCCACCCATGTGGCGGATTGGGATGCTTGTCCTTCTTGGTTTTGCTGGATGGGCTCAGCTTCCCCTTCCTTCTCAGTTGGTGCAGGTGCAACTTTTGCCGGGGGAAGCGGTGAGCCCCGGCAGGGAAACCCAGATCCTTGTGCGCCTGGACATCCTCCCCGGCTGGCACATCAATGCCCATGCTCCGTCCCAAGCGTTTTTGATCCCCACAAGGCTTGAGCTGGACCAGCCGCGGGGCTTCGCGGTGGAGGAGCGCTGGCCTGCCCCCCAGACCAGAAGGCTGCGTATCGCCAACACCCCCTTGGAGCTCTATGAGGGGCAGATCGAGGTGGTCCTGCGGGTCCGCGTGGGGGTGGACGTGGCGCCTGGGGTATATCTGGTGAGGGGAAAGCTGCAGTATCAGGCCTGCAACGACGAGGTTTGCATACCGCCAGCAACTGTGGAATTGGAGTTCCCGGTGGAGGTAACTGCCGGGGCGGTGGGCCCGGCCGTGTCGGGAGGAGGCGGGGGGCTTTGGGCCCGTGGTTTTCTTTGGGCCATGGGAGCGGCTTTCCTAGTGGGACTGGGGTTGAACCTCACGCCCTGCGTCTACCCCATGGTCCCTGTAACTGTGGCCTTCTTCGCCAGGACCGGAGAGCAAAAGTTCTCCCGCACCCTGGCCCTGGCCCTGAGCTACCTTGCAGGGATCGCCCTCACGTACTCGGCGCTGGGCTCCTTGGCCGCCCTAGGGGGCGGACTTTTGGGCCTGGCCCTCCAGCACCCGGCGGTGCTGGCCCTCCTGGCCGCGGTGATGGTGGCTCTGTCCTTGAGCTTCTTCGGTGTGTACACCCTGCGAGCACCGGCGGTGCTATTGCGGAGGCTGCCCCGCGCTCACACCGGCTTTTTGGGGACGTTCCTCATGGGCGCTGTGGTCGGATTGGTGGCTGCACCATGTGTGGGACCGGCCACGGTGGCCCTCATCTCCTATGTGGCCAGCCTGGGGGACCCCCTGCGCGGCTTCCTCCTCTTTTTCGCTTTATCTTTGGGGTTGGGCACTCCATACGTTGGTCTTGCGCTTCTCTCCGGAAAACTTCGCCGGTTGCCCACGCCCGGGCCGTGGACCGTGTGGGTGGAACACGTCCTCGGCCTTTTCCTCCTCGGCATGGCCCTGTATTTTCTCTCTCCCATCCTTCCTGAGGCTGGCCTGCGCGCGGCCATCGCTGGGCTGGCCATGGGCGGAGGCCTCTTCCTCCTCGTGTCCGGCATTCGCCGGCGGAGCCGGGTGCTCGCCGTGCTGAGCACGGCCATTGCCGGCGTGGGCATCGGCTTGGGGGTCTGGCAGGTCCTCCCGGCGCGTGATGGCCCGGAGCTCCCTTGGGTTGCGTACACCCCTGCCGCCCTGGCCCAGGCCACCGAGCGCGGCGCCCCCGTTCTCCTCTATTTTTCTGCGGAGTGGTGCCTGCCTTGTAAAGAGCTTGCCGTCACGACCTTCCGCGATGAACGGGTAAGAAAGGAACTGGCCGAGCTGGTGCTCCTCAAGGTGGATCTCACCGAGGAGGACAAAGGGGAAGAGTCCCTGCGGCGGCGCTTCGGGGTGGTGGGAGTGCCCACCATCATCTTTTTGGGCTCAGGGGGTGAGGTACGTGGCCGCATCTTCGGCTACGTGAACGCTCAAGCCTTCTTGACCGAGCTGCGCAAAGCCTACGGCCAGGAATGATTAGGTGTGCGGGAGGCCTCCAGTTCCGCCAGCAGGCGGTTGGTCTCCTCCCAAGCTTTTTCCGCGAGAGCTGGAGAAATGAGGCCTTCCACCACTTTCTTCTTGAGGATTTCCTCGTCCACTACACGAATCTCTTCGCCTAGGCGCACGAGATCGATCTCCAGGTCCAGATAGCGGATCTCACCGGGGAGGTACTCCGGAGGGGTTTGGACGTTGTAGATCTCACCGAGAAGCTCCCCATCGCTCCGGAAGTAGGTGCGGCGGCTCCACCACCGCTCCGGGAAAAACTCCACATACCCGTAATCGCCCGTGCATTTGGGAAGGGAAAGGCCGTCGTAGAGACCGCCGGCACGGAACCCGCGGCGCACTGCCACCCGGCCCCCTTGAACCCCACACAGCTCCCCCGCTTGGCGTATGGGCGCCTCCCCCGCCTTCAGGTGCACAATGTTCACCAATTTGCCCGGCGCATAGTGGGCCCAGACCAGCTCTTTTTCCAAGGCCTGGGCCAGCTCCGGACATCCCTTGGCCTCCACCTCATCCACGCGCTCAGGGGCCAGGGTTTTTAGGAGGTGATGTCCGGGAATGGTGAACAGGACATTAGCCCGCACTTGATCCAAAACATCTTTGGCCGGCTTGGGAAAATCCGCCTCCGCCCTGGTCAGGAGGGTCGCAGCCAACGCCAGGGGGTGGTCCCGGCGCGCCTTGGGCGGAACAGGTCGTGGGGTGAACACAGCCCATGGGATCCGATCTTTTAGGAAAGAAACCACCTCATCCACAGCGCTCTGCAACCCTTCCACCACGACTCCATGGCGGTCGGGCTTGTCCTGAATAGTGACCTCTGGCGGGCCTTCCACCGCAGCAATTCCCAGCCTGGTCTGGATCACCTCGCTTGGCTCCACAATTGTGAATCGCTCGGCAAAAAGGGCGGTGAGAGCGGTGGCGTAGATCCCGCGGATCCGCACCTTAACCGGGCACATAACCTATGCCCTGGATGGACAGGCGGTTTCCCTCAAGCCGCCACCTCACGCCAAGCAAGGTCTCAATGAGCCAAAGGTTGGCCTCCACATGGTCGGTGACCTTGGGCAGAAGGTATACGGATTCGCCTTCAGCTAATGCCGCCCAGAGTATGAGCTGGTCAGCAAGATGGCGGTCCACGGTGGCTCCGGCCGCGAGGTCCTCCAAAAGGGACTGGGCCACATACTCCCCGATGGCCTCGGCGGGACGGCCGGGCGCTCCAGCTTGATCCTGGCCCGCACGAGCATCCGCTTGATCCTCAGCGAACAGGGCGAGGGCAGCTCCGGGCTGGATAGCGGTTTCGTCGTGTTCCACCCGGAACTCCGCGGTGATCCCGTGGCGAGAAAGCTCCTCTTGGCAGCGTTTGGCCATGCGTTCGGCCACCCGTCGCTCGCGAAGATGGGAGTCCAGGGCGATGCCCCAGAAGCGCAGGGGTTTTTGGAGCACCACGCGCCGGAAGGGGGCCAACGCGCCAGAGCAGGGGCGCGTGCGCAGCTCGATCTCTCCTCCCCCTTTGGGCACGTAACCAGGGCGCAGGAGGAAAAGCTCGCCCTCCAGGCCCATGGCCCGTAGGGCCGGCAGGAGCACGTGCTGGGTGTGAAAGGCCGAGGGCGCGAAATCCTGAAAGAGGCCGCCACGGACACGAAAAACACAAGGCTTTTTGGCGAAAGCAGCGATGGGAAGAAGGGTGAGAGCGAGCATGGTGGTGGAGCCAGCGGTGCCGATGTCCCAGAAGAACTCCCCGCCCAGGGCCGAAGCCTTGGGCCGGAAGAGAAGCTCCCGGCTTCCCACCCCTGCTCCCTCAAGCTCCGCTTGCACCAAGGCGGCCGCGGCCTCCACGGCCTTGAGGTGCTGGGGCCTGAGCCCGGGGTTGTCACGCTTGGCGCGGATGTTATGGATGCGGATGGGCTTGCCAAGGAGGGCGGATATGGCCACCCCGGTGCGCACGATCGTGCCGCTTCCGGACTTCTGCCCGCCGTCCACCGTCCACATCGGCCCTAAGGCTCGTTGCGCAGAGCAATGAGGCGGAGACCCTCAAGGGTGAGCCAGGGATCCACGGCCTCCACCTCGGAGAGAAGGGGCGCCAGGAAGGGGGCGCCGTCGCCCGTGGCCACAACTCGGGCCTTTCCGCCCAGCTCCGTGCGGATTCGCCGCACCATCCCATCCACCAGGGCCGCGTGGCCGAATATCGCGCCGGCCTGCACCGCGGCCACGGTGTTCTTGCCCAGGGCTGTGGCGGGCAGGGCCATGGGGACCCAGGGGAGCTGGGCGGTGCGCCGGGCCAACGCCTCCAAGCCCACGGCAAGGCCGGGGGCGATGGCCACGCCCACCAGCGCGCCGGGCACGGCTACAGCCACAAAGCTGGTGGCGGTGCCGAAGTCCACAACGACGCAGTTCTCCTGGAAGCGGGCGTAGGCGGCCACCGCGTTGGCCACGAGGTCCGCGCCCACCTCGCTGGGGTGATCCGTGCGGATGGCCAAGCCTGTGCGCACCCCAGGCCCCACCACCAAAACCTCCGCCCCCAACCACCCCTCCCCTAGCTCGCGGAACGCTGGCACCAGCGGAGGAACAGCGCTGGCCACCACCACTCGCCCAGCCCTTTGGGGAAGGCCACGGGCCCGCAAAAGCTCGGCAATGGTCACGGCGTATTCATCCGCGGTTTTGTCCGGCACCGTGCGCAGGCGAAACCGGGCCCGCCAGGATTGGCCATCATGGCAGCCCAGGCTGATCAAGGTGTTGCCGATGTCAACCGCTAACAGCATCTCAGAACCCAGGAAGTTCTTGAACAAGGTCCTCGTACACGGCTTCCTCGACGTAGATGGGGGACCCGGTGCGGATGGCCAGGGCCACGGAGTCCGAGGGCCTGGCGTCCACCTGAATGACCTCCCCATCCCCTTTGCGGATGTGGAGGGAGGCGTAGCAAATCCCCTCCTCCAGCCGGTCCAGGACCACCTCTTCCAGTGTGGCCTCCAGGGCCGCGAGCACGGAGGAAAGGAGGTCGTGGGTGAGGGGACGAGGAGGCACCCTGCCCTCCAATCCGATGAGAATGGCCACGGCCTCCGCCTCCCCGATCCTCAAGGGCAGGAAATGTTCCTCCTCTTTGGGGTCACGCAACAGCAGCACCGGCCCCCCGCTTTCCTGATCCACAGCGATGCCGGCCACCGTGAGCTCACGCATCCTTCTCACCACCAGGGCCGCAGAAAAATCGCCCTCTCCCTGGTCGTCCATGATAAGGGCCGGAAGAGGGGAGGGCCAGGATCAGCCGGAGACGT
>CAYSAN010000004.1:0-107055 GCA_964429165.1 uncultured Thermotogaceae bacterium
CCCGCCCCGCATCATGAGGGAGCAGAAGTTGTTCACGGGGGCGTTCCAGCTCCCGGGGTTGATGATGACGAAGAACGGGACGTACTCGACCGCGTTGGGGTTGAGGTTCTCGTCGCGGTCCTCGATCCTGACGATGATGTTTTGGCAGGCCGGGGCGCACCCGTAGTTGAGCCGGGCCGGGGTCACGGTGAGCTTCCCCACCGTGTCCACGATCTTGACCTGGTCCTGCTGGATGTTCCGCTCGTCGGTCCTGTCGGCGACGATGAGGACCAGGGTGTCGTTGTTCTCCAGCCGGCCCGCGATCTCCGAGGGCCCGCCATTGCCGGCTTCGAAGCTCACCCGGGCCGTCTGCCGAGAGTAAGGCAACTTCTCGTCGAACGTTACGGGGTCGCCGTCCTCTTCAAGGAGCGCCTCGTCCACGTACTCCCAGACCCCCTCGGCCCAAGAGGCCACCGCCGGGGTGACCGTGCCCAGGATGTGGGTGCCCTCCTCAGGGCCAGCGAACCCCTGCCGCCAGCCGATGGGGACCGACACCTTCGTGCTCGAGCCGGACTTGTCGACCCAGAAGTACAGGCCGGACCCGATCCCCCCGAGCTCCCGGAACACCGCTTCCTTCTTCTCGATATAGGCCCCCGTCTTGAAGTCGAAGATGATGAGATCGGCCAGGAACTCAGCGATCCCACATGCGCCCTTGTAGGGGTCCTTGACGGCGATGTACACCCGCTGCCCTTCCCAGACGGAGCCGAGCTTTCTGCCGGCCGCGTCCGAGAAGTACGGCTCAAACGCCAAGGCCACGGTGCCAAACACCATGGCCGCCAGTACCGTTGCCAGTATCCCTATGCGCTTCAACGTCCAACCTCCTTTCCAACCAAGCAAAAGCCGCGAAACTCTCCCGCGACCCTTCCCGCAAAGGTTCGGCATCAACCGCTTTCCACCTCCTATGAGCACACAAGCCCTGGAAGGTTGGGCCCCATCGTACCCGAAAACTGCCCACCGCGTCAAGCCTGAACCCTCCAGGACTCCTAAACAGGCCCAATCTTAGTCCACCCCTGCGCACCCGTCAAACGCAGGGCCCCACATTTCCCGTGGGTCTAGGCTCTCCCGCGAGTTTCCCTCCCCCACCTTTCCCCCCAAAACCCAACCCGTCCCCACCTCCCTGGACCGTTGTCCCCTCCCAGAGGAGGTTCCGGCCTTGCCCAAAACCAGCCTAACCCCCTAGGGCGCCTTGACGGTCCCGGACTTCTCATTGGAGAAGACCACGCGCCACAACCAAAACAGGTTTTGACTTTGTAGGTGTGGGTCTGGCCCGTTCTCAGGCCCTCAAAGGGGGTCGCATCTGTCCAGGACGTTCCGGAAACCCCTTGGGCCACCCCATCGACCGGGGACCTCTTGCGCCACACCTCGAACCTGGCCTGGCCCTCAAGCGGGGGTGCCCGCGTGGGGATCACCCCAGGTCAGGATGACCGTCCTCGTCGCCTGGTCATAGGGCACGGTCCTGAGCTTGGGCGCAAGGGGATTGCAGGTGACCACCACGGTGGCCTCGCCGGAGAAACCACCGGCAGGGATGCCTGGCCCGCAGTCGGTGCAGGAGACCGGATCTTGTAGTAGGTGTTGCCGAGCTCCACTGTGGGGAAGAAACGGTGTCCTTGGCCAATGACCTTTGTCACCCCCGCACACCCATCCCCTCCTTTTTCCTCCGGTCCCCCGCAGGCAGAGGGACGAAGTCACGGTGGGTGAGGGTGCCCCTCGCCTCCGCTCCCTCCCAGGGAGCTGAGTGGGGGCGCTAGCCCAGAGGCTGACGACCCACCACTTCCGCGGAAGGAAAGAAAAGCTGGGGAAGCTCGTGCGGCGTGATCCCCGCTTGCCGCAGGACAGCTCGCGACGTGCCCTCGGCCTCTCCGGGTGGTTCGGGCCCGGCGAGAAGTCGAAGCGAGAGGATGCGGCTTCCTGGTTGTTGGTCGAGTTCGTGCCCCAAGGGTTGAAGAGCCCGCCCAAGTCCTTTCCCCGAAAGGATGGGAAGTTTGCTCGTTTGGGAACTTCAACGCGCTCGGCTTCCAGGGGAAGGGGCTAGATGTGCTTGCGCAGGCTTTCTACATACCCCTGGATAACCTACCGGGCGGGAAGAAGAAAAAGCTGGGAGCTGGAAGGGGTACAAAAAGGCCTCCTTTCCCGTGGGAAAGGAGGCCGGAAGCGGGCTCTTGCAGTCCTCACCGTCTCCGACCGCAACCTCCGCCCACGCACTCCTCCACCTTGAGGAGCTTCGTGGCCCGGCTCTCTGCACCAGAGGGGTCACTCACCGTGAGGATCACCACGTAATCCCCGGGTTTGGCGTAGGTGTGCTGCGTCACCTTGCCCTGGCCGGTGCGGCCATCACCGAAGTCCCAAGCGTACGACAGGGGGTCATTGTCGGGATCAGAGGAAGAGGAGGCATCGAACACCACGGGCTCCTCGGTCCACGGGTCCGGGGGCCACACCGTGAACGAGGCCTGGGGCGGATTGTTGAGGGCCCGGATGAGGGTCGTGGCCCGGGCCGTGCCCGACGGCCCCACCACCACCAGGATCACTACGTACTCCCCAGCCCGGCGAAAGGTGTGCTCCAACACCGCACCGGACGCAACATCCGAACCATCGCCAAAGTCCCAAAGCCAGTCGGTGATGGCCCCCGCGGGGTCCAGGGACCGGCTGGCGTCAAACCGCACCGTCAACGGAGCTCGGCCCTCCCGGGGCTCCGCCACCAGCACGGCCACGACCGCCGTCGTCGGGCCCAGGCTCTGCTTCACGCAGCCCCCAAGGAGGAACCCCGCCACCACCACGCCCAGGACCACGACACGCCTAATACCCACAGCTCGGCCCTCCCACCACCCTCACGGTCTTGCTCACGCTGGCGATCTGGCCGGCCTCGTCCTCCACGGACAGGGTGACCACGTACGCGCCACCATGGCGGTAGCTCTTCTCCACCACCATCCCCTCGGCCCAGGTTCCGTCACCAAACGCCCACCGGTACCGCACGATCCCCCCGTTCGGGCTCGTGGAGGACGAGGCATCGAAGCGAATGGCCTCATAGGTGGCAGGGGTGGGCGGGGCAAAGGAGAAGTCCGGCACAGGCGGGGAAAAGCGCACCACCACTTGGGCCTCGCGCGTGCTTTTCAGCCCGCGCTCGTCGTACACGGTGAGGGACACCCGATAGGTGCCGCCCCTCCGGTAGGTGTGGGAGGTGATGGGACCAAATCCGCGGGTGCCATCGCCAAAGTCCCAGATGTACTGGGCGATGCGGGCCTCCTCAGAGAAGGAGAGGGAACCATCGCAGACCACGGTGAGGGGGGCCACGCCCTCCGTGGGCCGCAGCACCACCAGAGCTTGCGGCGGTCTCGCTGAGGTGTACTTGGGCGTGCACCCAAACAACCCCACCAGCGCTAAACCCAGCCCAAAAAGCCCAAAAACACGCACACTCATCCTCGCCTCCTACAGGGAGAACTCCACCCGCAGGCTGAGCCCAAGCCAAATCCCCGACAGGTCCAGGGCATCCGGCCCGCCGCTTTGATCCAGGTCCATGGCAAAGCCGCTGGAAAAAAGCCCGGGAAACAGGGCCCAGCGGTAGCCAGCCTCCACGCCCACCGTGAGCACGGGAAGGAGGGGCAAGGCCGCGCGGGCCCATGCCCCGGCCACGAACGTCCGCCCACGGAAGGTCCACTCGCCCACCGCCGGCACAAACGGCAAGGCCAGGGTTGTGGGGAAGTCCACACTGTAGTGCACGGCGGCCGAACCCATCCCCGCGAACACCGCCAACCACAGGAGATCCGGCCAGGGCGAGAAGAAAAACACCCCATGGAGATCAGCATGGGAAAGGCTCAGGCTCACGGAGACCTGGTTTCCTCCCCACTGGCCTTCGGTGCCAGTGGCCGCCTGCCACACGCTGAACCCAAGCCCGAGGCCGATGGGCTGGCCCACGGAGGCCGCGGCCCGCAGGCCCAGCCCCCCGGAAATCAAGGGCAGCGCCGCTACCTCCTGGCCAAACAGCCCGTTCCCATAGGCCAAAGAAACGTTCACCAGCTGGACAAAGGCGGACATGGCCGGCGGGTAGGCCCGAAAGAAGTGAAACCCGGACTCAAACCCAACAGGCATGGCCTGCCCAGAAACCCCAACCATCAAAAGGAGGAGCACCTTGGCCCGCCACACCAGCTGGAACACATCCCTCAGGTCCATCCTGCCCCCTTGCACGTAACGGAGGCTACAGCCGTGCTCGCCCGTTTCAGGGGACAGGCCACCTGGGTGGAAGGCCGCTTCGTCCGGCCTACACGCCGCCCAGTTCCGCCCAAAACAGGTCGATTGTCCGGAGGATGTCCGCCCGAGACACCTGGAGGTGTGTGACCAGGCGCAATTTTCTGGCCTCGGTGCCCGCGCCAGCCGGTGCCACCAGCACGCCCCGCCGCCGCAGCCCCTCCGCCAGCTCCTGGGCCGTCGGACCCCCCAGGATCTCCACCACCACGATGTTCGTCTCCGGCGGGGTCACGGAAAGGCAGGGGATCTGAGACAGGCCCGCGGCGAGGACTTTGGCGTTCTCGTGATCCTCGGCCAGGCGGTCGATGTGATGCTCCAGGGCATAAAGACCGGCGGCGGCCAGGATCCCCGCTTGACGCATACCCCCACCCAGGGCCTTCCGCACCCTGCGGGCCTCGGCGATGAACTCCGGAGAGCCGCACAGCACGGACCCCACCGGCGCGCCCAAGCCCTTGGACAGGCAGAACATCACGGAATCAAAGCCCCGGACGAGCTCCCGCGCGGGAACCCCCAGGGCCACGGCGGCGTTGAAGATGCGCGCCCCATCCAGATGCACAGGGATGCCCTGGGCGTGGACCACGGCGAGGATCTCCCGGGCGATGTCCAAGGGGAAGATGCGGCCGCCTGCGGCGTTGTGGGTGTTCTCCAGGCACACCAGGCCCGTGTGGGCCAGGTAATAGAGGTGAGGGCGGATGGCGGCCTGCACCTGGGCGGCGGTGATGACCCCCCGGTCCCCGGGGACCACCCGGGGCTGCACGCCGGAAAAGCGGGCCATGGTGGCCATCTCCACGTTGTAGATGTGGGACTGGGCCTCCAAGATGACCTCCTGGCCCGGCCTGGTGTGCACAGCGATGGCCACCTGGTTGCCCATGGTCCCGGACGGGACGAAAAGGGCGGCCCCAAAGCCCAAAAGCTCGGCCGCCCGCTCCTGCAGTAGGTTTACGGTGGGATCCTCCCCGTACACGTCGTCGCCCACCTCCGCTTGGGCCATGACCCTCCGCATCTCCGGCGTGGGCTTGGTCACCGTGTCCGACCGAAGATCGATCATCGCCACCCCTCCTCGCCAATTAAGGGCACAAAGGTCCCCGGGCAGAGGTCCTCGTACACCGGTTTTCCCCCCTCTTTATACCCCCGCCACAGGTCCTGCTCGAAGCGGCCGCCCACAGGGATGACCATGCGGCCGCCCTCGGCCAGCTGGGCCAGGAGGCTGGCCGGCACGCGAGGCGCCCCCGCCGTCACAACCACGCCGGAAAACGGGGCCTCCTCCGGCCACCCCTTGGTCCCATCGCCCACGCGCATCCGCACGTTCGTATAGCCCAGACGGCGCAAGCGCTCCGCCGCCTCCTGGGAAAGGGCGGGAAGGCGCTCCACCGTGAACACCTCCTTGGCCAGCTCCGCCAAAATCGCCGTCTGATAGCCCGAGCCCGTGCCGATCTCCAACACCCGGTCCTGGGGGGAGGGAGCCAGGGCCTGGGTGGACAAGGCCACGATGTAGGGCTGGGAGATGGTCTGGCCGGCACCGATGGGAAGTGGGCGGTCCTCGTACGCCATGGGCACGTACTCCGGCAACACGAACAAGTGGCGCGGCACCTTCTCCATGGCCGCCAGGACCCGGGCATCGCTGATGCCCTTGCGGCGCAGCTCGGAGACCAGCGCGCGCCGGGCTTGGGCCAGCTCCCTCGCGTCTGGCCAACGCACCTACCCCTCGCCCCCCCTCGCCTGGTAATAGGCGGCCAGGGCCCCCTGAGCCCAAAACAGGTCCTCCTCCCGCACGAGGATCTGCACCTCCGCCAGGCCGTCCACGATCACAGGATAGACACCGGGAGGGACGTGATGGCGCAGACGCACCTCGATGCCCTCACCCTCAAGGAAGCCCTTGAGGATCTGGGCCCTCATCTCGCCCCACACCACGGTGAGCTTCACCCACTTTTCCATGGCCCGGGATGATACCCCGGCCACCACCCAGGGAATTCATCAGTGCCCCCCCAATTGCCCTGGGAGGGGAGCCGCGGTAGGATACCCACCGCATGTATCTCATCGTGGTGGGGGCGGGCGGCATTGGCAGCGCCCTTATTGAGCTGGCTGTGCGGGACCGCCACAACGTGGCGGTCATCGAGCGTAACCCCGACAAGGCCCAGACCATCGCCCGGAAATACGACGTCTTGGTGATCCAGGCGGATGCGGCCTCCGTGGAGGCCCTACAGGAGGCCGGGGCGGAGCGGGCCGACGCCCTCATCACCACCACCTCCGACGACGCCACCAACCTCATGGTCATCGCTGCGGCCCAGGACCTGGGCGTGCCCACCATCGTCTCCGTGGTCAACAACCGGGCCCACACCGAGCTTTTCCGGCGCCTGGGCGCCCACGTCATGGAGAACCCTGACGTGATCGTGGCCGAGTACCTGTACCATGCGGCCCTGCACCCCAAGCTGCGGGATCTGGTGACCCTGCCCGGCGGAGCTCAGCTGTTCCGCATCACCGTCCCGGCCACCTCGCCCCTGGTGGGGCGCACCCTGCGCGAGGCCGGGGAGGATGGGTTCATCCCCGAGGGGGTGCTGGTGGCCGCGGTGGAACGCGATGGAGAACTGGAGATCGCCAAGGGCAGCACGATCATCCGCACCGGTGACGTCCTCACCGTGTTCAGCAAAGAGCACACCCCCGAGCGCCTGATCTCCATCCTCACCGGCTGAGCTTATGGGCCTGGCGGACCTCGGCATCGTCCTCAGGGATTTGGGGCTGTTGTCCCTGGTGGTGGCATTCATGGCCGCCGGCTCCGTGCCCGTGGCCCTCTACTTCCACGAGGACTTTGCCCTCCTCCCCTTGGGGCTCACCATCGCGGCCGCCCTGGTGGTGTGGGCTGGGCTGTACTGGCCGTTTCGCCACGCGGGGGAAACCCAGCTTCAGCACGGCCTGTTGGTGGCAGCCCTGGGCTGGCTTTTGGTGCCCACCCTGGGCGCCCTCCCCCTCTACCTCGTCTCCCGCCACCTCGGCGGAGGCCTCGTCTTCCCCTACGCGGACTTCACCAGCGCCTTTTTCGAGAGCATCTCCGGCTTCACCGGGACGGGGTTGACCATGTCCCTGCGGCCGGATCTCCTGCCCAGGACCCTGCAGTGGTGGCGGTCGGTCACGGAGTGGATCGGGGGGATGGGGGTGCTGGTGCTCATGATCGCCATTCTTGCTGGGCCCGGGCTGTCCGCTGCCACCCTGTACTACGCCGAGGCCCGCACGGAAAAAATCCACCCCTCCGTGCGCTCCACCGTGCGCACCATGTGGTGGATCTTCGGGCTGTACACGGGGTTGAGCGCCCTGGCCTTCTTCGCCGCGGGCATGCCGCCCTGGGAGGCCCTCAACCACGCCATGACCGGGGTGGCCACCGGCGGGTTCAGCCTGTGGCCGGAGTCCCTGGGCCGCTACCGCTCCCTGGCCGTGGAGATCGCCGCCATCTTCTCCATGGTGGTGGGGGCCATAAGCTTCGTGGTGCACTACCAAATGCTTTTGGGCGGGCCCCAGGTCCTCTGGCAGGACCTCCAGACCCGCTGGCTGCTTTTGCTCATCCTGGGTGGCACAGGCCTCTTGGGCCTGGTGCTCATGCGCCTGGTGTCCGCGACCACGGCGTTCCGCACCGCCGCCTTCCAGTACGTCTCGGCCCTCACCTGCACCGGCTTCCAAACCACGGACCTCGCGCGCTGGACCGAGGGCGCAAAGTTCCTGCTCACCGCGGGGATGGTGGTGGGCGGAGCGGCGGGGTCCACCGCCGGGGGCCTGAAGGTGATGCGCCTGGTCACCCTCGCCGGCGGCGTGCGCTGGCAGCTGCACCGCCTCCTCTCACCCCCGGACGCCATCGTGCCCTGCCGCCTGGGAACAGAGTGCTACTCCGAGGCGGAGATCTTTCGACGCATGAGCCAGGCCGCGGCCCTGTTCTTCCTGTGGATCGGCTTCCTCGCGGCCGGGGCCTTCCTCCTGGCCCAGCTCTACCCCCTGGCCCAGTTCACCTTCAGCGACTTCCTGTTCGAGGTGGCCTCCGCCCAAAGCAACGTGGGGCTCTCCGTGGGCCTCACCCACCCCCAGATGCCCACCCTGGCCAAACTGCTCCTCTCCTTCCACATGTGGGCGGGAAGGCTGGAGATCATCCCCGTGCTCATCCTGGTGCGCGCTCCTTTGCGGCGCTAGCCTCCGCCACCTGAGGGAAGGGGTAGCGGAGGACCGGGTGCCGCCCGGCCCGGGCCTCGTCCAGCCTGCGCACCGGCGCCCGCTGCGGCGCCTCCTTGAGAAGCTGGGGATCGGTCTGGGCCTCCTCAGCGATCCGGAGCATGGCCTGGGCGAACGCATCCAATACCTCCTTGGGCTCGGTCTCCGTGGGCTCGATCATGAGGGCCTCCCGCACGATGAGGGGGAAATAAATCGTGGGCGGATGGAACCCGTAGTCGACGAGGCGCTTGGCGATGTCCACGGTCCGGATCCCCTCCGCCAGGCCCTCGCCGGAGAGGACGAACTCGTGCTTGCACAGCCCAGGATAGGGGAGCTTGTAGGCGTCCTGGAGGCGCACCCGCAGGTAGTTGGCGGCTAAAACGGCCGCCGCAGACACCTCGCGCATCCCCTCATCGCCCAGGGTCAGGATGTAGGCCAAGGCCCGCACCAGCACCAGGAAGTTCCCGAAGTAGGGGTGCACCCGGCCGATGGACCTGGGCTTGTCGAAGTTGAGCCGGAACTTGTCGCCCTCTTTGACGATCTCCGGGATGGGCAGGTAGGGCACCAGGGGCGCGGAGACGGCCAGGGGGCCGGCCCCAGGACCACCGCCCCCATGGGGCGTGGCGAAGGTCTTGTGCAAGTTGAAGTGGAAGATGTCGGCGCCCATGTCCCCCGGTCTGGCCCGCCCCAGAAAGGCGTTGAGGTTGGCCCCGTCAAAATAGCAAAGCCCACCCGCTTGATGCACAAGTTCCGTGATGGTGAGGATGTCCTCCTCAAAGATCCCCAGGGTGTTGGGGACGGTGAGCATGATCCCCGCCACGCTCTCATCCAAATTGCGCTTCAGGGCCTCCAGGTCCACCATGCCCCGCCGGTTCGACGGGATGGACACCACGCGGAACCCCGCCATGGCCGCGGAGGCCGGGTTCGTGCCATGGGCGGAGTCCGGCAGAAGGATCTTCTGGCGCCGGGAAAGCTGGCCCCGCTCCTCAAAATAGCGCTTGATGAGGAACATGCCCGTGAGCTCGCCGTGGGCCCCCGCCGCGGGCTGGAGCGTCACCCCCGCCAGCCCCGCAATCCCCGCTAGATACTGGGAAAGCTCCCACAGCACGGCCAGCGCTCCCTGCACCTCCTCCTCAGGCAGGAGGGGGTGCAGCTCCCTGAACCCCGGCAACCGGGCGAGATCCTCATGGAGCTTGGGGTTGTACTTCATGGTGCAGCTTCCCAACGGGTAAAAGCCGGTGTCCACGCCGTAGTTGAGGCGGGAAAGGGCGGTGTAGTGGCGGATGAGATCTGGCTGAGAGACCTCGGGCAGGCGCGGCGGATCCCTCCGCCGCATCCCCGCCGGGATGCGGGCAAGGAGCTCCTCTTCGGAGGAGGAAAGCGCCGGCAAGGCCAAGGCCCTGCGGCCCTGTTGACCACGCTCAAAGATGACGGGCATCCTCACCCCCTTCCCCAAAGAGCACGCACAAAGAGGTCCAGCTCCTCAGGAGTGCGCTTTTCCGTCACCCCCACCAGGAAGGCGTTTTCCACCCCGCACTTTTCCAGGAGCTCCGGGCCAGCCACAGCGATCCCGCTTTCCCGAAGTTTGCGCACCGCAGCCTTGGCATCAGCACAGGCCACGGTGAATTCGTAGAGGAAGGGGCCGGAGAACGCGGGCCTGAAACCGGGGAGGGAAAAGACGCGCTTCGCGAGGGAGTGGGCCCGCTCCATGGACAGGAGGGCCACCCTTTTCAGGCCCTGCGGGCCCAGGGCCGCCAAGTACACCGTGGCCGCCAGGGCACACAGGGCGGAGTTCGTGCAGATGTTGGAAGTGGCCTCCTCCCGCCGGATGTGCTGCTCCCTGGTCTGGAGAACCATGACATACCCCTCCTGCCCCGCGGCGTCCACAGTCCGGCCGGAGATCCTGCCAGGCATGCGCCGGAGATGCTCCCCCCGCGTGGCAAACAACCCCAACAGCGGCCCACCAAAGGACAGGGGAAGACCCAACACCTGCCCTTCACCCACCACCACGTCCGCCCCGAATTTCCCCGGGGGCTCCAAAACCCCCAGAACGATGGGGTTCACGTACACGATGAGGAACGCTTGCCCCAAGCGCTCCTTGAGCCCAGAAAGGTCCTCCACCACGCCAAAGAAATTGGGCTCCTGCACGACGAGGGCGCCGGTCCCCTCCGGAATTTCCTCCAGGTGGAGCTGCCCCGTCGCGTCATATGGGACGTCCACCAGGCGCAGGCCTGCCGCCCAGGCGTAGGTGGCCAGAACTTCGCGCACATTGGGGTTCAAGGACCGGGGCACAAGCACGTCCCTTTTGCCCGTGGCCCGCACGGCCATGTACACGGCCTCGCACAGGGCCGTGGCCCCGTCGTACATGGAGGCGTTGGCCACCTCCAGCCCCGTGAGCTCGCACACCATCGTCTGGTACTCGAACATCCAGGTGAGGGTGCCCTGGGAGATCTCCGCCTGGTACGGGGTGTAGGCGGTGTAGAACTCGGAGCGGGAGAGGATGTGCTCCACCACCGGCGGCACGTAGTGGTCGTAGAGGCCGGCCCCTAAAAATGGGATCAACCTCTGGCCCGTGGAGCGCTGGGCCAGCCCGGTGATGTAGCGCTGGACCCAGATCTCATCACGAGCGGGAAGCCCCAGGGGTTGGAAGCGGCGCCGCACCTCCTCAGGTATATCAGAAAAAAGGGCCTCCACGTCCGGGAGACCCACCGCAGCCAGCATCTCCGCCACATCGCGCGGCGTGTGCGGTATGTAGGGGGTCATCACCCTCCTTTCAGAAGTTCCTCATAGGCCTCGGCGGAAAGGAGGAGGCCAATCTCCTGGGAGTCGCTGAGCTCGAGCACAAAAAGCCAGCCCTGCCCGTAAGGATCCTTGTTGATGAGGTCCGGACTGGTGACCACGGCTTGGTTGACCTCCACCACCTTCCCGGAAAGGGGGGCGAACACCTCGCCCACAGCCTTCACCGACTCCACGCTGGCCGCGCGCTCCCCCCGTCTCACGATTTTGCCCGGGGGCGGAAGCTCCACGTACACGATGTCGCCCAGGGATCTCTGGGCATGCTCCGTGATGCCCGTCCGGGCCCGACCGCCCTCCAGCCGCACCCACTCGTGATCCTTGGTGTACTTGAGGTCCTTGGGGACCAAGCACCCTCCTTTCTAAAACGGCACTTCCTCGGCCTCCTTGGTGGGCGAATAGAACGTGGCATAGCTTTTGTGGAAAAGGAGACGAAAGCTTCCGGTGGGGCCATTGCGCTGTTTGGCCACGATGATCTCCGTTTCCACCACCGGGCCTTCCTCGGCCTTCTTGCCCTCCGGCCGATGGATGAACACCACCAGGTCCGCGTCCTGCTCGATGGCCCCGGACTCCCGCAGATCCGAGAGCCTTGGCCGCGCGTCCTCACCCCGCCGCTCCACTTGCCGGTTCAATTGCGAGCAGGCGATCACGGGAATCCCCAGCTCCCGGGCCATCCCCTTCAACATCCGGGAGACGTACGCGATTTGCTGCTCCCGCACATCCGTTTTGATCCCCGCTTCCACAAGTTGCAGATAGTCCACAATCACCAAATCCAGGCCATGCTCACGCATCATCTGGCGGGCCTTGGCCTTGATGGCCAGGACGGTGGTGTTGGGGGTGTCATCGATGAAGATCAGGGCATCGTTGAGGCGCCCGGCGGCCGTGGCGATCAGGCCCCACTTGGCCGGGGGCAGGTAGCCCGCACGCAGGCGGTGCAGGTCCACCTGGGCCTCCGCACAAAGGAGCCGCTCCAACACCGCCTCCTTGGACATCTCCAGGGAGAAGATCCCCACCTTTTTCCCCTGGCGAATGGCGGCATCGCGGGCGATGGCCAGGGCAAAGGCCGTTTTCCCCGTGCCCGGCCGACCGGCGATGACCACCAAGTCCGCGGCCCGAAAGCCCGCAGTGTAGTGATCGAACTCCTGAAACCCCGTGGAGATGGCCGCGACTGGCCGCCGCTTGGGATCCCGATGCAGCTCCTCCAGCACCTCCAAGTGCACCGGCAGGAAATCCCGCAGGAGGAAATAGCTGGGCAGGGAACGGCGCTCAGCGATGGTGAAGATGGTCTCCTCGGCCCGATCCAAGGCCTCTTCCACGGGGAGCTCCTCGGTATAGCCAAGCTCAGCGATGCGCGCGGCGGCCTCGATGAGCCACCGCCGCAGGGCCTTTTGCTCCACGATTTCGGCGTAATGCTCCACAGCCGCGGTCACAGGCACGCGCAAAAGGAGCTCCTGGAGATATGACCGCCCCCCGACCTCCGCCAGTTTCCCCCGCTCCTCCAGGCGGTTGGCCACCGTCACCACATCGGGAAGCTGGCCGTGCTCGAAAAGCTCAACGATGCTGCGGTAGATGTCCTGGTGAGCCCGAACGTAGAAGTGCTCAGGCCTCAGCCGCGTAAGCAGCTTGGGCACCATGTCCTCCGGGGCGAGCATGGCCGCACCCAACACCACCTGCTCGGCCTCGGGATTGCGCGGGATGTGCCGGATTTCCCCGTTCAACACATTCTCATCTTAGCTACCCTGGGCGTGGGGGCCAAGCGGGGCCACCCCCTTTGTGGTGGACAAAGGTCCTGGATATACTCGCTCGCTTTCGTTGGGAAAGGAGGAGGTTTGGCCTTGCTCACCATGAAAGAACTCCTGGAAGCCGGGGTACACTTCGGCCACCGCACCCGCAAGTGGAACCCCAAGATGCGCCATTTCATCTACATGGAGCGCAAGGGAATCCACATCATCGACCTGACCAAAACTCTGGAGATGTTCGAGCGCGCCTATCACTACGTGCGGGAGCAGGCTGCGCAAGGGAAGGGGATCCTGTTTGTGGGCACCAAGCGCCAGGTCCAGGCCATTGTGGAGGAGGAGGCCCGCCGCTGCAACGGGCATTGGGTGAACCGGCGTTGGGTGGGCGGCACCCTCACCAACTTCGGGGTCATCCGCCGCCGCATCCTCCACATGCTCGAGCTTGAGCACAACTTCGCCGAGGGCAAATACGAGCGCCTCCCCATCAAGGAGCGGCTGAGCCTGGAAAAGGAGCTCTTGCGCCTGCGCAAGGACTTCGACGGCCTGCGCACCATGGACCGCCTCCCGGGCGTGGTGTTCGTGATCGATCCCACCGTGGAGGTCCATGCTGTGCACGAAGCCAACGCCCTGGGGATCCCCATCGTGGCCATCTGCGATACCGACGCAGACCCGGACCGCATTGACTACCCCATCCCCGGCAATGACGACGCCATCAAATCCACACGCCTCATCACCTCCCGCATCGCCGACGCGGTGATCGAGGGCCGGGAGGGCTTGCAGGTCACGGAAACCCCCGTGGAACGGCCGATGGGCATGCCCACGCCCGACATGATCGCCGTGGACGAGGAACACCTCATGGAGATGATGGAGAAGCTGGAGAAGTACGAGGAAAAGGAGTGAGGGATGGAGATCACCGTGGAGCTGGTGAAGCGGCTGCGGGAGGAGACCGGGCTGGGGATCATGGATTGCAAGCAGGCCCTGATCAAGGCCGGGGGGGACATCGAGAAGGCCAAGAAGATCCTGCGCGAGGAGGGCAAGGAGTTTTTGGCCAGCCAAACCCGAGCCGTGCGGGAGGGCCGGGTGGAGGCCTACATCCACCACTCCGGGAAGATCGGGGTTTTGCTGGAGGTGAACACGGCCACCGACTTCGCCGCCAATTCCCAGGATTTCCGGGAGTTCCTGAGAAATCTGGCCATGCACATCGCTGCAGCCCGGCCCCGCTGGATCTCCCCCGAGGATGTGTCCCCGCAGGTCATCGAACAGGAAAAAGAAATACTGCGTAAACAAGCGGAGCGGGAGGGAAAGCCCCCGCACATCGTGGAGAAGATCGTGGAGGGTCGCCTCGCCAAGTTCCTCGAGGAAAACTGCCTCCTCAAGCAACCTTACGTGCGTGATCCCGCCGTGCGGGTGGAGGACGTGGTGGGGGAGCTGGCGGCCAAACTGGGTGAGCCGGTGGTGATCCGCAGGTTCGTGCGCTTCCAGGTGGGCGAGGCATGAGTTTGCGGTGGAAACGGGCCCTCCTCAAGATCTCGGGAGAGGTCCTGGGTGGAAGGGAAGGCCCCTTGGACAAAGGGGCCTTTTCCTTTTATGCCGCGGAGATCGCCCGGGCCCGCGCAGAAGGGGGGGAGCTGGCGGTGGTGGTGGGCGGCGGGAACGTGGCCCGCGGCGCGGCTCTCTCCTTCCTCCCTCCTAATGCCGGCCACACCGTGGGCATGCTCGGCACCCTCCTCAACGGCGTGATCCTGCGGGAGTTCCTCCTGGCGCAGGGGATTCCCGCCGTCCTCATGTCGGCCCTGCCGGTGGCGGGCGTGGCGGAGGCCGTGGACCCCTGGCGGGCCCAGGAAGCCCTTTCCTCCGGAGCGGTGGTGATCTTCGCCGCCGGCACTGGTGACCCCTACGTGACCACAGACACGGCCGCGGTGATCCGCGCCCTCTCCGTAAACGCGAAGGTCGTGCTCAAAGCCTCCAAAGTTCCCGGGCTCTACGACGAGGACCCCCTGAGAAACCCCAACGCCCAGCTTCTTCCGCACGTGAGCCATGCGGAGTACCTGGCGCGGGGGCTGCGGGTGCTGGACGGGGCGGCCGTGGCCATCGCCAAGGAGAACAACCTGCCCATCGTGGTCTTCCAGGCAAACCAGGAGGGCGCGGTCCTGGAAGCCCTCCAGGGGAAAAGGGGCTCCCTCATCGGGGGTGAACCATGAACGAAGCGGAGGTTTTAGCGTTCTTCATGCGGCGAAGGTCAGTGCGGAGGTTCACCGGCGAGCCGGTGCCCAGGGAGAAGCTGGAACTCCTGCTCAAGGCGGCCATGGCCGCCCCCTCTGCCCACAACCGCCAGCCCTGGGAGTTCCTGGTCATCACGGAGCAGGAGAAGATCCGGGAGGTATGCCGGGCCCACCCCTACGCCCGGTTCGGGGTGGACGCCGGCGCGGTGATCCTGCCTTTGGGCAAGCCAGAGGGGAAATTTTATTTTTTCCAGGATCTAGCGGCAGCCGTGGAGAACCTCCTTTTGGCCGCGGCCAACCTGGGCCTGGGTGCCACCTGGTGCGGCATGGACGAAAAACGGCAAGAACATTTGCGTCCCATTCTGGGCATCCCCACGGATCACTGGATCTTCGCCCTGATCCCCGTGGGCATCCCCGCGGAACACCCCGAGCCCCGCACCCAATACGACCCAGCCAAAGTGCACTGGGAGAAATTCGGTTACCATGCCTAGGGTTAGCGCGGACCACGGGCTTGGCTGAGCGGAGAAAAAATTTGGTATAGCCGCCTGTGGCGGTAACGGTGGACCTCCACTGAAAAAGGGGCTTTTCCTGGGCGGTGGCGTTTTGGCGGGATGCGTCAGGGGCTCCCTCGGCCAGGAGATCGGGCGCGGTTCCACGGCGAGCTTGGAGGCGTTGGAAGGCGAGGTGTGAGAAGGGCGGGGCGATGGAGTTCACCAAACTCGTGGCCGAGCGAAGGGCTCTTAGCTCCCGAAAAAGGCTCGCCTTGCGGGCCCTGGTGAGGGTGGACGTGGAGAACCAATCGTTCACCTCTTGGAGTCCCTCCCACGGACCAGCTCCGGTTTGGCTCAGAAGAGCGGGTTTGACGTGAAGACTGAGAAGTACAGAACGAGGGTGGGCTTCCGCTCCCCCTCACCTTCCTCCTCTCCTTCGGGGGAGAGGAACTCAAGGTAAGGGGGTTCCTCCGACGGCGCTGACCGAGCGCACCTTTTGCTGGATGTGGGTGTTTGGCAAACGCGCGCAGCCCCTCCTAGGCCAGGCGCTCGCCCGCCCAAGGGCCCGGAGTCTTGTCCCAAACCTCTGCCACCCAGACGCGATATACCGCTGGGAACTCCCGCCGGCCGCCCCGCGGCAGGTGGAAAAGATCGTGAAGCGCCACCACGTACCGGTACACGGGATCGCCCGGGAGGTGGAGCTCCACTACCCCGTTCACGGCATAGCTCGTTCCCCGATAGGATGAGAAAAGAACTGTACACCGCGGATCCCAAAGGATGTTCCGCCACGTTCCTTTCCCGTAGAGCTCAATAGTGGTGAGCACTCGGCGGTCCAGGGGGATCTCTGTATACAGTCGAAGGAGAAAGCGGAGCCGTTCCTCGCGGGTTTCCTTCTCCTCGCGGGTCAAGGCCTTGGCCACCAGGGCTTCGATCTCCTCCGCCAAGGCCGCGAGATCCCCGTGGGGAAGGAGGCCAATGCCCTTGGCCGCAGCCCCCACGGGAAAAGCCCCAGGTGCGCCGAGGGTCGCCATATACCCAGTATGGACGGAGAAATCATGCTCGCCCTTGCCCAAAAGGAGGAAGTTCACGTTGGCGACCCGCGTCCGGAGTTGCCACTCCCAAAAGGGATCGGGAAGGGAAACAAGGGGGATGGCCACCGTTCGCCCATCTTCCCAGCGGATGCGGGCCTCGCGGGGTTCTGAATCGAAAACGAGCTCAAGAACGTAGGCGCACTTCATCTTTTCTCCTTTAGGGCCCCAGGACCCGGGTGGGGGTGGACACGTGGAGACGAAGACCGTCCACCGCGAACACTAGTTCGGCAAAGGCTGCGCGATAGCCTCTTGGTGGCGGAAGGAGCTGAGCTTCCCAAGCGCCGTTCCCACCTGGGAGGGTCTCGGCAGCCCAGCGGGCCTGCCGGAAGTCCCGGGTGGGGCTCTCCGCCACCCACAGCCGGACCTCCTGTGGTTCCCCCTCCACCCGGAGGAGAAGGTTAGCGCCGTCAGATCCGAACCGGAGCGAGGAGTACACCTTGGGAAGTGGTTCACCCAGGGCCACGAGGCGTGCGAATGCTGCCAGCGAGCCCAGCACGCGGGGGAAGTCGAGCACCCCGTGCCCGGCATTGGGAACAACAAGAAGGAGCTTGGGATCGGGAAGTCCTGGCCAGTAGAGGCTTGTGGCATCCACAGTCCAATACGGGTCATTGGAGCCCACCACCACGAGCTTGGGCATGGTGAGGGCATAGCGGTAGGAGTAGGGGTCCACGAGCCAAGCAAGCCGTACGGCGTGAGGCGAGGCCTCAAAGAGGTCGGTGAGGCCCCGTTCGGTGTAGTCTCGGAGCATGGGGGAAGCTCCGCCCAAGGCCTCCCGCTGGGCGGAAAGTTGCGCTGGGAAGTTCAGAAAATCAAATACGATGGGGACGAGACCCAAGACCTGTTGGGGCGCGGTGGCCGCGGCCAGGTAGGCCGTCCAGCCGCGTTTGGAGGCGCCAGCGACCACAAACCCCCGCAACTTCGCGCCCCATAGCTCAGGGGCCAGGGCCGCCAGGGCCTCCATGGCGGCATGGGCGCTGCACACCATGGGGAAAATAAGGGGCCAGTCCGAATCCCCTTCCTCGAGGTACCGGGCAAAGGTGTGGGCGATGAGGGCGTCCTCCCGGAGACCAAACAAAGGCTGGTTGGGCACGTCCCCGAGGACCGCCACGGGCAAGCCTGCCAGAGTGGCTACCGTCAACCCCAACAACGCCTCGGACCGGCTCCGCCCGCCCGTGATATAAAGAAGGATCACGTCTCGGACGAGCATATTCCCCGGTTCGCACACGAAGAGGACGTGGTCCCAGGGAATCCCCCGCCAGACCTGGGAGCGCAGGCGAATCTCAGTGATCCGTCCCGTTCCCGCGCCTTGGGTTCCCACCACTTCCCAGGACGCCTTTCCCCGTGCCGCCTCCAGGTAGGAAAAGAGCTCATTGGGCGGTGCGGCAAATCCCACGGCCCCAAAAAGAAAGAACGCAAAAACCCCTAGCCTTCGAGGCAAGGTCCCTCCTTTTCCTGGGAGTGAATTTATCCCCAAGGGACGAACGGGGACACAGGTTTCGGATGGGGGCGCATGGGGTATGGCCTGGGCCGTGCCCAGGTTACCGAAAGCTCCTGTCCTTTCGCGTAAGGGAAGGAGCGCTTGCTGAGCTTGGCAAGTTCAGTCGTACTCCTATCCTCCTGTTCCCTGCGGGGTTCCGGTTCCTTGGGCTCCCCAGGTCCCGTTCCCTCGGCCACACCACTGGCATGGGCTTAGTGGGGAGCTTCGGTGTTTCCGCCATGTTTCCCAATCCTTGGCCCTCATGAGCCAGTGCCGGGCTAGTTCCCGAGCGGCGGCGTCGGTCACCACCAGCCGCACCCTGTGGATCCCCGCGCCCACAGGGCTGAACGAGTGGCGAACGTCGAGGGGCACGGGGTAGCGGTACCTTTCCCACATCCGCAGGTCGCCGGGGTCGGAATCCTCAAGCAAGGTACAGCAAGCTCCTCCTAGAAGATCACGACCCTGGGGGTGAGTTGGGCGACTGTCCCGCGGGGGATGGGAAGATCGCGGTTGATGGTGACTGGCCCTGAAGCTCGTCGAAGGAGGAGCCTCTCGGGCGCGGCCCCGAGCACCATCCCTTCGGGAACCACCCGGCCGGTGAACACCGCCCTCGGGCCGTGGGGCGAGTCGGTCGTAGGTCCACTGGCACGCCTGCGCATCCCTGGTCCCGCCGGCAGTGCCCACCTAAGCTTTTCGCCTCCGCTGAATCAGCGAGGGCCCTGTCGTCCTGGGGCCGAGTTGTAGGCGGCGCCCTTGAACCTCATGACTGGACCAAAGCGCAAGGCCGGGGATCAATTGGCGGAGAGCAGCGGGGTTGGCCGGCTCTGGGTGGGCACGATCTTTCTGGCCATCACCACCTCCCTTCCTGAACTGGTGACGCACCTCTCTGCGGTCGGACTGGATGCACAGGCTCCCGCCGGTGGAAACATTCTGGGAGCCAACATGCTGAACGTTGTAGTCTTCCTGACGCTGTCATGCTTCGCCCCAGGGCCGCGGGCAGAAGTGGCTGATGGGCCCTGCCCTGGCCCTCACGGGCCTAGTTACCGCCCTCGTGGCCTACGGCGGGCCCGGAGACCTGGGCCCCGTGGGTCTGGGCACGCCTTTGATTCTCGGCGGGCACCTCCTGGGCAAGGCGGCCGTGCCCCGCATCCAGGCGACGGGGAACGAGGGCAACCCAGGTTTCGCAAAGGGTGAAGTTTGCTTTGGCAGCCGCAGGCGTCCTCATCGGCGCCGCGCCTTTGGCCGCCAGTGCGACCGGCTCGGCTGGCAGACCTCCTCAACCTCCCTGGGAGCTTCAAGAGCGTCCGGCCTTGGCCCTCGTGACCACCATGCCGGAAACGACCGTAACCTTCGGAGCGCTGCGGTTGGGAGCCGAGGGGATGGCCCTGGGAAACGTATATGGAAGCTGCGCCTTCAACGTCGTTGTGCTGGCGTTGGCCGATCTCCTTCACCCGCGGCCACTTTTCCGCACCCTTGACCAGTCGCAGTTGGTGGCAGGATCGGGGCTTTGGCCATCATGGCCGTGGGGCCTCTCTTCCTTTCCAAAAACTTGTGCTCTCAAGGCTTTTGGCCTTGGCGGCCCTGGCGGTGTGGATCTGGGTCATGTTCCTAGTGGGGGTCGCAGCACCGGGGGCTTCTGACCGCGTGCGCGGCTAAGGATCGGAAAGCTTTTGCGCAAAAGGCCTGGGCTGCATTGGGAAAAGAAAAAGGCTGGGAATGATTTCCCAGCCTCCTCTGGCCCCGAGGGGATTTGAACCCCTGTCTTCGGGTTGAGAACCCGAAATCCTTGGCCGCTAGACGACGGGGCCGCTCCTTCCGATTATGGCCAAGCTCCTACTCCTTTCAACCTCCGTCACCACCGGAGCTCCACCACCTCAGGCCCGATGTAGAACGGGACCCTCTTCCTGTCAGGGCCCAGCGCCTCCCGCACCTCCAGCCGCAAACGGAGCACCACCTCACCCTTCTCCTTTTTCCCGAACACGAGCTTGGCCAACGCGCCGGCCACGGGCTTCCCCTCCGGAGGGAGCCTCACGGAGAGGGCAATGCGCCCAGGCTCAGGCTTGTCCTCCACCTCCAGCTCAGCAACGTAGGGCTCAACGCTCTGCACTTCCTTGAGCTCCACAGGAAGAGCGGGATCGAAGTAGACGTAGACCTTGAGCGCAGACAGGGGCACATCCGCCTGGAGCACAGCGAGGGAGGGCGTTTGCGGATCTGGCTGCAGACCGATCTGCGGCGCCGTGAGCAGGAAGACCTGCTGGCTTGGGCCCACGCTGAACGGCAACGCAATCCCCGCCCAGTCCACCACCCTCTCCACGCTCAAATCCATGGTCACCAGCGTATCCTTCTGCGGGACGCGCACGGGTTTGAGCGCGGCTGCAAAAACCGCGAGATCCCCAGCCTTGGCATGGGCCCGACCCGCCTCCAGGGTGAAGCTCAACCCGTCCGGCAAGGCCGTGGTGGTCAAGCGGTACGCAGCCAAAGCTCGGCCGACGAGCTCCACGTACTCTGCGGGCTTCACCGTGATCCTCCCCGCCACAACCCCGATCGTCTCCCCGTCGGTGGAGACCACCCCTTGCTCCTCGACCTTGGCCAGTCTGATCGTGGGCCTCCCGAAGAACACGGCCTCCTTGGGGGCCAAAGCGTGGGTGCCCCTGAACTTGGTGAGGGCGTCGTCGCGCACCAAGTACTCCCGAGGGAGGACCTCCTCCACCGTGATCTCGTGGACAAGAAGGAGGCTAGCACCAAGCGGGATCTTCCCGGCGAAGGCCAAGGTGAGGTTGAGGGTGAGGGTCGCTTCGTCGGGGAGGAGAAGGGGTTTCCCATCCGGGGAGACGAGGGACACCGGTTTATCAATGCCCCGGGCGAACCCGAGAAGACGGCCGCCATGGTCCACGACCTCCACGCTGGCCAGGGTGGTGAGCGTGCCCATGGCCTTGAGGTTCAGGTTCTCGATGCGGACCGGGGTGGCATTGCGGTCCTGGTCGCCTATTTTCAGGGTGGAATAGGGGAGGATGGTGGTGGTGGGGCTCAGGACCTTGCCAGCTTGGGGAACCAGCAGCTCCAGGACCTCCAGGCCCGCGGCCAGGACCCGGTCAGGAACAGGATCAGAAACCCTAAACGTTTGGGCGTGGCCGGCCTCCCGCAGGGTGAGGGTCAACGTGGGCGCCACGCTCACCGGGTCCTTGGGCCGGAAGTTCTCCGGCACCTCCACCCAGAGGGTCAGCTTCCCGGTGGCCTCATCGAGGGCGGCAAAAAGCGGCTCGGGCAGGGCATAGTCCCGGCCCACGGGGATCTCCAGCTTTTTGACCCCGTTGTCCAGGATCCACACCAGGCCGGCGGGGCCATCAATGCGGATCCTCACGAGGTCCAACCCCCAGGGGTTCACATCCGCCGTGTCCTGGACCTCTACCTCCGTCACAGGGAACCGATCGCCGGGGTTGAGGTTACCGCCCGCTGGGCCAGCAAGGGCTTTGGCCGTGAAGCTCCCAGCCGCCACCAGCTTCTCCGGGACCCCGTCCACGGCCTCCAGGAGGCCGCCCTTGTCCCCCTCTGCCCAGCCCAAAACCACCTTGGGCTGAATCGTTCGCCCCTCCGTGATCTTCTCGGTGACCTTCACCCACACGTAGAAGTAGGCCTCACCATCGTCGGACACCCTGCGTTCCCCAGGATCACGGTCAAGCAGGATCTCGTGGAGAGGAAATCGCGGTCCCCAGGCCAAGACCACCTCCTTGCCGCAGGAGTTCTCCATGCGCAGCTCCACCCACTCGATGTCCTCTGGTTTGGCTGTGCCCATGTTCTCCACGATTACCCGGGTGAAGTAGATCGGGTCGGGATTGGCCGCGTCGTTATCCCGGAGAAGAACGCGCATGACCAGTCCCACGTCCCCGGGGTTGAAGGGTTTGTTGCCAAAATTGAGGTCACGGAACTCCTCAGGCTGGGCAAACGCCGCCGCCGCAAACAACAACAAGCCCGCTAACACCGCGTTTCTCATCACACCCTCCTTGGTGAGGGGCACAAAGCCCCCCAAAACTTACGCGCCAGAGGAGCCCATGGTTTCCGGCGTGGTCAGGGAGAGGTACAGGCGTTTGGCGGCAGCTTGCTCCGCCTCTTTTTTGGAGCGGCCGCGCCCCAGGGCGGAGCGGTCGCCCGCCGCCACCTCCACGGTGAAGACCTTCTTGTGCTCTGGGCCATCCTCCGCCACCACCCGGTACTCCGGCAGGCCCCCAAAACGCTCCTGCACCAGCTCTTGCAGGAGGGACTTGTAGTCTGGGATCTCCTGGGCGTAGCGAGCGATCTCCTCCGCCAGCAGTTCCTCCGCAAGCTCCCGCGCCGCGGCGAACCCATGGGCCAAGAACACCGCGCCCACCAGGGCCTCCAAGGCTGCGGCCAACACGGAGGGGCGCGCCCCCGCACCCGCCTCCTCCGCCCCCCGGCCGAGGAGAAGGAAACGACCAAGCCCAAGCTTGTGGGCTACCTCCGCTAAAACCGGGCGGGACACCACCACAGCGCGAATCTTGGTGAGCTCGCCTTCCTCCCGCTCGGGAAACTTTCGAAACAGGATGTCCGTGACCGCCAAGGAGAGGACGGCGTCGCCCAGGAACTCCAGGCGCTCGTTGCTGGGAAGCCCGGATTCGTTGGCGTAAGAGGCGTGGGTGAGGGCCTCGCGCAGAAGCTCTTGGGGAAGACGGAGGGAAGAAAGGAACCGTTCCGCACGGGACATTTTTGGCTAGGGCGGGAGGATTCGAACCTCCGATCGCGGGTCCAAAGCCCGCTGCCTTACCGCTTGGCTACGCCCTAGCCCTGGTGGAGGTGGGGGGAATCGAACCCCCGTCCGAAAACACCTTGGCTTCGGCCTCTACAAGCTTAGCCCGTGTTTTTCCTTTCGGGCTTGCCGCTCCCCCGGGCAGGATCGGCCAAGCCCCAGCCCCAAAGGATCTCACCCTCAGCCCCGGGGCCAGGGCCCTTGGGCTAGCCCGCTTCGGTCACGCCCGACGGCCCCCCGCGGGCAAGGGGACCGCGGACGGCTCACGCACTAGTTCAGGGCGTAAGCGGGAACGTAAGCGTAGTCGGCAGTTATTTTGCCGTCCCGTGGTTTTAGGAGCGCACGGGAGCTCCGCTTGCCGCCTGACCTCGGTGTTCCCGTCGAGCCCATTCACCCCCAAGCCAGCTATTATACCAGGCCACTCATGCCCTTCACCGTGGGCTTTCCCCTGCTATCATTGCATATGGGACAGGTTGTTTGTGCTGAGCTGCGTCGGTGGATCGTGGAACGTGGACAGGTTCTAGGCCCGGAATTCCTGCGCGTGGATGGTTTTCTCAATCACCGCGTTGACCCGGCCTTCATAACCCTTGCCGCCCAGGGCATCGCCCAGGCCTTTGCCAAAACGCCCGTGACCTGCGTGCTCACCGCGGAGGCCGCGGGCAACGTCATCGCCTACGAGGTGGCCCGCCAGCTTGGGGCTTGCGCCCTGTACGCCAAAAAGGGCATAGCTTCCACCATGCACGGCGTTCTCCACCGTTCAGTAAAATCGCCCACCAAAGGCCTGGCTGTGGACCTGTGCATCTCCCGGCAGTACCTTGGTCCCAGGGAACGTGTCCTTATTGTGGACGATTTTCTGTATCGCGGGACGACCAGCGCCGCGCTGGCGGAGATGGTGACGGAGGCCGGCGCCACCTTGGTGGGCTTCGCCTTCGTCATCGAAAAGGGCTTTGGCCGCGGTCGGGAGGTCCTGGCCCCCTTCGCCGTCCCCATCGTGAGCCTGGTCACCATCGCTCACATGGACCCCCAGACCGGCCAGATCGTGTTCGCGGAGGGGTGAACCATGTCCTTTGTGCCCAAGGATTTCGTGGCGAAAGCTGTGGAGGAGCTGCGGCGCGCTTTTCCGGCGGGCCAGGCGGTGGTGGCCTGCTCGGGCGGAGTGGATTCCACGGTGTGCGCGGTCCTCGCTCAGCAGGCCTTCGGCGCGCGGGCGCACCCCGTGTTCCTGGACACAGGGTTCATGCGGGAGGGCGAGGCGGAGGCCGTGCGGCTGGCCCTGGAGACCGTGGGAATTGCCCTGGAGATCGTGCCCGTTGCGCCCCGGTTCTTTCAAGCCCTGGCTGACGTCAGCGATCCCGAGGAGAAAAGAAGGCGTTTTCGCCATACATTCTATGCGGTTTTGGCCGAGGTCCTGGCGGAAAAAGAAGCCCAGGCCTTGGTTCAGGGCACGATCGCTGCCGATGTCCGGGAGACCCAGGCCGCGGTGAAGACCCATCACAACGTGCTGGACCTGGGACCTCAGGTCTGGCCCACAGAGCTCCTGGTTCTCGAACCGGTGCGACCGCTCCTCAAGCCGGAGGTGCGGGAGGTGGCCCGCCACTTGGGCCTACCGGAGAGCTTTGTGCGCCGCCGGCCCTTCCCCGGACCAGGGCTGTCCATCCGCGTGGTGGGCGGGGTCACGCCCCAGCGGGTGGAACTCCTGCGGCGCGCCACCCGCATCGTGGAGGAGGAGACCGCAGACCTCCCGGTGTTCCAGGCCTTCCCCGTGCTGCTGGCGGAGAGGGCCACAGGCGTGCGTGACGAGGCCCGCCACTGCGGGGAGGTTTTGGTGTTGCGCATCGTGCGTTCCTCCGATGCCCTCTCCGCCGAAGCGCTTCCCCTTCCCTGGGAGCGGTTGCAAAAGCTGGTGGAGCGGCTCCTTGCCGAGCTTCCGTCCCTGAGCCGGGTGCTCTACGACCTCACCCCCAAGCCTCCGGCCACCATCGAGTGGGAGTGAGCCTTTAGGGCTGGGGACGGCTTCCGGGCTTCACCAGGGGGATGCCCGCTCGGCATAGGGGGCAGCCCTCCGGCGGGTACGTCTCCAGCTCCAGGCGCAGCAGGGAGAGGAAGGGGAAGGGAAAGCGCTGGGCCGCGGGGCCACGGCGGTCCACCACCGAGACGGCGGCCACCACCTGGCCGCCATGCCCAGTCACCACCTCCGCCGTCTCCAACGTGGACCGGCCGGTGGTCACCACGTCCTCGGCGATGACCGCCTGCTCGCCGGAGGTGAGGGCGAAGCCGCGGCGCAGCACGAGTTTCTCGCCCTCCCGCTCGGCAAAAATGGCGCGCACGCCTAACGCCCGGGCCAGCTCATGGGCCACAATGATCCCCCCCAGGGCTGGGCCCACCACCACGTCCGGGCTCACGCTCCGCACCAGCTCCGCCAACGCTCGGCCCACAGCCTCCGCATACCAAGGATACTGGAGAAGCCGGGCGCATTGGATGTACCGAGAAGAATGAAGCCCTGAGGAGAGGAGAAAGTGCCCCTCCCACAGGGCCCCGGTGGCCCGCAAAAGCTCCCTCACCTCTTCCGCGCGCATCCCCGCACCTCCTCCACGCTCTGTGCCCCGTGGTTCACCAGCAATTCCTGGATGTCCCGCACGGCCCGGGGCAAAGCCCAGGGGTTGACGAGGTTGGCCGTGCCCATTTGCACCGCATGGGCGCCGGCAAAGATGAACTCCAGGGCATCGCTGCCGTTCATGATCCCTCCGCAGGCGATCACCGGGATCCGCAGCGCTCCGCACAGCTCATACACGATGCGCAGGACCAGGGGTTTGATGGCTGGGCCGGAGAGGCCGGCCACCACGGTGGCGAACACCGGGGCCCGGCGGGAAACATCGATGGCCATGGCCCGGAAGGTGTTGGTGGCCACGATGGCGTCCGCGCCGGCCTCCTGCGCGGCCAGCGCCGCAGCAAGGCAGTCGCCCTCCGGGGAGATCTTGGCCCAAAGCTCCCCGGCCCAGGCCTCCCGCGCTGCCCCAACGCGCGCGGCGATCTCCGGCGGGGGGAGAACCGCGGGCCTCCCGGGCAGGTTGGGACAGGACAAGTTCAATTCCAACGCGGCGACCGCGGGCGGAATACGGCGCGCCATCTCCCCGTACTCCGTGGGCCCCTCTCCGTAAATGCTCACCACGATGGGCACGTCAAACCTGAGGATCCGGGGAGCAACTTCCGCCAAGAACGCATCCAGACCGGGGTTTTCCAGCCCAATGGAGTTCAAAAGCCCGCAGGGCGTCTCCCACAGCCGGGGCTGGGGGTTGCCCAGCCGGGACCGCAGGGTGAGGGTCTTTGTGACCAGCGCCCCCAGGAGGGAAGGATCGTAAAGCTGAAAATATTCTTCGCCGAACCCAAACGTTCCAGCCGCGGCGATCAGGGGGTTGCGCAGCCGCAACCGCCGAAGCCTCACCTCCAGGTCAATCATGGAACACCTCGTCGGCAAGGAACACGGGGCCCTCGTGGCACAGCCGGGCCGGCCCGTGCCTGGTGAGGATGGTGCAGCCCAAGCAGGCACCGATTCCACAGGCCAGCCGCTCCTCCAGGGACACATGGAGGGGCACCCCCGCGGCCCGGCATTGTTTGTACAGGGCTTGCAACATGGGGTTGGGCCCGCAGGCGTAGACCGCAGAGTACCCCTGCGGTTCAAAGATAGCGGTGACCAGCCCGGGAAATGCTCCGGGATGGCTGCCCGGTCGCTCCGTGGCCACCCGCACCTCCCCGAACGCCCGAAACTCCTCCACCAGGAAGGGGAGGTCCTTGAACCCGAGGAAGACAGAAAGGGGTGGGCCGAAGACCTTGGCCGTGTACAAAAGAGGGGCCAGGCCCACCCCCCCTCCCACCAGGGCCACCTTCCCTTCCACCCGCGACCAACCTCTCCCCAGGGGACCGAAGACCTGAAGAAGATCACCGGGTTTGAGGCGGGCAAGAAGCCGGGTCCCCTCCCCTCGCACGGCGTAGAGGAAGCTCAGGGAGCCTGGGGAGAGGTCGAACACGCTCATGGGCCGGCTGAGAAGGGGGTGGACGCTCCACGCGCGCAGGAGGAAAAACTGGCCGGGTTGAGCGGAAAACTCTCCGCCCACGCGCAAAAGGAAAACGCGCGGGGCCACAGCACGCTGCTCCAAAACCGGGACTTCCTGGAACACTAGAGGCATGAGGCGAGGTCCGCGGCCATGGCCTGGGCGGCCTCCCGGGCGTACAGGGAAAACCGCGCGGCTGGGTCGGGCTTCCCCAGGTGAGCGCCAAGGATGGACCGCGCGGCCACCACCACCGCGCCGTTCCCCTCCTGAAAGGCGGGCTGCACGTCCTCCGCTTTCCCTCCTTGGGCCCCGTAGCCGGGGACGAGGAAGAACAAGGAAGAAAAGCGGGAACGCAACTGGTAAAGGGCTGGTCGATGCGCGCCCACCACCGCCCCAACCAGGCTATAGCCGCACCGCCCGCGATACTTCTCCCCCCAGGCCACCAGCTTTTCCGCCACGTGCTCGTAAAGAGGGCGGCCCCCCACCAGGAGCTCTTGAACCTCGGCGGCCGAGGGATTCGACGTGCGGACAAGCACAAAAAGCCCGTGCTCCCCGGTCTCCAGGTACGGGAAAAACGGGGTCAGGGCATCGCGGCCAAAGTAGGCGTTGATGGTGAGGAAATCCGCGGCGAATTCGCCAGCCAGATGAGCGCGGGCGTAATAGAGCGCAGTGGAAGCAATGTCCCCTCGCTTCACATCGGCGATCACGATGTGCCCCTCTTGCCGGAGCTCGTGCAGGAGGTCGCGGTAGGCCCGCAGACCTTCCACACCCAGCGCCTCAAAATGCGCAATTTGCACCTTAAAGCACGCCACAAGATCCGCGGTGGCGGCCACCACCTCTTGACAAAACCTCAAGGCCGCCTCCGCCGCAGACCTGAATTTCTCAGAAAAGCCCGGCGGATAAACGTCCTCAGAGGGATCCAGCCCCAAACAGATCGGGCTCCTTTCCTCAACCCGCGCGTATAACCTGTCGATGATCATGGTAATCCCGGCCGCGCACAAACCCGTTCAGGTAAATCACCTCGCCCCGGTGGATCGTGGCCCAGACCTTCCCAAACAGGCGCATCCCCAAAAGCGGGGTGTTCTTGCTTTGGGAGAGGAAGAACGCCTCGTCCACCACGAAGCTTTCGTCCTCCTCCACGAGGACACAGTCGCCCTCATAGCCCACGCGCACAAGGCCCTTTTGCACGCGGAGGATGCGGGCTGGCCCCAGGGAGAGATACCGGGAGAGCTCAGCCTGGGTGAGCAAGCCCGCGCGCACAAGGCGGGTGTAGAGGAGGGCGAAAGCCGTCTCTATTCCGGAGATGCCGGGAGCACCACGGGCCTTGTCCTGGGGGGTGTGGGGCGCATGGTCCGTGGCCACGGCGTCGAAAACCCCAGCGCGCAGGGCCTCCACCAGGGCCAGACGGGCCTCCTCCCGCGGAAGCCTGGGGTTCACGGGGTAGTCGCCCACGCTCTCTTGGGAAAGGCAGAGGTGATGGGGGGTGACCTCGGCGGTGACCTTCGCCGCCGTGGCTTTGGCTTGGCGAAACAGGCTTACGGCGGCAGGGGAACTCAGGTGCTGAAGGTGCAGGGCTGCGCCGGTGGCCTGGGCCAGCCGCAGATCGCGCGCCACCATGAGCTCCTGGGAAAGCAGGCCCTCCAGCCCCGCGAACTCCGGATGGGAAAGGATGGGCTTCCCTAACGCCGCAGCTTGCTGCATGGCTTGGGCCATGAGCTCCGCCCGCTCCACTCCCCTCCCGTCATCGGAGAAGGCCCACACCCAGGGAGCCAGGGCCGGCAAGTTCGCAAGCCGCTCGCCCCGCAGGCCCTCGCTGATGGCCCCCACTGGGTAGACCTCCACGAGGTCCAAGGCCTTCGCCTTTTCCCGGAGGTAGCGGGCCACCTCCGGCGAGTCACAAGGCGGGTCTGTATTGGCCATGAGGGAGACGGCAGTGAACCCTCCGTGCGCGGCCGCCCATGCCCCCGTCCTTAGGTCCTCTTTCTCCGGAAAGCCTGGGTCCCGGAAGTGCGCATGAAGATCCACAAAGGCGGGAAGGAGGGTGCGTCCCTGTGCGTGGAGCACCAGGGCGCCCGGCCAGGAGAACCCCCGGCCCAGGGCGGCAAAAAACCCGTCTTGAATGACCACGTCCCCGCGCCACTCGCCCAGGGCGTCCACCACCCGGACGTCGCGGATGAGGAGCACGTTCACACTCGCACGCGCTCGCCGCAAAAAGCGCAGCGATACTCCTTGGTGGCGGGGTTAGCCAAGGTGAACTCGGACATGATGTAGCCTTCCGTGGAGGTGATGCAGCGTGGGTTGCGACAACGAATGAGGCCCACCGCACGCTCAGGCAGCCCCGGCTTCACTTTCCGCACCACGCCCCCACCGCGGATGTAGTTCACGGTGATGCCGGGGTCCAAAAGACCAAGCTTCGTGAGGTCCAGGTCTAAAACACCGGTGATCTTGATCATGTCCTTGCGCCCAAGCTTGGTGCTCGGAACGTTCATGAGGAGGGCCACGGTGAGCCCCTTCTCCCCTAAGCCCAGCTCCTGAAAAATGCGCATCCCCATCCCGGCGCGGATGTGATCCAAAACGATGCCCTCTTGAATGGGCTCAACTCGCAGCACCTAAATCACCCCCAGGATGCTGGCGATGAGGGCCATTCGCGCGTACATCCCCAGTTGGGCCTGCTGGAAGTACACCGCCCGGGGATCAGCGTCCACGGCGTAGGCGATCTCCGTGACCCGGGGAAGAGGATGCATGACGATGGCGTCGCTTTTGAGAAGCTGGAGTCGCTCAGGAGTAAGGATGTAAAAGTCGCGCAAGCGCAGATAGTCCTCCTCGTTGAAGAACCGCTCCTTTTGCACGCGCGTCATGTACAGGACGTCCGCGTGGGGCAGGGCCTCTTCCATCTGCTCCACCTCCACAAACGGGGCGTTATGGGCGTGAAGCTCGTCCCGCAAGGACTCGGGCAGGCGCAGCTCCTCCGGTGAGACCAGGAAAAACCGGATACTGGGGTACCGCATGAGGGCGCGCAGGAGGGAGTGCACAGTGCGGCCATAGCGCAAGTCCCCACAGAAGGCCACCACGAGCGCTGATAACCGCCCCTTTAGGGAGCGGATGGTGTAGAGGTCGGTGAGGGTTTGCGTGGGGTGTTCGCGGGCGCCGTCCCCACCGTTGATCACGGGGATGGGAGAGTACATGGCGACCAGCCGGGCCGCGCCCTCCTTGGGGTGGCGGATGACGATGAGATCAGCATAGCAGGCCAAAGTCCTGATCGTGTCAGCCAAGGACTCCCCCTTGGCCACGGAACTCGTTTGGGGATCAGCCACCGTGAGGATCTGTCCGCCCAGGCGCAGCATGGCCGCCTCGAAGGAGAGACGCGTGCGGGTGCTGGGCTCATAGAACAGGGTGGCGAGGATCCTCCCCTTGCAAACCTCGGCGAAAGCAGCAGGATCTCTGCGGATTTCCTCGGCTAAACCAAAAAGGACTTCGTACTCCTCAGGACTGAGGTCCAGCGCGTTTATAAACGACCGCCCTTTTAGGGCTACCTCGGCACGCATGGCCGAGGTTCTATGGTAACATGTCCTTTTAGGTCCAGCAAACCCGCTCTTCGCCGGAGTCCAGCTTATACCGCCCCTGGTTTACGCTTTTCTCCCGCGGCGCCGGGGGATTGGGTTGGCCGTGAAAATGATCATAGCGCCTTGTTCACTGCGCCCGGGGCACCGCCGGAGAATGTGCCCAGCGCAACGTAGGAGGCGGAGCGCTCGCCAGACGGCGTTGAGTAAAATTCAAGGATGGCCTAGATGGGAAGGGCGTTGTTGCCGGGGATTGCCGCGAGTCTTGGGTTCGGTTTGGCCTTTGGTCATCTTCGCCCCCTGGGGCCCCCGGCCTTGGCCATCTCCGCCCTCCTCCTCATCCTGAGCGCCTGGCGCAAGTCCATGCCTGTCCTTTGGGCCTCGGCACTGTTCTTGGGAATAGCCCTCGTTAAGCCCCTTTCCCTCCCCAACCACCTGGCGTTCCAGCTCCCCCTCCTTCAGGAGTGCACAGGTGTGGTAGTGGATCTCCCTGAGCCCACACCCCAAAAGCTCTCCTTCACCGTGGAGGTGGAGGCCCTCGGCGTGCGCCTCCTCGTCTACGGGCCCCAGGACCACCCGGTCTTTCCTGGCCAACGGGTGCGGCTGTATGGCCGATATGGAACGCCTGAACCCCAGGGCTACCGGGAACATCTGCGTCGTCGGGGGATATTGGGCCTGTTTTGGGCGGAGCGGGTGGAGATCCGCGGGCAAGGCACAACTGGTGTGCTATTTTGGTCCGCCTGGGTTCGCGAGAAAATGCAAGCCCTTTTCTCCGGGGTTCCGGAGCGCAGCCGCGCTTTGTTGGGCGCGCTCCTTTTGGGAACCCGGGGGCTTCTTTCCGCTGAGGAAAAGGAGGCCTTCCGCCAGGCCGGGGTGGCCCATCTTCTGGCCCTCTCCGGGCTGCATGTGGGAATCCTCGCCGCGGGAGGCTGGTTTGTCTTGGGCTTGTTGCGGGTTCCCCGGGTTTGGCGGCATCCCCTGCTTGTGCCGCTTGTGGCCGGTTATGTTCTCCTCGGCGGGCTACGCGTGTCCCTTTTGCGCGCAGCCATCATGTTCGGAATCCTGGGGGTGTTTTGGCTCCTGTGGGACCGGGGTTGGCTGGCCCGCCGCTGGCTCGATCCCCTCCAGGGCCTGTCCTTGGCCGCCCTCCTCGTGCTTGTGACCTGGCCCTGGTCCGCTTTGGATGCAGCTTTTCAGCTGTCCTTTTCCGCCACGGCCGGCATCCTCCTGCTTTTGCCGCATTGGACGGGATCAGAGCTTCGGCAGCGCCTCCCCCGCCCCCTCCGGCGCCTCGCCGACCTTGGCGCCGTGAGCACCTGCGCCCAGCTCGCTGTCCTCCCCTTCCTCGGCTCGACGTTCGGGTACATCGCACCCTACGGGCTTCTGGCAAATCTATTGCTCATCCCCTGGACCACCGTGCTCCTTTGGGCGGCCCTTGTGGCCCTGCCCTTCTTGGCCTTGCCCTGGAGCCAGCCCCTCATGAGCTCAGCCCTTGGTGTGCTAGCTGAACCCTATCTTTGGCTGGTCAAGGGCATCGCCGCCCTTCCCGGTGCAGTCCTCCCCGTGAGCGAGGGATTCGGACTTTGGTATTTGTTCGTCGTCCTGGCGTGCCTTATCCTGCGCGCTGCCTGGGAAGAGAGCCTTTTTCCGCCAGGGCTTTGGCCAGAACCGCGTCGAGCATAGCCGAGGTCAGCCTTCTGGTCTGGGTGTTCTGGCGGGAGGGATGATAGGAAGCCAACACCACCGGCCCCGCTGGCCGCAGGTCCAACGCCAGTCCATGCCTGAATTTCGGCCTCCGCTTGGGAACAGAAGCTCCCTGGCTCTGCAGGGCCCGAAGAGCCCAGGAGAACGCGAGAGCTCCCAAACACAGGACCACTTTGGGCTGGACAATCCTCAGCTCCTCCGCCAGGAACGGAAGGCAAGTTTGAATTTCTTTGAACATAGGACGATTTCTGGGCGGGGCACACCGGCAGATCGCGCTCAGAAAAACTCCGGAAAGCCTGAGGCCATCGTGGAGGGAGCGGGCAAAGGGCTGATTAGTGAGGCCTGCCCGGTGCAAAGCAGCCATGAGGAAGTCGCCGGCTCCGTGGGGGCCATGGCCGGTGAACATCCGGCCGGTGCGGTTGGCGCCATGGGCTGCGGGTGCTAAACCCACAAGGAACAACCAGGCCCCGGGGTCGCCGAAGCCCGGGACAGGTTTGCCCCAATAGGTCTCGGCCTGAAACGCCGGGGTTTTGCCCCGGGCCACCTCCTCCCGCCAAGCCACAAGCCTGGGGCAGGCCCGGCATGCTTCGATCCGGTGGGCCAGGGCCGAAAGCCTCAGAGCCGAAGATCCCACACCCGGAACGTCCCGTCCTCTGCGGTGGTCACAACCCGCGCCTCCGTGAGGAAGGACAGGCCCCAGATGCGCCCTTCATGGCCGGCGAGCTCTTGCACCAGCGTTCCTTTCCCAAGGTCCCACACCCAGACGACATTTCGATGGCCAGCCGCCGCTAAATATCGTCCAGAAGGAGAAAAGGCTACGCAGAACACCGGGCCGTTCACAGGTATCAATCGGATCTCGCGCCAATCCCCTACGGTGACCAGGCGTACCTCACCGGGACTATTGCCCAAGGCCAAGTGCTTTCCGTCCGCAGAAAAATCCACGGAGTACACGTTTATTCCGCCGCGGAGCTTCTGCACAAGCCTAAGGGCCAGCACATCCCAGATGCGCACATAGCCATCGCAACCACTGGAAGCGAGATATTTCCCGTCTGCGGAGAAAGCCACGCCCCGCACCCAGCCAGTGTGCGCTGTGCCTTCCGGGTTTTCTGGGGAGCGGAGTTCGCGATCCACGAAGATCCCGGCCTCCAGTCCCGTGCGCAGGTCAAAAAGCTTCACAGTGCCGTCGAAGGCCCCGGAGGCCAGGAGCGCCCCATCTGGGGAGAAGGCCACGGTCCAGACCTTGAAGCTATGAAGCTTGACCTCGTGAAGTAGCCGACCGGAAGGGAGCTCCCAGACAGCAACAACCCCCCACTCCCCGCCGGCAGCGATGTGCCGGCCATCCACCGAGGCGGCCAAAGAGGCCACACCCTCCAGCCGCGGCGATCCCACAAGCACTCGCTCCGGCCGGGAAACATCGGGGACGTGGTAGATTTCCACCCGCGCTCCGCGTGCCACAGCGAACCGGTCAGGGCCCAGGCGGGCCAGCGCGTGCTCATGTACCTCGGCTTGGGCCAGGGCCACCACACCCCAGGCCAGCAACACCAGCATTTTGGGAACCATGGCGTCCTATTGTAGAATAAAAACACCGGGGGGAAAATGTCCAGAAAAGTGTTGATTTGTTCCTGGTGGTGGCCGGCCTGGCTTGTGCGGTGAGCGGTTTTGTGCTCTCGGGCGCGAAGGGGAGATATAGGGGCGGCCGCAACGCCTCTCTAGCCCTGGGTATAGAGCGAGCGGTTTGGATGACCGTGCACGAGGTGACGGGCATTGCCGGCGGTGCGCAGGAGTTCAGCCCTGTTCAAGGGCAAGGGGCCCGCAATCCCGTCTTGTCCTCCTCAGCCTGAAAAGCCAAGCTGAACTATGGCTGCCTCTGACCTTAAAAGGAAGCTGGCCTGGGTGGGGTTGAACCTCTTGCCCTCCCTTACCCCGCGGCGCCGGGACCTCCTGGTGGCGCGATGCGGCGGGCCAGAGGAGGCCTGGGAGGCCCTGGGGCATGGGCCGCTTCCGGAGATCTTCGGGGACGCTGCCCAGCAAATCTGGGAGGAGCGAGGCCTGGCCGATCCCGAAAAGGAACTAAGAAGAGCCGAAAGGGCGGGGGCCCGTATCGTCACAGTGGACGAGCAGGAATACCCTGAACCCTTGCGGAACATCGCTGATCCACCGCCGGTCCTCTACCTCCTTGGGGAATGGCGGAAGGAGGATCACCTGGCCGTGGGCATGGTGGGGACGCGGCGCTGCACAAGCTACGGGAGGCTTGTGGCCAAAAAGCTCGCCCAGGAATTGGCCGGACGCGGGGTCACTGTCGTCTCGGGCCTGGCCCCGGGAATAGACACCGCCGCCCATGAGGGAGCCCTTGTCTCTGGCCGCACGCTCGCCGTGTTGGGCACCGGCCTGGGAAAGCCTTATCCTGCGGGAAGCGAAAAACTGATGCCAAGGATCGCGGAACGGGGCGCGGTGCTCACCGAATTCCCCTGGGATATGGAGGGTGCCCAGTGGACTTTTCCCCGCCGAAACCGCCTCATCGCCGGACTTTCTCTCCTTGTGGTGCTCGTGGAAGCACCGGAGCGCTCCGGGGCCCTCATCACCGCGGATTACGCCCTTGAGCAGGGAAAGGAGGTGCTCGCGGTGCCTGGGCCCATCACCTCCGAGGCCTCGGCCGGCACCAATCGCCTTTTGCGCGAAGGGGCCAAACCTGTGACCTGCGTGGAGGACATCCTGGAGGAGCTGGGCATGCTGCCTCTGGTCCAGATGCCCGCGAAACCCGCACCCGAGCTCCCTCCCGCGGCCGCCAAGGTCTTTGGCCTGCTCTCCTTGGAGCCGCTTTCAATGGAGGACATCGTGGCGCGAACAGGCTTATCTCACGCGCAAGCCTCCCAGATCCTCGTGGAGCTCGTGCTTTCCGGCCTTGTGGAGGAGCTTCCTGGCCGGCGCTTCCTGCGTAAACCCAGGTGAGCGTAGCTCTCATTACATATTTGAACGCATTTTTTCGCTATAATCCCTGGGAATGACCAAGGAGGTCATGATGGGAAAACTCGGGATTCTGGCGGTGCTTTTCGCGGTGGGCCTGGGCGCCCTCGCCGGACCCGCAGGGTATCTGTTCATCCTCGACGCCTCCAACTCCATGAACGACCCCTGGGCCGCGGGCCAGGCCCGCATCGTTTGGGCCAAGGAGGCCCTGATTCACGCCATTCAAGCCATTCCAGAGGCCACGCCGTTTGGGGTGATCGTGTTTGGACACCGTGTTCCCGGGGAGCCCAAGGCCCAAAGCTGCGCGGACATTGAGGTTCTCCTGCCCTTTAGCACGCATATGACCCCAGCGCGGTCCGCTTTAATTCAAAAAATCCAGGGGCTCTCCGCCAAGGGCTGGACCCCCCTGGCGGACTCCTTGAAGCTCGCCGGCTCTGTCAGCCCTGCGGGCACCCGCATCGTCCTTCTCACCGATGGGGAGGAGACGTGCGGCGGAGACCCCATGGCCGTGGCCACCACCCTCTGCCAAAAGGGCTATGTGTTGGACGTGGTGGGAATTGTTGTGGAGACCCAAGCCCAGGCCTCGCTGCGGGCCTTGGCCGAAAAATGCGGGGGCAAGTTCATCCTGGCTGAGGACCCCAAAAAGCTCCCCGAACTCCTCATCGCCCTCGCCGCCCCCACGGTCGCCGTGCCCCCCTGTTTCGCCAAGTACAAAGTCGATGCCCATGTGATTGCTTTGCTCCTCCAGCACCTTTCGTACCCTCCCTGCATAGACCCCATGTGGGATGTGATCCTCTCCTTCCTTCAGGCCAATCCACCGGACAAGATCATCGTGGGAACAGAGGGCGATGACGTCCTCTTTGGGACCCCAGGGAACGACCTCATCCTCGGCCTGGGTGGGGACGACCGGATCTTCGGGTTCGAGGGGAACGATCTCCTCATCGGCGGGCCTTCCCACGACCTGATCCAAGGCGGTCCGGGCTGCGACCTGATCCTAGGCGGCCCTGGAAACGATCTCCTGTTCGGCGGAGCCGGGGATGACATCATCTACGGGGAGGAGGGGGACGATCGCATGGAGGGCGAGGCCGGAAACGACCGGCTCTTCGGGGGACCGGGCTGCGACATCATCATCGGCGGCCCCGGGTGCAACTCCATCGACGGCGGTCCTGGCCTGAATTTCATCTACGATGAGGGAACGTGCGTGCCGTGCCCACCAGCCCCGCCCAAGGCCCCTCCCACCTGCACCGCGCCCTCCTCCCATCCACCCACCGTGGGCTTCCTCACCCCGGCGAAAGCCGTGGAGGAAGGGCGGAGCATCGTCCTCCGGGCCCACGTGCATGACCCCGACGGCGACCCGGTCAAGGTCACTTGGTCTGCCCCCAAGGGGTACTTCACCGATCCACACGCGCTCGAAACCGTCTACCATGCTCCTCTGACCACGGATTGCGCGGGCGAGTTCGTGCCCATCACCGTGGTGGCCGAGGACTGCTGCGGCGGTCGGGCCCAGGACACGCTCGTCATCCACGTCCTCAACGTGAACAATCCGCCGGTGGTGGAGGCTGGTCCGGATCTTGTGGTAGACGAGGGCCAGTCGGTGCAGCTCAAGGCCACCGCCATGGACCCTGATGGCGACCCCATCACCGTGTTTTGGACCATCCCCTGCCACCGCGGCCGGCTCGACGATCCCCACAGGCTGACCCCCGTGTACACCGCGCCCCTCACGAGCCGGTGCGAGGGCGAGGTTGTGGAGCTCATGGTCACTGTGCGCGATGTGTGTGGTGCCGAGGCCAAGGACACGGTGCGGGTTTTCCTGCGCAACGTGAACCGCGCTCCCTGGGCCGATGCCGGGCCGGACCTCACCGTGCCCGAATGCGGCCAAATCATGATCCTGGCCAGAGCCGGCGATCCTGATGACGACCCGATCAGGATTTTCTGGACCGTCACTGCTGGAAAGCTCGTCGCCGCTGATACCCTCTGCCCGGTGTTCGTGGCCCCTGAGGTGGTGGGCTGCGAGCCCCTCAAAGTCCTCGTCACCCTGCGGGTGGTGGACGCCTGCGGCGCGGTGGCTGAGGACCAGCTGATCATCACCGTGGTCAACGTGAATCGGCCGCCCACGGTCAAGGCCGACCCCTAACCGCGCAGATCTCCTTGGTCGTTCTCAGGGCCGCCTTGTGCGGCCCTTTTTCTTTTGTGACGAAGGTTTTCTGCTGGTCAACCCGGAAAAGTCCGGCCCAAGCCTGCGGGGAAAAGCCTAGGCTGGGGGTGGCTCGCCCACGGCGCGGCAAAGGACGCGGTCCGGCGGGCAGAAGAGCCCGGGGAGCTCGGCTGCGACCCTCTTCCCAATCGGGTTCTGGCCGCGGGCCAAAAAGTGTGCGAGTTGAGCATGCAGACATTTCACCCGTAGCGGGTTGGCCAGCCCAGCGATGCCCGTGCCAAGAAGGGAGGAAAAACCTTTCTCCTGGATCAGCTCAACCTCCGCCGGGGAAAGGAGGGAAAAACGCTCCCTTTGGTGCTCCTCATGGGCGCGCAGATATTCCTGGGCCAAGGCCTGATCCTGGGCCAGCAGATCCTCGTAGCGCTTGACCGCGCCGGCGGACTCGAGCTCAGCCACCTCCGCCACCAGAAACGGACAGGTGAGCCAAAAGGTGGTGGGCATGGGGGTGAGCTCAGCCCCTTCCGCGGGCAAGAGGGGCTGGTTCAGGACCACTTGCGGAAAACCGTAGGGGCAAGGCCTCACGGCCAGAACTCCCCGCGGGGGGCGGCCCAGTTGCCAACCCAGGACCCGCAGATCTTGAGCCGTGGGTGGCCTCAGCGGGACAGGATCTGGTCGGCCAAAGCCCATTCGCGCAGGGATAGCGAGGAGAGGGACGGCGTCCCCAGGGGCCGAAACGCCTGGAGAATCACACGCACCCCTTCCTCCAGGGAAACATCCCTCCCCAACAGGGTGGAGAGGTCCGTCACCGCCGCCGGCCGGGACGGCACGCCGCTGGGGGCATACCCCGGCTGGAGGGCCCGCAGGACCTTCTCCATGGGGATCACATCTGGAAAAAGAAGGAGGGTCCCATGGTGCAGGAGGGCCCCGCGGCGAAGCTGGGCCGAACCCGAGATCTTTCTGGCCCCCACGAAAACGCTGCCCTCCCGCACCTCCGCCGCCAGGCTGAACCTTTGGCGCAAGGCCTCCGCTAAAAGCCCGGTGAGCTCCGCTTGGGAGTCCGCCACCGAGCGCCATCGGCCCGTGAGGGGCAAAAACAGGGAAAACAGGAGGCTTCCGGGGTGGTGGTAGACCGTGCCGCCGCCGGAGGGCCGCACCACCACCCGCATGCGCCAGCGCCGCGCCAGCTCCAAGGCCACCTCCTCCTCGGGCTTCTGCCCCCTTCCCACCACCACGCAACGGGGATTCCGCCAGATGCGCAGGGTAGGGGGCACGAGCTCCCGCCGCACCCCATCCAAAATGGCCTCCTCCAGGGCCAGGTTCAGGGCGGGATCGCGGAAGTCAAGATCAATCAGGACGCGCATGTGAGCTCTGCGTACACCCCGGCAGCCCGAAATGAGGTGCGAGCCAATGGCCCGGCGACCACCGCCCGAAAGCCCAGGCCTTGGGCGCGCGCCGCCCACGCGGAGAACTCCCTTGGCGGAACGTAGCGGGCCACGGGAATCTCCCGGGCCGTGGGGCGCAAATACTGGCCCAAAACGAGTATATCCACACCGGCATCCCGCAAATCCCTGAGGGCCTCCTCCACCTCCCCCTCCTCCTCACCCAGGCCTAAAAGGAGCGAGGATTTGGTGAAAAGCTGGGGATTGAGTTCCTTCAAGGTTCGCAAAACCAAAAGGGAGAGGTCATATCCTGCACGCCGGTCACGCACAAGCGGTGTGAGCCTGCGCACCGTCTCCAAATTGTGCCCCACCACATCCGGCCCAGCTTCCACCACTTGCCGCAGGGCCTGCCGCGCCCCGGAGAAGTCGGGGATGAGGGCCTCCACCTTGGCCCCCGGTACCACCTCCTTTATGGCGCAAATGCACGCCGCAAACTGGGACGCGCCTTGGTCAGGAAGGTCATCCCGGTCCACGGAGGTGAGGACCACGTAGCGGAGGCCAAGCTCAGCCACGGCCTGCGCCAGACGCAGGGGCTCCGTGGGGTCCAGGGGCTGGGGTTTGCCCCGGGCCACGGCACAGAAGCGGCAGAAACGCGTGCAGATCTTCCCCAGGATCAGGAACGTGGCCGTGCGCGCCCCCCAACAGGTGGGGAGGTTCGGGCAGCGCGCGCCCTCGCACACCGTGGACAGGCCCTTTTCCCGCAGCACGCGCCGCACTTCAGCCACGCCAGTTCCCTCGGGCTCGACTCTCACTCTAAGCCATTCCGGCTTAGCCATGCCTGCACCTCCGCACCCCCAAGCTCCATCATCTCCACGCCGAACACTTGCGAGAACGTCAAGAGCGCTGCCGCTTCTACCTCAGCCATTGGAACCCCGTGTCCGACGATCTGGCGCAAGGATACCACGGGAAGGTCGGGCATCCCGCAGGGAACGATCCACTGAAAGCCGTTGGACTCGAGATCCACATTTAAAGCGAGGCCATGCATGGTGACCCAACCGCGCACGTGTACCCCAATGAACCCCACCTTGCCCAAGGCGTGCCAGGCGCCGGGGTAACCGGGTCGGCGAAATAGCTCCACCCCAAACGCCCGTCCCGTGCGGATCATCACCTCCTCCAGATCCCGCACGTACTCCCGCAAGGAGAGCCCAAGCTCCCGCACGTCCATGATGGGGTAAAGCACCAGCTGGCCAGGCCCATGGTAGGTGGCGGCCCCTCCGCGTTCGATTTCGAAAACCTCCACCCCATTTTTCCGGAGTTGCTCAGCAGGACAGAGGAGGTCCGCTTGGGTGGCCGCGCGGCCCAGGGTGATCACGGGCGTGTGTTCCAAGGAAAGGAGGACGTCTGGGATCCTTTGGGCGCGGCGTGCAGACTGAAGCCTGCGCTGAAGGTGGAGAACAGGGCCGTAGGGCACGCGGCCAAGTCGCAGAAGCAGGCAACGCCTCATGCGACCCGGATTTCGCCGATCTTCTGGCCGGGGGAAAGGCGCTGCCCTTCGCGAGCGCAAAGGCCATGAAGGGCACCAGAAACAGGGGCCTCGATAACGAAAACAGCTTTATCCGCCTCCACTTCGGCCACGGCCTCGCCCGCTTCCACCGCCTCCCCCTCGCCTTTCAACCACCGCAAAAACGTCACCTGTTGAACCTCTCCCAACTCAGGGATGGCCAAATCCATCGCGTTCCTCCGCAATTCCATTCTACCTGCGTTGCTCCAGCGGGGGGAGGAGACCATGGCAAAGGTGCTCTCCGCACCAGCATTCTACCCGCGTTTTCCTAGGCCAGCGGAGACCAAAGCCAAAAGCGCAAGGAGCCCTACACACAAGCCTAAGAACAAATCCGGACTAGCAGAGTAGAACCAGCCTGCGGCAAGGGGAGCGAGCGCCTGGGCCGACGTGGCGGGGAATTGGGTGGCCCCGAACACCCGGCCCTGGCTGACCACCGCGCCGATGAAGGCCCGGAACAGCGAGTACACTGCAGCCTCTGCACCGAACAGAAAAAGGCCAAAAACGAGACCACCAGGCACAAAGATGAGGGCAACCCCAACAGCAACGGCTAAAATACCGAAGACCAATGCACTCACTGAACTTTTGGCGCTGAGGTGCCCAAGAAGCCAGGCCAAAGCGAAACCGCCCAAGGAGATGAGGGAGCTGCTGGCCAAAAGCCAGGCGCGATCAATTCCAAAACGGTCCTCCAAAAATACCGGAAGGAACGGGCGCACCGCCGCGGTGATCCCAAGCACGCTCACGAATACCACAACCCACCGCCACAACGTTGGTGATACAGAAACGGTCGGGTCTGAGTCGGGTTGAGGTGCGGGATGTTGGGGGCGCAGAAGACCCATGACCGCGGTGGAGCCAGCAAAAGCCCCGAAGGCCAAAAGGAACAGGCCCCGCATGCCAATGTGGGGAAGAAGGAGGGCACCTAAAAGAGGTGAGAAGGCCGCACCCAGAGAGTAGCCGGAGTTGGTCAGGGCGAAGGCCCGGCCTAGCGAGTCCTTGGGCACGAGCTGGGCCACATAGGCCTCCATGGCTGGCCAGCCGAAGAACTGGGCGTAAAGGAGCACGCCGGGGATGAGGCCCGCCCAGTGTCGCGCCAGGGCAAACACGAGCGGGGCCACGGACGCCACGCCCCAGTTGGCCACCATGAGCCTTTTGCGCTCCCAGCGGTCCGCAAGCCACCCCCCAGGAAGAAGGGATAGGGCCATGACCCCGTACATCAAGGCCGCGAGGTACCCGATCTCCTGGGGACCACCGCCCAGATCCCGCACGTAGTTGGGCCACACGAAGAAGTAAAGCCCGGAACCTAGAGTCCAAAGCACGTTGGACCAAAACAGACGCCACAGGTCCGGATGGGACCGCAAAAAAACAAGGCTTGCGCGCATCAGGGGGGGACGACGTCGAAGGGCACCACTTCTAGGCCCTGTTCCCGCAGAGCAGCGATGAACGGGTTGATACCCAAGGAGTCGCTGGCGATGTGGCCGGTGATCACCAGGTTCTTGCCCTTTCCCCCGTATTCTTGGGCCAGACGATGGGCTTCATGGGGGCGGATGTGGATGTAAATCACCGTGTCCACACCATGGTCGAAGAGGGCCTTGGCCACAGGATAACCGCCGTTTGTGCCGGCCCCATGGATCACGGCCACTTTGCCCACGGGATTGCGGGAGTTCCCCACCACCACCTCAATCTCCGTCAGGGCGCTCCTGAATTCTCCGAACCTTGCCCGTAGATGGCCCACAAGCTCGCCGACCTCAGCGCGCGTAGGGAGCTCGGCCACCGCCTGGACCAACCGCTTCCTTCCTATTTCGTCCAGGGGGGTGTGGATGTTCATGTAGGCGAGGCCGAGGGCGCGAGCAAAGGCAGGGAGACGCAAGTAGTTGCGGGCCTGGTTCTGCAGGCGGTTCTCCCGCACGAGCTCCGCGGCGGCCGCGTGGGCCACATCCGCCGGAACACCGTGGCTTTCCAACAGCTCAGCTTGACGCTGGAGAACATGCCAAAAATTTAAAGCCGCAGCCCCTCCGGGCGGATGGTGGGTGATCACCAGATCAAACCCCACATCTTTCGCCCAAAGAAGCTCCGGCCCCTCCAGATCAATCCCCACCAAGACCTGGCTGATGTCGCGGCCGGGGACATGGATGGCCGTGTCCGCCGGGACCGCCTGGAAGCCCGCAAGGGAAAGAGCAAGATCCATGATCTCTTCTGTGGTCAAGCGCACCTCCTTCCCCGCATTCTACCGAAGTTCTTCCCGTGCGGGAGAAAACCGGCTGAGGTGGGAAAAAACCGCGCAGCGATTTTTGAGGATCTATAATCACGCTGTGCAGCCCATATCCCGGGAGGAACGCAGGAAGTTAGCCCAAGAAGTGGCTAAAAGGGCCTGCCTTTTCCGCCCGGACGTCCTCGCCGTTGGCATCTACGGGTCGGTGGCCAGGGACGAGGACGGCCCCTACTCCGACCTGGAGCTCCTTTGCGTGCTGGGCAAGCCTGGGGAGGACTTCACCTCCGAATGGCTGGGCGAGCCTGGAAAGGTGGAGGTGAACTTCATCAGCGAGGATGTGCTTTTCACCCAGGCCACGGAGGTGGACGGGGCCTGGCCCCTCACCCATGGCGCCTATGTGTACATCCGCCCTCTACACGATCCCACCGGGTTGCTTGTGCGCCTGCGCCAGGCGGTGCTCTCCGTCCCCAACCAGGCCTTCATCCGCGCCATGCGGGCGCTGATCGTGGAGGACCTGGTGGAGCTCGTGGGAAAGGTCCGCAATGCCCAGCACCTCGGCGCGCACGAGGAGATCCCCTTCCTTGCCGTAAATCTGGCCTTCCACGGCGCCCTGCTTGTGGGGTTGGCCAACCGCCACCTCTACCGAAGCGCCAGCAAAATGCTTGCTGAATCCCTGGGGCTTGGGGCACAACCCCCAGGCTACGCCCGGCTTTGCGCGCGGGTTCTCGCGGGGAACCTGGCGGAAACTGCGGCAGTCGCCAGGGAAACGGAGGAGTTTTGGCAGGGCGTGGAGGAGTGGTGCCGAAAGCACGGCATTGACCTCTACAAACCCAGGCGTATCCCGTTTTGAACCTCCCCGCCGGACAGCGAGAGGAAAAGGCTGGCGGCCTCCTCCCCCTTTTCCGCCAAAAGGAGGGCCTGCTTCAGGTCCAGACCAACGCAAACCAGTCCATGATGGGCCAGGAGGACAGCGTGACCCTGGCCCAGGGCGGCCACGGCCCTTTGGGCCAGCTCCCAGGTGCCCGGCGCACTCCGCTCCGCCACCGGGATCTCCGGGCCAAACAGGAGGCGTCCCTCGTCGTGAACAATGGGCAGAGGCCGGCCAAGGCAAGCAACGGCGGTGGCCTCAGGGGAGTGGGTGTGCACCACGGCCCGCACGTCCGGCCGCGCCCGGTAAACGGCCACGTGCAGCCGCCACTCCGAGGAGGGAGAACCCCGGCCCCTTACGCGGCCTTCCACATCAAGGGCCACGATCTGCGGCGGCCGCAGATCCTCCCAGGGAACCCCAGTGGGCGTGATGAGGAGCGTTTCCCCTACGCGCAGGGAAACGTTCCCTGAACTCCCCAAGATCAGCCCTTTTGCGCCCAACCAGCGGTAGGCTTGCGCGACCTTAACCCGAAAAGGCCGCAGGGATCGTGCGCTCATAGGGGGGGCGGATGACTCCCCGCTCCGTGATGAACGCCGTGACGAGCTCAGCGGGAGTGAGGTCGAACGCGGGGTTCCAGGCGGATGCGCCCGCCGGCGCGAACCGACAGGCGTAGGGCTCAAGGACCTCTGCCTGGGGGCGCTCCTCAATGGGGATGGCCTCGCCCGAGGGGAGGGAAAGGTCAAAGCTCGAGGATGGTGCCACAACGTAGAAGGGAACAGCATGGCGGTTCGCCATGACAGCGAGAACATAACTTCCCACCTTGTTGGCGAAATCCCCGTTTTTGGCGATGCGGTCAGCACCAACTAAGACCGCATCCACTTCTTTCCTCCGAAAAAGGAGCCCGGAGGCGAAATCGGCGATGAGCCGGAAAGGTATGCCCTCCCGCAAAAGCTCCCAAGCCGTGAGGCGCGCGCCCTGCAGGACAGGTCGAGTTTCGCAAACGTAGACCATCTTGAGCTTTCCCTGGGCCCAGGCGGTGCGGATGACGCCGAGGGCCGTGCCGTGGCCTCCTGTGGCCAACGCACCGGTGTTGCAGATGGTGAGCACCCGCGCGCCCACGGGAAGCAGGTCAGCGCCAAGCTCGCCGATCCTCAGGTTCGCGGCGATGTCCTCCTCGTGGATGCGCTGGGCCTCGGCAAGGAGGACGGGGAACAGCTTGTCCTCCGCGGCGTTTTGGGCCACGCGGCCCATGCGCTCCAGGGCCCAAAAGAGGTTCACCGCCGTGGGCCGGGTTTTGGCGAGCTCCTCCCGGGCCGCTTGTACCTCTTGCCAGGGGGTCCGCCCAGGCCGGGGATGACGGGCAGCCAGGGCCAGGGCGTAAGCGGCGGCGATGCCAATGGCGGGCGCGCCCCGCACCCGCAAGGCCCGAATGGCCTCCGCCACCTCCTCCCAGGCACGCACCCGCAGCCAACGCTCCTCCCACGGAAGCCTGGTCTGATCCAAAAGGACGAGGTGGTCCTCCCCCCAGAAAACTGGGCTGAGCATCATTCACGGCGATAGGGCTTACCCAAGGCCCTGGGAAACCGGGCTCTCCCGATGGCCAGCGTCACCACCACCAACGTGGCCAGGTAGGGGATCATGCGGATGAACTGGTAGGGGACGCCACCGGAGAGGCCGGCCACGGAGGCCAGTTGGATGCCCAGGGCGTCGAAGTAGCCGAACAGCAACCCGCCGAGAAGAGCCAGAAGGGGGTTGAGTTTGCTGAACACGACGTTGGCCAACGCGATGAACCCCCGGCCCGCGGGGAGGGTGGCGCTCACCGTGTGCAGCCAGTCCAAGCTTAAGAACGCGCCGGCAAGCCCGCCCAATGCTCCCCCGTACAGCACGGCGAAGAGGCGCAACCGCTCCACAGGTATGCCCACGACGTCGGCGCTCATGGGGTTTTCGCCCACCGCCCGCACCCGCAAGCCCAGCGCGGTGCGGAAAAGAAGCCACCAGGTGAGGAGGGCCAGGGCCGGGGTGAGGAACACGAACGGGCTCACCCCCAGGCCCGGGACCTCCGGGACCCAGAAGCGCCGGTCCAGCATGGGGGACTTGGCGCCCCACAGGGCCCAGGTGCCGAACCCCACCGCGCCCATCCCCAGGAGGTTGATGCCGACCCCGCTGATGATCTGGTTGCCCCGCAGCTTCACGCTGATGAGCCCGTGGAAAAGGCCGATCAGGGCCCCTGTGCAAAGGCCAGCAAGGACCCCCAGAAGCGGGCTTCCCGTGGCCCAGCTGGCGATGGCCGCCAGGAACGCGGAAAGGGTCAGGATGCCCTCCAGCCCAATGTTCACCACGCCGGCCCACTCCCCAAACACCTCGCCCACCGCGGCCAGGGTGATGGGGACCATGGCCTGCAGGGCCACAGGAAACACCTGCAGGAGCATGTTCATGCCGGCACCTCCCTCCGTTTGGGGCCCACCCGGCGCAGAAGCCGCAGGGCCTCAGGCACAGCCATGGCCACCACGATCACGCCTTGCACGATCTGGATCATCTCCAGGGGGACGCCGCGCAGGCCCATGCGGGCTGCGCCCGTGGCCAACACCCCAAAGAAGAAGGCACCCCCGAGGAGGCCCAAGGGATGGTTGCGGCCGATGAGGGCCACAGCAATCCCATCAAAACCAAGGTTCCCAAGGTTCGCAAGATCACTGGTGATGGCGTACGGGAAGCGGCCCAGAACCTGGATGGCCCCAGCCCAAGCCGCGGAGATCCCGCCCAGGACCAAGGCCATGGTCATCACGCGGGCCACGGAGATGCCCGCCGCCCGTGCGGCCTTGGGGTTCAGGCCCGCCGCCCGCACCGCATACCCCTGGCGGTGGTACCACAAAAACCCAACCAGGAAGAGGGCGGTCCCCACGCTCACCGCCCAGGACCAGGTGAGCTCGCCGTAGATGGAGGGAAAGCGCATCCCCAAAGGCACGGCGAACGTGCGCTGCCCCACGACCCGATCGGAGAGCTTTTGCACCACAAGGTATAGGGTGAGCCAGTGGGCCACCCAGTTGAGCATGATGGTGGAGATGACCTCGTTTACGCCGCGCCAGAGCTTGAGCAAGGCCACGGGGATGGCCCAGAGGGCGCCGGCCAGCCCAGCCAAAAGCAGGGCCACTACCAGATGCAGGCCCGCCGGCAGGGCAAACAGGCCGCAGCTGAGAGCCACCACGGCGCCCAAAAGCATCTGTCCCTGGGCCCCGATGTTAAATAGGCCAGCCCGGGCGGCCACAGCAAACGTCAGGCCGGTGAGCACAAGGGGCAGGGCCCGGCTCACCGTGCTGGCCACCGCGCGGGCATTGCCCAGGGCCCCGGAGAGAAGGGCGGCGTAGGCGTCCCACGGATCCCGGCCCCAGGCCGCCATCACCGCCGCGCCCACCAGTACCCCCAGGGCCAACGCCAAGAGGCTCTCCAGAACAGCCCTCATTCCCGCGTCACCTCCACGGCCACCCCACCCATGAGAAGCCCAATCCTCTCCCGATCCAATGCCTCGGTGGGCAGCACGCCCGTGAAAGTTCCGTTGTACATCACGGCCACGCGGTCCGCTAGCTCAAAAATCTCGTCCAAATCAGCGGAAACAAGGAGAATGGCCAGGCCCTTGTCCCGCAGACGCAAAATAAGATCGCGAATGTAACGGGTGGCGGCAACATCCAAACCGCGGGTGGGCTGGTTGGCCACCAGGAGCTTGGGGGATTTGGAGAGCTCCCGGCCCACCACAAGCTTTTGCTGGTTGCCGCCGGAAAGGGAGCGCGCGGGGGCCCGCACGCCCCGCGCCTGCACGGAAAACCGGGCCAACAGATCCTGGGCGAAGCGCCAGGCCTTCCGCCAGCGTACTCCCCCCAAGGGATCCAAAAAGGGCTGGAGCCGGCCGAGCACAGCGTTTTCCACCACATTGAAATCCAGGATGAGCCCCAGGGCATGGCGGTCCTCGGGGATGTGGGCCAGGCCCAGGGCCGCGATCTGAGCCGGGCTTTTCCCTCGCAGGCTCCGCCCCGCCAACTCGACCTCGCCCTCCCAAGGCCGCAGGCCCACCAGGGCTTCCACCAGCTCGCTTTGCCCGTTTCCCTGGACGCCAGCGAGGGCCAGGATCTCCCCGGCGCGGACCTCAAAGGAGACGCCGTTCACAGCGGGCCGGCCGGCCGGACCCGGCACCCGCAGGTCCTGCACGCGCAGCACGACCTCGCCCGGCGGCCGGGCCGCACGACGGGCCTGGGCCACCACCGCCTCGCCCACCATGAGCTGGGCCAGCTCCTCCACCGTGGTGTCCGGCGTTTCCCGCACGGCCACCACCCGCCCCCGCCGCAACACCGTGACCCGGTCCGTAACCGCCAGGATCTCCCGCAGCTTGTGGGTGATGAACACGACGCTTTTCCCCTGCTGGGCAAGCCTGCGCATGATGGGGAAAAGCTCGTCCACCTCCTGGGGGGTGAGCACAGCCGTGGGCTCGTCCAGGATAAGCAAATCCACCTCACGGAAGAGCATTTTCAGGATCTCTAGGCGCTGCTGGACGCCCACGGGCAGCTCCTCCACCGGCAGGTCCAGGGGGGCCTGGAGGCCGGAGGCGGCCATGAGCCCCTCCACGCGGCGGCGGATGGCCTCGGCTCGCACCGGAAGAAAAAGGCCACCGCCCTCCGCCCCCAGGGCAATGTTCTCCAAGCCCGTGAAGGGCCCGACCAGGGCGAAATGCTGGTGGACCATGCCGATGCCGGCACGCAGGGCCTCCCGCGGAGAGGAGAACCGCACGCCCTTCCCCTTCCACACGATCCTTCCGGCGGTGGGCGGAAGCAGGCCGGAGATGATCTTGGTGAGCGTGGTTTTCCCTGCCCCGTTTTCCCCCAAAAGGCCGTGGACCTCGCCGGGCTGGACCTGGAAGTCCACGTCGGTGAGGGCCACCGTGCCGTCGGGGTAGATCTTCGTGATCCTCTGGGCGGAAAGCAGGGCTTCGGTCATAAAAAGAGAAGGAGGGGCCGGCCCACGGCCGGCCCCCTCCTCACCTCATGGATAACGGGCGCGCACCTCCGCAATTTGCTCGGCGGTGTCCGCGGCGGGAAGCTGGATCTTCCCAGCCCTGAGGAGCTCCTCGAACTCCGCCAAGGCCTTCCATACGTACTCCGGCACGGACTTCCTTGCGGTGAGAATGGCGTCGATCACCTGTTGGGGCGTCCCCGCCAAGGGGTAGCCAGCTTTCACCGCCAAGTCCACGAAGGTGCGGATGTCCTCTTCCGTGCTGAAGCCGGTGCCCTCCTCGGCGATGCCAAGGACGAGGTTGAAGCCGGGCGCCGTGCCCAGGGCCCACTTCACGGCCTCGTACACCGCGGTGTCCACGCGCTTGCGGGCTGAGCCGAGGATGAACCCGGGTTTGATGTATTCCTGAGCGGCGTCGGCACCGTAGGCGAAGGGCGGGCCGTAGGTGCGTCCGGCGGCCCGGCCGGCCTCCTCAGCGGCGTCAAAAGCGCCGAGGTGGGTGCCACCCGCGATGCCCAGGATGTTGCGGGCGCCGGCGCGGATGAGGGCCGCGGCCGCCACTTTCCCGCCCGCGGGGTCATCGAACCGGCCCACATAGGTCACGAGGACGCGCAGGTCCGGAGCAGGGCCGACGTTTTTGCGGTACCAGTCCACTGCCCAATAGGCACCGAAGCGGTAGCCGGCCTCATAGCGCCAAACCGGCGGGATCTCCATCCCCGCCACGGCCCCGATGGCCGGGTCCCCGTAGGCCAGGGCCACGAGGGCCGCCACCACGCCCGCCAGGGCCCCACCCTCCTGCTCCTTGAACAGGAGCCCGATCATGTTGGGAAGCCCAAAGTTCGGGCCGTCCACAAAGGCAAACTTCTGGCGCGGATACAGCTGGGCAGCCTCGGGCAGGGCATCGAAGAGGAGGAAACCCACGCCCACGATCACCACGTACTCCCCTGTCTCCGCCAGGCTGGCCAGGTCGGAGAGGAACTCCAGAGGGCTGGCGGCAGTGGTGTGGTAGATCTCAAGCCCAAATTCCTGGGCAGCCAGCTGGGCACCCAGCAGGGCCATGTCGTTGAAGCTGAGGTCACCAGGGCCGGTCTGATCGAAGTACAAGCAGATCTTCTTGGCCGCCAAACCCGACACGGCCAACCCCATCACGCTCAGCAACGTCACCGCCAAAACCAGCTTGCGCATAACCCCTCCTTTCACATAAGGTCTCTGGCCTAAGTGAAACAAGTTTTTTCCCGGTCTCACCCCCCTCATTTGCGCACGATGCGGCCCTCCACCTTGGGAGCCACAGGAGAGTGGGCCTGAATGTACTCTGCCAGGACCTCGTAGTCCACAAAGCCGAGGTTCCAGGAGTTCAGAGCAGCTTTGAACATATCGTAGCCGTCCCCGCCCCCCGCCAGGAAGTTGCTGGTGACCACGCGATAAACGGCCTTGCGGTCCAGTGGGCGCCACGTCCCCTCAGCGAAGACCTCCACGGAAAGGATGCGGGAGCCAACGGGTCGCGCCAGGTCCCACCCGAACCGGAGTCCCGCCACCTGGGGGAACCGGCCGGCAGCGCGCTCCACCATGGACACCCCGTTCTCCAGGGCCTGCCAAATCTGTTCGCCGGTGAGTTCCAAGACCACAAGATAGTTTCCAAAGGGCAGGATGGTCATGCAGTCGCCAAAGGTCACCGGACCGGGGGGCAAGGAGGCACGAATCCCTCCCCCGTTCCAGAAGGCAATCTGAGCGCGGGCCACACTGGCCTTCCACAGGAGCGCGTCCGCCACGAGGTTGCCCAGGTTCGTCTCCTCCGTGCGCACCTTGGCCCGCTCGCCTTCCAGGTACACAAGGGTCTCGCCCACGGCCTTGGCCTTGAGGGCTTCGATGGCCGCGCGGAACACCATGAGCCTCTCCTCCACCTTGGGATGGGGGGCGAAGTCCTTGGTGGGGATGAGCTCGCCCGTCCAGTGCACGATGCACCCCTGCGGGTCGAAGGTCACACTGAGGCGGCCCAGGTGCTGTGCGTATTCGCCGGCCTGGACCACGAGCGTGCGCACGGGCTCATCGCTCACCGTGATCAGATCGCGGATGGCCGCCAGACGGGCCGGGCCAATCCCCGCCACCTCCAGGAGCTCGTCCACGCTTTTGAACGGGCCCATGTTCGTGCGCCGCTCGATGATGCGTTTGGCGATGACGGGACCAATGCCTGGCAGGGCCTCCAGCTCCTCTTGCGAGGCCTTGTTCACGTTGAGGAGCTTCTTCTCCACCACAGTGGGGTAATCCGCGGGCAGGGTGTGGGAATGGCCGCCCACGATGACGTCGATGCCGGAAACGCTCAGCGCAAGCTTCAAGTCCTCACCCCACCCCAAGTGGCTCAGGACGACGATCTTGTTGATCCCCTTAGCCGAGAGATCGCTCACCGCCGTGCGCACAGCGACCAGGGGATCCGTGAACGTCACGTTGGGGCCAGGGTTCGAGGCCCAGGCGGTGTCCGGGGTGATGACCCCGATCACGCCCACCTTTTCGCCCTCAACCTCGAGGATCACGTAAGGCTTGATCCTCCCCACCAGAAGCGGCTCCCGGGAGATGTCGCAGTTGGCGCAAAGGAGGGGGAAGTTCAGGGAGTCCGCAAAGCGCGCGAGCCCCGCTGGCCCCTCATTGAACTCGTGGTTGCCCAAGCCCATGGCTGTCAGGCCCAGGAGGTTGAGGACCTCGGCATCCGCCAGGCCCTTGTGGACCGTGAAGTACAGGGTCCCCAGGAACTGATCGCCCGCGTGCAAGAAGAGGGTAGGGCTGACCTGAGCACGGATCTCCTCGACGAGGGTGGCCACCTTGGCCAACTCATCCAACCGGGAGTGCACGTCGTTGACGTGCAGAAGATGTAGTGTCCACTGAGCAACGACTCCCAGCCCAAACACCAAAACACCTAGCGTTAAAAGAGTGCGCCTCATGAGCACCTCCTTTCTCCACCGTTCCCCTGCAGGAGGTGGACGAGCGCGTTCAAGGCGACCTCGATCTCGAGGTCCACAGCCCTCCTCACCACCTCCCGGTGAGGATCATAGTGGCCCTGGGCGGCCCGGCGCGCATCCCCATCGATGGCGAGGACGGCGCCCGCTCTGACGCCCCGCAGCTGGGCCACACAGAAGATGGCCGCACACTCCATCTCCACCGCGAGGGCCCCGCTTTTGGCGTAATCATCCAGACCCAAATCCAAAACGCCGCGGTAGAACGCATCCAGGGTGACCACCACGCCTCGATGCACGGGAACGCCGAGCTTCCGGGCCTCCGTGAAGAGGGCCGCGGCCACATCCGGGTCGGCCAGGGCTGGGAACTCCAGGGGAAGGAGCCTGGGGGTGGTTCCTTCCGCCCGCACCGCACCCAAGGCCACGACGAGGTGGCCGTCTTGCACGGGGTCTTGCAGGGATCCCGCTGTGCCCACCCTGATCAGGACCTGGGCCCCGGCGCGGATGGCCTCCTCGGCGCAGATGGCTGCGCCGGGAGCGCCCACGCCCGTGGACACCACCCCCACCGGCACCCCGCGCCAAAGGCCTCGGTAGGAATGGAATTCCCTGTTTTTCCCTATCTGTTCAGCCCTATCGAGTTTCGTGGCCATGTGGGCCGCGCGGGCAGGGTCACCGGGAAGAAGAAGTCCGCGCGGGAGCGCGCCCGCGGCCACCCGGAGCGTGGGGAGAACACCCATTGATCAAGCCTAGCCGGGTGTTTTTAAGCGGTCAAGCCTGTTGGTGGGTCAAAGAAGGCGCAGCCCGGATAAACTCGAGCCCGTGCGGGCGACCATGGTCTTCACGGCAAAGGGGGGGTTGTGCTAGTCCTGGTGCCCTCGGATGCGCCAGCGGAGCTTTTGCGCGCCGTGGCCAGCCGACCAGCGCGGGCGCTCATCCGTGCCTCCCGCCCGCCTCATTGGCCCATCCTCTCCCGTTTTCCGTTGGCCATCCCTGCGGAGGCCATAGAGGGGGGTGGGGACGCCGCTCTCGTGGCGCATGATTACGCCTGGATCCGCTGGGCCAAGGAGCGCGGGCTGCGCGCAGTGTGGTACAACCCCGCGGCCGAGTTCTGCCCCGAACCCCACCCCCTTCACGATCGCGAGATCCGAAGCGCAGAGGAGATCGGGAAAACCTGGGAATTCCCTTGGCCCGACGTGTGGGAATGCCTCGGGCTTTTGCAGGAGCAGGGTGTTCCCCAAAACGTGGTGGAGCACTCCGCAGCTGTGGCGGCTGTGGCCCACTTCCTGGCAGATCGGCTTCGGGCCCGCGGGGTAGAGGTGGATCCTCTCTTGGTCCACCGGGGTGGCCTCCTCCATGATCTCGACAAGATCTCGTCCTTGAGCGAGGAAGGGGAACATGGCCTTCGAGCCGCGGAGATCCTCGCTTCCCGCGGCTACCCGGAATTGGGCCGTATCGCCTTGGCCCATGTCCTTCAGCCCGACCGCCTGCCCTCCTCCTGGCCGGAAAAGCTCGTTTTTCTCGCGGATAAATTGGTGGAAGGGGCAACGGTGGTGGGGCTTGAGGCGCGCTTGGCCGCCCTGTGGACCCGCTACCCTGAGTTCCAGGAGAAAATCGCCGCGGCCGAGCCCTTCGTGCGCGCCCTGCAAAACCAAGTCCTTTTGGCCATGGGCCTCACCGAGGCCGAGCTCCTGCGCACGCTCCAAGGGCTTCCCCTTCACCTTCCCGCATTCCTTCGCGCCGCAACCCAGGACAACCGCTTTGTGCTACCATAAAAGCTTGGGGGACATAATGAGAAGGGGATGGACCGTGGCGTTGGCATTGGCCCTGGGAGTGGTTCTGGCGGGCTGCGGCCTTTTTGAGCAGGTTCCGGCTTTGCCGCCCGCCCAGGCCCCGGCGGGAGTGGCTGCCTCCGTGGGGAAACGCCTGAACTCGATCGAAATCACCTGGCAACCTGTGGAAAGGGCCACCTTTTACGAGATTGAACGCGATGACACCGAGGCCGGTCCCTATGCGCGGGTGGGCACTTCACCCGTTACTTCCTTCCAAGACGGGGTGAGCGAGCAGGACCAGGGAAAGTGGTTCTGGTACCGGGTGCGGGCGTGCAACGCCGCGGGGTGCGGGCCCTGGTCGGACCCGGCGCGGGGCTACGCCGGCCGACCTCCAAAACCGGAAAACGTCCAAGCCAGCGATGGCACCCATCGGAGCATTATCAGGATCGAATGGGATTCCGTTCCCGGGGCCCTTTACTATCAGCTCTTCCGCGATCCCAGCCCAGACCCCAACTGCCGTGGCTTGTGCCCCCTGGCCGATGACCTAAGGGCCAACTACTACGAGGACCATAACGTGCGGGCGGGCGTGCGCTACACCTACGCGGTGCGCGCCTGCAATATGCACGGCTGCAGCGAGCTTTCGGATAAGGATTCCGGATGTGTTGAGCCCTGCCCTGTGCCCCTCTGGCCGGGTGCGGAGTGATCTTGCTGAGCAGGCGCGGGTTTGGGAGCGCATCTTCTCCCTAAGCCAGCCTGAGCGCTCCTTAGAGGATCAGGACTGGTCTTGGCTCATAAAGCGCTTGGGCCGCGAACGGGTGAAAACCGTGTTGGATGTGGGCTTCGGGCGGGGGCATTGGAGCGTGGCCTTGGCCCGCGCCGGCTTCCAGGTCACGGCCGTGGAGATCTCCGCCTTGGCCGTGGAGCACCTCAGCGCCTGGGCCAAAGAGGAGAGCTTGCCCATCACAGCTTTCGTCTGCCCAGCTCAGGAGATTCCGACCGATCTCTCCTACGACTTTGTGATCGCCAACTCCGTTCTGGACCACATGTTCAAGGGGGAGGCTGAGGAGGCCATGCGGCGCATCCGCGCGGTGCTTCGCCCCGGAGGCCTTCTCCTTTTGGGCCTGGACGGCCCGCCCGACCAGGAGGACCAGGCCTGGCCCCACGAGGTCTTTCCCGATGGAACCTGGCGCTTTCTGGGCGGTCGAAGGGATCGCATGCTGTGGCGCTTTTGGTCGGAAGAGGAGATCGAAGCGCTCCTTTCGGGGTTTGTCATCGAGGAGCGGGAGGTACGTCCCGATGGCCGCCGCCGCTTCTGGGCCCGAAAGCTAGGCCCTCAGGGCCCGCGCTAGAAGGCGCACCCGCTCAGGGTCCACAGGGTTCTCCACATTCCCACCCCGCTTGAGCCAGGTGCCCACAATGCATCCGTCGGCGACCCGGTATTGGCCGACGTTTTCCAGGGTAACCCCGCTCCCCACCAGGACCGGAAGGCCACTGGCCTTCTTTGCCGTCACCACGTCCGCTGGGGCGGGAGCCTCGCCCGTGGCCCTTCCCGTGACGATGAGGACCTCGGCGCCGTTTCTGGCGGCGTCCCGCGCAGCATCAGAAAGATCTCCTAGGTGGAACGCGTGCTTCACGTGCACGTCCGCAAGCACCACCACCTGAGCGCCCAGGGCACGGCGCAGGGAAAGGACCTCGTGGGCGCAGCCCTCGATGATCCCCTGATCCGTGAAGGCCAGGCCAGAAAAAACGTTGACTCGGATGAAGGCGGCACCGGCAGCATGGGCGATGCTCAACGCCGCCACTCCATCGGAGCGGAGGACGTTGACGCCTATGGGAATTTTTGCGCTCCGCACAAGCTCACGGGCGATGACGGCCATCTGGGCCACAGTGGTTTTGGCCGCAAGTTTGCCAAAGGGACGGTCTCCAAAGTTCTCCACGATGGCGGCATCCGCTCCTCCCTCCTCCAGGGCGGAGAGATCGTGGAGCGCCCGCTCCACAATGGTCTCCAAACCGACACCACCATGAAGAGGCGTGCCAGGAAGGGGGGGAAGATGGATCACCCCGATGAGCGGCCTCCTTTGGGGAAAAAGCTCGCTCCACATGGTGCCCCATTTCATACGCCTAAACGAGCGAGAACACCGTGAAGCTCAGTCTGCACTTCCTCGGGCAAAGCCCTGGCTAATTGCCTCAGGTTCTGGGCCGTGAGGGGGGACCCCGTGGCCGCCAATGCGCCCAACACGTTCCCCAGCCCTGCCTGGGCCAACAGGCCTCCGCCTAACAAGCTCGCGGCAATGACCCCGGCGTTGAAGGCATCGCCTGCGCCCACCGGGTCCGTGATCCTTGCAGAAATGGCGGGCACGCTCCGGATCGTCGATTCATCCGCGGCCAAACACCCTTCAGCACCAAGCTTCAAGAACACCCTTTTCCCAAACCCCAAAAGCAGGGGGAGCGCCCGTGCCGGGCGTTCCTCGCCGGTGAGGGCCCAGGCCTCCATGTGGTTGGGGAGGAAGACGTCCACAGGACCCAGATCCCTGAGGAATTCGCCGTGACCGTGCACAGATACCATGCCGGGATCAACGCTGACAGGGACGCCACGGGCTTGGGCGAGGGCCTCCCAGACAGCTGCGCGGGATCCCCGCTCCAAAAGAGCATATCCCGATACATGCAGCCAGCCCACACCCAAAAGCCAGCCCTCCGGCAAAGGGGGGGAAAGGAGAGCGTTGGCACCACGGTGAGTGAGAAGCGTTCTTTCCCCCTCGTTGTCCACAAGGGCACAGCAAATCCCGCTGGCCCCGGGGTAGAGGCGCAGAAACTCGGGGGAGAGGCCCTCTTGTGCCAATTCCGCCCGGGCCAACTGGCCCAGGGGATCGTCCCCCAAGGCAGCGAACAGCCGCGTCTCCATGCCCAACCGGGCCAGCCATCTTGCCGTGTTCGCGGCGGAGCCGCCCAGGCGCAGCACTGCCGCGGAGACCAAGGTCTCCCGGCCAGGCGAGGGAAGGCGCGGGGCCACAAGCACCAAATCCCAGTTGATGTCGCCCAAAACCGCCACCGCCGCGGTTTTCATGACGGATGTCCGGCGGTTGGCTTCGCTGGAACAATGATCCAGGCTATCAGGTAAAAAATAAGGACGGGGACTATGCCCGTGACGAGGGCGAGGAGCACAAAGGCGAGACGTATGAGGGTTGGATCCACTTCCAAATACTCGCCCAGCCCCGCGCACACCCCGCCCCACATCTTGCCCTCGCGAGCCCGATAAAGTTTCTTCAAATGACCTCCCTGGGTCTATTCCCCACGCCCAAAATATTCTAGCACCAACACCCTACCAAGTTCGGGCACGAACTCAAACCCATGCCGGGTGAGGAAGGTGAAGATCCGGGGAGCAGCGACCATGGCGGCCAGAAGGCGCAAGCCGCGTGCAGCGGCCCAGGCCTGAGCCCCAGCGAGAACTTTCGGCCACGCCTCCTCCGGCCCATCCAGGAAAACCAAAGCCCCGACCTCCTCCGGCGTATAGGGGTCAGGCATGAGGATGAACAGCGCTGGGGTTGTGCTTCCCACCGCGAAAACACTGGTGGTTTCCCAAAGCGCACGCAGAAGCTCCGGTGTGAGAAGGCGGAAGCGCCAGCCCAGGCCCAGAAAGCCTTGGGCCTCCCGCAACGCCGCGGAGGCGCTGAGGAAGGCCCATGCTTCTTGCAGGTCTGGTTTGCGCAGGGGCGGGGCCTGGGCCGGCTTCCTCACCTCCGCCTCCAGGTAGAAAAAGCGGGCCACCTCCATGAAACCAAGATCTCTAGCAATGTGCAGGCTAGCAACATTTGCCTCCATGGTCGCCAAGCGGATCGTGCGAGGTTTGCACGCCAGGGCCTGCTCCAACTGGGCTCGCGCCAGCGCTTTGGCAATCCCCTTGCCTTGATGCTGGGGATGAACACGGAGGCCCTCCAGCCAAAGCTCGCCAGGACCAACCTCCGTGGTCTTGGCGAATCCCACCACCTCTGCCCCCACCTCAGCCACAATCAGGCCCCCTTCCCCAAGCCAGAGGTCCAGGACCCGCGGCACATAATCCTCCCCCTCCCAAATTCCGCGGGAGATGGCGAGGATCGCCTCTTTATCTTTTGTCTGGGCACAGCGCACCACCACATGGGAAGCACTCATAAAGATCGGGTCCTCAAATTATCCCCCTAGTGGGCGGTGGCCCCAACGTCATGTCGCCCCTGTTGGCCGTATACTGCGGGGCCATGAACGCGAAAAGCTTGCCGCGGTGGGATTGGAGCGATATTTTTCCAGGGCTGGGGACGCCGGAGCTCGAAAAAGCTTGGCAGGATTTGGAAAATAAATTAGCCAAATTTCAAGAAGCCTTGGAACGACACAAGATCGGAAATCGCGGGCCCCTCCCCACGGACCGCTTGGCGTTTCCGGAGGTCATTAGCGCCGCAAACGCTTTTCTCCGGGCATTCACCCCCATACGCGCCTTCCTCCAAGGCCTGGTGGACACGGACAGCACTAACTCCCAGGCCCAGGCCAAGCTCTCCGAGCTGCAAAAGCTTTTCCTGGGGTTTGAGCGGCTGCGGCCGCGGTTTGTGGCCTGGCTGGCACAGCTGGACCCTGAGGAGGTTGGGGCAGGCCCGTATCGGCTCCTTTTGCAGGAAGCGCGTGTGCAAGCACAGCACATGATGAGCGAACCGGAGGAGGTTTTGGCCGCAGAACTGCGCCTTTCCGGGGGCACCGCCTGGGCCAAACTCCACGGAAATGTGACAAGCCTCATGACCGCAGAGGTGGGCGGGAAGAGGCTGCCTATAACCGCGGTGCGCAACCTGGCCTATAGCCCCCAGGAGCCGGTGCGCAAAGAGGCCTATGAGGCAGAGCTCGCGGCCTGGAAAGCCCAGGAGGTGCCGTTGGCTGCGGCCTTAAACGGCGTGAAGGGCGAGGCCAGCGTCCTCAACCGCAAGCGCGGCTGGAAGGATGACCTTGAGCCCGTTCTCTTCAGAAACCGCATAACTCGGGAGATCCTCGCCGCCATGCACGACGTGGTGGAAGAAAGTTTCCCCCTCTGGCGCCGATATTTTGCGGCCAAGGCCAAAGCCCTGGGCAAGCCCAGGCTCGATTGGTGGGATCTCTTCGCCCCTGTGGGCCAAAGCCAACGGAAGTGGACCTGGGAGGAGGCGAGAGCGTTCGTTGTGGAGAACCTGGCGCGGTTCTCGCCGGCGGATGCGGAGATAGCCACCCTTGCTTTCCAAAGGAATTGGATCGATGCGGAGCCCAGGGTGGGGAAACGCGGGGGAGCCTACTGCACCCACGTCGGCGAAGGGAAAAGCAGAATCCTGGCCAACTACGAGGAGAGCTTTGACTCCGTGTCCACCCTGGCCCATGAGCTTGGCCACGCCTATCACAACTGGTGCCTGCGCCATGTGCCGCCGCTTTTGCGCCAGTACCCCATGACCCTGGCGGAGACAGCCAGCATCATGAACGAGACCGTGGTGGTGGAAGCGGCCCTCCGTGTGCTTCCGGAGGATGAAAAGCTCCCCATTCTTGAGACCTACCTGCAGGGGGCAGCCCAGGTGATCGTGGACATCCACGCGCGCTTTCTTTTTGAGTCCTGGGTTTTTGCGCGCCGGGCCAGAAGGGAACTCACGCCTGATGAGTTCTGTTCCCTCATGGTGGAGGGGCAAAAGGCCACGTACGGTGAGGCTTTGGCCACTTTCCATCCCTACATGTGGGCGGTGAAGCCCCACTACTATGGCACCGATTTCTACAACTTCCCGTACACGTTCGGCCTCCTCTTCGGCCTGGGCCTTTATGACCACTATCGCCGGGAGGGGGAAAGGTTCCTTTCCCGGTACGAGGAGCTCCTGGCCTCGGTGGGCATGTATCCCGTGGCCGAGTTGGCCGAGCGTTTTGGGTTCTCCTTGGCTTCACGGCGGTTCTGGGACCAAAGCATGGCCTATCTGGCGGAGAAGATCGAGGAATTCGTGGGCCATGTGACGCAACAGGCTCTTCCCCCAATCAATGCGCATAAAAGCGGTCCCTGAAGACTTCAGGGTGGTCGAAGTCCTCGCCGTTCCTCTGGAGGGGTGCGGGCCCTACGCTGTTTACCGCGTGCAAAAACGCAACCTTACCACGTTGGAGGTGCAGGCAGCCTTGGCACAACGCCTGGGCCTGGCTCCCTCGGCGGTGCAATTCCCTGCGCTCAAAGACAAGGTGGCCGTGGCTATCCAACACGGGACCGTGAGAGTCGCGCAGCGCGCCATGCCCGAGCATATCGAAGGCCGAGGCTTCACTGCTCAGCGCCTCGGTTTTCTTCCTCATCCATTAAGCACTCGGGATCTTGAGAAAAACGTTTTCACCGTGACCTTACGGGATATCCCCCGGTCCGACGTGGATACCATAAGGGAAAAATTCGAGGTGATCAGCGGCGATGGTTTTCCCAACTACTTCGACATGCAGCGATTTGGCTCCTGGAGCTCCCGCCTAGGTTTTCCTGGAAAGCATCTGCTTTTGGGCCGTTGGGAGGAGGTGTTGCGGGCATATTTGGCCGAGCCGCTGCGCGGCGACCCGCCCCCCGTGCGTCGGTTCAAACGGGTGGCGCGCGAACACTGGGGGAACTGGCAGCACCTCAAAGGACAGGCCCCACGCGGCAACCTCCGCAGCGTCCTCACCTTCCTTTGCGATCATCCCCAGGACCACAAACGCGCCGTGAACCTCATCACCCCGCGAATTCTTTCCCTGTGGCTTTCAGCCTACCAAAGCTTTCTTTGGAACAAGATGGCCTCGCGAGTGCTCCGCGATCTTGCAGGAGGTGTGCAAGCTTTGACGGCCATGGTTTTTCCCTGGGGTGAGGGGGCGGTGCCCGCATACCCCCTGGATCCGGGCCTCCGCGCAAAACTCCTGACCATAGGCATTCCCCTTCCATCGGCTAAAACTTTGCCCCGGTGCCGCTCTGAAGAGCCCCTCCCCCAGGAAGCGGAAAGTGTTTCCACGGCCATGGCCGCCGTTTTGGCGGAAGAGGGGTTGGCGCAAGGGGATCTCAAAGCGCGGGGGCTCCACCGGGCCTATCTTGGCAGTGGCAGGCGCGCCCTTTGGGTGGTTCCTGCCGCGCCAGAAATCGCAGAACCTGAGGCTGACGAACTCTTCCCTGGCCATTTCAAGCTGGTCTTCTCCTTTGCCCTCCCACCCGGCTCCTACGCCACCCTTCTGCTTCGCCTCCTGTCCGAAAGTTTGGCCAACGAAAAAACAGCGGGGTGATGTCTGGCCGCGCCTCACCAAGAGCTTTCGGGAGTTCCACAAAAATGGCGGGGGAAAGAAAGACGAACAGCATGCGGATTTGGAAAAAGGTTAAGCACTGACCAGTCAACGTCGCAAAGTTCGTGCCCTTGTGTGTGACTTAAGGCACCGCCCAGGGAGCGTTTTCCCCAACCCCATGGTCCTCCCCGGACCACCGTGGCCTCTGCTCCCGTTGGCCCTCTTAGCGCTCGCACTCCAGATACGGAAGCTTCTCCACCGCCTCCGCCCCGCCCCCTGGAGGACCATCATCAGCTCTTGCCTTCCCCAGGCCGGTCCCCCTCCGTTTCCGATGGCACTCGCCACAGACTTTGAACCGCTGCTCGCCCGCCGATCCCGTTGCGCACGGTTCAGGCTGGCCTGCCCGCAGGGGAAGTGAAAAATGTCCGGACTCGCTCTTTTAGGTAGAATGTCTTCTCTTAAGGGGGCGAAATGATCGGGTGGATTGGGCTAGGTGCCGTTGTCCTTGTGTCTCTCTGGGTCGCGGTCATCTACAACAGGCTCATTACGCTGCAGGTGCGAGCGGAGGAGGCCTGGCGGGGGATAGATACCCTGCTGCGCAAACGCGCGGACCTTGTTCCCAACCTCGTGGAAACTGTGAAAGGCTACGCTGGGCATGAGCGGGAGATCTTCGAGAGGATCGCGCAAGCTCGCGCGGCCTCTCTTGGGGCGAAGAGCCCCCGCGAGCAAGCCCAGGCCGACAACGCCCTGCGGGAAACGCTGAAAACCCTTTTCGCTGTGGTGGAAAACTACCCTGTTCTCAAGGCCAATGAGAACTTCATCGCCCTTCAGCGCTCATTGGAGGCGGTGGAAGAGGAACTCGCCCGTTCCCGGCGGTATTACAACGCGGTGGTGCGCGATCTCAACACCGCCATCAAGGTCTTCCCCCAAAACCTTGTGGCCAGCCTTTTCCGCATCACAGGCCGGGATTTCTACATGCTGCCTGACGAAGCCTTGGCCGAGCCGCCCAAAGTGAGCTTCTCCCGATGAAGATAGTCCTGGCCCTCCTCCTCTGCCTTGGCTGCGGCGCTTTTTCTCAAACGATCGAGGATTACCTCGTCCACCTCGCGATCGGTGCCGACGCCAGCCTCCTGGTGACTGAGCAGATCACCGTCTTCTTTGAGCTCCCACGGCGTGGTATCCTGCGGGAGATCCCCGTCGTCTACAGGATTCCCACGGGGGAGCGATATCGGCTGCGGTTGGAGCTTTTGGAGGTTCGACAGGACAGCCGGCCTGCTCACCATCAAGTTTACAGAGAGGGCGAAAACCTCGTGGTGAAAATCGGGGATCCGGACGGGACTGTACGCGGATCCGTTCGATATACCCTAATCTATCGGGTCCTGCGCGCGTTGGTGCGCTACGGCGACGAGGTTGAGCTCTACTGGAACGCAATCGGGACGGATTGGGCCCTGCCCATCCGGCGGGCCCGCGTGGAGATCGAGGTTTCGCCGGAGGTCCCCAAGGAGAGCGTGCAGTTCCTGGGCTACCAAGGGCCATATGGCAGCGCTTTTCCCTTCAGCCTTGCCTGGGAAAACGAGAAGCTATGGGGGGAAGCCAAGAACCTGCGGCCCGGCGAGGGGATCACCGTGGCCATAAGAATACCTGCGCCTTACCTGGCCCTTCCTGGCCTGGGACAGCGCATCCTTTGGTTCCTCCAGGACAACGTGTATGCAGCCATCCCGCTTGTGGTGCTTTTGGGGATGACGCTGGTATGGTGGAAGTGGGGACGGGATCCGCAACTGGGGTCAGTGGCGCCGGAGTTCGCCCCGCCCCGGGGGCTCGGCCCAGCCGAGGCCGGCGTTCTCACCGACGACCGGTTTGATCCCCGCGACTTCACCGCCGGGATCCTGTCTTTGGCCACAAAAGGTGCGCTCAAAATCCGGGATGAAGAGCACGACTTTCGCCTCATCCCCCAAACCGAGGGAAAAGAGCTCACCCCCTACGAAAAAGCCCTGCGCGAAGCCCTCTTCACCGGGGGGAAGGAAGAGCCAACGTTTGCGGACCTCAAGTTCAGACTGTACGAAAAGATACCGGCTCTGCGGGCCCAGCTTTTCATGGAGCTCGTGGATAGGGGCCTCTACCGCACTGATCCGGAGAAAGTGCGCAGCCGGTGGCGCGCTTTGGGCATGGGCTTCGGTGTGTTGGGCTTGGTGTTGATGTTCCTTCTGGCCAACCTGTACCTGGGCGCCGCGCTCATCGCCGCGGGGGTCATCGTCGTCCTGTTCGCCCCGTACATGCCGCGCAAGACGCCAAAAGGGACGGAGACGCTGCGGCAGATACTCGGTCTTGCTGAATACATCCGGCGAGCTGAAGTGGAGCGCCTAGAGTTTGCCGCCAGGGAAAAGCATTTTGAACAGCTTTTGCCCTACGCTGTGGCCTTCGGGCTCAGTGAGCTTTGGGTGGAAAAGTTTGCCCAGGCCTTGAGAAACCCTCCGAGCTGGTATGAGGGCCGGGGGCCGTGGCTGCCCATGGCCTTCCCCGCCCGTCTTGTCCTCCTGCATCAGCTCGGCCAGGCTGCGGCCACGGCGGTGCCACGCACGGCCGCCGGCCGGGGAGGGCCGTTCCGCGGCTGGACCGGAGGCTCAGGCTTCGGGGGCCGCGGCTTTTCCGGGGGAGGCATGGGCGGCGGAGGAGGCCGCGCATGGTAGAGATCGCCGCGGCCCTCGCGGTCTTGCTCCTGGCGGTAGGTCTGTTCTCCTTTTGGCGCGCCAGACGCGCGATATCCCGACTACAAGGACAGCTCAAGCGGGCATGGCAAGAGGTGGAAGAGGGCTTAGCCCAACGCATTCAGGCTTTGGAGGGATTGGCTGCGGCGTTGCGCGCCGCCGGCTACGCCCCTGAGGGCCAACGGAACCTGGAGCAAGCCCTGGACGAGCTGCGCGCTCTCCAAAAGGACGACCCCGGAAAAGTGGCGGAAGCCGATGAGCGGGTGGAAGCAGCGCTGCGCAGCATCTACCGCGCCCTTCCCCGCGAGCGCGAGGAGCGCGTGCGCCGGGCGCAAAACCTCTTGGCTCAGGCGGACGAAGAGCTGGACATCCGCAAAAACAGGTACAACGAGCTTGTGCTCTCCTGGTACGACCTCATCCGCCGTTTTCCCCATCGCTACGTGGCCCGCCACCTTCCCAAGCCGGCCCCATGGGCCCTGCCTGGCGAGGAACTACAGGTCCTCAGGCGGCACACGCTTTCCCTTTAGCCTCGGTCACAGGAGGCGCGTGAGCTCCTCTAGCCCCAGGGCACGCAGGGTTTCCTTGGTGGGACCGCGCTCATCCCAACCACGGATTTCGTAGTACGCGTCGATTTCCTTTTGGAAGAGCCCAGGATCAATGGGGCGGCCAGCGGAGGCCCCGCGAGGAAGAGCCTCATGAAGCCGCCGCGGAAGCCGGTCCTCTTTTTTCGTGTACCCGCAAAGCCCGGAATAAAGGCGCATCAGGGCGAAGTTCCGGGCCCCGAAGGTCAGCATATCCTCCGGTCCAATCTCCAGCCCTACGGCATAACCCAACAGCTCACGAATCCTGGGGAAGTTATAGTGGCGACCCACCTCCTTTGTGGTGAACACGCACATGACAAGGGAGTTCACGAAGGACCGGAGGTTTTCGTAGAGCACCACCAGGCGGGCTTTCCCCTCCAGGGCAAAGCGGTCGTAGCGGGAATTGACGCCAAGCTCCGGCGTGGGATTGTCCTGTTCAAGCATGGTGTCGTGGAGGCCCTCCAGGTGGCTGGCCCCACGCGGTGTGATGGCGTAAGAGAGGCCCAGGCCCACTTTGCCGCGCGGATCGTGCATGGGGACCTCCACGCCCTTCACGGTCATCACGAAGTCCGCGCCCACTTTTTCAGCCCAGGCCTCCAGGCCCGCGGCGATCTCCTCGCCCAGCCCTTCCCGGCGGGCGATCCTCTCCACCCACTCCACCACAGCCTTTCCCTCCCCCCAAGGCACGCGTTCCCTTATGAGGCCCTTCTCGGAGGCTTCCATGAGGGAGGCGATGGCCACGCCCACGGAGATCGTGTCCAGGCCATAGGCGTTGCAGAGCTGGTTTGCCAGGGCAATGGCCCGCAGATCAGAAACGAGGCATAACGAGCCCAGGGCCGCCAGGGTCTCGTATTCCGGCCCACCGTACTCGGGAACGACCTCCCGCCCCAAGAACTCCGTGCGCACCACGCGCTTACAGCGAATAGGACAGCCAGCACAGGTGTCGCGGTCCACGAGGATCGTGTCCTTAAGCATTTCTCCGCCGATCTCCGCGGCCAAATCGAACAGGCCCTCCTGGAAGTTCTTGGTGGGGAGGATCCCCATCTCCGCGAGCCAGGTGAGGCCGCGGGCTGTGCCATATTCGCCCAGGCGCACGCTGCCCTCATCGGCGAGGAGCTCGCGGGCGAACTCCGTCCGGGCCTTGGCGAACCTCTCGGGATCGGCAAGAGGCTTCTCCGTGTGGCCCTTCACCACCAGGGCCTTGAGGAGCTTGGCGCCCATGACCGCGCCCAACCCCGGCCGGCCAGCCGCCCGGTTGCGATCGTGGATGATGCAGGCCTGGACCACCAGTTTTTCCCCAGCCGGGCCGATGGCGGCCACCCGCGCCCCAGGATGCCTGCCCCGCAGCTCCCGCTCCACGTCCGCGGTGAACCTCCCCCAAAGGTCCCTCGCCGGCCGCAGCTCGGCCTTCCCCGCGTCGAGGAGGAGATACACGGGTTCAGGCGCTTTCCCTATGATGAAGATCCCGTCGAAACCAGAGCGGCCAAGCTCATGGCCCAAAAAGCCGCCCACATAGGAATCTGCCAGGGAACGGGTTTTAGGCGAGATGGCCATCACCACATGCCGTCCGGCGCCGGCAGTGCCAGTGCCCTGGAGAGGACCAGTGGCAAAGACAAGCGCGTTTCCCGGGGAAAAAGGATCCGTGCCGGGACGCACATGTTCCAAAAAGAGACGGGCCGCCAGGCCACGGCCACCCAGATGCAGCTCGTACCAACGGCGCGGGATCTCCACCTCCCTGGCCTCGCCCCGAGAGAGATCCACCCACAAATACCGGCCGAACACCCCCTTCATTGGGCCTCCTTTTTCACCGCGTGAGAAAGCCGCGCTTGCACGTCACGGAACTTCTTGTCCACCTCGTCCCACTTGCGCTGGGCGTTGCGCAGGTGGTTTCCCAAGGTGCCAAACTCCTCCAGGGCCTGGGCCAAACCGTTTTCCACAGCCTTGAGCTGGCCCAAAAGAGCCTGCATGTCTTTGGCCAATTCCCAGCCGCGCAGGCCCATGCTCAACGCCCGCAAATAGGCGTAGAAAGAGTTGGGCGAACAGGGGAAGACGCGGCGGCTCCAAGCATACTCAAGAAAATCAGCGTCCTCCTCAGGGATGAGGAGTTCCAAAAACACCCCCTCAGCGGGGATGTACATGAGGGCAAAATCCGTGGTCCCCTCTTCAGGCTTGATGTACTTCTGAGCGATGGCGTCCACGTGTTTTTGGGCGTTGCGGATGAGGTTCTTTTTCAACTTTTTCCGTTCCTCGGCGGTGAGGGCCTGGCGCAGCTCCTCAAACCCTGAAATAGGAAATTTCGCATCCACGGGGACAACGCTGCCCTCCAAAAAGATGGCGGCGTCCACAATGCTTCCGTCGCGGAAGCGGTGTTGTTCCTGAAACCGCCCGGCCGGGAGGACCTCGGCCAAAAGCGCGGAAAGCCCCCATTCCCCAAACACACCCCGGGCCTTGGGGCCGCGCAGAAGCTCCTGCAGCCCCACCAGATCCCTGGCCGCTTCCCCCACTTGCCGGCCGAGCTCCTCCCACCTCCCCAGCCGCTCCCGTAGGTCCGCCATGAGGCCTTGGACCGCGGTCAGTCGGTTGGTGAGGCTCTGATCCTGCCCCTGCAGAAGTTTCAGAGTGGTGGACAGGTTCTGCCCGATTTGGTGTTGCATCGCCTCCACAACCGCGGCCACCTTTTCCACCTCCGCGCGGGTCCTCTCCAGGTTTTTGCCGAGAAGCGCGCGTTGCCTATGCTCCCAAACAAAAAATACGACCAGAACCACAGCTATCGCCGAAACGGCAAGAAGAAGTTCCCAGGTCATCGTACGGGCTCCAACGCCAGGATCTGGCGGAGGAATTGAGCGGTGTAGGAGTGGGGCACCTCCCCAACTTTCTCCGGTGGGCCTTCCGCCACGATCTCGCCGCCCCCCTCCCCACCCTCTGGCCCCAGGTCCACGATCCAGTCCGCCGTCTTTATCACGTCCAGGTTGTGCTCGATCACCACCACGGTGTTCCCCGCGTCCACCAAGCGATGCAGCACGTGGAGGAGCTTGCGCACGTCCTCGGGGTGCAGGCCGGTGGTGGGCTCATCCAACAGGTACAGAGTACGGCCAGTCTGACGTTTGGAGAGCTCGCGGGCAAGTTTTATCCGCTGGGCTTCCCCGCCGGAGAGCTCCGTGGCTGGCTGTCCAAGCGTTATGTAGCCCAAACCCACGTCGTACAGGGTCTGCAGCTTCTCCCGAATGGGGGGAATGGCCGAGAAAAAGGCGAGCGCCTCCTCCACGGTCATGTTCAGGACCTCCGCGATGTTCTTGCCCTTGTAGCGAATGGCCAAGGTCTCCTTGTTGTAGCGGGTCCCTCTGCAGGCGTCGCACGGCACGTACACATCAGGGAGGAAGTGCATCTCGATTTTCACCTTTCCTTGCCCTTGGCAGACCTCGCAGCGGCCGCCCCGCAGGTTGAAGGAGAAGCGGGCCGGGGAGTACCCGCGCATCCGCGCCTCCGGCGTGGCCGCGAAGACCTCGCGAATGGGGTCGAAGACCTTGGTGTAGGTGGCGGGGTTGGAACGAGGGGTGCGGCCGATGGGGGACTGGTCCACCATGAGCACGCGGTCGAAGTGCTCCCCGCCCTCGATGCCCGCATGGGCCCCGGGTTTGCCCGCGGAACGGCCTAGCTTCCAGGCCAGGCCGCGGTAGAGGATCTCCTCCACCAGGGTGGATTTGCCGGAGCCGGATACACCGGTGACGCAGATGAACAGGCCCACGGGGAAGCGCACATCGATGTTTTTCAGGTTGTGTTCGCGGGCCCCGCGCACAACGAGCCATTTGCCCTGGGGCTCGCGACGCTTGACTGGAACAGGGATGCGGCGCAGACCAGCCAGATACTGGCCTGTCAGGGACTGGGGGTTGCGCGCGACCTCCTCGGGGGTGCCAGTGGCCACCACGTGGCCTCCGTGAATCCCCGCGCCCGGACCCAAGTCCACCAGGAAGTCCGCGGCCCGCATCATGGCTTCGTCGTGCTCCACCACGATCACCGTGTTGCCCAAGTCGCGCAGGCGCTTGAGGGTGGCGATGAGCCTGGCGTTGTCCCGCGGATGCAAGCCCACAGAGGGCTCATCCAGAACGTACAGGACTCCGGTGAGCTGGGAGCCGATCTGGGTGGCCAGCCGAATGCGTTGGGCCTCGCCCCCAGCCAGGGTGTTGGCCGGCCGATCCAAGGTGAGGTAGTCCAGGCCCACGTCGGCCATGAACTGCAACCGGCTTTTGATCTCCTTGAGGATCTGGTGGGCGATGAGCTCCTCCCGCTCCGAAAGCGTTAACCTGGCCAGGAACTCCAAAGCCTCACGCACCGTGAGCCCCGTGACCTCCCGGATGTTCTTTCCCCCCACGGTCACGCTCAGGGCCTCCGGTCTAAGTCTCGCCCCCTTGCACTCCGGACACGGCAGGGCCGACATGTACTGCTCGATCTCCTCCCGGGCCTCGTCGCTCATGGCCTCCCGATACGCCGCCTCCAGATAGGGGATAACCCCCGCGAACGGCCGGTAGTAGGTACGGGTCTTGCCGTACGTGGTGGTGTACACGAAGGGAACAAGCTCCCCCCCTGTGCCGTAGAGGATGATGTCCAGCTTCTCCTTGGGGAGACGGGCCACGGGCACATCCACAGCGATGCCATAGGCCTTGCACACGCCCTCAAGGAGGGCGGAAAGCCAGCGGGAGCGGGAGTTGGCCCACGGGAGGATGGCGCCCTCGCGTAGGGAGCGCCGCGGATCGAGCACCAGCTCGGGATCCACCACCATGCGCATCCCCAGCCCATCGCAGGCTGGACAGGCGCCAAAAGGGGAGTTGAACGAAAAAAGCCGCGGTTCGATCTCCGGCAGGCTCACCCCACATACCGGGCACGCAAAATGCTCGGAGAACAGTTTTTCCCCCTCGCCGGCGATCTCCACGATGACCAGGCCCTGCCCCCACTTCAGGGCTGTCTCCACGGAGTCCGCGATACGACCGCGCTTTTGCGGGGAGACCTTGATGCGATCGAGCACGATCTCGATGTCGTGGCGTTTGTTCTTGTCCAGCTCAATTTCCTCAAACAGGGTGCGCAGGATGCCATCCACCCGCACCCGCACGAATCCCTCCTTCTTCAAGTCCTCGAAAAGCTGTTTGTATTCGCCTTTGCGGCCCCGCACCACTGGGGCCATGATCTGCACCGCCGTGCCCTCGGGAAGGGCCAGGAGCTGGTCCACGATCTGTTGGGCGGTTTGGCGCTCGATGGGCCGGCCGCATTGGGGACAGTGGGGCCTCCCGATGCGGGCAAAAAGAAGCCGGAGGTAATCATGGATCTCCGTGACCGTGCCCACCGTGGAGCGGGGGTTGTGGGAGCGGGCCTTCTGGTCAATGGAGATGGCGGGGGAAAGACCTTCAATCATGTCCACATCAGGTTTTTGCATGAGGCCCAAAAACTGCCGGGCGTAAGCCGACAGGCTCTCCACATAGCGCCGCTGGCCCTCCGCGTACAGGGTGTCGAAGGCCAAGGAGGACTTGCCCGATCCGGAGATCCCGGTGATCACCACCAGCTTGTTACGCGGGATCTCCAGGTCAATGTTCTTCAGGTTGTGCTCGCGTGCCCCCCGGATAACGATCTTATCCATGGCGTTTGCCCAAAGGCCCAAAGAAAGCGCATCCGCTATCTTAGCCCTGGCCCGCGGTCCTTGCCAGGGCGGGTGCGGCCGGGGAAAGTTTCACACTATGCCGGAACTCATGCGGTTCGGCGTGTCCATGGAGACCGGGCTTTTAAAAGCTTTCGACGAATTCGTCCGGAAAAAGGGGTACACCAACCGCTCCGAGGCCCTGCGGGATCTGGTGCGCGAGGCCCTCTCCGCTCAGGCCTGGGAGGAGGGGAAAGAGGTGTTGGCCGTGGTCGTCCTCCTTTACGACCATCGCCAGCGTGGGCTTTTGGCGCGGCTCACCCAGGCCCAACACCAGGCCCAGGCCCTGGCTTCCCTCCACATCCATTTGGACGAGGAAACCTGTCTTGAGGTGGTGGCCGTACGTGGTCCGGCGGCCGCGGTGCAAAAGCTTGCGGACCGCATGCGGGCGGAGAAGGGGGTGAAACTGGGCCGGCTGTGCCCCGTGGGGACACATGGCCCGCGTTGACCCGCCATCTGGGCTTGGCGGGCCAGCCAGGGGTGGGTGATGCTCATCACGGTGACTGCGCCATGAGCAAGAAGGCCTTACGCGTGATCTCCGTCCTGGCGGTGGCCGCGGTGGGCGGGCTTTTGGCTGGTTGTGCCAAAATCCAGGCACAAATTGAGGATTACTCCCCCAAGTCCCCTGTTCAGGTCCAGGTCGGAGAAGTGATCCCGTTGAGGCTGACCGTGGTGAACGCGGGAAACCGCACACACCAGTTCCTCCTGCGCGCCGTCCTGCAAGATGGACGGGGCCAGACGGTGGGCAAGTACGAGACCTGGGTGACCATGAAACCGGGGGACCGCACCACCCAGAGCTGGAACCATCCCGTGGCCGCCCCAGGCTCTTTCACCCTGCAGTTCTCGGTGTGGAAGGACTCCACCTCCCTTTTGAGCGTGCAGCCGGACAGCCCCCAGGTTCTCGTGACCGGCGTGCCCGCGGAGGCCCAAGCCGCCACGACCGGCAAGTTCAAGATCGGCGACAAGGTGCGCACCGTGGTGAACCTGAAAGTGCGGGTTGCTCCAGGCGTGAACAACCCGGAGGTCACCCATGTGAACTACCGCGGGTCCCTGGCCCCGAACATAGAGGGCCAGATCACAGACGGCCCCAAGAGCGCCGACGGCTACACCTGGTGGAAGGTGAAGTTCATCACGGGGGTGGAGGGCTGGTGCGCCGAGGGCCGGGGCAATGAGGCCTGGCTCACGAAGGTCAGCGGGTGAGGACCAGCTCGTAGAGGCGGAGGTACTCCCGGGCCGGGTTGGCCCAGGAGTGATCCTCGCTCATGCCGCGGTGGCGCAGTTCGGCCACGGCCTGGGGGCCCTCCCGCCAAAGCTGCACGGCCCGCCCCAGGGCAAAAAGCATGGCCTCCGTCGTGTAGTCTGTGAACACAAAGCCGTTCCCACCCACGCTCACATCCCGCACGGTGTCTTTGAGTCCTCCCGTGGCCCGCACGATGGGGATCGTGCCGTACCGCAGGGCGTAAAGCTGGGTGAGCCCGCAGGGCTCGAACCGCGAAGGCATGAGGAGAAAATCCGCACCCGCTATGAGGCGATGCGCCCAGATCTCTGAAAACTCCGGAAGGACACGCATTTTCCCGGGCCAATGACCCTCCGCCTCCCGCAACGCGTGGGCATAGCGCGCCTCCCCCGTGCCCAACACCACCAAGGAAATCCCCAAGCTCAACAGGCGGGAAAGCCCCGGTAGGACCAGATCCAGGCCTTTTTGCTCGGTGAGCCGGCCGAGCATCCCCACCACCGGGCCATCCCCGCACAGAGCCAGCTCCTCCAGGAGAGCCTGGCGGTTCAAGGCTTTTCCTCCCAGGTCCCGGCTGGAGTAGGGAGCCCATATGTGCGGATCGTTTTCGGGATCCCATTCCTCCATGTCGATCCCATTCAAGATGCCGAACAGGACGGAAGATCGCGCCCGAAGAACATCTTCTAGCCCCAGACCGTCGGAAAGGATCTCCTGGGCATAGGAGGGGGAGACCGTGGTGAGGGCGTCGGCGGCGAGGATCCCCGCCCGCAGAGCGCACCGCCACCCCCCTTCACCGGTGAGCGCCAGCGCCTGTGGGGAAAGGCCAAGCTCCACCCACTCCTCCTGGGGAAACCAGCCCTGAAACGCGAGGTTGTGAATGGTGAGCACGGTCGGGGCCTTTATTCCCGCCTCGCACAGGAAAAGGGGGACAAGGGCGGTGTGCCAGTCATGGACATGGAAAACATCCGGTGCCCAGGAGAGGGGCAGGGTGGCCTCCACTGCGGCCTTACAGAGCAGGGCAAAACGCCATAGGTTATCGGGATAATCCTGATCCCCCTCCCCGTAAATGCCCGGGCGACCAAAAAGGCTGGGCTGGTCGATGAAATAGATGGGCACGCTGCTGCGGGGGAGGAGGCCTTGCCGAAGGCATACCTCATAAACCTTTCGGCCCAGTCTCACGGGGAAACGCGCGCGCTCCGGAGGATGTGGGGGAACGGGGTGGTAAAGGGGAGCGAACACGGCCACCTCCAGGCCCAAGGCGGCCAAGGCTTTGGGAAGAGAGCCGATCACATCGGCAAGGCCCCCGGCCTTGGCGAAGGGTGCCACCTCGGCGGCAACAAACGCCACGCGCATTTCACTCCATTGTAAAAGAAAAAGCGCCGGCTTTACGCCGGCGCTTTCCCCGTGGGCTTCTTCCGCTAGGGACCAGGCACAGAGGGCTGGGTCACAGGCGCGGAGTCGTCCTTCCAGACCACCGCGGTCTGCACCTCCTCCCGGTTGCCGTAGGCATCGATGGCGTAGTACTCGATCTTACGGGGGCCTTCCGGCCCGGGCACAAAGAACGGGCCCGTGTAGTGGCGCCACTCCCCACCATCGATGCGATAGAAGATGTTGGCCACCCCGGAGGCGTCCTCGCTGCGGAGCTCCATGGGCGTGCGGGAGGTGATCCAAAGCTTGCCATCCGGGGCAAGATAGCTTGGGTCGCCGGCGATGATGCGGGTCACCGGCGGATGGATATCCAGGTAAATGGTCAGGGTTTTGGTGGGCTCACGGTTCCCAAGCTTGTCCACAGCGTAGTAGTCCATGCGCACCCTGGCCCGATCAGGGAGGGGGAAGGGCTGGGTGTACACGTGGAATTCGCCCCCGTCCAGGCGGTAAAAGATCTTGTCCACCCCGACGCCCACGTCCTGGGCCACGAGGCGCACGAGGGTGCCGGGAGCCAAGGCCACGATGCCCCGCTCCGCCACCTTGGCCAGATCCACGGTGCGCATGGGGGCCGCCTCCGGCGGAAGCTTCACCGGCGGCTCCATGAGCGGATAAGCGTCAGGAACGATCTCATAAGGGGTGTCGCCAATTCCGTCCTTGTTCAGGTCCATGCCCCGGTAATCCGACCAATAGTTCCCTTTCCCCTCCCAGTGCCAGCGGTTGTCGCGCCCCTCGTCCTTGGCGGGAAAACCACAGGAGAAAAAGGCGTTGCCGTAGACCGCGTTGCGCTGCGAGGCTCCGCTGATGAGGACGCCAAAGTCACAGTAACCGATGGCGTTTCCGGTGATCACCACGTTTTGACTAGCGAGGAGATGAATGGCGATCTTTCCCGCGAAGATTGCGTTCCCCTCGATGCGGCCGTTGAGTACATTGGAAAGAAAGATCCCGGCCCGTTCCTGTGGGTAGCGGATTTGACAGTCACGGATGACAAAATGGGCGCGTGTGCCATCGATGTAGATCCCGTAGTCGTAGTTGCGGGTGTCGATGATCCAGCCCTCGATGACGTACGGATCCTCCGGGGTTCCGGAGCCCTTCACCACCCCGTTTTCCCAGGTGAAGGCTTTGTCCCCGTGGATATAGATGGGGCCACGCGGAGCCCAGCCCTGGGCCCATCCGGCCAGGGCCAGCCCCACGACGGCTAAAACCACTAACACCTGTCGCATCCTCCCCTCCTTCATCCTCCTCCATTTTAGCCCCCCTCCCCCACCTCTCCTGGACACGCTTCGCCCAAAGAGCGGACACCTAGCCCAAGGTCTCCCGGTCCAGAAGCTCGGCCAAGACCTTGGGAAGGACCACAATCCCGTCGGGCCTCTGGTTCTGCTCAAGGATGGCGGCAAAAAGCCGGGAGGTGGCCAGACCTGAGCCGTTCAGGGTGTGCACGTATTGTGGTCTGCCCCCAGCTTTGGGGCGGTAGCGGACGTTGCCCCGGCGGGCTTGAAAATCCTCACAGTTGGAGCAAGAGGAGACCTCGTAATAAGCGCCCTGCCCCGGCAACCACACCTCGATGTCCATGGTCTTGGCCGATTGAAACGCCAGGTCCGCGGCGGGCAGGAGGGTAACCCGATAGTGCAACCCCAAAAGCTGGAGCACCTTTTCCGCGTGAGACACCAACACCTCCAGAGCCTGGTAGGAGGTCTCGGGCGTGGTGTACCAAAACAGCTCCACCTTGTTAAATTGATGCATGCGGATGAGGCCGCGTTGTTCCTCCCCGTAGCTGCCGGCCTCGCGCCGAAAACATGGGGTGTAGGCCACGTACTGCAAGGGTAGCTGCTCCTCTTCGTGGATCTCGTCGTTATGGAGGTTAGCCAGGAGCGACTCCGCGGTGGGGTTCAAGAACAGGTCCTCTGCCGGACAGTGATACAGCTCGTCCGCGAACTTTGGGAGTTGCCCGGAGACCACAAAGGAGCGGCGGTTGGCGAGAAAAGGCGGGAGCACCAGCTTATATCCATGCTCCCGCACGTGGAGCTCGAGCATCCAGTGGAGCAGGGCAAACTCCAGGCGCGCACCCTCTCCCACATACATGGGAAACTTGGACTGGGCTAAGCGCGCAGCGCGTTCCATGTCCAGAAGGCCCAGCTTTTGGGCCAAGGCCAGATGGTGTTTGGGGGGGAAGTCGAACCTGGGCGGCTCTCCCCAGGTCCGCAGCACCACTTTTTCCTCCTTCGTGCCCGTGGGCACGGAGTCATGCGGCACGTTGGGGAGGAGCAAAAGCTCGGCCTCGAGCTGGGCCTCCACTTGGGATAACCGCTCCTCCAAGCTCTTGCGCCTCTGGGCCAATTCTTTAAGTTCAGCAAGAATGTTTTCTTTCTCCGCGGGGTTCCCGCTTTTGCCTAGGGCGGACAGGCGCTCTGAGCCCGCGTTTTGGCGGCGGCGGATCTCGTCCACCTGTTTTTGGAGTGCGCGCCGCTCCTCGTCCAGGGCCAGGACCCGCGCCAGGTCTATGTGGGGGTCGCGGCGGCGCAGGCGGGCCAAAATACCCTCTGGATCCTGACGAATTCTGCGCAAATCCAACATGGCTCAAGAGTGTAACGAGAAAGCGGGACCCCCGCCATTCCGTGGAAGACAAAGGCCGCAGGCCGTACCATCGGCGGCCATGCGCCTCGTCATCTACTCCAAAGCCCTTTACTCCACCTGGGTTTACTACAGCCCCGACCGCATCCTCTTCGATTGCGGGGAGGGCGTGAGCTCCCATCTTGAGAACCGGGTCTTCGCCATAAAACACGTGTTCCTTTCCCATGGGCACGCGGATCATATCTCTGGGCTCATGGGGCTCATCAACATCCGCAACAACGCCATGGGCGATCAGGAAAAGGAGCTGCGCGTGTACTACCCGGCGGGAAGTTTTTTTGTTTCCGAGCTGATCACGTATTTTGCCCGCACCAACCGCAACCTCCAGTATGAACTGGAATGGATTCCCTTGCACCCTGGGGACCGCGTCACCCTCCTCGCCGGCCGACACCCCCGCTACATCGAGGCCTTCGCCACGGTGCACGCCCGGGGCGAGCCGTCCTTGGGCTACAACGTGTGTGAGGTGCGTCGTCGCCTCAAGCCCGAGTACCGGGAGCTCTCCCAGGAGGAGATCGTGGCCCTCATTCGGGCCGGCAAAAAGGAGGAGATCTCCGAGGCCTACGTGCAATACTTGTTCTCCTATGGCGGGGACTCCGTGCCCCTGAACCCTGGGCTTGTGCAGGGCACGGAGATCCTCCTCCATGAGGCCACCTTTGTGGAGGAGTTGGATCGCAAGGAGTACAAACATTCCACCGTTTGGGAAGCGCTGGAGGTGGCGCGGAGGGCCGGTGTGCAAAAAGAACTCGTCCTGTTTCATCTCTCCAGCCGGTATCGGTGGGAACTGGAGGAGCTGGGGAAAAAAATCGCCGAGTTGAACTTGCCTTTCCGGGTGAGGATCATCCCTCCCGGGGAAGTGGTGGAGATCGAGTAAGGAGGTGCTGGTGGGGAAATACGTGCGTCTGGTCACGGAGATCCCGGGACCCAAATCCCGGGCGGTGTTGGGGGAAAAGGAGAGATGGGTGGCCAATCCTTTGGCGCCCCTGGCCCCGTTTGTCGCCGCGCAGGCCGCGGGCACCGTGGTGGAGGACCTCGACGGAAACCGGTTCCTGGACTTCTCTGGCGGATGGGGCTGTCTCAACGTGGGCTATAACCACCCCAAGGTGGTCCAGGCCGTTCAGACCCAGCTCTCCCGCTTTACCCACACGGACTTCATGGCCATCCCGTATGAGCCGTACGTGGAGTTGGCCCGGAAGCTGGCGCAACTTGCTCCTGGTCCCACGCCCAAGAAGTGCGCGTTCTTCAACTCCGGGGCGGAGGCCGTGGAGAACGCTGTGAAAATCGCGCGGGCCGCCACGGGAAGAAAAGCGGTTTTGGTGTTCGAAAACGCCTTCCACGGGCGAACCCTCCTCACTTTGACCATGACCCACAAGGCCATCCCCTATAAGGCCGGGTTCGGCCCATATGCGTCGGATGTGTTCCGTCTCCCTTACCCCTATCCCTATCGTTACCCCGTGGCCATGGAGGAGATCGAGCGCCGTCTCCTGGCCCAGGTGGATCCCAAAGAGGTGGCCTGTTGCGTGGTGGAGCCGGTGATCGGGGAGGGTGGGTTCATTGTGCCGCCGCCGGAGTTCCTTCCCTTCCTGCGGGAGCTGGCCAATCGTCATGGGTTCCTGCTTGTGTGCGATGAGGTGCAAACTGGGGTGGGCCGCACCGGAAAGTTCTTTGCGTGTGAGCATTTTGGGGTGGAGCCGGATCTGATCTGCGTGGCCAAGTCCATCGCCGCCGGCCTCCCCCTCTCCGGGGTGATCGGAAAGGCGGAGATCATGGACGCCCTGATCCCCGGGGCCATCGGCAGCACCTACGGCGGGAACCCCCTGGCCTGTGCCGCGGCCTTGGCCGTGCTCCAGGTGGTGGAAGAGGAGGACCTTCTTGCCCGGGCCCAGAGGCTTGGGGAGATCCTGAAACGCGAGCTTGCAGGCCTGGCCCAAAAATTCCCGGCCATCGGGGAGGTGCGGGGTCTGGGGGCCATGGTGGGCGTGGAGCTCGTCCAGGATCGAAAGACCAAGGAGCCCGCCCCTGCGCTGACCAAGGCCATCCAGAGGGAGGCCCTGCAGCGCGGCCTCATCTTCCCCACCGCTGGCCTCCACGGGAACGTCATTCGCTTCCTCCTCCCCCTCGTCACCCCTGAGGACGCCCTCCTCGAGGGGCTGAACATCCTGGAGGAGGCCTTCCAGGCGGTGTTGACTAAGGGGCCCGCGTGAGGAAGAGAAAACTGTAAGGAGGGAGGCGGAGGACTCCGGACAAGAGCTCTCCGCCCTCCTGTTCGCGCCAGGAGCCAGGCCCAAGGGGCACGTTGGCCTCTTGGGGGCCGGCGTTCAGAACAAGAAGAACTTCTTCCTCAGGCAAGGCCCGTTTCCACACCAGGGCCCGGCCCTGGGCAAAGAGGAACGCGGGTTGGCCGTGGCGCAAAGCAGGATGCCTTTTGCGCAGGGCCACGAGCTGCCGAAACCCCCGGAGGAGGGGATGGCCTGCCCTTACCCTCTCCCAGGGGAAACAGCGGCGGCAGTCCGGGTCCTCTCCGCCCTCCAAGCCCACCTCGTCCCCGTAATAGATGGCCGGCGCCCCGGGGAAAGCAAAAAGGAAGGCTGCGGCCAAGAGCAAGCGGCGCGCATCCCCGCCTGCAAGCGTCAAAAACCGCGCCTTATCATGGCTTCCTAACAGTGTGTAGGAGGAAAAATTCGCCCAGCTGGGGTAGCTCCACCATATGTGTCCAAGGTAGCGGGCGAAATCGGCAGCGTTCCACTCCTCCCGCGCAAAGAAGCGGACAAGTCCCTCCCAAAGCTTGTAATGCATGACCCCGTCCAGGGCCCGATGCCTGAACCAGGGCGTGCCCAACCCCATCACCTCCCCCAAAACAAATGCTTCCGGGTTTTCCTCCTTGGCCACGGCGTAAACAGCGCGCACGAAATCCGGCGGTAGATACTCCACGGTGTCCAGGCGCCAGCCGTCGATCCCGTACTCCCTGAGCCAGTGGCGCACCACGGAAAGGAGGTACTCCTGCACTTGGGGGTTATCGTGGTTCCACTCCGGAAGCGAGGGGCAGCCGGCCCAGCAGGAGTAGCCCGGCTCCTCCTCCCTCCACACGAACCAATCCCGGAAGGGCGAGCGGGGGCTTTTTCTGGCCTCCTGGAAGAAGGGGTGCCCCTGGCCGCAGTGGTTAAAAACACCGTCCAGAACAAGGCGCATTCCCCGGCGATGGAGCTCGTCCACAAGAGCCCTGAGTGCGGCGTTGCCGCCCAAAGCCGGATCCACTTGAAAATAATCCTCCACGTCGTAGCGGTGGTTGGTGGAGGCCGTGAAGACGGGGGTGAGGTAGAGGGCGGTCACGCCCAACCCCTCCAGGTAATCCAGCTTTTCCAGGATGCCCCACAGGTCGCCGCCGAAGAAGCTGGTGGGGGTGGGAGGTTCTCCCCAGGGCCGCACGCCAGGCGGATCGCTCTGGGGGTCACCGTTGCGGAACCGGTCGGGGAAGATCTGGTAGAACACGGCGTCCCGCACCCAGGCCGGCGGCCGGATCCCCGTTACTTCCATCGAACGAGGATGTCCTCCCGGCGGAAGGCCTTGATCCCCAGGTACAGCAGGGCCGCGTTCAAGGCCACAAGGCTTCCGCCCTCGATGGCCACAAACTTCAGATCCACCGCGGTGAGGCGCGCCGAGTACACGATGAGGGGGATGAGGCTGGGGACCACGGCCAGCCCAGCGAATTGGTAGGCAGCGCGGGAATCACTGGCCCGGGAGGAGATGAGCATGGCCACCAGGGCCGCAAACAGAGCCATGAAGGGCGAAAGGACAAAAATGGACAGAAGCCACGGGAGGTTTAAAACCCCTGGGGGAATGCCGCCGGGCATCATGAACGAGGTGGCCAGGAGGAACAGCCCGAACACGGCCCAGGTGAGGAGCAAGGCAGGCACCACGGCCACCAGGGATTTTCCCAGGAACAGCTCGAGGTCCGAAAGGGGCGTGGCCAACAGGGGCTCTAAAGTCCCCTGCTCCTTTTCGCCCACCACGGAGTACACGCCCAGGGTCACGGGGATCATGACGGGCAGGATGAGGAAGTAAAGGAGGGCGGCGTTGAAGAGCGGGGCTTGGGCCTCGGCGGGCAGGGTCCGCCCCTGCCACACCATGAACCCCGCAAAACTCGCCATGAACAGGGGCATGAAGAGGCAGCCGTACAGCACCATTTTGATGCGAAAAAGCTCAGACCACTCCTTGACGATCAGCACCAGGATCCGCATCCCCGCCCTCCACCAGCTCAAGATAGACCTCCTCCAAGGAGCGCTCCTCATCCACCACATACAGGATTTCCGCCCCCACTTCCACGAGCCTTCGCACCAAAACGGGGTTATGGCGCTCCGGCTCATCGATGGCCACAAAGAGCTTGTTGCCGTCCAAAGAGACGTGGCGCACAAACGGCAGACTCAAGGCCCGGGGGAGCTCCGGCACAGGATGGGCCAGGGTGATCACCACCCTCCGGCCAAACAGGCGCTGTTTGAGCTCCGCGGGGGCGCCGCAGGCCAAAAGGCGCGTCTTCAGGACGGCAATGCGGTGGCAAAGGCGCTCCGCCTCGGCCAGGTTATGCGTGCACAGGAGTATGGCGCGGTGCGCCCTTGAGAGCTCGGAGAGAAGGTCGCGCACATCCTTGGCCGCCTCGGGGTCCAACCCGCTTGTGGGCTCGTCCAAAAGGAGCACAGGCGGGTCGTGGACCAGGGCCCGGGCCAGGGCCAAGCGCTGGCGCAGCCCCTTGGACAGGGTGGCCACGGGGTCAGCGGCCCGCGCCGCGAGACCCACCAGGGCCAGCGTCTCCTCCACCCGCCGCCGGTCATGCACCCCATAAAGGCTGGCGAAGAACTGCAGGTTTCGTCGGACCGTGAGGCGCTTATAAAGCCCGGGGTTCTCCGGCAGCACCCCGACCTTGGGACGGACCTTTTCCGGCGCGTGCACGATGCTGTGGCCGGCCACGCGCGCCTCCCCGGCGGTAGGGGCCAAAAGACCGGCCAGCATGCGCACCGTGGTGGTCTTCCCGGCCCCGTTGGGGCCCAAAAGCCCCAGCACCTCGCCCGGCCCCACCTCCAAGGTCAGGTCCTCCACGGCCAGGCGCGGCCCATACCGGCGGGTGAGGCCAACCGCCTGGATCATGCCACCTCCGCGCGCACAGGGGTTTTGGCCTCCAGGACCATGGCCACAATCCCCGGGCCCAGGGCCCGCCACGGCCAGGGCCTACGCACCTCCTGAAAGCCCACTTTGTGATAGGCGCGAATGGCCCGGGCGTTCTCCCGGTGCACATGTAAGAGAAGCCTTTTTAGCCCAAGCTCGGCGAAGGCGTAGCGTATCAGGAGCTGTAGGGCTTCGGGCCCATAACCCCGCCCCCAGCAGTCCTTCTCCCCCAGGACGATCCCCACCTCAGCCACGCCCTCCTCCCAGCGGATGGTGTGGAGGCTCACGTTCCCGATGTGCCGGCCGTCACGGAGAACGATGGCGAAATGTTGAGAGTCCGGGGACGTGTAGATGCGGTGCAACCATGCCTCCCAGGAGGAGGGGAGGAGCGGCCAGGCGGGCAGGATCCACCGGGCCACCGCCGGATCGGCCACCCATTTGCTGGTTTGTACCAGATCTGCGGGCCGGAACTCCCGCAGCCTGAGCCGCTCCCCGTTGAGCTCCATTTGTCCCCTAGCGCAGGAACCAGGGCTGCACGGGGAAGAGGGAGGCAAAGAGGAGGGAGATCACGCTCATGAGCTTTATGAGGATGTCAAGGGAGGGGCCGACCGTGTCCTTGAGGGGGTCACCCACCGTATCAGCCACCACTCCGGCCGCATGGGCCTCCGAGCCCTTGCCGCCAAAGTGGCCCTCCTCCACGTACTTCTTAGCGTTGTCCATGGCGCCGCCGGCGTTCCCACAGAAGATGGCCAGCATGATGGCCGAAAGGAGCGCGCCCACCAGGAAGCCGGCCAGCGTATAGCGCCCGAACACAACCCCAATGAAAAGGGGCAACACCACCGCCAGGAGGGAGGGCACGATCATGCGGCGCACCCCGTTGTGGGCGGTGATGGTGATGCAGCGGCGGTAGTCCGGTGTGCCCTCGCCCCGCATGAGCTTGGGGTTCTCCCGGAACTGCCGGCGGATCTCTTGGACCATGACGTCCGCCGTGCGCGATACGGCCCGGATGAGCATGGCGGAGAACACGTAAGTGAGCATGGCGCCGGTGATGAGCCCGGCCACGACCAGCCCACCCACCTCCGGGCTCACCAGAGGAACGTTGGGCAAGTGCACTTCCTCCGCCCGCCCAGCTGCGGACCACAAGTACGCGGCGATGAGACCGATGGCCGCAAACGCGGCGGACCCAATGGCGAAGCCCTTGCCAATGGCCGCGGTGGTGTTCCCGATGGAGTCAAGAACGTCGCACTGCTCGCGCACATGGGCATCGAGCTTGGCCATGGTGGCAATCCCCGCGGCGTTGTCCCCGATAGGACCGTAGGAGTCCATGGAAACCATGATGCCCACGAAGGTGAGCATGCCCATGCCGGCGAAGGCCACGGCCAAAAGCCCGCCCATCTGGTAGGCCAGGATGATGGCCACGGCGATCACAAGGCACACCAAAAGGCTGGAGGACATGCCCACGGCCATGCCCTCCGTGACCCCCACCGCGGGGCCGGATTGGTACATGCGCGCCAGCTCCCGCGTGGGCCGGTAGCGCGCGGAGGTGTAATACTCCGAGATGAACCCGATCAGAACGCCACTGGCAATCCCCAGAAGGAGGGAGAGGAAGGGCACGAAGTTGAAGGGGGAGAAGTGGGTGGTGAGGGCGGCGAACCCCGCGGTGAGGACCGCGGCCAGGGTGAAACCGGTCATGAGGATGCGCTGCATGTCCTTGGTGCGGCGGGAGTAGCGGATGTACATGACGGCAAGGAGGCTGGCCACGATGCCCCCGGCCACATAGAGAAGGGGCAGGAGCACAAACCACCAGTAATTCCTTTCAAGGGCGGAGAGATCGGTGATGCCGTACCGCGCGAACAGGCTTTGGATGTCGGAGTTCCCCCGGCCCACGTACATGTACAGGGCGATGACGATCACGGCGATGACGGAGCCCACGAAGGATTCAAGGAGGTCCGCGCCCAGGCCGCCCACGTCACCCACGTTGTCGCCCACGTTGTCGGCAATGGCCGCGGGGTTCCGCGGGTCATCCTCGGGGATCTTCAGCTCCACTTTGCCCACGAGGTCTGCGGCCATGTCCGCGGCCTTGGTGTAGATCCCGCCGCCCACGCGGTCGAAGAGGGCCACCAGGGAGGCCCCCGCGGAATAGGCGGAGACGATGAGAGCGCCTTTGATGAAGTTCACTTCAGCACCGGGGATGTTGAACACCGTTCTCGTCACGATGCGCACCACCTCGGGATCGAATTCCCTCCGGAAGAGCCAGATCACGAACACCAGGCCCGCGGTGGCAAGCCCAGCCACGGCCACCCCCATGACCGAGCCGCCGGTGAAGGCCACGGTGAGGGCCTCCCGGATGGAGCGGCGCACGGCGTGGGTGGTGCGGGCGTTCGCCAAGGTGGCGGCGTTCATGCCGATGAAGCCCGCGGCCATGGACAGGCCAGCCCCCACCCAGAAGGCCACGGCCACCTCCCAATAGAAGAGGGCCCACAGCAGCCCGCCCAGGATGAGGATGGTCACCGCCATGACCTTGGCCTCGGCGATCATGAACGCCCAGGCCCCCTCGCGAATGAACCCCTGGATGCGGCGCATCCGTTCATCGCCGGCATCGCGGCGCAGCACATAGTACGTCCCGTACGCAGACCAAAACAGCGCAGCCACGGCCACAAGGCCCGTCGCTGCCAGAATCGCACTCATGCACCCTCCTTTCCCAGGACTTCCTCGGTGTTCACCAAAATCGGGGTACTCTACCGCCCCACCAACGCGGATTCAACCAAAGTTTTTCGCGCACCAGCAAGACCCGGACACATGTCCGGGACCCAGGCGACAAACCCGCCCCAGCCCTGGCCCACAGGCCCACCCCTCCCAAGGTGATGAACGCTACCTTGGCCCACAGGACGCGGAAAGGAGGTCGCGGTGATGCAGCGCATGTTGTGGGTGTTGGTACTGGGGACTGCGTTAGGGCTCAGTGCGAGCGCTGAGCCCACCGTGGTCAAGCTTGCTCCCGCCGCCGAGGAAGTTCAGGCCCTGCGGGAGGCCTGGGACAAGGTCCTGCGGGTGCTGGAGGAGTTCGTAGTAGAGATGAAAGGCTCGGTGGAAACGCTCAGCAAGAACGATCAGGACCTCCTCGCCAGATATCGTATCCTCGTGGTCCAGCTCAAGGACCTGGAGGCCAAGCTCTTACAACTCCAAGAGCTATGGACCCAAAAGATCCCGACTCTGGAGAAGGGCCTCTCCGATTGCTTGAGCCAGATCGCGCTTCTTCGTAAGAGCTTGGAAGAAGTGATGGCGGGCTACCAGGCCGCCGATGCCGCGTTGGAAGCGAAGATCGCTGCGGTAGCTACGCAGTTGGACTCGAAGATCGCTAAGCTGGCCACACAGTTAGAGTCGCAGATGGCCACGCTAGCCTCACAGATCGAGCAGGTGAGCAAACGGGTGAGCGTCCTGGAGTCCTATGATATCGGAAACCTGTCCAGGCGGGTCCTGAGCCTGGAGCAGGCCATACAGGCTGTGCAAATAAAGATCGAGAACAACCGGGAGAAGATCGCGGCCCTGGAGAAGAGCTTGGGCGGGTTTGCCGCGGACATCGCAGCCCTCAAGGAGTCCGTGCTCAGCTTGGAGGCGCGGGTGAGCGATCACGCCAAAAGGATCGCGACGGTGGAGGAGAGCCTGGGAGCCAACGTGCAGGACCTGAGCGCGCGCTTGGATTCCATCCAGGTGTTGGCCATCCTCGGCCTTTTGGCGGGGATCGGGGCCCTCGTGCTTGTGCTTTTGGGCCTGGGCGGATGAGAGGAAGGGCGCGGCCTCCCCCGCGCCCTTCTTTTTGCCCACGAATGTAACAAAAGTTACACTTCAGGAGCCCCCATGGAATCGCGCGGGAAGCGACTGCTGACGCTTCGTTTGGAACAGGGTTTGAGTGGGCGCGCCCAGGCCAAAACCCTGGGGGCCTCCGGGCCCACCCCAGGCCGCTGGGAAGAGGGGGCCGCACAACCCCACGATCCCCACCGCCACCAGATCGCGCGGGAAAAGAAACGCCGCTGGCCATGACCACCGCCATCCGCCGCCTGCGCATCGAGGGCTTCAAATCCTTCCGCCGCCTGAACCTCGAGTTCTTTCCAGGCTTCACCGCCATCGTGGGGGATAACGGCACGGGAAAGTCCAACCTCCTTGAGGCCATCATGTTCGTGTTGGGCCGGCGCTCACGCGGGCTGCGCGCCGAACGCCTGGAACACCTCCTCCACACCCCGCCAGGGGGGAACCCCGTGGCTGCGGCCGAGGTCACCCTCGTTTTGGACAACAAGGGGGGCGTTTTCTCCCAGCTCTGCCCGGAGCCCGAGGTCGTCCTTTCCCGACGCATCTCCAAGAACGCCACGGTGTACAGGCTCCAGGGCCGCTTGGTCTCCGCGCGGGAGGTGGAGGCCGTCCTCTCCCTGGCCAACATCGATCCCAACGGCTACCACATCGTGGAGCAGGGGACGGTGACGGACGTGCTGGAGGGCTCCGCGCGCCGGCGCCGGGAGATCCTGGAGGAGGTGGCGGGCATCGCCGCCTATGAGGAACGCAAGGCCAAGGCCGTGGAGGAATTGGCTCAGGTCAAGGAGCGGCTGAACGCCGGGCGCATCATCCTCGCTGAGCGCCGGACACGCTTGGCTGAGCTCTTCCGCCAACGGGAGGCCGCCCTCACCTTCCGCTCCCTGTCCCAGGAGCGGGAGAAGATCCAGGCCACCCTCGTCTTTCGCCGCTACCTCGCGAAAAAAGAGGCTCTCGAAAGGGCTTTAGCTCAGGGCGAGCGGCTGCGGGAGGAGGTGGAGGCCCTGGCGGCGGAGGTGGACCGCCTGGACCGGGAAATCGAGGCCCGCGAGCGGCACACCCAGCAGCCCGCGAGGCCTCCCGAGGAGGACCTCACGGAGTGGATCCGCAAGGTGGAGCGGTTGCGGGCCGAGCTGGGGGGGAAAGAGGCGGCTGTCAAGCTTTTGGCGCGGGAGATCAACACCCTGCGGGAGGCGGTGGCCGCCCTGGCCCGCGCGGGCGGGGAGCGGGGCCGGCCGCCCGAGGCCGTGGCCGCCGTGCTGGGCTTGGGCTGGGACGGCGTCATCGGCATGCTGTCTGAGCTGGCGCACCCAAAAGAGGGGTTTGAACTGGCGTGGAGCACCGCTTTGGGGTCCCATGCCCACGACATCGTCGTTGCCTCCCGCGAGCTGGCCCTGGCCTGTGTGCGCTACCTCAAGGAAAAGGGGCTGGGCCGGGCGCGCTTCCTCCCCCTGGATCGACTCCTCCTTTCCCCGCCCTCCTCCCCAGCCCTGGCCGCGAAATCCCTGCCCGGGGTCGTTGGATTCCTGGCGGACTTCGTGGACTGCCCACCTGAGGTGCGGCCGGCCCTGCTTTACGCCCTGGGCGACACCCTGGTGGCGGAAGACCTGGAGGCCGTGCGCGGGGTGGAGGGCGTGCGCGTGGTGACCTTGGAGGGCGACCTGTTGGAAAAGGGCGGGGCCATCTGGGGTGGGGCGAGCCGCAAGACCCGCGATCCCGCGGTGGAAGGGAAAAAGGAGGAGCTGCGGCGGCGGGAGGAGGAGCGGGCCCGGCTGGCCCAGGAGCTGGAGAAAATCTCCGCGGAGCTCTCCCAGGCGGAGGAGGAGCTGGGCCGCCGGGCCCAGGCCCTGCAGGAGTTCCGCGCCACCCGGGCCAAGGAGGAGGGCGAGCTGTTCGCCCTGCGGGAGAGGCGCCGGGAGGTTTATCGGGAGTTGGAGCGCAAGCGCACCGCCTTGGCTCGGTACGAGCGGGAGGTGGGGGAGCTCCACGGGGAGCTGACCGCCCTGGGAGAAGTGCCTCCCCCAAACGAGGAAGTCCAGGGCTCGCCGGAGGTTTTGCAGGCCCGCCTGCGTCAGATCGAGCGGGAGCTGGCCGCCCTGGGGCCGGTGAACCTGCGGGCCCTCGAGGAATACGAGCAGGCCTTGGCTGAACTGCAGGAAGTCAAAACCCGCGTGCAAACGCTGGAGAAGGAGAAAGAGGAGATCGAGCGGTTCATCGCCGAGGTGGAGCGGAAAAAGCGCGAAAAATTTTGGGAGACCTTGGAGGCTGTCTCCGCGCAGCTGAACCAGCTTTTCCTGCGCCTCTTTGGCGGGGGTGAGGCCCGCCTGGCCCTCGCCGACCCGGGGAACATCAGCTCGGACCTGCTCATCCAGGTCCGGCTGCCGGACAAGGAACTGCGGGTGCTCGATGCCCTCTCCGGGGGGGAGAAGGCCCTGGTGGCCATCGCTTTCGTGCTGGCCCTGGCCGCAGGAAAACCCGCGCCGTTCTATCTTTTGGACGAGGTGGACGCCGCCCTGGACCAGGCCCACTCCGAGCGCCTGGCCCGGCTCCTCCGGGAGTTCGCCCAGACCTCCCAAGTGATCGTGATCTCCCACAACGAGGAACTCGTGCGTCATGCGGACCGGATCTATGGGGTTGTCCTGCGCGGCGGGGCCTCGGAAGTAGTGGGATTGGAGCTGGTCCATGCCCGTTGAGGCCCAGAACCTGACGGTGTTGGAGCCGGAGCGCTTCGTCCGCGCCGACTGGGAGGAGCTGTTTCGGGAGGCCACCCGGGGCCTGGACCCCTGGGCCCTGGACATCACCGTGCTCATCGGCAGATTCAGGGAGTTCCTCGCGAAAACGCCGGTGGAGCTCAGGGTTCCCGGGCGCATGGTCCTGGCCAGCTCCGTCCTTCTGCGCCTGAAATCGGAGCGGGTTGATGGGCACACCACCTTGGCCCAAGCCGTGGCGGCGGTGATGGCTGAGGGGGACAGCGTTTCCGCGTACGAAGGGGACAGGGAGCCCGTGGTAGCCCTGCCCCTGCCTCTGCGCCGGCGGCCACGGGCCCGCCTGACCCTGGCCGATCTGCGCCGGGCCCTCCAGGCCGTGAAGAGGTGCCGCCCCCCGACCCCCAAAAAACCGGCCGCCACCATGAACGTGGCGGAGGAGCCGTTCAGCCTGCGCACCGCCCGCCTCCTCCAGCGGCTTTTGCGCCTGGTGAACGGAACAAAATTCGTGCCATTCTCCCTCCTTGTGCCCGAGAACGACCCAAAACAGAAGGTCGCCCGGTTCCTGGAGCTTTTACACCTGGATGGACAGGGCAAAGTACGCCTCCATCAACAGGAGTTCCTGGGCGAGATCCTGGTGGAAGTTCCCCATGGATCCTAAGGCGGTGGTGGAGGCCGCACTTTTTGTGGCGGACCGGCCCCTTTCTCCCGCGGAGTTGGCCCAGGGGCTGGGGCTTCCGGAGCACGCGGTGCTGGGGGCCTTGGCCGCCTTGGCCCAGGACCTGGAGGAAGCCGGGCGCGGTCTGGAGCTGGGCCAGGAGTCCGGAGGCTATGTGCTGCGGGTGAAAGCCAATTTGGCCGAGCGCGTGCGGCGCTTTGCTCCCCACCAGGATCTTTCCGAGCAAACCCTGCGCACCTTGGCGGTGATCGTGGCCAAGGCGCCGGTGGCCCAGGCCGAGGTGGTGCGCCTGCGCGGACAAAGGGCCTATGGCCACATCAAAGAGCTGTGGACCCGAGGCTTCATACGGGCCGAGGCGCGGGGCCACACAAAAATCCTCACCGTGACCGAGGATCTCCTGCGGTATTTCGGCGCCCCTTCCCTGGAGGAGCTGCGCCAGGCCCTTGAAATCCCGCCCGCCTCCCGCCAAGATTGACCGCCCTCGCCCAATCGGCTAGGATGCCCAGCCTTTTAGGAGGTGAAAGCTTTCCGTGGAGCAGACGAAGGAGAGCACGCCGGCAAAGACCGCACCGGGTTGGTTGGCTCACGCGGTGGGCAAGCGTAAGGAGGCCATCGCCCGGGTTTTCCTGCGCACGGGCACAGGGAAGATCTGGGTGAACGGTCGTCCAGCCCACGAATACTTCCAGGCCTTCGCGTTCAATGCGGACCACTTAAACCGCCATCTTCTTGGGCCCTTTTACCTCACCGGGACGCTAGGGCGCTATGATGTGCGCGCCAAGATCGCGGGCGGCGGCCCCACCGGGCAGCTTGAGGCCCTGAGGCTGGGCATTGCCCGGGCCCTGGCCAGCCTTGTTCCCGAGCTGAAAAAGCCCCTCAAGGATGCGGGGCTCCTCACCCGCGACGCGCGGGAAGTGGAGCCCAAGAAGTACGGGCACCGCAAAGCCCGCAAGAAGGAACAGTACTCCAAGCGGTGAGCGGAGATGAAAAAGGGAATCCATCCGGAAGTGCATAGGGCCATGGTGCGCTGCGGCTGCGGTGCGGAGTTTGAGACCCTCAGCACCAAAAAGGAGTTGCACGTGGACGTGTGCATCGAATGCCATCCCCTCTTTGGGGGCAAAGCCAAGGCTGAGGAGCGGAGGCTGATCCGCAGCCGGCGAGCCAGGAAAGGATAAATGCCCCTGGGCGGGCAAGCCGTCATCGAAGGCGTTCTCCTCACCGACGGCCAGCGGGCCGCGGTGGCCGTGCAGACGCCCAATGGGCTCGTGGTCGAGTCCTTAAAGGTTCCACGCTTCCCCAGGCTTGAGAGGATCCCATTTTTACGGGGGCCGGTGAAGCTTTATCAGCTGCTGGCCCTGGGGGTTAGGGCCCTGGAACGGTCCGCGTCCCTGGCCTTCCCCGAGGAGCGCCGCTCCCCGTGGGCCTTCTCCCTGGGCCTGGCCCTCCTCATCCTCTTGGGCGGGTTCATCGCCCTGCCCTTCTTCTTGGCGACCAGCACCGGGCTGGAAAACCGCGTGTTGGTGAACCTCGTGGAGGGTGGGATCCGCGTGGCCTTCTTCGCCCTTTACCTTTGGGCCATCTCCTTCCTTCCCGATGTGCGCCGCGTTTTTCAATACCACGGCGCAGAACACAAAGTGGTGCACGCCTATGAACGGGGTGAGCCCTCCCTGGACGGCGCGCGCAAACACCGCCCCCTCCATGCCCGCTGCGGCACGAACTTCGTGTTCCTCTTCGTGGCCGTGGCTATACTCGTTTTCTCCTTCGTGCCGGCGAGCACCTTTTGGCTGCGGCTTTTAGCGCGGGTCGGCTTGATCCCTGTGGTGGCGGCCATTACCTATGAGCTCCTCCTGCTCGGCGCAAAAAGGCCGTGGCTGGCGCCGCTCGTTTGGCCGGGGTTGTTCTTCCAAAGGCTGACCACGCGGGAGCCCGAGCCGGGCCAGATCGAGGTGGCCCTCGCCGCCCTCCGTCATCTTCTTGCGGACAGCAGCTCCTCCACCACGGAATAAGGGACCTTCACCAAGCCCAGGCTTTCCTTGACCGAGCCAGGGCCATGGTCGTCTGAGCCTCCGGTGGCGATGAGGCCCAGCTCCCGCACGATCTCCGGAAGGGCGGCAAGCCCGGGATGCAGGGGCTGTTGGCTGGTCTCGTAAGGGTAGTAAAGCTCCACCGCTTGCAAGCCCTGGCTTTTCAAGGCGGAAAGGGCATGGGTCCAGTCGGGGAAGCGGTGGAAGCCGGGGTGGGCGAGGGCCGCCACCCCGCCGGCAGCACGGATGGCCTCAATCGCCTGGGCGCTGGTGGGCCGCGCCAATGGCACGTAGCACAGGCCCTCGTCGCCCAAGTATTTCTCGAAGGCCTCCGCCAAGGTGGCCACCGCGCCGCGCTCCACCAGGAGGGCCGCCAGATGGGGCCGTCCCACCGAGCCCTGGGCCTTGGCCCGCACCTCCTCGTAGCACAAGGGCAGGCCCAACACCTCTTGACAGCGGGCCACCATGGCCTGCATGCGGCGCTCCCGCGCTCGCGCCATCCCCTCAAAAAACGCGCGCAACGCGGGATGACCAGGGTCCAGGAAGTACCCGAGGATCTCCCCCCGCTCGCCCAGGATCTCGGCCTTGATCTCCACCCCTGTGATCACCAAAAGCCCGGCCATGTCCGCCGATGGTGCACGCAGATCCGGGCCGATGGTGTCGTGATCGGTTATGGCGATGGCAGAAAGGCCTGTGGCCGTGGCCCGCGCCACCACGTGGGCCAGGTCCAGGGTGCCATCGGACCACCGCGTGTGAAGATGCAAATCAGCCCAGCGTTCCACGCCCACCCTCCTTCCACACCCGGTCCAAAATGGCGTTGATCACCGCAGGAGCACGCTCCGTGCCGTAGGCCTTGGCCAGCTCCACCGCCTCATTGATCACCACCTCGGGCGGGGTGTCCGTGAACAGAAGCTCATAGAGCCCAAGGCGCAGGATGTTGCGGTCCACCACGGGGAGCCGGTCCAAGCCCCAGCCATGGGCCCGCGCGTCGATCAGTGGGTCAATCTTATCTTTTTTGGCCAACACCCCGGAGAGCAGGGTTTGCGCGAACTCCCGGGCTTCGGGAGGCAGTTCCACCTCCGCCAAAAGCTCAGCGGCGGGCAGTTTGAGGAATTCCCAGCGATAAAGCAAGCGGAGGACGGTCTCCCGGGCTTTGCGCCGCATCAGCTGCGGACGGTGGCGCCGTTCACCAGGATTTGTACCTCTTGTACCTCAAGACCTATGCGCCGGGCCACTTCGCTTGCGAGAAGCTCCTGCAAGCGTTCAGCCAACGTGGGGATGCTGGCCTCCTCGGGCAGTCGCAAGGAGACCCGCAGGGCCAGGGTCCTTCCTTTGGGCAGGAGGGTCACCTGGAACGGGGTGTTGCCCAACTCCTCGGAGAGAAGCCCCAGCACGAGCTGGGACACCGTGCGGGGTGTGATGAAGATGAGGCCTTTGGGGCCGGCGAGGGACATGGCGCGGGCCAGGCCCTGGCGGCGGATGGCCAACGCCATACAGATCCCGGAGGCGATGAGGAACACGGCGGCCAAAACGCCCAGGCTCAGGCGCACCGCCAGCGGGGGGGGCGCGCTCCCCCCCACCGTGACCTCCGGCACATACAGGCTGGCCCCGAGGGCGCTGAGAACCCCGCACACCAAAAGAACCACCGCCTCCAACCAGAGGAAGAAGCTCATCCCTAGGCCTCCGTCTCCACGATCCCCACCACCTCCACATCCACCGCCTCCACGGGCAAGGTGGTGAGACGCTCCACCTCGGTCTTCACCTTCTCCTGAAGCTCCTGGACGACCTCGGGCAGCACCCGGCCGTACCCAATGCTCACGGAAAGGGAGAGGCGGACCCTCCCTTCCAGGAGTTCCGTGTGCACATAGCGCTGCACCGCGCTTCCCTGGGGAAACCGTTCGCCTTTAGGGGAGCAAACGCCGGGCACCTCGGAGGCCGCCAGCCCAGCGATGGTGGCGATCACCTCTTTGGCCACGCTGATCTTACCCGCCTCCTCCTGCTCCTCGGGCTTATTGGATCTAGACGTTCTCTCCGCTTTCAACCTCCACCTCCGGCAGGAACACCTCTTGCACGTAGACGTTGACCTTGGACACCGGCACGCCCACCAGGCCTTCCAGGGCTTCCCGCACGGCCTGCTGCACGCCTTGAGCCACCTCCTGCACGGGGTAGCCGTACATCACGCTGATGCGCACGTTCACCTCCAACGCCCCGGACTCGCTGCTTTGGACCTCCACCCCGGGTTCGCCGCCGAACACGCTGGCCAGCCCGCGCGGCCGCCACAGGCGCACCCCCTCCATTTGCTCCACGGCCTTGCTGGCGATGCGCACCAGCACCTCCGGCCGCACCCGCAGCTTGCCCAGGGGCAGGGTCATCTCCACGCGGGCCTCCGCCATCCTCCCTCCTTAGCCCACCCGCTCCACGTAGGCACCGGTACGGGTGTCCACACGGATCACGTCGCCCACCTGCACGAAGAGGGGGACCTTCACCACCAACCCGGTCTCCAGGGTGGCCGGCTTATCCCCGCCCTGTGCGGTGTCACCCCGCACCCCAGGCGGGGCCTCCACCACCCGCAGCTCCACGAAGTTCGGGGGCTCCACCTTCACCAGCTGCCCCTGATAGTAGAGGCCCTTGACCTCCATCCCCTCCAAGAGATACCCCACGATAGGCTCCACCACGCTCCCGGGGATCATGCGCTCCTCGAAGGTCTCCTTGTCCATGAACACGAAGGTGTCGCCGCTGCGGTACAAGTACTGTATGGGCCGCACCTCAAGGTAGGCGGCTTCTAAGTTATCGGCGTCGCGCAGGGTCTCGGTGATGACTTGGCCGGTCTTGAGGTTACGGAGCTTAGCCCGGACGAAGGCTGAACCCCGGCCCCGCTTGACGTGCTCGAACTCCAAGACCTCGTAGAGGTTCCCGTTGTAAACCAGGGTCATGCCGCGCGTGATCTCACCGATGGTGATCCCCATCGCTTCCCCCTTTGTGGGCTTTATACCCGCAAGCTTTGGCCCCCACAAGCCCGCTTACCCGCGGTCCAAAAGGGCATGCAGGGCTTGGGGGACGAGGAGTCCGCCGAGGAAGGGCAGGAGGAGGGAAGGCGGGGGCGGGTGCAGCCGAGGCCCACCCACCACAAGCCAGGCCAGGAAGCCCCACAGGCCCAGGTACAGGAGGCGGGTGAGGGGGCCGAGGAGGGGGTGGTGGGAGAGGCGGCGGTGGCGGAAGAGGCGGGTGTATGGCCACCACAGGGCCCGGAGGAGGCGCCAGCGCCGCGCGGGGCGGCTGTGGTAGAGATCGAGATCGGGGGAGAGGAACAGGCTGCCGGCCAGGTAGCCGGCGGCCAGGGGGAGCAGTTCCTCCCGGAGGCCCAGGGCATACCCGGCGCCTAGGCACACGGGCAGGAGGGCCAGCTCCACGGCCACATGCACGGCGTGGTTGGGCACAGGGGATTGTGGGGAGGCCGCGGGTAGCCCGCAACCTTGCGGGAGGGGTGGGGAGTTCGTATAATGGGTTAGCACCCAAGACCCCGAAGTGCTAATCAGGAGGTGTGGGATGAAGATCAAGCCCTTGGGCAGCCGCGTGCTTGTGAAAAAGATCGAGGAAGAGGAACGCCGCACCCCGGGCGGCCTCGTCCTCCCGGAATCCGTGAAGGACGAGAAGGCCGTGAAGGGGGAGGTGGTGGCCCTCGGCACCGGCGAAAAGTTCGAGGTCAAGGTGGGCGATAAAGTCCTGATCACAGCTTACGCCGGGACCGAGGTCCGCCTGGCCGAGGAAAAATACCTCCTCGTGAAGACCGCGGATATCCTCGCCGTCCTCGAGGAGTAAGGAGGTGGGCATGGCAGCCAAAGAGGTCGTTTACGGGGAAGAAGCGCGACGCAAGATCCTGAACGGTGTGGAGAAGTTAGCCAACGCGGTGCGTGTGACCCTTGGCCCCCGCGGCCGCAACGTGGGCATCGAGAAGAAGTTCGGCTCCCCGGACATCGTCAACGACGGGGTGACCATCGCCGAGGAGCAGGAGTACAAGGACCCCTTTGAGAACATGGGGGCCCAGCTGGTGAAGGAGGTGGCCTCCAAGACCAACGACGTGGCCGGAGACGGCACCACCACCGCCACCATCCTCGCTCACGCCCTCCTCAAGGAGGGGTTCAAGATGGTGGCCGCCGGCGCTAACCCCATCGCCCTCAAGCGCGGCATCGAAAAGGGCGTGCGGGCCGTGGTGGAGGAGCTCAAGAAGATGTCCCGCAAGATCTCCAGCAAGCAGGAGATCGCGCAGGTGGCGGCCATCTCCGCTAACGATGCCGAGGTGGGCCGCATCATCGCTGACGCCATGGAGGTCGTGGGCGAGTCCGGGGTCATCACCGTGGAGGACTCCGACACCATCGACACCTACTATGAGGTCGTGGAGGGGATGCAGTTCGACCGGGAGTACCTCTCCCCGTACTTCGTCACCGACCCCAAGAAGATGGAGGTGAACCTGGAGAAACCCTACATCCTCATCACGGACCGCGAGCTCAAGAACGCCCTGGAGATGATCCCGCTTTTGGAGAAAGTGGCGCAGACCGGCCGGCCCCTCCTGGTGATCGCCAAGGACGTGACCGGGGAGGCCCTCTCCACCCTGGTGCTCAACAAGCTCAAGGGGACGCTCATCTCCTGTGCGGTCAAAGCCCCGGGGTTTGGTGATCGCCGCAAGGCCATGCTGGAGGACATCGCCATCCTCACCGGCGGGGTGGTCATCGCCGAGGACGCGGGGATGGAGGTGCGCAGCGCCACCCTGGACATGCTGGGCCAGGCCGAGCGGGTGCGGGTGACCCACGAGTCCACCACCATCATCGGCGGGCGGGGCAACCCGGACGCCATCAAGGCTCGCATCGAGCAGATCGAGGAGCAGATCAAGACCACCGACAGCGAATACGATCGGGAGAAGCTGGAGGAGCGGAAGGCCAAGCTCGCGGGGGGCGTGGCGGTGATCAAGGTCGGGGCCGCCACCGAGACGGAGCTCGAGGAAAAGAAGCACCGCTTCGAGGACGCCCTGGAGGCCACCCGCGCCGCGGTGGAGGAGGGGATCCTTCCCGGGGGTGGCGTGGCCCTCCTGCGCGCAACCCGCGTCCTTGAGAAGCTGGAGAAGGAACTTGAGAACGACGAGAAGGTGGGCGTGCAGATCCTCAAGAAAGCCCTGGAGGCACCGGTGCGGCAGCTTGCGGAGAACGCGGGCTTTGAGGGCGCGGTGATCGTGGAACGCCTCAAGACCGAAAAGGACAGCGTGGGCTTCGACGTGGTACAGGAAAAGTTCGTGGACATGTACGAGGCCGGGGTCATTGACCCCACCAAGGTCACCCGCTCCGCCCTGCAGAACGCTGCCTCCATCGCGGGCATGCTCCTGGTGACCGAGGCCCTCGTGGCGGAGATCCGCGAGGAGAAGAAGGAGACGCCGCCGTCTCCGCCACCGGAGTACTGATCCCCCACACCTGACGACAAAAAGGCCCCGGGGGTTCCGGGGCCTTTCCTTTTTCTCCTGGCCTATTTCGAAGAAGAGCGGGGGTGGCCCCTCTTTTTGCGGGAATTAACCACATCCTTGGCCTCCACGCTCAGCAGGTGACGAAGGAGGCGGGCATAAGCGGAAGCAGCCCGGCGCACGTCCTCCACGGCCACCCGCTCATCCGGCCGATGGGCCAGCTGCTCCTCGCCTGGGCCGAAGCCCACCGTGGGGATGCCCCGCCGGCCACAGCTCTCCACCCCGTCCGTGGAGAACCGCCAGACCCGGAGGGGCGGATGGCCCAGGGCCTCCCAAGCCCGGGCCACCCACGGATGCTCAGGGTCCACACACCAGGCGGGGAAGAAAAGCTTGGTCCGCGCCGTCTCGCCCGTGTAGAACCGCAGCTCCATCTCCTCCACGGCGACCTCAGCCCCGATCCCCTGATAATCGGCCAGGACGGATTTTTCCGTCTCACCCCGCACTATCCTGCGATCCAGGAGGGCCACACAGCGATCGGGCACCACGGGGCCGTGGCCGTCAGCGCTCAGAACCACGGGGGCCACCGTGCCCAGCCCCAAAAGGGGGTCCTCGGGCAGGGGCGTGCGCAGGGCATGGCCCAGGGCCTCCAGCATGCGCTCGATCGCGTTCTCACCCAGCTCGGGCATGGAGGCATGGGCCGCCTTCCCTTTGGTCACCAGGCGGAGCACGGCCCGCCCGCGGTGCCCAATGCCCAGCCGCAGATCCGTGGGCTCGCCCAGGATCACCACGTGGGGGGGCTCCACCCTGTCCCAGGCCTGGCCCAGGGCCACCCCTTCCGCGGTCTCCTCATGAGGCACGTACACCAGGTACAGGGTGCCCTGGATATCTGAAGCGGCCTGGGCGGCACCGGCGATCTGGGCGGCGATGGCGCCCTTCATATCCACCGCGCCCCGGCCATAGAGGAAACCTTCGCGGATCTCCCCGGAAAACGGGGGCACGGACCAGCCCTCGCCCGCGGGCACGGTGTCCATGTGGCCGGTGACCAGGACCACCGGCCCTTCGCCCCTCTGGACCCGCCCGATCACGCTGCCCAACGGCCCCCGCTCGGCCTCACAGAACCGGCCCAACACGGAGAGAAGGAAACCCGCGAGGTCCTGTTCCTCCCCGGCCGGGCTGGGAATCCGCACCAACTCCTGCGCCAGCCGGATGGGGTCGATCATGATAGGTGGATCTCCACTACATCGCGGTCCTGCACCACGTGGTCCAGGGGCACCTGCTGGCCTTGGAACCGCCCGGAGCCCCAAAGACGCACGTACTTCAGACGCTTCACGAAGTCCTTGTGAATCTCCTTCACCACGTCCAACACGGTCGCTCCCCCCCTGATCGTGTAGGGTTTGGAAAAGTCCGGAGGTTGTCCGGGCTTTTTGGTATAGATGCGAACGATGCCGGAGGCCCGAAACAAAAGCGCTCGCAGCTCCTCCAGGCCCTGGCCGCTCACGGTGGACACGCACACCGCGGGAAAGCGCTCCTCAGCCCAGGCCAGGAACTCCTCCCCACCCTCAGGCGCCAGGTCCGCTTTGAGTCCCACGGCCACCGTGCGCTTCTCCACCAGCCGCCAATCCACTTGGCGCGTGGGACCGGCGGTGAGCACCACGTGCCGCGCCCGCAAAAGCTCCAACACCTGCGCGGCCTCCACGGCCCAGGATGGGCTGGCTAAGTCCAGGCACAAGGCCACGGCGTCCGCCATGCGGATGAGCCCGTAGACCCAGCCCTCCGTGTACTGCGGGGTGATGGGCGGAAGGTCCACCAGCTGAATCTGCACGTCCTCGTAGGCCATCATCCCGGGAACGGGCTTGAGGGTGGAAAAGGGATAGGGTGCGATCACGGGGGTGGCGTGGGTGAGGGCCGCAAGGAGCGAGGACTTTCCGGAGTTGGGCGGGCCCACCAGGGCAATTTGGGCCGCGCCCTCCCGCTCCACGTGGTAGGTGGGCCCCCCGCCTTTGCCAGAGCGGCGGGCCTGCTCCATCTGCTCCCGCAGCTTGGCAATGCGCCGCTTGATGTCAGCCTGCATCTTCTCCGTGCCCTTGTGCTTGGGAATGGTGGCCAGCATCTCCTGGAGGGCGTCGAGCTTCTCCTCCAGGGTCTTGGCCCTGTTGAACCGCTCCCGGGCCGCAAGGAACTGGGGAGTTAAATTCGCCGGCATCGCCGTTCCATTGTAGCCCGCAAGGCCCTCCCCTTCTACGCGCCCCCGCCATGGAGCATAGTACAATGCCCGTATGCTCGCGCTGGATTTGTCGGGAAAGAAAGCCTTGGTGATGGGGGTGACGAACGAGCGCAGCCTGGGCTATGCCATCGCCCAGAAGCTGCGGGCGGCGGGGGTGGAGGTGGCCCTCAGCTACCAGGCGGAACGGCTGCGTTCGGAGGCGGAGAAATTGGCCCAGGCCCTGGGCGGAGCCCTCCTCTTCCAGGCCGACGTGAGTCGGGACGAGGAGCTGGACGCCCTGTTTGGGGGGATCCAAAGCGCTTGGGGACACTTGGATTTTCTTGTGCATTCCCTGGCGTTTGCCCCGCGGGAGGCCTTCGTGGGGCGGTATGTGGACACGCGCCGGGAGGACTGGCGTGTGGCCCTGGAGGTCTCCGCCTATTCCCTGGTGGCCGTGGCCCGGCGGGCGGAGCCCCTCCTCCGCCCGGGCGGCGCCATCCTCACCCTGACCTACTACGCCAGTGAGAAGGTCATTCCCCGCTACAACGTGATGGCCGCGGCCAAGGCCGCGCTGGAGGTCACCGTGCGGTACCTGGCCTACGAACTTGGCCCCCAGGGGATCCGGGTGAACGCCATCTCCGCAGGACCGGTGCTGACCGTGGCCGCCCGCGCCATCCCGGGGTTCACTGCCCTCTACGAAAAAGCCGGAAAACTGGCGCCCTTGGGCCGCAACATCACCCAGGAGGACGTGGGGAACGCCGGGCTTTTCCTGCTTTCGCCCTGGGCCAGCGGCATCACGGGCACCGTGCTCTTTGTGGACGCCGGCTACCACATCCTGGGGCTGACCCTGCCGGAGTGAGATGAGCGAGGTCCTGAACGCCCGCACCGCGCGGGACCTGGAGTTTGCCAAGGTCCTGGAGCTGGTGGCCAAGGAGGCCACCTCCCCGTTGGGCGCGGCGGCCGTGCGCGCCCTCTGGCCCAGCGCGGACCAGGCCTGGGTGGAGCGGGAGTTTCTGTACCTTGGGGAGATGGAGGAAGCGGTGCGGGGCGGGTTCACGCCCGGCCCCCTGCACGACCTGCGGCCCCTTCTGGCCGAGGCCCACGAGCACGGGATCTTGGCCCCGTCCGATTTCCTGCCCATTGCGGAGACGCTGGAGGCCGCGGCGAACCTGCGCCAGGCCCTGGAGCACCCCCGCCACCCGCGCCTCGCCGCCCTGGGGCAAAGGCTTTCGGACCAAACACCACTTCTCACCCGTATCTGGCAGGTGATCGACGCGCGCGGGGAGATCCGGCCGGACGCCACCTCCAAGCTGCGGGCCCTGGTGGAGGAGCGCCGCAGGCTGGGCGAGGAGATCCAGGACACCTTGCGACGCTTCATCCATCACCACCGGGAGCACGTGCAGGACGTGGTGATCACCCAGCGCGGTGGGCGGTTCGTGGTGCCGCTTAAGACGGGGGCGCGCGGGCTGGGCGTGGTGATCCACGAGGCCTCCGGCAGCGGCCAAACCCTGTTCGCCGAGCCGGCCGAGGCCGTGCCCCTCAACAACCGCCTGCGGGAAATCGAAAACGAGATCGATCGGGAGCGCCATAGGATCCTGGCCGGTCTCACCGAGCTCCTGCTTGGGGAGAGCCCGGCCATCGAGGAGGACCTGGGGATCCTGGCCTACCTGGACGGGCTTTTTGCCCGGGCTCGCTTCGCCCTGCGCTGGGACGCTTCCATCCCCCAATTCACCGCTGCGCCGCGTCTGGAGCTTTGGGACGCGCGCCACCCCCTTTTGGGCTCCCGGGCCGTGCCCATCTCCCTGGCCTTTGGCGAGGACAAGCCCGTGGTGGTCATCACCGGCCCCAACACGGGGGGGAAGACCGTGACCCTCAAGACCCTCGGTCTTTTCTGCGCCTTGGCCCAGGCCGGTGTGCCCATCCCCGCCGGCCCCCGTACCCTCCTCCCCTTCCTCGCCAGAATCCGCGCCGATATCGGCGAAGAACAGTCCCTCGAACAAAGCCTGTCCACGTTCTCCTCGCACATGCGCAACATCATCGACATCCTTGGGGAGGCGGACGCGCAGACCCTGGTGGTGTTGGACGAGCTGGGTGCGGGAACTGATCCACAAGAGGGCGCGGCCCTGGCTTTGGCCATCCTGGAGCACCTCCTGGACATCGGCTGTCTGGCGGCGGTGGCCACCCACCTCACCCCGGTCAAGCTCTTCGCCATCGCCCACCCGCGCGTCCTCTCCTGCTCCATGGAGTTCGATCTGGACACCTTGGCCCCCACTTTTCGGGTCTTGCCTGGGGTGCCTGGGCGCTCCTGCGCCCTCATCGTGGCGGAGCGGCTTGGTCTTCCCAAAGAGCTCGTGGAGAAAGCCAAAGCCAAGCTGTCCGCGGGGGAGATCCAGGCTGAGGAGATCATCGCCGAGCTGGCGCGGGAGCGGGCAGCGGCCCGGCGGTTGCGGGAGAAGTTGGAGGTGGAGCGGGCAGCCCTGGGCAAGCTCCGGGCTGAATACACAAAGCGCGTCCAGGCTTTGCGCGAAAAGAAGGCGGAGTTTCTGGATCGAGAGCTCAAAAAACTGGAGGAGGAGATCGCCAAGGCCCGGAAGGAATTGGGGGAGCTCATCTCCCAGGCTCGTCAAGCCCAAACCGCCGAGGCGCGCCGGGAACTCCTGCGCCAGGTGGAGGAGCTGGCCCACAGCCTGCCCCAGGAGGTCCCCGTGTCCGTCCCCAGGCCCACCCGACCTCTGGGGGTCGGCGCTGCCGTGCGGGTGGGACCTAACGGCCCCGTGGGCATCATCCGCGCCCTTTCCGGCGAGGAGGCCGTGGTGGAAGTGCGGGGCAAGCGTGTCTCGCTCCCTCTTTCTTCCCTCCTCCCCGCGGAGGCGCCCGCGGCCAGCCCTGCCCCGCGGCCCAGGGTGCCCATTCCTCAAACTGTGAGCCTGGAGCTTTCCGTGCGCGGCCTCACGGTGGAGGAGGCCCTGCGCCAGGTGGACCTTTGGTTGGATCGGCTCACGCGCGCGGGCCTGTCCCAGGGGCGCATCATCCACGGCCGGGGCACCGGGGCGCTGCGCCGCAGCATCCACGAGCACCTGAGAGCCCTGCCCTTTGTCAAGGAGTTCCGCCTGGCGCCGCCGGAGGAGGGAGGGGACGGGGTCACCATCGTCATCCTGGGGTGAACCCCAAGCCTGCGGGCGGTGTAAGTCCCAGTGGAGGGGAACATGCGAAGCCTTTGGCTTATCTTGGTGTGTGCGAGCTTCTTCGTTTGGGGTCTGGGAGAAAAAATTGTAGCCGTGGCGCCGTTTTTCGATCGCGGAAGCGGCCTCATCGGCGCCGATTTTGGCCTGGCGGAAATGCTGGAGGCCAAGCTCCGGGAGGCCGGGATCCCGGTGCTGCCAGCTCGGGCTTTGGAGAGCGCCCGGCTGGGCCAGAATCTGCCGCCCTCCCCAAACACCTGGCAGCTGGTTGCCGCCAGCCTGGGCGCGGATTACCTCCTTTTGGGCACCCTGGAGAACTTCACCACCGCCCAGATCTCCATCGCCTTGGGTTTCCTGATCATCCAAGGGGTCAGCGCTCAGGCCGAGATTTCCCTGGTGGTGCGGAACGTGGCCCGGGGAGAGGCCGTGGCCACCTTCCGGGAAAAAGGCACAGGGCAAGGCCAGGTCACCGCTTCCTTTCGGTTCTTCTTCGCCCTTCCATGGGACGTGTGCGCCGGCGGGTTCCGCACCAATAAGGCCCTGTACCACCAAGGGGAGCCCGTCCTCCTGGGCTACCTGGATCCCGCCCCGCCCAATGACTTCCATGTGGAGGTTCATCCTGTGGCCTCCCCTACCCCAAGCTGGACGTCCGCCCCAGCCTCCTCCACTCCCACCAACCCTTGTGTGACCTGGACCTGGGATGGTTATTTCGGGCCCAACCTCGCTGCTCCCGGACCGTATGTGGCGAAGTTATATGATGCAACGAATGCCCTTATCGCCACGCGCCCGTTTGAGATCGTGGGGACCTTCGCGGGCTGGGCGTTGGAGCTGCGGTTTGGTGCGCCGGAGTTCAGTGGCACCGCCTGGTATCAGGCCCTGGCGGCCGCCATAGACGCCCTCTCCCAAAGGGTCATCTCGGTGGTGAAGGCCAAGGGGCAGGGGTAAACCCAGACCACCGGAAGCGTTGCGGGCCCAGGGCAAGCCCGTACACTGGGCCCTAACCATGAAGGCTTTGTTTTACGGGCTTTTAGGCGTCCTGGGCAGTGCGGTGGGGCTGGCCCAGCTCGTGTTGGGGACCACGCCCATGGTGGCGGACGTGGTGGCCCAGGTGGCTGGGCCAGCCGTGGCGGTGGAGGCGCTCATCCCCCGCGGTGTAGACCCCCATGCCTTCGAGCTCACCCCACAGGACGTGCACAGGCTTCTCCGGGCCACCCTCGTTTTCCTAAACGGGGCAGGACTGGAAGCTGGGCTTGCGCCCCTTCTTGCACTTCCCGAGGTGCAGGGGAAGGTCGTGGATCTTTCTGCGGGGCTGCCCCTTCTTCCCGCGCGGCACGACCGCGCGGAGGAACATGAATTCGACCCCCACGTGTGGTGGGACCCAACCCTTGTGGCCCTCTGGGTGGAAAGGATCCGCGACGTCCTCAGCGCCCGCTTTCCCTGGTGGGCTCAGGATTTTTCTGCGCGAGCCGCCCAATATTTGCAGGCCCTGGCCGCGCTGGACGCCTGGATCCGTCAGGAGGTGGAGGGCATTCCGCCTGAACGCCGGCTGCTTGTGACCGATCACCACGCGCTCGCCTATTTTGCGCAACGCTACGGGTTTCAGGTGGTGGGGGCCCTGATCCCCTCGCCCACGACCCTGGCTGAGCCCTCGCCGCGCGAGCTCGCGGCGCTGGAGGAAAAAATCCGCGCCCTCCGCATCCCTGCGCTGTTTGTCACCGAGGAATCCGCGCTGGCCCAGCGCGTGGCCCAGGACAGCGGGGCTCAGGTCGTGCTGCTCCCCGCGGAGACCTTGGCTGGCCCGGGCGGGTACTTGGAGCTGATGCGGGAGGCCGTGCGCCGCATTGTGGAGGCCTTGAGGCCATGAGGGAGGGCTGCCCTGGCGTGCCCCATGCGGTGGGGGTCCCGGCTTTAGAGGTGCAGGACCTCAGCGTTTGGCGCCACGGCCGGCCAGCGCTGCAGGATGTCTCGTTTCTCCTGGGGCGGGGTGAGCGCCTGGCCGTGGTGGGGCCCAATGGCGCGGGAAAGACCACCCTCCTTTCCGTGCTGGCCGGTCTTTTGCGCCCCACCACGGGAACGGTGCGCGTGTTTGGTCAGCCGCCGGGAAAGCATTTGTGCTTGGCCTATCTGCCGCAGCGGCCGGCCGTGGAGTGGAATTTCCCCGCTACGGTTCTGGACGTGGTCCTCATGGGGCGAACCGGGGCTGCCGGGCCTTTCCGCCGCCTGTCCGCCCAGGACCGAGCCAAGGCTTGGCAGGCCTTGGAACACGTGGGCCTCGCCGCCATGGCCCACCGCCCCATTCGCGAGCTTTCCGGCGGCGAACAGCAGCGCATGTTCCTCGCCCGCGCCCTGGCCCAGGAGGCCGCTGTCCTGCTGTTGGACGAGCCCCTCACGGCCCTGGACGCTCCCGCCCAGGAGGGACTCCTTTCCCTCCTTGGGAAGCTTGGGGAGGAGGAGCTCACCCTGGTGGTGTCCCTGCACGAGCTGGATCTGGCGGCCCGCTATTTTTCCAAAGCCCTCCTTTTGCGGGTCCGCCCCGTGGCCCTGGGCTCGCCCACCGAGGTCTTCACCCCCCAAGCCCTACGGGAGGCCTATGGGGCGGCCCTCCATCTCCTCCTGGCCGCGGAGGGCACCCTGGCCCTGGGTGAGGCCTGTTGCCCCAAAGACCTGCCATGAGCCTCGTGGAATTCCTCACCGCCCCCCTTCAGCATGCATTTTTTGTGCGTGCCCTCCTGGCCGCCATGAGCGCGGCCGCCGCTTGCGCCACGGTGGGCACGTTCTTGGTCCTGCGGGGCATGACCTTCTTCGGGGACGCCTTGGCCCACGCCGTCCTGCCTGGCGTGGCCTTGGGCTATGTGCTGCACCGGGGATCGCGCACCGCCCTGTTCTGGTGGGCCCTGGGCACCGCGATCCTGGCCAGCGTGGGCATGGGCGTGGTGAGCCAGCGCGGCCGCCTGAAGGAGGACACGGCCATCGGCATCGTGTTCGTGGGCATGTTCGCCCTGGGCATCGGCCTCATCTCCACGGTGCGCGGATACGCCGTGGATTTGGTGCACCTCCTTTTCGGCCATGTCCTGGCGGTCTCCAGGTTTGATCTTTACCTTGTGGCAGGGCTCAGCTTTGGGGTGATGGCCGTGGTGGGGGCCTTCTACAAGGAGCTGGCTCTGGCCACGTTTGATCCCGTGTTCGCCCGCACCCTGCGGCTCCCTGTGGATTTCATTCGCTATTTGTTGCTGGTATTGGCTGCGGTGACGGTGGTCACGGCCCTGCGGGTGGTGGGGGTGGCGTTGGCCCTGGCCATGTTGGTGGTTCCGCCGGCCAGTGGGCTCCTTTTGGGCCGGCGCTTGCCCGCTGTGCTGGCCTGGGCCCTGGCCTCCGCCGTGCTCTCCGGCTTCCTCGGCCTTTATCTTTCCTACTACGCGGGGATGGCCCCTGGTGCGGCCGTGGTCCTGGTGGCCACGGGCTTTTTCCTCCTCGCCCTGGTCCGATAATTGAGGGGATGACCGAGGAGCTTCGGCAAAAAGTGCAGACCCTGCCCAGGGCCCCGGGGGTGTACATCTTTCGCGGCCCGCGGGGCGAGGTCCTCTATGTGGGCAAAGCCTCCTCCTTGCGGGAGCGCGTGCGCCAATACTTCCAAGCGGACCATTTGCTGTCCCCAAAGATCCGGAAGCTGCGGGGCCTGGCGCAGGATGTGGAGGTCGTGCTCACCGGCTCGGAGGTCGAGGCCCTGATCCTGGAGGACGCCCTCATCAAGAAATATCGACCGCCGTTCAACACCCGTCTGCGCGATGACAAACGCTACCCGTACATCAAGATCACGCGCGAGCGTTTCCCCCGCATCACTGTGGTGCGTCGGCTTGAAGCCGACGGCGCCAGGTATTTTGGGCCCTACACCTCCCCCAGGTTCATGCGGCGAGCGCTCAAGCTTGTCCACAGGCTTTTCCCCATTCGCCCCTGCAACCTTCCCGTGGGCACGAAGCTCTTCCCCAGACCGTGCCTTTACTATCACATCAATCGCTGTGCTGGCCCGTGTGCTGGCCTGGTAAGCCCAGAGGAGTACCGCCGCTATGTGGAGGGTGCGGCCCTCTTTTTCCAGGGGCGCGTGGACGAGGTGATCGTTCGCCTAAAGGAGGAGATGAAAAAGGCCGCGGAAGAGGAGCGCTTTGAGCACGCAGCCCGCTTGCGGGACCAAATCGAAGCCTTGGAACGCATTCGCGAGCGGCAGGCCGTGGCCCTGCCTGAACCCGTGGACTTGGACGCCATTGGCATTGCGGTGGAGGAGAACCGAGGCTATGGGGTGGTGCTCCTTGTGCGTGCGGGACGGGTTTTGGGCCGCGAGGGGTTCGCCCTCTCCCTCCCCGATCACTCCAGGCCTGAGGAGGCCTTGAGCGAGTTCCTCGATCAGTATTACACAAGGACCACGGCCATCCCCGAGGAGGTCCTCCTTCCTTTCCCAGTGGCAGAGAGCCAAGCCCTGGTGGTGTATTTGCGGCGAAAGCGCGGGGGAAAGGTGGAGATCCTTGTGCCCAAGGGCGGGGAGCGCAAATCCCTGGTGGAGCTGGCCCAGCGTAATGCGGCACTGGCGTTGAAGCGCACCGAGATGGAGGAGGTTGCGCCGGAAGAGGAGGCCCTGGAGGCTTTAAGCGAGGCTTTGAATCTTTCCGTGCGGCCGTGGCGCATCGAGGCCTTCGACATCTCCAACCTGCAAGGGCAGGAGGCCACCGGCTCCATGGTGGTGTTCGTGGGCGGAAAACCCCGCCCGGACCAATACCGCCGCTTTCGCGTGCGCCTCCTTGGCAAACCTGACGACTACGCCATGATGGAGGAAGTCCTGCGTCGCCGCTTCAACCACGCCCTGGCCGAGCTTTCTGATCCCGCCCTCGCCTCCCGCAAGTTCTCGGACCTCCCCGACCTCGTGTTGGTGGATGGGGGGAAAGGGCAACTCAATGTGGCCCGCAGGGTCTTGGAAGAGTTTGGTCTTGGGGAAATTGAGGTGGCCTCTTTGGCCAAAAAGGAGGAGCTCGTCTTCGTGCCCCATGACCCAGAGCCCCTAAAACTTCCGGAGAATTCCCCGGCCCTCCACCTGCTCCAGCATATCAGAAACGAGGCCCACCGCTTTGCCGTGGAGTACCATCGCAAGCTGCGGGGGCAGCGAACGCTTGCAAGCCTCCTGGACGAGGTGCCTGGGATCGGGGACAAACGCAAGCAGCTCCTGCTTTTGCGCTTCGGTTCCATCGAGGGCCTGCGGCAAGCCACTTTGGAGGAGCTTTTATCCGTGCCCGGTCTTCCCCGCAAAACCGCGGAGCTCCTGTACAAGGCCCTTCACCCTTAACCATGGAAGGTGCCTGGGTTTTGATACCCCAGCCAAAGCCCACCCCGCCCGGGGCAGGCTGGAGGCCGAGGGCATTCTGGCAGTGGTCATCGATGAATTCGCCTGGAGGGAGTCCCCAAGAAAAAGCAGCGGAAGCGGCTAAGATTTTGCACACCCTTCCCGGGCCTTTTCAATGGTGGAGCGAGGCTGAGCAGGAAAAGGAGGACTATGAACTTGGTTGAGAAGCTGGGGAAGCTTTCGGATGCGTTCGGTGTGGCCGGCTTTGAGGACGAGGTGCGGGACGTGATCCGGGGGATGGTCGCGCCCTACGTGGACGGCTGGGAGGTGGACCCCCTGGGGAACCTCACTTGCTGGCGCGGTCAAGGCGAGCCGGTCATGCTCGATGCCCACATGGACGAAGTGGGGTTCATGGTGCGCTGGATTGAAAAGGACGGGTTTTTGCGCCTCACCGCCCTGGGGAGCTGGGACGAGCGCATTCTCCTGGGGCAGCGGGTGGTCATCCGCACCAGGGATGGGGAGAAGAGGCTGGGCGTGATCGGGGTCACCCCGCCCCACATCCTCTCCGAGGCCGAGCGGCAAAAGTTCGTGCCCTTGGAGGAGCTGTTTGTGGACGTGGGTGCGCGCAGCCGGGAGGAGGCCCTGGCCCTGGGCTTCCGGGTGGGAGACCCCGCGACCATCCATTACCCGTTTGCCCACATCCGTGAGGGCTACGTGACGGGCAAGGCCTTTGACAACCGGGCTGGGTGCCTGGTGGCCATCGAGGCCCTACGTCTCACCGCTGAGGAAAAGCTCCCTTACAAGCTTGTGGTGAATTTCGCGGTGTGCGAGGAAGGTGGGTTACGGGGAGCGCGAGCTGCGGCCTATCGAATCGGGCCCAAACTGGCCCTGGCCCTAGAGGGCACGATCGGCGCGGACATGCCCGGCGTTCCCGAGGCCAAGCAGCCCGTGCGCCTGGGCCAAGGCCCGGCCATCACTCTTGCGGATCGCTCCATCACGGTGAATCCCAGGTTGGTGCGGTTCCTAGAACACGTGGCTGAACAGGAAAACATCCCATACCAGTACAAGCTTCCTGCCTATGGGTCCACCGACGCCGGCCCCATCCATCTTGAACGCGGCGGGACCTTGGCCGGCGTTGTTTCTGTGCCCTGCCGCTACATCCACTCCCCGGTCTCCACGCTTCTTATCTCTGACCTGGAGGCTACCATAAAGTTTGTCGTGGCCTTCCTGCGGAAGGCGGGGGAGCTCCTGTGAAGCGCGTGCACCTTTTCGTGTCCGGCCGGGTTCAGGGCGTGTTCTTTCGCGCCCATACCAGGGATCTCGCTCAGCGTTTGGGACTGGTGGGCTTTGTGCGCAACTTGCCCGACGGTCGGGTGGAGGTGGTGGCGGAGGGGCCGGAGGAGAAGCTGCAGGAACTCATCAATTTCTGCCACCACGGCCCACCCATGGCCCACGTGACCGGGGTGGAGATCCACTGGCAGGAACCCACCGGCGAGTTTCGCACCTTTTTCGTGCGCTGAGTCCAGGGGGGTTCATCCCCTCATCCCCGCTTTCACTGTCCCCTTTGCCTTCAGGATCAATTTTTTAGAGCTGCCCTTGGACACATTTCTTTGTGGCTCTGGAACCAGGCGAAGACGGTCACATCATCGCTGGGTGGCCGGCCATCCCCAGCTGCGCCACCCAAGGGGAGACGGAACCAAGGGGAGACGGAAGAAGAACGCCCTGGCCAACTTCAAACAAGCCGCCATCGGCTGTTTGAAAGTACGCCCGCCGGGGATCGCGGCCACGCTGCTTTCGGGCGGTACCGCTACAACGCTGGTCCGGCTCGGGCCCCTCGGCCTCACCGATCCCGAGGGCGA
>CAYSAN010000005.1:0-36049 GCA_964429165.1 uncultured Thermotogaceae bacterium
GCCGCCAGCGGCCGCCGCGCCCACCAGATGTGCAGGGTGGAGATGTGCCCGTGGCGGATGTTCTTTTCCCGCACCGACTCTTCGGAAACTTCCCTGATCGGAAAGGCAACCTCGAGCAATCGCCGCTCCATACCCCCTCGTTCGTTCATTTTACGGATCCTGTTCGACCTCATCCGCGCGAGAGCTAAGCGACCGCACCCATTGCCAAACCCGCGTGGCCAACTCCAACGCCTCTTCGGCCTCCTGTCGCTGCGGAAGGTCCGAAAGCCGGGGCAAGGCATCCGGGTAGCGAGTGGGAAGATAGTACGCGTCCAAAACCCGGATTTGCTGGACGAGCTCGGCCGGAAACCCCAGGGCCTGGGCCAATCTCCCCAGCTCCAGAAGGCTATGGGTGCGGGGCACCCTTCTTCCCCGCAGGAGCAAAAAACCTTTGAGGATCTTCTCCACGGCCTGGTGGGCGTGGAAGCAGGCCTGGTTGGGAAGCCCATCTTCCTTGGCCAGTTCCGCTACGCGCAGGTCGGAGCGGGCGAACTCAAACCAGGTCTCGGCCTCGTTCATAGATCACCCGCCCATTCTCCACCACCTCTTCCCGAAAAAACCGGCGCGTACGCACAAGCTCGGCGAACTCCTCGGGCGTGTAGATGAGCACATCCATGGCCACCTGGGGGGCAAAGCGCTCGTGAAAGCGCCGCAGCCTCTGAAAAAACGGGAGATCTGTGCGCTGGATGATCACGAGATCAAGATCGGTCCACTCTGCGGCCGGCTCGTCCTGGGCCACGGACCCAAACAGGATGACCTTCTCCGGGGGAGGATCCTCGTGTTTCAGGAACTCCAGGAGTCGCGCGAGCTCTCGGCGCAAAAGTTCCTCGCGTTCGTTCACGATTCCCCGGCCTCCGCGTATTTTTGCCAATCCAGAAAGTACTGGACTTTTGTCTTTTTCTCCACGGGCAAGCGGGCGGGGTTGCGAAGCAGCCAAAGTTTAGGTCCCGCGGGCTCCACCGTGACCACGTACAGCCAATATTCCTGGCCCAGCCGGTGGGCCATGAGCCACTCGTTCTGGGTGAGGGTCACCGGACCTGGTTGAGCCCGGGCCTTCACCTCGATGTAGCGCACCTCGCCCGGCCCTTCCGAGCGCACATCGTAGCCCAGGTTTTCTTGGGAAACGTCCAAGGGCTCGCGCCCGTGGCGGCGCTCGTGGGCGAGAACAGTTTCCATGCCAATGCGTTCCACCTCCGGGTCGGGCGCCAGCTCATCCTCCGTGGGGGCGGGAAGCACCGCGACCACGGCCAGGACGCGAATTTCGCCGGGAACAAGGGTGGTCTCCCGCTGGATGCGCTCCGTGAGTTTCTTTTTGCGCTCTTCCAGGTCCTTGCGGCGCCGCCGGGCTTGATCGAGCGTGACCTGGGGAATCTCCTCGCCCTTGGCCCGGCGAATTTCCAAGTCTAAAACAGTGCCTTCGGCCTCAGAGATGAGGCTTTCTAAGGATCTGAGGCCATAGCGGCGGCGGATTTCCGCCTGACGCTGGCGCTCCTTTCGCACCTCGTCCAGGAAAGTGGGGAGAAGATTTCTGGCCACAAAGGCCCGCACGGACTCCGAAGACGGTGGGTCCCAGGGAACTGCGCCCTCGCCGGGCAGAAGGTCGTAGAGGATGGCTTGGGGTACTGGTTCCATGCGGCCTTCTGGGGAGACACGCACGGCAAGGAGGCGTTTTCCCGCGACCTCGCCGTTGCCATCTGTGATTGTGGCCTCGACGAAAAAGATCGTGCCGGAGAGGCGGCCCCTGGGATCCACAAAAATCGCGCCCTTTTCGCGATCCTCTTGGGTGCGGGCGAGGATCTCCTCCAGGACGGCCTCAAAGAGAGGGTGGCCTGGCGCGATGAACTCCGCGCCCTTGCCCAGGGCTTCCTCCTTATAGAAGGTGAGACGACGGTAGAGCTCGCGCACTTCGCCGAACCGGGCGCGAAAATCCGCGGAGCGCTGACGGAGGAAGGAAGGGACGGGCCCGACCCGCCAAAGCCCATCTTCCACTTTGCGCGCCTGCAGGCCCAGATAAGCTGCGGCCTTTTCGAAGAAGGCCTCCACGTACTCGGGCACGAGCCGGGTCTCCTTGGCCCGGCGCTCCTCGCCCAAGATCCGGGAGAAATCGATGTGCCGGGTGGCCAGGGCCTCGGCCGCGGCCTGGCGAATGCGCTCCACCGCCTCCGCATTGGGCACAGCCTCGATCTCCGCCACGATGTCCTCAAGCGTCTTCCGCCCGCTGAGCGCCTCCAGGATTAGTTCTGAAAGGGAGCGACCACGCAGAACCTCCTGGATCACATCGAACACCCGATCTGAGCCCATGGCCTGGCGGATTTGCTCGAGCTTTTGGAAGAGCCGGCGAAGGACCTCGCCCTCCACGGTGTTCCCTGCCACCAGGTTGTAGATGTGCACCTCCTTTTGCTGCCCGTAGCGGTGGATGCGGCCCATGCGCTGCTCCAGCCGGTTGGGGTTCCAAGGGATGTCGTAGTTGACCATGAGGGAGGCGAACTGGAGGTTGATGCCCTCGCCGCCGGCCTCCGTGGAGATGAGCACCTGCGCCCGGTCCCGAAACTCCGCCTCCGCACGGATGCGCTCCTCTAGGCGCATCCCACCGTGGATGGTGACGATCTCGTAGCCCCAGCTCCGGATGTGCTTGGCCAAATATTCCAAGGTATCCCGCGACTCCGTGAACACCACGAGCTTTTCGTGAGGGTACTGCGTGCGCAGGGTGGCCAAAAGTTCTTGGAGCTCCTGGAGTTTGGTTTCCACCCCTTTCTGTTCCAAAGAGCGGCCGAGGGCAATGAGCTCGTCCAGATGACCTATCTCTCTCCAGAGGTCATCCAAGGTCCTGGCGGTGGTGAGTTTGGAAAGGAGCTCGTCCTCTTTGCGCCAGCGTTCGGCTTCGGCCAGATCCTCGAGCTCCTCCTCTTCCAGGGCCTCCTCCCGCTCAGCCCGGACCTGGCCCCGCTTGAGCACGTCCGCCAGGCGCTCCTTTCGTCGCTCCAGGGAGCGCCGCGCCGCGTACAAGGAGGACGCCAACCGCCGTTGGAGAATTATCAGGGCGAACTGGACGTTTCGGCGCTCGTCCTCCAAGGCCCGGTTGAACTCCTGGCGCACATAGCGTGTGAGGGCCTCGTAGAATTGCATCTCTTCCGGGGAAAGGCGGAAAACCACGGTGTGTACGTGGCGCGGCGGGAAAAGGGGAATGCCGTCGGCGGTTTTCAGGTCCTCCTTGAGCCGGCGCAAAAGGAGAGGGTTCTCCCCCCGCTGCACCGCCTCCTCCAGAAACTCCAATTTGGCGAAAAGATCGGGATCCAACAGAGCCAAAAGGAGCCGGAAGTTCTCGGGATCACCGCGGTGGGGCGTGGCCGTGAGGAAAAGAAGCATATGGGATTGTTTGGCCAAAACCTCGCCCATTTGATACCGCTGGGTTTTCTTTGTGCGCTCGCCGTAGCGGTAGGCCGCGAGCTTATGAGCCTCGTCCACGATCACCAGGTCCCACTCCACATCCGCCAAGCTCTGGAGAACATCATCTTGCTTGGCGAAATCCAGGGAGGTGAGGATGTGCGGATATTCGCGCCAGGGGTTGCGGCCATAGGCGCCGTCTAAAACCGCCCGGTCCACGACCTGGAAGGTCTCCCCAAATTTTTCCTTGAGCTCCCGGATCCATTGGTCGCGCAGGTGGCCAGGGACGACGATGAGCACCCGTTCCACGAGCCCCCGGTACTTGAGCTCCTTAAGGAGGAGGCCGGCCATGATCGTTTTGCCCGCGCCCGGGTCGTCGGCCAAAAGAAAACGCAGGCGCGTTTTGGGCAGCATGTGGAAGTACACGGCATCGATTTGATGCGGAAGGGGGTCGATCATGGAGACGTGCAGAGCGTGCAGAGGATCGAACTGGTGGCTCAGGCGGAGGCGATGGGCCTCCAGCCCCAAGAACACAGCTTCGGCTGGCCCGGAGAAATCGTGGCCAGGCGGGGACAGGAGCGAAATCCTCAGCAGTTCTTCGCGCTGCAGCCACTGCTCCCCGAAATAGCGCCCGGACTTTTCGCCCACCACCACCAGGCGCAGCAGCGCCTCGTGTTCCTCCACATGAAGGACCCTCACCGGCTCAGGCCAAAACGGACCGGAAAGCCGCGCTCCTGGACGCATCCCCACCATCAACCAGGATGATACCCCTTGCCCTAAGACCAAAGAAAAAGGGGCACCCGGAGGTGCCCCTTCCATGGAGCAAAGCTCAGCTCAGTTGGACAGGGACAGCACGAAGGGCAACGGTGCCATCGCCATTTCCCATTTGATGAGGAGCACAAAGAACAGGGTGCCAGGCACGGGCGCGTTGCCCCACTGGGTGAGGGGCTGATAGGTCTGAGGGCGATCCAAGGACACGGAGATCCCGCCGCCCGGCCAGGGCGACCAGGCCATGGCCGTGTTCCAGAAGTTGGGCACAGGAACGATCCACAGCCACACGAACGCGCTGGGCCGATCGTGGGTCACCGCCACGCGTAGCGAGCCGGTGGTGCTCACCCAAAGCGCAAGGGCCGCGAAACCCCCGGGAAGAGCGCCCACGAGGATCGGATCATCGGCGTCGCTCAGCTTGGGCTTTTCCTGGGAGCCTTGCACCTGGATTTCAGCGCCCGCGGCCTGCAGAGCGCTGAGGAGCTGGGCTGGGTTCATGCCGGGCGCGAGGTTCGCCCGCGGCATGCCCGCCGGAAGCGGAACCTCTGGTCCGCTCGGCGCGGCTGGAGTGGTGGTGATCGTGCCACAGTCGTACTTCACTGTCTGCCCCATGGGCACGCGTTCCTCGATGAGTTTCCCGGCCGAGAGGCCGCGGACGATCACGTGCGTGGGCATCACGGTCAGTTCCGGACGCTCGGTGTGGCTTTGCCCCAGGCGGATGAGAACCTGGAGTATTTGCAGGCCCACCACGCGATCTTCACGGAGCCAGATCAGCTGGGTGAGCTGGAAGCCCGCGGGACAAGCGTTGTTAGTGATGGTGATGGAGACCGGTGTCCCCGCAGTTTGCGCCCCGGCTGGCCAGGCCAGGGCCGCCAAGACCACAAGCCACAGAACATTGTGTGCTTTACGCCACATCGTTGCCTCCTTTAAATTAAAAGCTTCTTTATCTACACCGCGACAGAGGGCTCGGTTTCAGGACGCTTTGCATCCGGAGTTTTATGTGAGCCTATCGAGCATCCAGCGCCAGGCTGTCTCCACAATGGCCTCTAGGCCCGTGAATTTCGGCTGCCAACCCAACTCGCGCCTGGCTCGAGAGGCGTCAGCCACAAGGATCGCCGGATCCCCCGGGCGACGTGGAGCCTCCCGCACCGGGATCTCCCGTCCCGTCACCCGGCGACAGATCTCCACCACCTCCCGCACCGAATAGCCCCGGCCGATCCCAAGGTTGTAGGCCTGACTCTCCCCGCCCCCCTCCAGGTGTTTTAACGCCAACACATGGGCCCAAGCCAGGTCCGTCACATGGATGTAGTCGCGCACGCCTGTGCCGTCAGGGGTTGCGTAGTCCGTGCCGAAGATCTCCAGGTACGGCCGTTTGCCCAAAGCCACCTCGAGCACAATGGGGATGAGGTGCCGCTCAGGCTCATGCCATTCCCCGATTGTTCCCGCGGGATCAGAGCCAGCGGCGTTGAAGTAGCGCAGGGAAACATAGCGAAAGTCGTAAGCCCGGGCGTAATCGGCGAGGATCTCCTCCACCACGCGTTTTGTGCGGCCGTAGGGGTTCTTGGGCTGGGTGGGGTGGTCCTCGGGGATTGGGATCCTTTGAGGATCGCCGTACACAGCGGCACTGGAGGAGAACACAAAAAGCTTCACCCCGTGGGCCCGCATGGCCTCCAGAACGTTCCAGGTGCCCACGAGGTTCACGGCATAGTAGCGGGCCGGGTCCTCTACTGATTCGGGCACGGAGGTGAGGGCGGCAAAGTGCAGCACCGCCGTTATTGGATAAGAACGGAAAACCTTTTCCAACGTGGCGCGATCCCGGATATCACCAGCCACAAAATGTGGGGTGAGCACGAGCTCCCTATGGCCAGAGGAAAGATCGTCCAGGACCACCACCTCGTAGCCTGCGGCCAGGAGCTCCTTCACCGTGTGGCTTCCGATGTAGCCTGCCCCGCCGGTCACAAGGATCACGTTCAGCCCCCTTCAACCTGGACTTGGCTTTCGTCGCCTAAAATAAGAGAAGCCTGCCCCGTGCCCCTCACCTGAGCCCGCCGGCCCAGGACGCTTTTGGTGAGGAAAACACCCTCCACCCACGCCTCCTCCATGACTATGCAGTCGCGCAATCGTGTGCTGTGGGCCCGAGCACCAGGCCCCAGGGCCACATTTGGCCCCAACGCCGCGTCTTCAACAACCGCTCCCTGGCCGATCCACAATGGGCCTTGCAGACAGGAGTTTTTCACCGTGGCACCGCTTTCGATCACGACCGTGCCGTGGATGTGCGTCGTGGGGTGCACGTGGCCCGCCACTCCAGTAAGGAGGCGGGTGAAGAGGCGCGCTTGGGCCGCCAGAAGGTCCGCGGGGCGGCCCACATCCTGCCACCAATCTTGCAGGAAATGGGCGCGCACAGGTTCGCCCTCCTCCACGAGCCTTTGGATGGCGTCGGTGATCTCAAGCTCCCCGCGCGGGGAGGGTGGGAGATCACAAGCAGCGGAGAAGATGGAGGGCCGGAAGAGATAAACTCCCACGACGGCCCAATGGCTAGGCGGCTCCTTGGGCTTTTCCACCAGCCGAAGGATGCGATCGTCTTCCACCACCGCCACGCCGAACCGCTGCGGCTCATCCACCGCGCTTAAGGCCACGATGTGCGTTTGCTCCCGTTTAAATTTGGTCAGAATAGGGCCCAGTCCTTCGCCCAGAAGGTTATCGCCCAAAACCATGAGAAAATCCTCGTGTCCCACAAAACCTTGGGCACAGAGCATGGCATGGGCCAGCCCCTTGGGCTCCGGCTGGAGAATGTAGGTTATGTGCACAGAGGTTTGGGGGGCGAGCGCCCGTCGAAAGAGCTCCAGTGTGGCGGGACTCACAACTATTCCGATCTCCTCGATACCTGCAGAGGCGATCATGTCCAGCACATGGCGGATCACGGGCTTTCCCGCCACGGGGAGGAGATGTTTGGGAAGCGTATACGTGAAGGGCCGAAGACGCGTGCCCCACCCGGCCGCCAGCACCACTGCTTTCATCGCCTCATTTTAGCCAAGTCGCCCCCACGTCAGAACCGCTGAACAAAAAGTGTGTACAGCTCCGGCGTTTTTTCCACCTGATTCAGCCCAGTCCTGCAATAACTCACAGTTTTTGAGCGGAAAAGTCGGGGGCAAAAGCGACAAAGAGCATGATGCCAACAGTTGCTATTTTTACGCGAATTGTGCCGGGCAGGAACCCTTGTGTCGGGGAAAAGGGTTCAATAAGCCAGGATTTTTTGGTCCTATGATTAGAAAAAACCAAAAGGCCGGGGAAGAAGGGGGTGATGGGCGTGCTTTGACGAAGGTTGGCTGTTCTGATTCAAGAGGCAAGCGCGCTTTGGTGGGACGTATATTGGTATCCGCCGCGGCAATAAGGTTTTTTGCCCCGATGATGTGCGACTGGATTACTCTCGGCCTCTTGGAAAAGAGCGTTTTCCTCTGGTTTTCGAGTGGGACTGGGACACGGGCGTTGTTGATGCGAACCGAGGTGACCATCTTGGGTTCAAGGCCACCCTCACACTGGAGCTTCCTGGCCCAACGGAACTGGAATTTGTGGTGGCCGTAGACGACAGCGCACTGCTCTACGGCAATGGAAAAGAGGGCATCAATCTCTGGTGCGACCCGTTTCAACCAGTGCGGAAGAGGCAGGTTCGTTATACGCTGGGGGGTGGCGAACATATTCTGGAACTGCACTTTTTCGAATGGAGAGGTCGGGCGTACATGAGGTTCGACATCATAGGCTTGGACAAGGTGAAACTCGCAAGAGAACTGCCTCGGCTGCGGGAACAGCTTACCGGGCTGGAGAAGAAATCGCTTCCTTGAAAGACCGCGCTGCCAAGCCGGAAGAAAGGTTTGTGAGCCGGGTGCAAGCGCTGATCTCTGTGGAGGAGAAGCAGGATGCTCTTATGGCTGAAACGCAGGCCTTGGAGGAACGTGTGTCTCCCATAGGAACGGCTGTTGGCGAGAGCACAAGTGGTTGGGAACTGCACTGGTACAGGATGGTGGAGCCCGGGGTCTTCGGCGCAAAGACAGGAACTCCCTCTCAAAGTCGCGGCCAACAACTGTTTTGCCCTGTATGTGGACGACATCAAAGTTTTAGACCACTGGGGCGTAGGTGAGGCCCTGCCGGCCGAGGAGGGCCTAATCGAGATTTGGCTCTCCGCAGGCAGGCATGAACTGGAGCTTCATTATTACGAGTGGGAGTAGCAAGCCTGGCTTAGCTTTTACTTGATGGACGCCGGTTTTAGGGCCTTGCGGTGGCACGTTCGCAGGGACCAGGTTGTGTTCAACGGAGCCCCACGCCAGCTGGTGCGGGGTTCACTTTTCCTACGTTTTCCCTATGGCGCATAAGACCAGTTTTTGCCACAGGGTATGAAAAGGAGGGCTATGCGCACGTTGCTTCTAAGCCTGGTGGCAGGCGCCTCAGCATTGGTTTGGGCTGATCCCACCGTCCTGATGGGCCGGGCAGAGACACTTTATGCCGGTCGCTATCAAATCGCTGTCCTCGAGCAAATTATCGCTCTTTACGAGCAAGCCTTAGTTGAGGATCCGGAAAACACGGAACTCCTTGTGCGGCTGGCCCAGCATTGGTACGAGTGGGCTGTGCTCGTGCCCGAGGATGTTGAGGACGAGGGTTGGCGGAAGGCCGCGGATTACGCGTTCCGGGCCCTGGGCCTCGCGGGGTTGGACCAAGCCCTCAGGCTCTCCAATAATGCCTTCCAGGCGTTCCTTGCCCAGTGCACAGATGGGCGGGCGCTTCTTTGGGCCGGGCACGGCTGGGGCCAGCTCCTTGGCAAAATGAACCCGTTCTCCGCGTTCTTCGCCCTTCCCAAGATCCGGGCCATCTACGAGCGAGCCATGGAGCTAGTGCCCGACTACATGGCCGGCTCCGCCTATCAGGCTTATGGCGCTCTTTTGGCCAACCTCTCGGACTACGGCATTCTCTTCGGCGTAAGGCTCTCCCAAGCCAAGCCCTATTTCGAGAAAGCCCTCGAGATCGACCCCACCTATCTTGACCACTACGTGGCCTATGCCAAGGAGTACGCGGTGCGCGCCAGGGATCGAGCCCTTTTCGAGTCCCTGCTCAGGCATGTCTTGGAAGCGCCCATCGGGAACTGGCCGTTTTGGAACGAGGTGGCCAAGGACCGCGCCCGTCAGTTCCTTGCGGAAATCGATCGCTACTTTAGGTGAGGCTTTCGTCCAGGCGGGGCAGGATGGCCTTGGGGCCGGTTCCATCACCCACCACCTGAAAAGGTATGCCGTAAGCCTGTTCCAGTAGCGCTGGCTGAAGGACGTAACCGGGCAGGCCCTGGGCCAGGATGCGGCCAGCTTGCAGCACTACCACCCGGCCGCCGTATACCAGGGCGGAGTTGGGGTTGTGGGTGGTGGCCAGGACGCCCAGGCCCTGGCGCGCTAGACTGCGCACCACGGAGAGGACCTTGTGCTGATTGGCCGGGTCCAAGTGGGCATCGGGCTCGTCCAGGAGCAAATAGGGTGCTTCCTGGGCCAGGGCCCGGGCAATGAGGGCAAGGCGCTTTTCCCCGCCGCTTAGGGCGTGCACTGCTCGAGCCCTTAATCCATCTAGACCCACTAGAGCTAGGGCCTGAAGGGCCTTTTTTCTGTCAGCCCGACCCGGCCGGCCCAAGGCCCCCACGTGCGGCGCCCGGCCAAAAAGCACAAGCTCCTCCACGCTGAACGCGAACACCGCCTCCGAGAACTGCGGCACGTAGGCGATCCTTTTGGCCCGCTCCTTGGGAGGAAGGCGAAAAATGGGAACACCATCCAGCGCTATCGCCCCCCGCTGCGGTCTCCGTAACCCCCCACAACATTCCAAAAGGGTGGTCTTCCCGCTGCCGTTTGCGCCAAGAAGGAACAGGAGCTCGCCCTGTTCCAGGGTCAAGGAAACATCCCGCAGGACGGGTGTTCCCGGCACGTAAGCGTAGTTGAGGCCCTGGGCCTGGAGACTCATCGCCAGCCCCCGCCGCGTTTGACCTGACGCATGAAAAGGAGGAAGAACAGGGGAACACCAAGGATCCCGGTGAGGATGTCCAGCGGGATCTCCGTGGCGAAGGCGGTGCGGGCCACGTTGTCCAGAAGGAGGAGGGTGGCCGCGCCCAGCCCGGCGGAGGCTGGGATGAGCAGGACATGGTTAGGCCCGACCAAAGCCCTGGCGGCATGAGGAACGATGAGGCCAACCCAACCCACTACTCCGCTCACGGAAACGGCGGCTGCGGTGAGAAGCGTGCCCAGCGCGATCACGAAAAGACGCAGCCGCCGCACGGGAAGACCCAAAGCCTGGGCCTCCGCCTCGCTTAGGGTGAGAAGGTTCAGCTTCCAGCTGAGGAGGAAAAGAAGGACGAGGCCTACACCGCTTGTGATCGCCAGGGGAATCACATCCTTCCACAGGGTGGCCGGCAGCCCACCCATGAGCCAAAAGGTGATGCCGGGAAGCTGCACGTAAGGGTCGGCGAAGTATTTGATGAGACCCAGCAGGGCAGAGAAAAATGAGTTCATAAGTATCCCAGACAGCACAAGCACGAGAAGACCTCCGCCGAAGGCTGCGCCCAACGAGGCTGCCAACCAGGCGGCGGAGAGGCCGCCGGCGAAAGCGAGGGATTGGACGCCGGCTGGCCCGGAGCGGAGGACCATGGCCAGGGCCGCGCCCAAACCCGCGCCGGCGCTCACCCCCAGGATGCGCGATTCCATAAGCGGGTTGTGGAAAATCCCCTGAAAAGCGGCCCCGGCCACAGCGAGGTCTGCGCCCACGATGGCCGCGGCCACGGCCCGGGGAAGCCGCACGTGCAGGACCAACTTGCGCACGGTGGGTTCAACGGTCCCCACGAACGCGCCCACCACCACGCCCGGGCTCAGGCCTTTCCGCCCCAAGAACAACGAAGCGAAAAGGATGGGCAAGGGCAGGACCACCAAAAGGACACACAGGATGGCGGGCCCTACTCGCCAAGGAGCGCGGATAACGCCTCTGAGCTCAGTTCGCATCCGTAGAAATCCCGATAGAACGTCTGAATCGCGCCACGGAGATCAACTTGGACTTTGTCGGGGTGCAGGAGTGCCGCCATCCACAGGATCCCCAGGACCGACTCCGGGATGGGCGTGTCCCAGGCGAACAGGATTTGGGGCATTTTGTGGACGCGGCCAGCTTGCACGGCCGAGATGGGCTGCCACAGGGGATTGGCCAGGAGGTCCTCCGGCTTCACCGGGCTATAGGACACGATGAAGATCACCTCCGGGTTCCAAAGGAGGACCTGCTCGATGTTCACGTTCTGCCAGAAGCCGGGGAGGTCGCGGGTCACGGACAGGCCCCCGGCCAGCTCCACCAGACGCGATTGGTACATGGCCCCGCTGGCGACCCGCAGGGGCGCCGTGCCCACCACCAGCACCCGCGGCCGGGCCTCCAGGGGGATCAACGCCGTGGCCTGCGCTGCCATCTCTAACACGCTGTCATAGAACGCCAAAAGCTGGGCAGCGCGGGCGGCGCGACCCAGGGCCTGGGCAAGGAGTTGCGTGGCTTCCCGCACGGCTGCGAAGGTCTCCGGCCCGATCAGAAGGGTGGGGATGCCCACGACCTCCAACAGGCGGGCGAGGTCCTTGTGCCTGAGGCCGGCCACCACCAGGTCAACCTTCCGCGCGATGATCTCCTCCACGGTGATCTCCCCGGGCAAGGCCTTGGCTTCGTAGTTTGGGTCAAGCTGAGCCATGAGGGCCCGGGACAGGGGGTGGTCGGGCACGCCCAGGTACCGCGCGGCTACGATCCTTTCCGGGCCAATCAGGGCGTAGAGATAAGCCGTGGCCACGCCAAAGGCGCTGGCAATGCGCTGAGGCTCCGGAGGGACGAGGACCTCGCGACCAGCCTGGTCCACCACCCACACTTGGGCGAACCCCCCGAGGGTCAAAACACCCAACACCAAAATCGTCAAAATCCGCAGCATTACCCACCTCCTTTGAGCAGGGAGTCGATCCACGTCAGCCCCGCAGAGAGCTGGCACAGGCGGAAGGTGCGCAGGGCTTGGCCAAAGGGATCCTGGAGCTCTTCAGCTTGTACTTTTTCCTCCAGGGCCAGCAACACCTCGCGTTGGGCAGTGAGGACCGAAGGAACGCGGTTGGGCGCCAGGCGCAAAAGGAAGAACAGCTTGGCGAGGAATTCGGTGCGGAGAAGGCGCAGGCGCGGGACAGGGGTGGTGACCCACCGCCAGAATAGCTCACGTCCTTGGGGGTTGAGGGAGTAGCGGATGCGGGCAGGGCGGTTTTCCTGTTCTTCGCGGGCGCCGCGGATGAGGCCCTGGCGCTCCAGGCGATCCAGGGTGGCATAAAGCTGGCTGGGAGCCACACGCCAGATGCGACCCAGGTCCCTGTTGATACGGGTCAGGAGCTCATACCCATGGGCTGGCCTCTCCAGGAGGTAACCCAGGATCACCGGGCCCACGGGGAACCCTTCCGCCATAGTACGAGATGGATTATACCATGATGTAAGCTGCCGAATTCGCGGCTCTGCCAAGCCTGTTGGGGACAGAAAACGGACGTCCCACCCTCCCCTTTCCCCCGACCCTGGGCCCAGTACAATTCCCCTTCGTGAAATTGCTCCTCCTTTTAGTCGCCGCGGCTTTCCTGGCCCTCGCCGGCCCAGAGAAACTCGACCCCTTCCTGCGCGCCCTCCTCCAGGCTCCGCCCACACTCGCCCCTGTTCTCCTCGGCCCCTTGGCCGAGGAACCAGACCCCCTCATCCCCGTTTTCCTGGAGGTCCAACGCGGAACAGCGTGGCAGGAAATCCCTGGCGTGCGCTCCTTTTACGAGGGCCTGGCCACCGCTTCCTTGCGCCTTTCCCAGCTTCCCGCGGTGTCCGCGCACCCTGGGGTGGTGCGGATCTGGGCCAGCCGGCCCCTCGAACCCCTTCTGGACCGCTCGGTTCCCGAGATAGGCGCGCTTGCCCTCTGGTATGGCACCCCCAGCACCACCGGCCCAGGGGTGATCCTGGGGCTCGTGGACTCCGGCGTGGACATTTTGCATCCCGCCTTCCGTGTTGATCGGGATGGCGACGGATTTGCCGAGGGATCGCGCATCCTCTTCTACTGGGATCAGACGGTGTCCGGAAACGCTGGGTTCCCAGCGTTTTGGGGCGATGAGGCGGGCGAAGGCGTGTATGGCCGGGCACACGCCCAACGGGACCTTGAATCCGCCCTGCGTCGGGGTTTCGCGCTTGCGCCCGACGAGTTGGGCCACGGCACCCACGTGGCCGGCATCGCGGCCGGCGGTCTCGGCACAGAGTTCCCGGGCGTGGCCCCAGGCGCGGACCTCGTGGTGGTGAAAACGAACTTCTATGAGGACAGCGTCCTGGATGGCATACGCTTCGTGTTGGAGGCCGCGCGCTACTTGGCCCGGCCAGCGGTGGTGAACATCTCCCTGGGCGGCCATGCCGGCTCCCATGACGGCCGCTCGCCCCTGGAGCGCTCGGTGGAGCGCCTCGCGCAGCGGGAGAAAGCCCTCATCGTGTGCGCGGCCGGCAACGAGGGAGAAAGCAAAATCCACGTGGGCGGAGAAATACGCTCCTCCACCACCTGGACCCTTGTACCCACTGGCGCTTCCGTGGTGGTGCGCTTTTGGTACGACAACCCCACCCGGTTCGTGGTGCACGTGCGCGCCCCCACTGGAGAGGTTCTGACCGTGATGCCTGGGCAGAACCGCTCCGCCACCACCTCCTCTGGCTTTGTCTGGCTCGACAATAGCTTTTCCCCTCTGGCTCAGGAACCCCAGCAAATCTTCCTCACCCTAAGCGGAGCCGCCCGGGATAGCCACTGGAAGATCATGTTCGACCCCCTCATCCCCGGTCGGGTCGACGGTTGGGTGGAGAGCGCCAAAATGGGCTACTTTTTGGAAGGCGATGGTGAGCGCACCATCGCTGAACCTGGGAACGCGCCGAGCGTGATCACCGTCGGGGCTTACGTCACCCGCAATGCTTGGCTTTCCCAAGCCGGAGAACGGCGGGCGGAAGGCTATGTCCTTGGGGCTTTGGCGCCGTTCTCTTCCCGCGGTCCCACCCGCGACGGCCGGCTCAAGCCGGAGCTTGCCGCGCCCGGGGCCTGGATCGCCTCGGCTCTCTCCTCTGCCGCCTCCCCCTCTTCCTGGTACGTCCTCCCCAGCGGGAAGCACATGGTTTTGGCGGGGACAAGCATGGCTGCGCCGCATGTGGCCGGAGCCTGTGCCCTGCTTTTATCCTTGCAGCCGAACCTCGCCCGGGAGGAAATCCTTCAGGCGCTGCGCACCGGAGCGCGGCTGGATGCCCAGGTGGGAAGCGTTCCGAACACCGCCTGGGGCTGGGGCAAGCTCCACCTTCCTGGGGCCTGGGCGGCGCTGCGCCCACCGCCGCGCCCGCCCACGCCCTGGCTTGCGGCCTTGGAGAACCCCGCCCGCGCCAGCGTCACCTTTCGCTTCGGCTGCCCCGCGGGCACGAAATGGGCGGAACTGCGCATCTACGACCTCCTTGGGCGCCTGCTTTGGCGGGAAACCTTGGATTCCAAAGAGGGCTGGACCCGTTGGGATTTGCGCACCACTCAAGGGCATGCGGTGGCCAGCGGCCTGTATCTTGCCGTGCTCGTCACCGATCAGGGGTCCAGTTCCGTGGTGCGGGTGGTGGTGCAACGATGATTTTTCTTTTCCTTTTGGTGTTCGGGATGGCTGGTTTTTCCGCCACCGTGGGTGGGGATGTTCTCTTTGACCTGGCGCGGCCTGCCCAGGCCGCTGCCTTGTGTGGGGTGGAACTCGCCCTGCCTTTCGCTTTTGCCAATCCCGCAGCCTTGGGATTCCGCGAGGGTTGGGAATTGATCTCCTCCTACGCCTCCCCCTTTTCTGCCGGGCATTTTGGCCACCTGGCGGGCATCGGACCACGGGTAGCTACAGAGGCCTTTCTTTTTTATGCCGGGGAGATCGGGCCAGGGCTCTCATACCGAGTGGAAGGAGGTGCTTTTTCCCTGGGTTTTGCTCAGGGAGGCCTGGGAGTGGGCGGGCGAGTGCGCCTGCTCCGCTCGGCCCAGCCCGAACAGGGCCTGGGCGCGGCCCTGGACTTCGGGTTTCTTTGGCAAGGCCCCCTTTGGCTTGGGGGGGTCGTGAAGGGTGTTTGGTCTAGACCGCCTTTTCCTGATGAACCCTGGCCCTTTGATTTTTCCGGGGCGTTTGTGGTGCCCTTGCCCCGGTTCGGCCTTCCCCTCCATGTGGGCGCCTCAGTCCACGATCTTCTCACACTCCCGCGCTATTCCTGCGCGGTGGCTTTGGAGTTGGGTCGGCTCTCCTTGGTGATAGGCCTCGGGACCACGGGGCTAACCCTGGGCGGAAGCCTCTTTTGGTCATCTTTTCGCCTGGAGTGGGCTTTTCTCCATCATGCCCACTTGCCCCTCGGCTTTCGCGTATCCTTAGCGTGGCGATGGCCATGATCCGCGTCCTTATAGTTCTTGCCGCGGTCGTCCTCCTGGGTTGGGCTCAGGAACCGCCGGGCCAGGAGGGCTTCACCCTCAAGGTCACAGGCCAGAAGACCTGGACACTGCGCGTGGGCTTTGGTGATCCCGCCCTTCTCTCCTTGGAGAAACTGGAGGCCGGCGGCCTCACCCTGACCCAGTCCCTCTGGGCTCAGATCGAGGGCACGGTCCTGGACTTCCTCACCATCCGCGCCAGCTTCAACGACCAGTTAGGACCAGGTTTCCAGGACTTCCTCGTTATTGTGGACCGAAAGCCTTGGCACGCCGAGCTTGGTCGCTTTGTGGTGGGCGGCGAAGGCGATGCTTTGGGGGTGTACAACAAGCGCGTCCTGGGAGCGCGCGTCTCCCTGGGCCGTGAGGGCGTGAACTTACAGGGGCTGGTGGCTCGCCTGGAGGGCCTCTCCGAATCCCTCACCTTCCGCGGCGAAGTGGCGCAGGCGGAGCTCACCTTTGCCTATGAGGATCCTGGACAACCCTGGCTTCCTGCCCCTTATCACCTCTCTGTGGAAGGCCTGTGGTTCTATGTACTGAGGCTTTCCTTCGTGGAAAGCTTTTCTAAACCAAGTTTTCGCTTCAGCGATTCTGGGCTCCTGGAGTTCCTGAGCGATTGGGGGCTGGGTTATCTTGCTGAGCTGGTCCAAAAACAGCCGGGTTGGTCTCTCCCTTCCGGAGCATACCTCGTGGTCCCAGACGAGGGTTTTGCCCTTCTCCTGCGCCAAGAGCCAAACATGATCCTGCGTCATCGCATTTTGGACCTTTTGGATCTGTACAACGCCGCGCACGGCCTCACCGGTAAAGATAAGAAAAGCTATCCCTTCGTTTGGGATAGCGAACTTGAGGCCGCCTTTCTCGCGGGGCTTTCCCGCTTCGCGGCCCTGGTCGTGGACGAAGAGGTCTACCCCTTGGCACAGGCCCAGCGCCGGCGCTTCCTGTACCTGGGCGAGCAGAACGTGCGCGCGGTTTCCATGCGCGTGCGCCTTCCCGGCGAGGGGGATTTTCGAGACCTTGACGATCCAGCACTGGCGCAGTACGGCTACAAACTGTACGCCACGGAAGGGGTATTGCGCCTGGAGTTCCCGGCGGAATTCTTCCGGCCAGGCGCAGCCATTCGCGTGTCCTTTGAGTACGCCCGCACCTCCGGCGTTTATTTCCTGGGCCTTTCCGTTCTCCCTGGCTCGGAACGGGTATATCTGAACGATGAACTTTTGGTTCGGGACAGGGACTACGCCATAGACTATGAGGCAGGCCTTCTCACCCTCCTGCGCAGCGTGGGCGCGCAGGATGTGGTGCGCGTGGACTTCGAGCGCCAGCGGGGTGCCCTGGGCGTTCCCCTGGAATACGAGCGCTATTTCCTGGGAGCCTCACTGGAATTGGGACCGGTCAGCATTGGCGTGTACCAGGCCGCGGACGTGGGCACGCCCACCCCCGCCTCCCGCACCATGCCCAACACCCATTCCATCCTCGCCCTCTCCTGGCAGGGCGAACTGGGGGCCTGGCGGTACTCTGCGCGGGTGGGCTTTTCGGAGAACGTGTTTCCGCCGGACCTCGGCGAGCGCATCCCTGCGGCAAACCGCATCAACGCCATTGCCTCCATCCGTCTGGCGGAGGGGGAGGCCGTGGTCTTCGCCCACCAAAACGGGATCACCGTGTACCAAAGCGGCCGCTTTGTGAATTACGGGGGCGCGCAGGGCCTGGCTGGCCAGGCCGCCCTGGCCCTCCTGGCCAGGCCCACCAGGCTCCTTGTGGGCACGGACTCCGGCCTAACCCTGGTGGATGTGGCTGAACCCGGGGCTTTGGACAAGGTTCGCAGCTGGACGCGACTCCTCGCCAGCGAGTGGAACAAAAACCGTGTCGAAAGAATCAGGGGAACACGTGTCCTCGCGTTTGCCCAGGATGGGGAGCGCGTGTACATGGCCACGGAGGCTGACCTATTGGTGAGCGCTTTTGCTGAGCTCACCCAGCCTGAGCGCTGGACGCGCCTTTCACTTCCCCACGGGGAGCCGCGTGCCCTCCTGTGGGCGGGCGGGCTTTTCCTGGGCACCTCAGCCGGGCTTTTCCGGCTGAGCGGAGGGGCTTGGGAGGAAGTTTTATCCGGAGAGATCCTGGCGGTGCTGGCTCGTTCCCCCGAGCTCTTTGTGGCGACCGCGGATGGGGTGCGCATCCTGCGGGATGGTCAGGGTGGTGGTTGGCTGGCCTATGGCGAGCCGGTGCGGACCCTGGCCCTCTGGGAAGGGGCGATATGGTACGCCACACCCCGCGGAGTTTTTAGGGAAGGGGAGCTTATCATCACCGGCGATTTCGTGGCCTTGGGCGCGGGCGCTGAAGCCCTGTGGGCTGGGGCCAAAGCCGATGAGAACTTCAACCTTGACTTGTGGAAGGTTGCGCCTGAACTTCAGCGCTTTTCTCAAACGCAAACGAAAATCGACGGCCGCGATCTCACGAATTTCCTGGATCCGTCACGTGAGGGCCGCGTGCGCTGGGGACCTGCGGCGAACTTCTCCTTCTCCCGACGGATGGAGGACTGGGAATGGCAGGTTGGGCTTTATTCCCAGTTCCCCGGGTACGAGGAGATAGGTTACGCCAGCCGCACCGATGTTCATGGACTCAGCTTTGCCGGGCGGTATGCCCAAGAGCCCTGGTCTGTGGTGGTGCGCGGCCGGGCCGATCTCACGGAAATTACGAATAGACCAAAGATTCGGCTCACAGGAGGCCTGGAATGTTCTTGGAAAGGCCCCTGGAATTTAGCGTTTCATTTGAATCCCACGCTTTCCCCGTCGGGACGGGCACCCACCCTCAGCGCCGATTTCGGGGTTGTCGTGGGGACCAAAGGAAACCCAGCCTGGTCCGCCTCCCTTTCCGGAAAGCTCACGCTTCCCGATCTGTATGTGGCCGGGAGTTTGAGCGGAAAGCTCACCCATATCGTTTGGCCCGGATTTTCGGTGGACCTTGGTTGGACTAGACCATACCGCACCCGCGGCGCGTCCGGCATGGAGAGCGTTGCTCTCTCGGCCCGCCTCGTCGGAGGGGACGGCCTTGCCTGGAGCCTGTCCTGGGAGGAAAAGTTCAGCCACCCCGTGGGACAGCCTCGATGGACACAAACCCGTGCCATTTTGGGGGAGATGAGGCCGTCGGTGTGGATGACCCCCTGGGGCCAGGTGGCGCCCAAGCTCACCGCCTCCTTCGACATGGACCCTGCGGAAATCCGCGTACGCGGGGGTTTCTCCGCTGACGCCGAGCTCTCGCCGCACCTGGTGCAGCTCAACCTCGGGATTGATCAGAGCTTTCGGGCGGCGATCGAGCGCACCACCACAGCCATCACCTTCACCGGCTCCTGGAGCTCCCAGGGCTGGAAAGATGTGCAGCCCTCGCTTGTATACAGGCGCACCCTGCGGATTCTGCGCCACCCGCGCTATCCGCTGCAGGTGAGTGAGTCCCAGCACTTGGAGGGCCGAATAGCCTGGGAGCTTGACAGTGGAAACCGCAACGCGCTTAGCCTCACGTGGAGTCCCACCGAAGGCCTCCAGGTTCGCAATTGGCTGTCTTTGCGGACGCCGTGGGGGCCGGTGCAGGTGGAGTCCAACATCTCATGGACCGGGGAAAAGATCAACGGTAAAGCAAGAATGGAGGCCGGTCTCACCATCGCCCCGCAATGGGGGCTGAACGTGGAGGCCGGGCTCCTCTTCGGCGGGGGTCCGCTGCGGCTGGCTGGCTTCCTCGGCGCCACGCTAGTGGCCACCTTCTAGCCCCACCGTTCCCGCTCGCGGACGGTGAGCGCTGGTGGAGTTGAGCGGAAGTGCGCGCCCGTTTAAATTTTCCGGGCGTGGGGGCGTAGCTCAGCTGGGAGAGCGCCGGCTTTGCAAGCCGGAAGTCGGCGGTTCGAGTCCGCTCGCCTCCACTTCTTTTCATGATGGGGCAAGGTCATGGCTGAACGGCCTGAGGTGCAAGTGATAGGCGCCGGCCTGGCTGGAGCCGAGGCCGCCTGGACCCTGGCCCGGCTGGGCCTGCGCGTTCGCCTGTTTGAGATGCGGCCAGCCAAGATGACCCCAGCCCACCGCACCGACAAGTTCGCCGAGCTTGTGTGCTCCAATTCCTTGGGCGGCGCGGGGTCGGCCAACGCCAAAGGACTTGTCCAGGCCGAGCTCCGCACCGCTGGAAGCCTCATCCTGGAGGCTGCGGATCGATTCCGCGTCCCCGCGGGCGCAGCCCTGGCCGTGGACCGCGAACCCTTCAGCGCTTATATCACGGAAAAACTCGCCTCCTCCCCGCAGGTGGAGATCGTGCGGGAGGAGGTCACGGATTTCCCCGGGCCCGTGGCGATCCTGGCCACCGGCCCCCTCACCTCCGACGCTTTGGCCGAGGCCCTGCGCCGCAAGTTGGGCGAGAACTTCTTGTACTTCTACGATGCCGCAGCCCCGGTGGTCTTGGGAGAGACCATCAACATGGACAGGTGTTTTCGAAGCGGGCGTTTCGAGCAAAGCCCTGATTACATCAACTGCCCCATGAGCGAAGAGGAATATCGACGCTTCTATGAGGTCCTCACCCACGCTCGCCAACACACCCCGCACGATTGGGAACAACTTCGGTTCTTTGAGGGGTGCATTCCACTGGAGGAGCTGGCCCGGCGCGGCTACCTCACCCCGGTGTTCGGGCCCCTCCGCCCCGTGGGCATCGTCGATCCGCGCACGGGAAAAGAACCGTTTGCCGTGGTGCAGCTGCGCCCAGAGGATCGGGAAGGAAGACTTTGGAGTCTGGTGGGGTTTCAAACGGGGCTCAAGTGGCCCGATCAGAAAAAGGTGGTGCAAACCATCCCGGGCCTGGAGAACGCGGAAATCGTGCGCTACGGCGTCATGCATCGTAACACTTATCTCAACGCGCCCAACCTCATCCGCGAGAGCCTGGAGCTTAAGGATGCGCCGGGTGTGTTCGTGGCCGGAGTGCTGGCGGGCGTGGAGGGCTATGTGGAGAGCACGGCCACCGGCTTTTTGGCCGGGCTCAATGCGGGGAGAATGGCATTAGGGCTGGATCCGGTGGTGCCGCCGCCGGAGAGCATGTTGGGGGCGTTGGTGCGCTTCCTGGCCACCGCGAGGCCCACGAACTTCCAACCCATGAGCGCCAACTGGGGCCTGGTCCCACCCTTGGCGGGCAAGATGGACAAGCGGAGCAAGCGGGAAGCCCTGTTCCACCGCGGTCTATCTGCTTTCCAAGCCTGGTTCGAACGGGTCTGGTCCGCTTCGAAACTCGTTAGCTAAGCATGTCAGGGTTTTCCCCAAGGACGCGAAGAAGGGGGCGTAAGCCTTCCAGAGCTTTTCGTCTATGGGAGATCGCGTTCTTCTCGGCCGGAGAGAGTTCAGCCAGGGTGCGGGTCTCGCCTTTCGGGATGAAAAGGGGGTCGTAGCCGAAGCCCCTGCTTCCGCGGGGAGCGAGGGCGATTTCGCCCTCCAGGACGCCCTCGCTCGTCCAAAAGCGTCCGTCGGGGAGGGCCAACGCGGCCACGGTGCGAAAGCGCGCCCTCCTGTTTTCCGCCCCCTGCAGAAGCTCCAAAAGCTTTCGATTGTTGGCTTCGTAGTCCTTTTCCTTGCCGGAAAAGCAGGAGGAGAAAACGCCGGGCGCCCCGGCGAGGGCCTCCACCTCCAGCCCGGTGTCCTCGGCTAAAGCCGGTACACCCGCGTGTTTGGCATACGCCACCGCCTTGATGACAGCGTTCTGTTCTATGGTCTTACCTTCCTCCTTCGGCTCAGGCAGGCCCAGTTCCGCTGGGGATAGCCACTCCACACCGGGAAGTGCGCCCAGGATCCCTTTTATCTCCGCGAGTTTGGCGGGATTGCCCGTGCCGAGGAGGACTTTCACGCCACCTTTACGCCCCGCAGGGTGAGCCGGGACGCCAAGTGACAAGCCACAAAATGTTCGCCGCCCAGGTCCAGGAGCTCGGGCGCCTCCCGGGAGCACACATCTTCAGCGTAGGAGCAGCGCGGATGGAACCGACAGCCCTTGGGCGGGTTCACCGGGCTGGGCACATCCCCTTGGAGGATGATGCGCTCGGCCTGGTAATCTGGATCCGGCACGGGCACCGCGGAAAGGAGGGCCTCCGTGTAGGGATGGCGCGGCCGCATGAAGAGCTCCTCCGTTTCCGCCAGTTCCACGATCTTCCCCAAGTACATCACGGCTACCCGATCCGAGATGTGCTTCACCACGGAAAGATCGTGGGCCACGAAGAGATAAGTGAGGCCGAATTTATCCTGTAGGTCCTCAAGAAGGTTTAAGATCTGGGCCTGAATGGATACGTCCAGGGCGGAGACGGGCTCATCGCACACGATGAGCTGGGGGTTGAGGGCCAAGGCCCGGGCGATCCCGATGCGTTGCCGCTGCCCACCGGAGAACTCGTGGGGGTAGCGGCGCATGTGCTCCGGCTTCAGCCCCACCGCTTCCAAAAGCTCAGCCACCCGCGTCCGCAACTCCCTCCCTTTGGCCATGCGGTGCACCACCAATGGCTCGCCAATGATGTCGCCCACGGTCATGCGCGGGTTCAACGAGGAGTACGGGTCCTGGAAGATGATCTGCATCTCTCGGCGCAAAAGTTTCATGGTTCTTTTGTCGGCGTGAACCACGTCCACCTCCTGGTTCGTCTGCTTGGAGCGGAACCAAACTTCACCGGAGGTGGGCTCGATCAGGCGCAGAATGGTGCGCGCGCAGGTGGTCTTGCCGCAGCCGGACTCCCCCACAAGCCCCAGGGTCTCGCCCTCCTGGATGAAGAAGTCCACTTCGTCCACAGCTTTGACCCAACCCACGATGCGGCGAAATACCCCCCGGCGCACAGGGAAGTACTTCCTCAGTCGGTGGACGCGAAGCAGAACAAGCTCGCTCTTCACGGCCATTTTTTCTCCTTAAGCATAAAGCCAGCAGGCCGCCTCATGGTCTACGTCCACTTCCCGCAAAGGCGGCATTTCCCGGGTGCAAATCTCCATGGCGTGAGGGCAGCGCGGGTTGAAGGGGCAGCCTGGCGGCGCATCCAGGGGATCGGGCACGATCCCCTGGATCGGCTCCAACCGCTTCTTCTTCGTGGCCAAAGAGGGGATGGAGTGCAGAAGGCCCTGGGTGTAAGGGTGTTTTGGCTCATGGAAAAGGGGGTGCACCAAGGCATGCTCCACCACTTTCCCCAGGTACATCACCACCACTTCTTGGCACATCTCCGCCACCACGCCCAGGTTGTGGGTGATGAACATGATGGCCATTTTGAATCTTCGCTGTAGATCACGCATGAGGTCCAGAACTTGCGCCTGGATGGTCACATCCAAAGCGGTGGTGGGCTCATCGGCGATGAGAAGCGAAGGGTTACAGGACAGGGCCATGGCGATCATGGCCCGTTGCCGCATCCCCCCGGAGAGCTGGTGAGGATACTCGTCCACCCGCTGCTCGGGCTCAGGTATCCCCACCTGGCGCAGCATTTCTATCGCCTTTTTACGCGCCTCTTTTTTCGAGACCTTTTGGTGGAGCATGATCGCTTCCATGATCTGATAGCCGACGGTGAACACAGGGTTCAGGGAGGTCATGGGCTCCTGGAAGATCATGGCTATCTCTTTGCCCCGGATGGAGCGGTACTCCTTGCCCTTGGGATGGAGGGTGGCGAGGTCCACGGTGTTTCCATCTCTGTGGAGATAAATATGGCCTGTCACGATTTTGCCGGGGGGCATGGGGACAAGCCCCATGATGGACAGGGCTGTCACCGATTTTCCGCAGCCGGATTCGCCTACCACGCCAAGGGTCTGCTGGGGCTCGATCTCGAAGGAAACCCCGTCGACCGCTTTAACCACCCCGTCTTCCGTGTAAAAATAGGTTTTCAGGTCTTGGAGCTGGATGAGCGGCACAGCCCCTCCCTAAAGGACGGCCAAAAGAATGCCCAGGATGAAAAAGACCGCCCCTAACACCCCGATGAGGAGCTTTTTGGGGTCCCGGGTGACATCACGGCCAAACACTGTGGCAGACATACCGGACCCAAAGGCTCCGCCCAAGGTGGCGTGCTCCGACATGTGCAGGAGCACCAACGCAACCAGGGCAAAACAGTCCACAAAGAAGAGGCCCAACAAAACACTGCGTAAGATTTCCATCTCCTTGCTCCTCTCCATCATTATATGGGCAAAACTCCATTTGGTGCAAGAAGCTGGGGTCCGTAAAATGTCGGTGTTGGCCAAGTACGTTTTCGTCACAGGAGGTGTGGTTTCTGGCTTAGGCAAGGGGGTGCTCACGGCGTCGCTGGGCTGCCTCCTGCGCCGGCGAGGGGTCCGGGTCACCCTACAAAAGATAGATCCCTATCTGAACGTGGACGCGGGGACCATGAACCCCTATGAGCATGGGGAGGTCTTCGTCACCAGGGATGGCCTGGAGACCGATTTGGATATTGGCCACTATGAACGTTTTCTCCACGAGGAGCTGAGCCGCGCCAACTACCTCACCACCGGTCAGGTGTACTGGGCCGTGATCCAAAGGGAGCGCCGGGGCGACTATCTGGGCCAAACGGTGCAGGTGATCCCCCACATCACCGAGGAGATCAAGCGCCGCATCAAGGGAGCATTAGAGGCCACGGAAAGTGAGGTGGTGGTGGTGGAGGTGGGGGGCACGGTGGGCGACATTGAAAGCCTGCCCTACCTGGAAGCCATTCGCCAGATGCGCGACGAGCTTCCCCGAGAGGACGTGGCGGTGGTGCACCTGGCCTACGTTCCTGTGCTGTCCACGACCGGGGAGCTGAAGACCAAGCCCACGCAGCATTCGGTGAAGGAGCTCAGGGCCGCTGGCATCCAACCTGATTTCATTGTGGCCCGCTGTCCCACCGCACTTCCTCTTTCCCTGCGCAAAAAAATCGCGCTTTTCTGCGACGTTCCTGTGGAACATGTGATCGAGGACCGAGATCTGTCCTCCATTTATGAGTTACCCCTGGCTTTGGCCAATGAGGAATTCGAGCAAAAGCTGCTGCGTCGTCTGGATCTTCTTAAGCCTGCGCAGGATCTTGCTGACTGGGGGGGATTTGTTCGCCGGCTGAAGAACTCGGACAGGGTGGTCCGGATCGGCATCGTTGGCAAGTACGTGGAGCTGAGGGATGCCTATCTTTCCATCACCGAGGCCTTGCGCCATGCAGGCGCGGCCCTGGGCGCGAAGGTGGAGATCATGTGGATCCCCGCACAGAAGGTGGAGGAGCAGAGGGAACGAGCCCTGGCCGGGTTGCAGGGGATCCTGGTTCCCGGAGGGTTTGGGGAGCGAGGGATCGCGGGCAAAGTTTTTGCTGCGGATTATGCGCGCCGCACCGGGGTCCCCTATTTCGGCATATGTCTGGGCATGCAAGTGGCGGTGATTGCCTTCGCCCGCTTTGTTCTGGGCTGGAAGGAGGCTAATTCCACGGAGTTTGACCCCAGGACCCCATACCCTGTGATTGACCTCTTGCCCGAGCAAGCGGAGGTGCAGGCCAAGGGCGGCACCATGCGCCTGGGCGAATATCCCGCGAAGCTGCGCGTCGGCTCCCGCCTGCATGCCGCGTACGGAGAACCTTGGATTGGCGAACGCCATCGGCATCGCTACGAGTTCAACATCCGCTTCCTCGGCGAGTTCGAAAAAGCTGGCCTCCTTCCCTGCGCCCTCTCCCCGGATGAACAACTGGTGGAGGCTGTGGAACTCAAGGACCACCCATGGTATGTGGCGGTGCAGTTTCACCCGGAATTTCGCTCCCGGCCCCTGCGGCCTCACCCCCTCTTCGTGGCCTTCTTACAAGCATGTTCTTCCTTTTCCTCTTGATCTTTTCCCTCGTCGGCGGAGCACAAAACCTTACGGTCTCCGCACCCTGGCTTGTGGTGTACGATGCGGAGGGGCGCCCCCGGTGGGAGATCCATCTGGAGAAGCTCTGGCGGGCTAAAGAGGGTTGGGAAGGCGAAGCTGTGTCGGTGACCATTTTTTCCGGGGGTGAACCCGCGATCCGCGTGCAAGCGCGTAGGATTCGGGCCGAGGCCCTCGGCCGCAGCTGGACCCTCCTTGGCGGTCTGTCCGGCGAAGGCCACGGTTTCTCCTTTTCCGCTGAAGAGGCCGCCTGGAATGGTCAGCTCATCCTCCAGGGTTTTCGGGCCCAAGGAAAAGGGCTTGCCCTGGTGGCCAAGGAGGCACGCTGGGATCTGGCCGGCCCTTTGGAGCTTTTCGAGGCCGAAGTCAGTGGCTTATCTTGGACGCTGCGCTTTCCCTATGGCCGCCACTCGGAGGACATGCTCCTCGCCCAAAAAGCGGAGGCCATAGGTCATGGTTTGGTTTTGCAAGCGGAGCTTTTGGAGTTTTGGGTGCAGGAAGGTCGGCTGAAATTCCGAGGTGTTCAAGTTGCGCGCCGTTCTTGAAGGCCTTGGTCTACTCAAGCGCTTTCGCCACATCCGCGCCGTGGACGGACTATCTTTGCGTTTCCACGCCGGCGAGGTCACCGGACTTTTAGGGCCCAACGGCGCGGGCAAGACCACCACCCTTTACCTCTTGGCGGGCTTTCTGCGCCCCGACTCCGGTGAGGTTTTCCTTTCGGGACGGCGCATAACCCGACTGCCCTTTCACCGGCGGGCCCGCTTGGGCGTACATTACCTTCCCCAGGAGCCCTCGGTTTTCCTGCGCACCACCGTGGCGGGCAACGTGCGGCTGGCGTTGGCCGGGCTTGGCCTGCACTGGAATGGACAAGTGGACAAGATCCTGGAGGAATTGGGCTTACGGAAACTGCTGCGGAGGCGGGTCGTGGAGCTTTCTGCAGGGGAGCGACGCAAGGTGGAAGTGGCACGGGCTTTGGTCACCCGCCCCTTATTCCTCCTTTTGGACGAGCCATTTTTGGGGGTGGATCCTTTAACTGTCCAGGAGCTTTCGCATCTGGTGCGCCAGCTCGCCCAAAACGGCATCGGTGTGGTGGTGTGCGACCACAATGTGCGCGACACCTTGCGCCTTGTGGATCGTGCTTACCTTATTCAAGCGGGGAAACTGGTTTTGGAGGGGACCCCGGCGGAGATCGTGGGGGATGCCCGGGCTCGTCAGAGCTATCTTGGCGAGAACTTCGCTTTGTGAGCGGCCTCCAGCTCCAACAGCCTCTTTTTCCAAGGGAGGCCTGGGCCAAAACCTCCCAGCCCTTGTTTGGCCACCACTCTGTGGCAGGGAATGATTATGGGAACAGGATTTTTAGCCAAAGCCTGGCCCACGGCCCGCGCGGCTCCCGGCCGGCCCAGCCCCGCGGCCAGCCCCTGGTAAGTTATGCTCTCCCCGTAAGGGATGCGACTGAGCTCTTCCCAAACACGGCGGAAAAACGGGGGCCCCTCCAAACGCACGGACACAGAGAAATCCTGGCTCAGCCCTTGGAAATATGCGGAAAGCTCGCAGCCCAAGACCTCAAGAAGCGAGTCCTTGTGGAGAGGCTCAGACGGAGGTTGAGTGGGAAAGCGTAGGGCACGGAGCGCTTTTCCCTCCCAACACGCATAAAAAACACCCCAGACGGTTGAGACTTCTCCCCAGGGCACATGTAAGCCTAGCCCATCCTCAGGCCGCGTACAATGGGCCTGTGCGCCTCCTTACGGTGAATTGGGAGCTGGTGGGACCTGATTTTGTACAGGACGATTTTTCCTCTGCTGATTCCTTCGCCAGTTTCGACGCAGTGCTCCTTGATCCTGGCCCCTTGCCCGAGCTTTGGCTTCCTTGGGCTGAGCTTGAGCCGGATGGGGCCCGTGTGGTCCGCCCAGGCAGGGATTTCGGCTTCTCAAGGGCCCTGGACAACCTGTTCCTCTCCCGTCAAAAGGAGCTTGAGGACCTGCTTTTCCGGGGCGGAGGGATCCTGGTAGTGCGAGTGCGCCCTGAGGGCGAAGACCTGGTCATCCAGGGGCATCCCCCGCGCCGCCTAAACCGTTACGCCTTCCTTCCCCGTGCGTCCTTGGTGCGCGGGCCACACCACCTTTCCCTGCCCCAAGGGCTTCGCTTTTTGCCCAGGCGTGGAAAAGATGTGCACCTCAGCACGTTGGTTCACCCCTTTGCTCCCTTCCTTCAGCGCTTCGCCTCGCAGGGGTACGAGGCCGTTTTGACCACGGCCTTGGGGGCCCCGTTGTCGGCGTTTGGAGAGATCCTGGCCCAAAACCGCGTGGGCGATCCGTTGGCCCTGGATCTTCCTGTGGGGCTTGGGCGCATCATTTTTGTGCCCGCCATGTCTGTGGCCAAGGGCGCGGAGGCTGGGGAGCTCTTGCGCCGCGCGGTGGGCCTCCTCCTTTCCCGCCCGCTTCCGGAAATAGCTCCCCACTGGCTTGATAACTATCGTCTGCCCGGGGAAGAGAGGCTTTTGCGAGCTCAACAGGAGCTGGTGCAAGAAAGGGAGCGCTTGGCCCGCAAGGAAGAGGAGCTGGCCCAAGTGCAAAAGGAGTTCGATCTTTTGCGGGCCCTTCTGTTTCCGCGCGGCAGGGAGGGCTTGACCGCAGCTGTGGCCACGGCCTTGGCCAAACTGGGGTTCTCCGTGGGGCAGGAGCCCGCTCCGGGGCACCTTTTTGCCCGTTGCCCGGAGGGGGAGTTTTTGGTGCACCCGGCCTTCTCCCCCTTCGGGCCCGTGGGGCCCGACGCGCATCGGGGCCTGCTTTTAGAGCTGGATCGATGGCGCAATCAGGAGCGCAGGGAGGTGCGGGGGATTTTAGTGTGCTTGGCGGAGCCCGAGCTTGATCCGCGGCGCCGCGGCCCCCAGTGGGAAGAGGCCGTAGAGCGAGCCAGTCACGATCATCGCTTTGTTTTGCTTTCCGCATACGACCTCTTCCGGGCCGCAGCCCAGGTCTTAGCGGGCGGGGACCCCGCAGAGGTTCGGCGCACACTCGTCGATGCCGCAGGACCATGGAAACCCAAGTTTTAAAGCTCGGAATTGTTTTGGGCCTCCTTGCACTTCCGATTTGTGCCTGGGCCAGTCCCAGGCTCGCCCACCGGCTGCGGGCCCGCCAGCACGTCCGGCCCGAGGGCCCCTCCACCCATGGCAAAAAGGCGGGAACGCCCACCATGGGCGGACTTGCCCCTCTCTTTGTCCTCCTCATTGGGGCGGGAGTCCTGTGGGGTTGGCAGGGAATTGATTGGCCCAGTGGCTTCGCCGCGATCTCCATGGTCGTGGCCAGCGCTATTGGGCTGTTGGACGACCTTCGCTCCCAGCGAGGACGGCGCTCCACGGGCTTTTTCCCGCATCAAACCGTGCTAGCTCAGTTCTTGGCCTCCGGGCTTTTGATCCTCTTGGCCCTGCGGTTTCCTCAAACCATGTGCCTTCCCTTCGCTAAGCTCGCCTGGGTCCCACCTGCCTGGGTTTGGATGCCCCTTCTTACTCTGGCCTTCTTGGGCACGGTCAACGGGGTGAATCTTGCTGACGGTTTGGATGGCCTGGCCACAGGGTTGTTCATCTTTGCGGTCTTGGGGCTCATTCCGCTCCTTGTGTCGGTTCCCAAGCTTGGGGCGATGGCTTTTCTCGCCCTAGGTGCGGGACTGGGGTTTCTCTGGGCCAATGCTCACCCAGCCAAGGTTTTCTTGGGCAACGTTGGGGCCATGGGACTGGGAGGCCTCCTTTTCGGCTTGGCCTGGGGTGCCGGCGGTGCGCTTTTTCTCCCCCTTGTGGGCGGCGTGTTCGTGCTAGAGGCCATTTCCGACATCCTTCAGGTGGGAAGCTATAAGCTCACGGGCGTCCGTCTTTTCAAGATGAGCCCGCTTCATCACCATCTCGAGGATGCACCTGTCCCCTGGCCGCACCGGGTGAGAAGCCCCCATTGGCCGGAGCCCAAGGTGGTGGCGCGCCTCTGGGTCGTGGGTGCTGCCTGCGCTCTGATCGGGGCACTCGCCACCCTGTAGGGGCGCGGCGAAATTTTCGCCAAGGATCACAGCCCTTTTAGACGCCTTTTCAGTTCCTGAATGGGCTGAACTGGCGTTGGATCAACCCCGTTCAGGAGCGCCAAATAAAAGCTCACCCAATCGCCAAAGTACAAGAGCCAAAGAGCTTGAGCAAGTGCGGTATTGCCCTCGCCCCACACCTCAAGGAACATGAGGCCGCGGAGCGAGAGCATCTCCTTCAAGATCTCCACGCGCTTGGCCAACCGGGGATGATCGAAGGTGGTGCGCAGGAGGACCACCACCCCCTGGGAAAAGAGTTTTTCCGCGAGCTCGTAGCCCACGATCTCGTTGTGGCAAAGCTCAGGGAGTTCCGCCCAATACGCAGGCTGTTTAGCGTTTTCGTTGATTTGGGTCTTCCACCGGTAGGCCACAGGGACGGTGAAGCCGGCCCCGTAGATCACCGGTATTTTCCCGACCAGATTTCGCGCGAAACCTTGGGCAATGTTCGGGTTGTGCTCAGGCGCACAGGCATCGCGAAGTTTCCGCAGATATGCGGACACGTCAACCAGGTTTTCCCGCAGATATCCCAGGCGGGCAAAGCAGCCAAGCAGGGGGAACAGGAGGAAAGCTAAGGCGGCCCGGGGTTGGAACCCAGGTGGTACCGGAACCCAAGGGACCCCCCATTCCTCGCACAGGGCGGCCAGGGCGCCCCCGCTGGTGAGGGCCACCGCGCGCTTCGTGCGCCGAATGCCCGCACGAAACGCGCTCAAGGTCTCCTCCGTCTCGCCGGAGTAGGAGATCGCGACTAGCAAAGTATCAGAGTCCACCCAAGGGGGCAGTGCATAATCCCGCACGGTGACCACGGGAACGGTGGAAAAGTGGGCAAGGAGATCGCCGGCGATGGCTGACCCGCCCATGCCTAAAACCACGGCGTTTTTAAAGCCTTGAAAGCCATGAGGAACCCGACAGGACAGGCCCAAAGCGCGCTCGATCTGTTCGGGAAACCCCCGCAAGGCCTCCGCCATGCGCCCCTGGTCTTGGTGTAAGAGGCTATCCCAATCCAACACGAGCGAAGTTTACCCCATCACCCGGTGTGTTTGCCATCGCACCAGCCCCCGGGGAGGAAGAACAACCGCGGGCATGCCTCCTGCATCGCCATCGGCCGCCAGCCATTTCGGGGCCGGGGACCTTGGCGGAGATCCCTCATATATCCAAACCAGAAAAGGGGAGTTCGGCAGGCGGCAGTTTCTCCAGGAGCTCAGGCTTGAGGATCGTCCAGGGTTTGGAGGCTAGCACGATGGCCCCAGCTGGCACGTCCTCCCGCACTACGGCCCCGGCGCCGATGCGCGCGCCCTTTCCCACCCGGATGGGACCGAGCAAAACAGCGTTAGCCCCGATCACCACCCCATCTTCCACGGTGGGGTGGCGCTTTTTCCTCTCCGTGGACACGCCGCCCAACACCACCCCTGAATAGATGTGTACGTCGTTTCCAATCTCCGTGGTCTCGCCGATCACCACGCCCATCCCGTGGTCAATGGTCACCCGCCTTCCCAATGTGGCCCCGGGATGGATCTCCACTCCTGTGACGAGGCGCACCAGGTGCGCCAGAAGGCGCGCCAGAAACTTCAGATGGTGCCGCCAAAGCCAGTGATTCAGGCGGTGAGCCCAGATGGCGTGCATCCCAGGATAAAGGAACAAGACCTCCAGGGCACTACGCGCTGCGGGATCCCGTGCGCGCACGGCTTGAATGTCCTCACGAATTCCCCGAAACATGAGGGCCTCCTTGATTGCCCCCGAAAAGCCCGGTGGAGAGGTAGCGCTCCCCGGTGTCCGGGAGGATCACCACCAGGACCTTTCCCGCGGCTGCGGGGCGAGCAGCCACGGTCAGGGCGGCGGCCACCGCTGCCCCTGAGGAGATCCCCACCAGCAGGCCCTCTTTATGCGCGAGCTGCCGGGTGGTCTCCGCGGCCTCCTCATCGGTCACGGTGATTACCTCATCGATTACCGAACGGTCCAGCACTTTCGGCACAAAGCCTGCGCCAATTCCCTGGATGCGGTGTCGGCCGGGCCTCCCACCCGAGAGGACCGGTGAGCCTGCGGGCTCCACGGCGATCACTTTCACCGTGGGTTTGCGGGCTTTCAAAACTCGGCCCACTCCGGTGATCGTGCCCCCCGTTCCCACCCCGGCCACAAAGATGTCCACCTTCCCCTCGGTATCACGCCAGATTTCCTCGGCGGTGGTCCTCTCATGGATCTTAGGGTTCGCGGGGTTTTCGAATTGATGAGGCATGAAAGCGCGGTAGCGCTTCACCAGTTCTTGAGCGGCGCGCACCGCCCCGGCCATCCCCTCCTCCGCGGGGGTGAGCACAAGCTCCGCTCCCAAGGCCTGCAAGATGGCGCGCCGCTCCAGGCTCATCGTCTCCGGCATGGTGAGGATGAGGCGGTACCCGCGAATGGCACAAACAAAAGCTAGACCAATCCCGGTGTTTCCCGAGGTGGGCTCCACAACCACGCCGCCTGGCCGCAGCAGGCCCTGGTCCTCCGCGTCGCAGATCATGGCCCAGGCGATGCGGTCCTTTACGCTCCCCAAAGGGTTTTTGCCCTCAAGCTTGCCCAGGATTGTGCAGGGAAGCCCGTCTCCGATGCGCGCAAGCCGCACTAAGGGGGTATTGCCAATAAGATCAACCGCACTATCCGCCACCCGCATCATTCCTCCTTCGTTTTTGAAGGTCACAAAAACTGTCCCAGGGACTACCGAACGAAGATGGGAAAAAGCAGGTCAGCGGCTACACAAAGGGGCAAAGGCCCAGGGACCGAGGACTGACTTCACTGAGAACTGTGCCCCTGGCTCTCCAGACATTGCCTTCCCCCTTGCGGGGAACACTATATGGCGAAAAGAGGAGCGAGTCAATCCCTGGGTGGGCCTGGGAGCCAGGCCGCTTGAACAAGCTGCCCAAAGGACAGGCCGCCGTCACCAGGGGGCACCCTTTGGTGGGCTAGGAACCGTAGCCCTGCCCGCTCCACCTCCTCTTTGGCCGCCTGGGCCAGGGCGAAGTTCACCGCCGCTCCGCCCGTGAGGCCCACCGCTCTCACTCCCGCCTCTTTTGCGATCTGCACAGCGACCCTGGCCAGACTGCGTGCCAACGCGTCTTGCGCAGTGGCAGCCAGATCCGCAATAGAAACCCCTTCCTGACGCAACTCCCACAGCTGTCGGAAAATTTTGCTGGTTTGTACGATGAAAACACCGTCAGCTTGAACAATGGGGAGCTCAAGGGCGATGGGCCTGCCGTGGGCTGCGCAGGCCTCCAACTTCATGGCCGGTTCACCCTCATACGTGCGCTCCTGGCAGATGCCAAGCCAACCGGCCACGGCATCCAAAAACCTTCCGGCGCTGGAGGTGCGCGGAGCATTCAGCCCTTTTTCGAGCTGGGCCAACACAAGACGCAGTTCGCTTGGGGGAAGCCGGGATTCCTCCGGGGGAAGATGCGCGGCGCATAGAAAACTTGCGGCCATGCGCCCAGGTTTGAGAGCCGCCACATCTCCACCAGGCATGGGCACGGGTTGGAGATGGCCCAGGCGCCGGAATTCCCCTCGCCGCCAGAGGAGGACCTCCCCACCCCAGGCTGTGCCGTCCAGGCCGTATCCGTAACCGTCGATGGCGATGCCCACCAGATCCCACACCTGGTGTTCGCCCGCAAGACCAGCCACATGGGCCACGTGATGTTGGACGGGCAGAGCTTCACCCAGCTCCTCCGCCAGCTTGCGCGTTGGGAAAGACGGATGCAGATCACAGGCAATTCTCTTGGGTCTAGACAGACCTAAAAGCCGGAGGAAGTGGGCCAATGCCTCGTTCAGGAACTCCAAGGTTTCCACTTCTTCGGTGTTCCCAATGTGCTGGGAAAGGAAGACCTTGCTGCGGGAGTAGAGGGCGAAGGTGACGTTTAGGTCTCCGCCCAGGGCCAGCATGGGCTCGGCTCCCAGGTCCACGGCGATGGGCTCGGGGACCCAGCCGCGGGAGCGGCGCAGAAACGCAGGGCCTGCGGGCCCCAGGCGCACCACGGAGTCGTCGCAGCGGGCCACGATCCGCCGGTCGTGGAGCAAGAAGGCCTCGGCTACAGGGGAGAGCTCCTCTATGATCCGGTCGTTTTCGATGAGCATCGGGCGCCCAGGGTAATTCGCACTGGTCATGACCACCGGAAAGGGAAGGTCCCGCAAGAGGCGGTGGTGAAGCCCCGTGTAAGGGAGCATGACGCCCACGGTGTGGAGCCCGGGGGCCACGGAGGGCGCCAGGAACCCGGGTTTCTGGCGGAGGACGACGATGGGCCGGCGGGGCGAGCGCAAAAGTCCCCATTCCTCTGGGCTTAGTTCAGCAAAAAGCTCGATTTGATCAGGGCGGGCCATGATGGCGAAGGGCTGGGCCGGTCGCCCCAGGCGCCGCCGAAGCTCCACCACCACCTCTTCCCGCGTGGCATCGCAGGCAAGATGTGTCCCACCCAAACCCTTTATGGCCACAATTTTTCCGGCCTTCAGCGCCTCTTGCGCTAAAGAGATGGGGTCACCAGTCCCTCCTTGCTCGCTGGCGAGGAAAAGCAGGCGGGGGCCGCAAGCCGGGCAGGCTATGGTTTGTGCATGGTATCGGCGATCCAAAGGGTCCTCATAGTCGCGCCGGCACGCCGGACACATGGGAAAATCCCGAAACGCCGTGCGAGGTCGGTCATAGGGCAGGCCCTCCACCACGGTGAACCGGGGACCACAGTCCGTGCAGGTTGTGGCCCAATAGCTGTGGAACCGACTCTCCGGGTTCTCCATGTCGCTCAAGCACAAGGCGCAGGTGGCGGTATCCGGGGGGATGAGCCCAGAACCCTCCCCGCTGTCCCGGGAGGGAAGGATGCGAAAGGTCTTCTCACCCGTTGCTGGCAGCTCCTGGATGTGCACGTGCTCAATCTCGGCCAACGGGGGTTTTTCTTTGTGGAGAGCATCGAGGAACTTTTCCAAGGCGGCAGGCTCGCCCTCCACCTCGATTTCCACTCCTGCTTCTCCCAGATTGCGCACGTACCCAGCAAGGCCGTGGCGCCCGGCTATCCGGTAGATAAAGGGCCTGAAGCCCACGCCTTGCACGGTTCCCTCCACGTGGATGTGCAAGCGCGGCATGGAACACCAAGTATAGCGGCCACTTGTCCCTCGTTCGCAGGTCGGCCGGGGTTCTTTTCCTGGGGAGGCCGGGCATGAAACTAAGGCCATGGTTCACGCCGAGGTGGACCTTCGGGCGATTGGGGAGAACCTCGCGCGCCTTCGGGAGTGGCTGCCCAAACGCGTGGCCCTCATGTGCGTGGTCAAGGAGGACGCGTATGGGCACGGCTTGGTGCCCACAGCTTTGACGGCGGCTGAGATCGTGGATTGGTTCGGCGTGGCCAACGTGGAAGAAGGGCGGGCCCTCCGGGCCGCCGGCCTCTCCCACCCCGTCTTCCTCATGATCCCCCCGGTGGGCGAAGAACTCGAGACTGCCATTGCTCTTGGCTTTCACATCCCCCTTGGGGACCTGGGGATGCTCGTGGAGGTGAGGGAGGCCGCCCGCCGAGCGCGCAAAAAGGCCCTGGTGCACATGGAAATCGACACCGGCATGGGCCGGTTCGGCCTCCTGCCCGAGGAGGCCGAACGGGCCTTGTCCATGATGAACCCCAAGCATGTGGAGCTCGCCGGGGTTTTTTCCCATCTCTCCTCCGCTTACGGGACAGCGCCCGAGGATCTGGAATTCACGCGAGCCCAGGTGTGGTGGTTTCGCAAGATCTTGCAGGAATGGGAAGGCCGGGTGGACGTGCCTTGGAAGCACCTGGCTAACTCCGCCGCGGTGTGGGCCTTTCACGAGGCCACCGCGCCGCCCCTGAACATGGTGCGAATTGGCACCGCGACCTACGGGTATCCGGAGGGCCCAGCCCAACCACCAGTGCCCTTGACACCTGCGGCTCGGGTGTGGACGCGAATAGCTGCGGTGCGAGACGTTCCTGCAGGCTGGCCTGTGGGATACGGGCGCACGTTTGTCACCAGCCGACCTGGGAGGCTCGCCATCTTGGCTGCTGGTTACAGCCACGGCCTGCGCCCGGAGCTCCGCGATGTCCTGGTGCGCGATTGCCGGGTGCCCCTGGTGGGGAAGATCGCCATGGACACGGTGGCCTGCGACGTAACGGAGGTTGGGCATGTGCAGCGGGGCGATACGGCCGTGCTGTTCGGGCCGGAGGTGAAGCGGCCTGGCTGGGTTTGCCCAGTGCTTGTGCCCGTCCTTCTTGCCGCGCGCCGAAGCTGCGGCGGGCGTGCAGGTGGTACGCCCGGCAGGATTTGAACCTGCGGCCTCTGGCTCCGGAGGCCAGCGCTCTATCCGGGCTGAGCTACGGGCGCTGCGGAGGGAGCGGGATTCGAACCCGCGGCCAGGGTTTTATCCCCCGGCAACGGCTTAGCAAGCCGTCCTCTTCGGCCCCTCGAGCATCCCTCCCACCCCGCATTCTATGCGCTTTTCCCTGGGAGTCAAACGCGCAACCCTCGTCTTCT
>CAYSAN010000005.1:36149-87807 GCA_964429165.1 uncultured Thermotogaceae bacterium
CTGGACAAAAGGGGCGAAGTCCGCTAAGATCGCCCCACCATAAGGGCCCTTCCGCCTGAACCCACCCCATTACCTCACGCCTCACCTCCCCCGGGCGGAAGGGCCCGCAACACCTGTGGCCCCCGCGCTCCGTGGGCAAGGCGGCGAAAGGATTGACAGGGCGGCGGGCCTAAGGTAAGACCGCCTCCGTGAGAATCGCGCTTGGCCAACTCAATCCTGTGGTCGGGGATCTTGCGGGAAACCTGCAGAGGATCCGCCGGGCTGTGGCGCAGGCTCAGGAAGCCGAAGCCGACCTGCTTGTTCTTCCGGAGCTTGTCCTCATAGGCTATCCTCCACGGGATCTCCTTTTGCGCCGGGGGTTCGTGGCCAGGGCCCGTGAGGCTTTCCGCCAGGTGGTTGAGGAGAGCAGACGCATCCCCATGGTGGTGGGGCACGTCGTTGAGGCCCAGGAGCGGCCGGCCAATCGCGCAGACCCCTCCGCACGGCGTTGGCAACCCCATTTCCTGCACAATGCCGCCTTTCTCCTTGACCGAGGGGATGTGGTGGGATACCAGGGGAAAGTGCGCCTCCCCTCGTTCGATGTGTTTGAGGAGGAGCGGTACTTCGTCCCTGGGGAGCGCTGTGAGCTCCTCGCGTGGAGAGGGCTGCGGTTGGGACTTTCGGTGTGCGAAGATTTTTGGTACGAGGAGGGCCTCCTTGCCAGCCAGGCTCGGGCTGGAGTTGATCTTCTTCTCAATATCTCGGCCTCCCCATATTTTCGGGGGAAGCCCACCGTTCGGTGGCGGCTGGGACGCGCCTGGGCGGAGCGCGCCGGGGCCCCCCTTGTGTACGCCAACCTCGTGGGCGGCCAGGACGAACTCATCTTCGATGGCCGATCTTTCATCGTGCGTCCAGATGGAAGCTTCCTCCTCTCCTCCCCAGCTTTCGAGGAGGACGTGGGCATCGCGGACCTGGCGGGAGCGCCGGTGGCGCCCCCTCAGGAAGAGCCGCGCCAGGACATTTGGCAGGCCCTGGTCCTGGGCATGCGGGACTATTGCAGAAAAAACGGGATTAACCGCGTCGTCATCGGGATCTCTGGCGGGGTCGACTCCGCTGTGGTGGCGGCTTTGGCCGTGGAAGCCCTGGGAAGGGGGGAAGTGGTCGCGGCCTTTCTTCCCGGGCCCTTCACCAGCACCGTTTCTTGGCGGTGCGCGAGGATGCTGGCGGAGAACCTGGGCCTTTCGCTTCTCGTCTTGCCCATTGACGGGGCGTATGAGGCCGCAAGAAACGCTTTGGCCGAGGCTGTTCCCGTGGAAGGCCTTGTGGCGGAGAACTTGCAGGCGCGCCTGCGCGGCCTCTTCCTCATGGCGTTGGCCAACGCACTGGGCGCCCTCGTCCTTTGCCCAGGCAACAAAGCGGAGATCGCCATGGGCTACAACACTCTGTACGGCGACACCGTGGGCGCGTTGGCCCCCTTAGGAGATCTACTCAAGCACGAGGTTTACGAACTCGCACGGTTTTTGAATGAGAGATGGGGCCGTGACCTCATCCCCCAAGAGATCCTCACCAGGCCTCCATCCGCGGAGCTCCGCCCCGATCAGCGGGACGAGGATGACCTTCCACCTTATGCCGTTTTGGATCCCGTTCTTGCGGCCATAATCGAGGACAACGCGTCCATTGAGGAGCTAACCCGGAGGTTTGCCCCGGATCTTGTACGGGAGGTCCTTCAGCGCCTCCGGCGCGCCGAATACAAACGGCGTCAACTGCCGCTTGTGCTCAAGGTAAGCCCCAAGGCTTTCGGAACGGGCTGGCGCTTCCCTGTCACCGCGGGCTACTCAGACTAACCCCTCGGACTTGGTGCGGCGGATAAAGGCCGGGATATCGTAGTCGTCGCGAATGACGCCCTCCCGCTGAAGCTGCTTGATGAGCGCCGTGCGCTCCTCCACCTCTGGCTCGCTGGGAGCCACCGGGGAAAAGCCTGTGGCGATCACAGTAACGCGTGTGCGGCTGAAGCCCTCCCAAATGGTGGCGCCAAAGAAGATGTCCGCGCGCTCGGAGAGGGCTTCTCGTACAACGCTGGCCGCGGCCACCACCTCCTCCAAAGTGAGGTCTTCGCCGCCCGCGATGTTGAGGATGGCTTTTTTGGCGTCCTTGATGCTGAAGTCCAAAAGGGGGGAGGAGATGGCGCGGCGGGCCGCCTCCCGCGTGCGGTTGTCGCCCTCGGCTTCGCCGATGCCCATGAGAGCCGTGCCAGCCCCGCGTAGCACGGCCTCCAGATCCGCGAAGTCCAGGTTGATGAGCCCCGGCACGGTCACAAGCTCGGTCACGCCCTGTACACCTTGGTGCAGCACTTCGTCCGCGAGCTCAAAGGCCTTGGTGATGGGCATATCAGGGGGGGCGATCTTCAAAAGTTTGTCGTTGGAGATGGTGATGAGGGCGTCCACCACCTTGGCCAAGCGCTGGATTCCGGCCTCCGCTTTCTGGGCGCGGGCTGGTCCCTCAAAGGAGAAGGGGCGGGTGACGATGGCCACGGCAAGGATTCCCAGCTCCTTGGCGACCTCGGCCACCACGGGGGCGCCGCCGGTTCCGGTGCCCCCGCCCATGCCCGCGGTGATGAACACCAGGTCCGCGCCTTCCAATGCGTCCGCGACCTCCTCGCGGGACTCCTCGGCGGCTTTGCGCCCCACTTCCGGATCCCCGCCGGCCCCCAGCCCACCGGTGAGGCGAGGACCTAACTGCACGTGTTTATGGGCCTGCACGAGGGAAAGGACCTGCACATCGGTGTTCATGGCCACGAGTTCCACCCCGCGCAGACCCGCGCGGAACATGCGGTGGACGGCGTTACCACCACCACCGCCCACTCCCACCACCAGGATGCGCGCTGGGCTTTCGCCGGTCATGCACCGCCTCGCAGGAATTGCCGGAACCACCCAAAAAGACGGGCGAACATTCCGCGGGAGCGCCGGGCTTGCACAGTGCGGACGAAGTCCCGGCCCTCCACGGCAAACTTCAGAAGCCCCACCCCGGTGGCGAAAATGGGGGATTCCACGATTTCCTGGAAACCGTGCACATTTTTGGGGACGCTGCCCCTCCGCACAGGGATCCCATAGCGACGCTGGGCGAACTCCACAATACCGTGGAGAAGGGAGGTGCCCCCGGTGAGCACCATGCCGGCCGGGATGAGGTCACGGTACCCGGCCTCTTCCACCTCTTGCATGGCGAGGTCCAGGACCTCCTCCACCCGCGGCTCAATGATTTTGGCCAGCTTCTTGCGGGAAACCTGCCTTGTTCCCTCTCCGCCGAGGGTGGCCACCTCGATTTTGTCGTCGTCGCCCACGGAGTCCACAAGGCATGTGCCGTAAGCCTTCTTGATGCGCTCAGCCTCCTCAATGGGGGTCTGGAGCCCTACGGTGATGTCGTTGGTGATGTGCTCGCCAGCGATAGGGATGGTTTTAGAAAACCAGATGTCGCCGCCGCGGAAAACGGAAATGTCCGTGGTTCCGCCGCCGCAGTCCAAAAGCACTACGCCCAGCTCTTTCTCCGCGGAGGAGAGCACAGCCATAGCCGAGGCCAAGGGCTCAAGCACGATCTGTTTCACGCCGATGCCCACCGCCTCCACGCAGCGCACGAGGTTATGGACGGCGGTGACCGAGCCCAACACGATGTGAACATCGGCCTCCAGGCGTGTGCCGGTCATGCCCACGGGATCCGTGATCCCCTCTTGACCATCCACGATGTACTGGCGGGGAATGATGTGAATGATCTGGAGATCGGGGGAGATGGGGATGGCTCGGGCCGCTTCGATCACGCGTCGCACGTCCTCCTGCGTGATGATGCGGTCCGCTCTGGTGATGGAGATGATCGCACTGTTGTTGATGGAGCGGATGTGTTTTCCGGCGATGCCCACATAGGCCTCCCGTACCTTGACATCCGCCATGTTTTCCGCTTCCTCCACAGCTTTGCGGATGGACTGGATAGTGCGGCCGATGTCCACCACAACGCCTTTCTCCAGGCCACGGGAAGGTGCCACCCCAACCCCGATGATCTCAATGAAATCGTCCACCACGCTGGCAATGAGACACGCGACCTTCGTTGTGCCCACGTCCAGTCCCACCACCAACCGCTCCCGCTTCATGCCATCACCGTCCCTTGGCCCGCTTGAGCACTACAACATCGTGAAAGCGTAAGTCCACCAAAGCTTGCCCCTCCAGTAGCCCCTTCCGCCAAAGCGCCACGAGGATACCGAGTTTCTCGGGGACTTGGCAAATCGTACCGAGGCGGAGGAGGGGCGGACCTGGGGCCACGGCCTCTTGCCCCGTGAGGTCCAGCAGAGGAAAGCGCTGGGCCAGGGCCCTGGGCAGCCGTTCCCAAGCCAGGGCCGCTTCCACCACCTCCGGGGCCACTTGGCCAGGGAAGATCTCCCTGGCACGCACACGCGCGCTCTCCGCTGGCTCCAGGACCACGCCTTCCCGGTCCACCCAAACGTGGTCACGTCCTAAGACCTCTACAGCCACGAGGGGCAGGCGCTCCCGGATTTCTAACTCCAAGCGCAAATAAAAAAAGTTCACCCGCGCTTGTGCTCCCAGGACCCTTCGATCCGCGAAGATCTCCGCCCATAAAGGTTTGAGATCCAACCGAAGTATATTGGCCCCTAGCAGCCGGCCTGTCAACTTTTCCGCGCTCACATACCGGGTGGGGTTCACCCGCACCTCCTGCACTCGCAACCACCCACCCCAACGCAAGGCAGTCCCAGCCGCAACGAGAAAGAGGAGGACGAGGAGCAAAACGCGGAGAAATTTGGTCACGCCGGTACAACCTCTAGCTCAAGCTCTAAACTGATCTGGAAAAGTTTTCTCACGCGCTCCTGGGCAAGCTCCACCAGGGCCAACACGTGGCAGGCCTTGGCCTGACCAACATTCACAATGAAATTCGCATGTTGTTCGGAGATCTGGGCGTCACCGATGCGGACGCCCTTGAGGCCGGCCTGGTCGATGAGCCATCCCGCAGAAAGGCTGGGCGGGTTGCGAAAGATGCAGCCTGCGGAGGGGAGGCCCAGGGGCTGGGTACGCCGGCGCTCGGCCAACAGATCCTCAATGGGGCGCATTTCCTTGGGCTTACGCAGCTTGATCCCCAGCACAGGCAAACGCTGGAGGCGAAAAAGCGAGGTGCGATAGCCAAAGCCACATTCCTCTTTGGGAAGGAGTCGCACCTCCCCGTCGGGAAGGAGAGCCTGCACAGCCAAAACATAAGAGGAAATAGAACCGTGCTTTGTGCCGGCGTTCATCACCACCGCTCCCCCCGCTGTCCCCGGAATGCCCGCCAGCTCCCACATGCCCTGCCGTACCAACCCGGCAAGGGGGTACCCTGGCTCCACCCACAGCGTTTCCTCGTGTTCCTTCAGGCGTCGCAAAAGCTTGGTGTGGATGACCACGCCCGGAAAGCCCTCGTCGGCGAAAAGGGTCTTGGCGCCACCGCCAACGATGCGGTGGGGCACGCCTTCCCGGCGCAGGCGGCGCACGGCCTCCACCAGGGCCTCCACGGTGGCTGGCCAATACATGACCCAGGCCGGCCCGCCAATGCGAAAGGTCGTGTAGGGCTGCAAGGGCTCCCTGACCTTCCGCTGGCCAGGGAGATCCCTCAGGAGCCGGAGGAGAGCGAGCGCGCCATCTCCCGGCTTAGTTTCCATATGTCCCCCGCGCCGAAGCAGACCACGATGTCGCCGGGGCGGATGAGCTCGGCTGCGGTTTCCATGGCTTGCAGCAATTCCGGCCGGAACAGGGCCTGGCCACCGCGGCGCACCACAGCCTCCGCCACGTTGCGGCCACTTACCCCAAGAAGGGGCAACTCGAACGCCGGATAGACCTCCGTAACCACCACCCAGTCCGCCTTGGTCAGCACAGAGCCGAAGGCCTCGGCCAACAGGGCGGTGCGCGTGTAGCGGTGGGGTTGGAACACGGCCACGATGCGTCGGCCCGGCCAGCCGCCCCGCAGCGCGGCGAGCCCGGCTGCAAGCTCCGTGGGATGGTGAGCGTAATCGTCCACCACCAAGTAGCCGTTTTCCTCGAGGACCTCCAGCCGACGCCTGGGGCGGGGCGCCCAGGCCAGATGTTTGATCATCTCAGGGATATCCAAGCCCAGGGCATAACCGGCGGCCAACGCCGCCAGGGCGTTGCGCACGTTGTGGACCCCGGGGGCGGGAATTTCCACCGTGCCCCAGCTTCGCCCCAGAGCGAAAAGTTCGAACGCGGTCTTCTCCCCCCGGAAACAAGGGCCCAGGGCCTGGAAGTCCGCGCCCTCCTTGAGGCCAAAGGTGAAGGACTCCTTTGTTTTCCGGGCTATTTCCCGAGCCACCGGGTCATCCCAAGCCACCACGGCTTTCTCCGCCCGGCCCAAGAACGCCCCGAACGCCCGCGTTAGCCCGGAAAAACCACGGTACGTTCCCAAATGGTCGGTGTCCACACAGGTGAGGACAGCCAGTTTCGCAGAGAGGTGGACGAAGCGTCCGTCTGACTCGTCGATCTCGGCCACGAAATAGCGCTCGCGTCCCCAGGAGGCGCAGGGAAGCCCGGGGACCTGGCCGCCGATGTAGTGTCCAGGGACCAGGCCGCTTTGCCGCAGAACATGGGTGACCCAAGTGGTGGTGGTGGTCTTACCGTGGGTGCCGACGACGGCCACGAGGTCCCGGCCCGCCCAGAGATGGCGCAGGGCGTAAAGTCTGGGGAACACGCGGACGTGGCCCCTGGTCGACCGTAGCTCAGGGTTGTCCAGCCTCACGGCGGAAGAGAAAACCACGGCATCCAATGATGGGGGAAGGTTTTCCGGGGCGTGGCCCACGGCCACCTCCGCCCATTCCGCTACCTCCCGAAGCTTTGGCGAAGAGAGGAGATCAGATCCGGAAACCTCGGCTCCTCCCTGCCAAAGGAGGCGAGCCAGTCCAGCCATGCCGTCCCCGGCAATCCCCACGAGGTGGACACGCCGAAACTCCGTGCTCATAGTTCTCCCTTCCTTGCCGCCAGCTGCCGGAGGGCTTGGGCCACGGTGCGGGCCGCCTCCGGGCGGGCCAAACCCCGAGCAGCATTGGCCATCCGTTCCAGACGCGAGGAGTCCAGCCAAAGCTCGGTCACGATCTCCGCCAGCCTTGAGGACAGCTCTTCTTCTTCCAGCAAGACGGCGGCGCCCCGGGCGACAAAGCGCTGGGCATTTAGGAGCTGGTGGCCGCCGGCTGCGCCCGGCCAGGGGACGAGGATGGCCGGCCGTCCCGCGCAGGCCAATTCAGCCAAAGTGGAGGCGCCGGCCCGGGCTAGCACCAGCCGCGCCCGGCCCAGAAGCGTGCTCACCTCCTCGGTGAAGGTCAAAACCTGAGCGTGCACGCCGTGCCGATGCAGCTCCTCCTCGATGGCGGAGGGATCACCAGCTTTACCAGCCACGACGCGCACGCGCAGATCGGGGATGCGGGCAAGCTCCGGCGCTGCCGCAACCACGGCCTTCACCAGCCGCTGCGACCCCAGGGAGCCGCCCAACACCAACAACTCCGAGCCCAACGCGGCGGGCACAGTGAAGATTTCGGCGCGGACAGGGTTTCCCGTGACGCGCGTTCTCGCCCCGTTGGGGCAACCGGCGGTGTCGGGGAAGGAGAGGAGGACGACATCCGCAAAACGGCTGAGGAACCGGTTGGCCAGGCCCATTTTTGCGTTCTGTTCATGTATGGCCACGGGGATCCCCAGGGTTTTGGCGGCCAAGGCCGGGGCCACCGCGGGATAGCCGCCCATGGCCAAAAGCACCTGGGGCCGAAACGCGCGAAGGAGTGCGCGCCCTTGTGCCAAGGAATGAAAATTGTGTGCGAGGGAGGCCGGCCAGGCCCAGGGGCGATCCCGGGGCAAACCCCGGCTGGGCAGAGCGAAAAAGGTGATCCACGGGCGTCTGGCCAGGAGTGCGTGCTCCAGGCCCTGGGGTCTTCCAATCCACCCCGCCGCGGAGAGATCCCCTTGGCGGCGCATCTCCTCCAAAACCGCGAGCGCGGGGAACACATGGCCTCCTGATCCGCCCGCGGCCACCATCACCCGCATGAGCTCACACCTCCGCTACCACCCGCACCGCCCGGGAAACCCGGGCGGTGCGGGCCACGCCCAGGATCACGCCCACTAAGCTCAGGCTCACCACCACCGAGGTGCCGCCGTAGCTGAGGAAGGGCAGGGTCAGACCGGTGACGGGCACCACCCCCACCACGACCCCCAAGTTCAACACCGTCTGGAAACCCAAGAGGAAAGAGGCACCCAGGGCATAGAGGGCACCCAGTTTGTCCGGGGCGCGCTTGGCCGTCTGGAATCCCAAAGCCACCAGTGCGGCGTACAAGCCAAGGAGTATGGAGACCCCGATGAAGCCGATCTCCTCAGCCACCACGGCGAACACGAAGTCGTTATGGGCCGCAGGAAGATAAAAGAGCTTGGCGCGGGAAGCGCCCAGCCCTCGGCCGAGGGGCCCTCCCGAGCCGATGGCGATCACCGCTTGATAGAGCTGATAGGCCAAGGTGTGGCGGTAGGCCTCGGGGTTGAGGAAAGCCAGGAACCTCTCCAGGCGGTAGCGGGCGGAGAAGAGGAGGGCGGCCCCAAGCGGGAGGCCAGCCAGGGCGGTGAGGAGCAGCTGGCGAACGGGCACGCCCGCGGCCCAAAGCAGAAACGCCGTGAGACACACATAAACCACGAGCATCCCGAAATCCGGCTGGAGAAGAAGGATTACACCGAAAACACCGAGCACAAAAAGATGTGGGAAAAGCCCGTGTTTGGGGATATGCAGGAGCCCCTCACGGCGGACAAGGGAGCCGGAGAGGTACAAAAGGAGCGCAATTTTTCCGAGCTCAGAGGGTTGGAACACCAAGGGACCGCGACCGAGCCAGCGCGGGCCAGCGCTCAAAAACGGGATCAGGGTCAGGGCTGTGATGAACCACGCTCCCACCACCAGGAGGTCATCCACCTCATACCAGCGGTGGTAGTCCACCCGCCACAGGACGAGGAGAGCAAGGAGGCCCAGGCCCACCGCCACCGCCTGTCGGCGGAGCATGGCCCAGGGGTCGCCGTAAAGTCTGGTGGACACAGGAGCAGAGGCCGTGCCAACGAAGAGGAGCCCAGCCAGAACAAGGAAGGCAGCCACCACCAGGACCCTCTCCTCCAGGCCAAGCATGGCCCTCCAGTGTCGTTCCAAATTGCCGTTGGCCAAAGGAAAGACCGGGCAGGACCACGGGTCCTAAGTACGGGAAAAAGGTGCGAAACGTCTAGGCCCTAAGGGACGGACGACCCTTCGGAGGCCAAGCGGGCAAAGGCCTGGTTGAAGAGCTCACCCCGCTGGGAGTAATCACGGAACTGATCAAAGCTGGCACAGGCGGGGGAAAGGAGCACCGTGTCGCCAGGCTGGGCCAGGGCATAGGCCTTTTTCAAGGCGTCGTAAGGGTCTGCGGCCAGCACATGCGGAACGCCCCAAGCGCGCAACAGCGCGGCAAAAAATCCTTGGGATTCGCCGATGAGCACGCAAGCCCTGGCCTTTTGGCGCACCAGAGGCTCCAGGGCCTCGTACCCGCCACGTTTGTGGCGCCCGCCCAGGATCAGCACTACAGGCCCAGGAACGGCCTGGAGGGCAGCGCAGGTCGCATGCGCATTGGTGCCCTTGGAGTCGTTGACAAAGGGGATGCCCTGGATTTCTCCCACCCACTCCAACCGATGGGGCTGGTGCAACGCGGGAAGAAGGGCCTCAAAAGAGGGTGGGTCTTGACCAATCCAGGCCGAGCACGCCGCCCAGGCAGCCTTCAGGTTGAAACGCAAATGCTCGGGCATTCCCTCGCCCCAGGCCCTGGGGAGCTGCGTCTCCTCGATGATTCGCACCCTGGCCTTGGGAGAAACGGCGGCCAGGATCTCCCGGCCCAACACAGCCAAGTCTTCCTCCCCTTGCCGGCGGAAAATCCTGGCTTTCGCGGCAAAGTAGTGGCCCAAGGAGAGGTGATAATCCAAGTGGTCGGGCGCGAAATTCAGCCAAATGGCGATCTGGGGCGCAAAGCATTCCGTCCAAAGGAGCTGGAAGGAGCTCACCTCCAGGACCCAGGGCTTGTCAGCCGCTTCAGCCAGGGTGCTGATGGCGGGGCGGCCGATGTTCCCGGCCACCACAGGCTTCAGGCCCCAGGCCCGGAGGATGGCGCCCACAAGCTCAGTGGTCGTGGACTTTCCGTTCGTTCCGGTCACGGCCACGGTGAACCGGGGGGAGGCCAGCCGCCAGGCAAGCTCGATCTCCGACCAAATGGGGATTCCTCGGCGCAGGGCCTCCAACACCACGGGGTTGGTGGGAGGCACCCCAGGGCTGGGCACAAGGAGGTCCGTGTCCAGGGAAAGGGGGCTGTGTCCGCCCTCCTCGAAGCGCACCCCCTGCTCCACCAGGAACTCCTTCTCCTCCGGGGAAAGGCCTCTGACCTCGGAGAGGAAGAGCGCCGCTTTCCCCGCCAGGGCTTCCACCACGGCTCGGCCCGTTCGCCCAAAACCAAGGATGGTGATCCGGTCCGGGAGGGGCATCATTGGCGCAGGGCCTCCTCGATGCGCCGCTCCAAAACTTGGCCTAAGGAAAAACCCTCCAGCTGTAAGTAGTATTCGGCCGTCTGGACCAGGGCCTCCTCCGGGATGAGCCCGACGATCTCGGTGCTGACCACGGGGACTCCGTACCGTTGGGCCTCCCGGCGCACGAGCTCCAAGACCCGGGGAAGCGGGGTCTTTCGAAAATTCGTGAGGTTCATGGAAACCTGCACAATCCCCCGCTCCTTGAGCTCCATGCCCAGCGCCTTCACATAGCGCAGCCCGCCGGAGGAAAACCGCACAGCCCTGGCGATCTCTTGGGCCACGCGCAGGTCGCGCGTGCCCAGGTTCACGTTGAAGGCGATGAGGAATTCACGGGCACCGACGGCGGTCACCCCGGCAGTGGGATGAACCACGGGCTCCCCGAAGTCCGGAGCCCACAGGGGGTCCTTGATCTTCTGGAAAAAACCCTCGAACTCGCCCTTGCGGATCTCCGAGAGGTCCTGACGTTCGGGGCGGGTGGCGGCCTCCGCATAGAGGTAGACTGGCACACGAAAGCGTTCCCAGATCTCCTTTCCCACCGTTTTGGCCAAACCCACGCAGTCGGCCATCTTCACCCCCCGCACAGGCACAAAGGGCACCACGTCCACCGCGCCCATGCGGGGATGTTGGCCCCGGTGTCCGCGGAGGTCGAGGCGCGGAAGCGCGGCCTCAAACAAGCGATAAACGGCCTCCGTCACCCCCCCCGGTTCGCCCACGAAAGTGAAGACGGTGCGGTTGTGGTCAGGGTCCGATTGCACGTCCAAAAGGCGAACGTTGGGCACGGTGCGAATGGCCTGGGCCATGGCCTCTATGGACTCCTTGCGTCTCCCCTCGGACACGTTGGGCACGCACTCAATCAGCTTGTCCCACATCTCGCACCACCAGGGTCAGTTCCCCTTCGGCCACGGGCTGGCCGTCCACCTCCGCTTGCACCTGGGCCTGCAGAACAGGGCCGCGTCGCCGCAGGGCCTTGGCCCGGAAGGTGAGGCGCTCTCCGGGCACCACGGGCCGGCGAAACCGGGCCCGCGCCACCTCCGCCAAAACCGCGAACTTCCCGTCCCCCAGAAGGAGGCCCGCGGTCTGGGCCATGCCCTCCAGGATCATCGTTCCCGGCATGAGGGAAGGGAAAGGCGGGCGAAAGTGCCCCTGAAAATAGGGCTCATTGATGGTCACACACTTTTGGGCCACCACCTCCTCCTCCGTGCGGGAAAGCACCCGATCCAGGAGGAGGTACGGATACCCCAAGGGCAGTCTCCGCTTGAGCTCCTCGATATCCATTACCTGGTGGGGAACAGCGCGAAGAGGCGCCCCTCCACATCGGGGGTGAGGTTGGTGATGGCTGGGGCCCGCTGGTACATGACCACATCCTTGGTGCGCAGCACCATGTCGTATCCCAACTCCTGGGCCACCTGTTGAGAGATCTCCAGGATTTTCACCGCCGCCACCTGGGTGAGAAGCTGGTCCACCTGCTGGAACGCGGTCTGCAGCTGCTGGAGCTGATTGAAGAAGTCGGTGTAATTGAGGATCGTCACTTGGGCTTGCTTCACCAGGCCCTCCACCTGGTCCGCCAAGGGTTTGGCCTGATCCCGCAGGTTCTGGAGGTCGGCGCGGAGGTTGGCGAAGCCCGGGGAGGCGATCATCTTGTCCAGCATGGACATGTTGACCCGCACTTGGGCCTGAAGGGATTCCGCTTGTAGTTTGGCGTACTGGTGCTGATAGGCGTCCGGTTTAATCTGGCCCAGAGCATATTTGGTTTGGAGATCCTGGATGGCCTGGACCTTGGCCTGCAGGGCGCTGCGCTCTGTGGCCACCTGGGGAAGAAATACGTTAGCAAAAAGGGTCTCCGCGTCCACAACACCGATTTTCAGGCTGGGCGCGGACCCTGTGGGAGGGGTGGCCACCCTACCCTCCAGGGTCTGCACGCGTACCTGCAGTGCCCCGAGGTCCTTGGCCAGGACAGAGGTCTCGCCACTTTTGGGGCTGAACAATGTCCCGCCCACGATTCCGCCCACAAACCCCAAGAGCAAAGAACCCACCACACCGACGATCCACACCACAACTTTTCCGTTCATTTCTCCCTCCTTAGTTTAGCCCTAGAACATCGGGTTCATCCCGAACTCGAAGGCTGGCACCCAGGTGGGCTCCCGGTCGTTCGGCCAAGATGCGGAGAGGCGCACAAACATCCCGCCCAAGTTGACGGCGATTTCCAATCCTGGGGCCATCTTCACGGCGTTTCCATGCAAATCCAATCCGAGATCGAAAAACGGGGCAAACCATGCGCCTTGACCTAGCTCCACGCGGAATTCCGCGTTGAGGAGGAAAAACCGATCCGTTTGGGACTTTTTGGCGCCGCGCACGGACTCCCCTCCGCCCAGGGTGAACCAGTGCTCCGCGGGCAGAGCCAGGCCGACGAGGAGAAGACCCCGTGCGGCCAAGGCAGCACGCTGCTCGCCCAGATCATGGGGCCAAAACCGCACCAGCTCGAACCGACCAGCGAGGTACTCGGCGCCGGGGGCAAACGTGCCCGCCTTCTGCAGGCTGAGCTGAGTCCGCCCGCCCTTGCGGGGGAAGAACGGATTGTCCCGATCGTCCCACACCAACCCGGCCTCCAGAATGTTCCGCGGTGGGAGGGGCCGATCTGGTGGTTCCCAGGCCTCCTCCTTGGTGAAGCCCAAGCTCAAATCCAGATAGTCGGCAAGAGGGTAGGCCACCTTGACCGCCCCGCCCAGCGTCAAACGCTGGCCTTCCTCGCGCCGATAAAGATCGAGCTGCACGAAGGTGAACCCGGGGAAGGCCCGGCCCACGTAACCCAGGCTCCAGGTGGTCTCCTGGCTTCCCGTGAGGCCCCGGGAAAAGGTGAGAGAAACGTCTTGTCCGGTGCCAAAGATGTTCTTTTGGGCATAGGTGAGGTTGCCCACGATCCCCCCGGCCTCCGGGGAAAAGTTCACCGAGCCTGTGACGCTGCCGAGCTTGTCCAACTCCTTGATTTCCGCGGTGAGAACCACCTGCCCACCCTCCCAGGTGGGCGTGAGGACGACGTCGCTGAAGTAGCCCAAAGCCATCAGGTTTTGTCGGGCCACCAGGAGCTTCGCTTCCGTGAGGATCTGTCCTGGTTGCAGCTTGAGGGCCCGGCGCACCACCCACTCCGCGGTGCGCGTAAGCCCCGTGATCTCCAGTCGGCCAAGCTCGCCCTCCCGCACGCGCACTTGAAGGACCCCGTTTTCCACCTTCTCCGCCATCAGGTCCACAAGGAGGTAGCCCTCCCGGCGGTAGTGGTCGTAAAGAGGGCGAAGGGCGGCGAGGGCCGCGAAATTGTTCATCGTGCCCGGAGAAAACGGGGCCACCAGGGCCTGGGCCTGCTCCTCGGGCAGGACCGTGGTCCCCACGACCTTAATCCCTCGCAGCACCTGGGGGTTGGGGAGGATGGTGCGCTCCGTCACCTGCCAGACGAGTTTCACCCCCCCGGGGGCCACCTCCGGGATCACTTGCGCCTGGGTGAAGTACACGGAGCGCGTGAGCCGCCCCAGGGACTCCCGGATCTTGGAAATCCGTCCCACTTCGCCCAACGGCACATCGATGAGGGCACGGGCCTCCCCTTCGGGGATGGTGAGGAGTCCGCGGATCTCGTGGGCCACCACTGGCAGCTCCTCGACCCGGATGACCAGCCTTTGGTGGGGGAGGACCTCGGCCACCTGGACCGTGCCCATGTCCTTCTTTTGGTACTCTTCCAGCACGGCCTGCAGGGCCTTCCCCAGCTTTTTGCGGTTGAGGACCTCTCCAGGCTTCACGCCGTTCTCGCTGAGGATTTCGCGCACCCGCCGCTCGTAGACTCGCGGAGGCTGGGTGAGCTCCGCCCACCACACCATGAGCCAAGACCACAGGGTTTTACCGCCTTTGGGCTCCGCGGGGACGCCCAGGATCACCACGTCTTGGACCGTGGGGAACTCCACAACACGGTAGCGCACCACCACCCGGCCGCCCTCCAAGGTCACCTCGGGCGTGACCTGGGAGAAGTAGCCCAGCTCCTCCAGGGCTTTAACGCCAGCCAGGACTTTCTCCCGGTCGATGACGTCACCGACCGTGAAGGGGAGAGCATCGAGGATTTCCTTGGTGGACACGTTTTTGTTCCCTACAATCTCCAGCTTTTCCACGGGGAAAGTCTGGGCCCAAGCAACAAAACCAAGCAAAAGGAGTGCAAGCCCTATCCTCACGGCCATCCCTCCTCGGCAAAAGCCCGGTATTGCAGGGCCTCAGCCACGTGTTCAGCCTCGATGGTATCGGCCCCGCGCAAATCCGCAATGGTACGCGCCGTCTTGAGCGTGCGCACGTACCCGCGGCCGGTGAGGGCGAAGTGGTCAATGGCTTTGGCTAAAAGGGCCTTGGCCTGGGGGGAGAGGGTGCAGAACCTGCGCACCTCCCGGGGGCTCATCTCCGCGTTGGTGAAGAGCTTTCCCGCCAGACGACGGCGCTGGATCTCCCTTGCCTCCAGGACCCTTTTGCGCACAGCCTCCGCGGGCTCGCCCCCTCCCTCCCCCAACAGTTCCTCCCTGGTTAAGCGCGGGACGTGCACGAAAAGATCGACGCGATCGAGGAAGGGGCCGGAGAGCTTCTTGCGATATTGCAGGATCTCCTGGGGCCGACAGCGGCACGGTCGTAACGGGTCCCCATAGTGCCCGCAGGGACAGGGGTTCATGGCGCCCACCAGCATGAACGAGGCGGGGAAGGTCACGCTCACCCCGGCCCGCACCACGGTGATGCAGCGGTCCTCCAGCGGCTGGCGCAGGGCTTCCAAAACCTTGCGGTCGAACTCCGGAAGCTCGTCCAGGAAGAGGACGCCGTGGTGAGCCAGGCTGATCTCGCCCGGCACAGGGAGGCCGTGCCCGCCGCCCACCATGCCCACGTAAGAGATGGTGTGATGAGGAGCGCGAAACGGCCGCCAACGCAAAAGGGGCCGATCGGGCGGAAGCAGGCCAGCTACGGAGTGGATCCGGCTCACCTCCAGCGCCTCCTCCAGGGAAAGGGGCGGAAGAATTCCCGGCAGGCAACGGGCCAGCAGGGACTTGCCCGCGCCGGGAGGACCAATCATGAGGATGTGATGGCCACCAGCGGCGGCGATCTCCAGCGCACGTCGGGCGTGCTCCTGGCCCTTCACCAGGGCCAAATCGATCCAGTCTGGTGGCGGAGCCTCGGGAATGACGCGCGGCGCTGGGGGGATGTCCTGGTCCCCGCGCAGGAAGGCCACGGCTTCCCCCAGATCGGCCACGGGGATGACCTGGAGTCCCTCCACGAGGGCGGCCTCCGCGGCGGAGTCCTTGGCCACCACCAGCCGTGAGATCCCCGCCTCTTTCGCGGCCAGGGCCACGGCTAACACGCCCCGCACCGGCCGTACCCCTCCGTCCAACGCCAGTTCCCCTAAAAACGCGGTGTCCTGGGCCCGGTGTTTGGGCAGCTGTCCGGTGGCCATGAGGAGGGCCACAGCCAAAGCCAGATCAAATCCCGCACCCTCTTTGCGCAAATCCGCAGGAGCAAGGTTGGCGGTGATGCGCATCTGGGGAAACTCCAAGCCCAGGTTGCGGATGGCTGCGCGTACCCGATCCCGGGCCTCGGACACCTCCTTCTCGGGCAGCCCCACCACGGCGAAACCCGGCAGCCCCGGCCCCACGTCACATTGAACCTCCACCAGGCGGGCCTCCACCCCGTAGGGGGTTCCGCTAAGCACCTGGGCGAACATCTTCGGCCGCGAACGCACCCCTGATGTGGCGAATGCCCTCCGGCGTTATGGACACCACGTCGAACCGCACGGGAACCACGGGTTTTCCCGCCAAATAGGCCTGGGCGGTGCGCCAAAGCCGCGCTTTCTTGGGCTCGTCCACAGCCTCCTCAGGCAGGGCGAAATCCTGGTGGGCACGGCTCTTCACCTCCACGAACACCAGGGTTGGACCGTCCTTGGCGATGATGTCCACCTCTCCGCCACGCCAACGCCAGTTGCGGGCCACAATCAGCATGCCCTGGGCCCGCAGATAGCGGCAAGCCAGATCCTCGGCGGCACGCCCGTCCACACCCCCCATCTTACCCCGGCCATTTGCCCCAGGAAGGCCCGGTCGCCTTATACTGCAGGGGCATGCGCACTCTCATCCGTGGGGTGATGGTGTTGCCGCGGCCGGAGGGACCGCTCCTGCCCAAGGCCGATGTGATCATCGAGGGCCGCAGGTATGCAGCCGTTCTCACCACGGAACCCCCCCACGGGCCGTTTGATCTGGTGCTGGAGGGGGAGGGGCGGCTGCTCCTCCCCGGGCTGGTGAACGCCCATACCCACCTGGCCATGACCCTCTTCCGCGGGCTGGCCCAGGACCGCCCCCTCATGCAGTGGCTCACCGAGGAGGTTTGGCCCCGGGAAAAAAGGCTCAGCGGGGAAGTGGTCCATTGGTTCTCCCTTTTGGGCCTGGCGGAAATGATAAAAGGCGGCACCACCGCCTTTGCCGACATGTACTTCTTCATGGAGGAGGTGGGAGAGGCGGTGGAGCAGGCGGGGGTGCGGGCCCTTCTTTCCTATGGAGTCATTGCGCCCACGCCTGAGCGCATGGAATCGGAGCTGAAAAAGGCTGAGGAGTTTGCGCGGGAATGGGATGGCCGCGCAGAAGGCCGCATCCGCGCCGCCCTCTCCCCTCACGCTCCCTACACCTGCGGCCCTGAGGTGTGGCGGAAAGCCGTGGCCTTGGCCCGTGAGCTGCGCATCCCCATTCACACCCACCTCGCGGAGACCCAGGAGGAGGTGGCGCGGGTGCGCGCCGAGCGCGGCCGTTCCCCTGTGGAATGGCTGGAGGAACTGGGGGTATTTGGCGTGCCCGTCCTGGCCGCCCATTGCGTGCACCTCTCCGAAAAGGACATGGAGATCCTGGCCGCCCACGGGGTGCACGCCGTGCACTGCCCCACCTCCAACTTGAAGCTGGCCTGCGGGATCGCTCCTGTGGCGGAGATGCTGCGCGTCGGGGTCAACGTGTGTCTGGGCACGGACGGCCCCGGATCCTCTGGGGATTTGAACATGGTGGAGGAGATGCGGTTGGCGGCGCTTCTGGCTAAGGTGCGCACCGGTGATCCTCAGGCCCTTTCGGCGCGGGAGGCCTTGAGCCTGGCCACCTGGCGCGGGGCCGCGGCCCTGGGATGGGGCAAGGAGTTGGGTACAATTGAGGTCGGCCGGCGAGCTGACGGCATCCTCATTCGGCTGGATAAGGTCCATCTGGTGCCGGATCACGATCCGGTGGCGAACGTTGTTTATGCCGGTCAGGCGGCGGACGTGGAGGCCGTGTTCGTGGACGGCCGCTTTCTCCTCCGCGAGGGCCAGTTGCAAACCCTGGACGAGGAGGAGATCCTTGGTCGATGTCGGGAACTGGCCAAAAAGTTCAAATGATCGAACCCTTTCCCGTGCGCCAGGGCAAGGGCGATTGGGGGTGAGAACGTGGCGCTTTCCAAAGAGCGAAAACAAGAGATCATCACGAAGTTTGCCCAGGGGGCTAACGACACGGGCTCGGTGGAGGTACAGGTAGCTCTTCTCACGGCCCGCATCAATCAGCTCACGGAGCATTTGAAGGTGCATCGCAAGGACTTTCACTCCCGGCGGGGCCTTTATGTCCTGGTGGGCCGACGCCGCCGCCTGTTGCGTTACCTGCAGGAGAAGGACCCGGCCCGCTATCGCCGCCTCCTCCAGACCCTAGGCCTGCGCGAGGTGTGATGACCTATGCCTGAAGTGCGAACCGAACTTGGGGGAAAAGTGGTGAAGCTGGAGAGCGGGGGCTTGGCTCGCCAGGCCGACGCCGCTGTGGTCGTGACCTGGGGCGACACCAAGGTCCTGGTGACGGTGGTCTGCCAGCCTCTCCAGCAGGACCCCGGTTACTTCCCGCTGCGGGTGGACTTTGAGGAACGCTTCTACGCGAGCGGAAAGATCCCCGGCGGGTTCTTCAAGCGCGAGGGCAAACCCTCCGACGCGGCCATCCTGGCCGCGCGCCTCATCGACCGGCCCATCCGCCCCCTCTTCCCCAACGGCTATAAGGAAGAGGTGCACATCGTGGCCACGGTGGTCTCGGTGGAGAAGGACGCTCCACCGGATGTGGCCGGACTTCTCGGCGCCTCCGCCGCTCTTTTGCTCTCCCCTGCGCCATTTGGGGGGCCGGTGGCCGGGGTGCGCGTGGGCCTAAAGGACGGGCGGCTCATCCTTCATCCCTCCGACCAGGACCTGGAGACCGGTCTTATGGACATCGTCGTGGCTGGAACACGCCAAACCGTGACCATGGTGGAGGGCCGGATGCGGGAAGTGGACGAGGAGGATGTGATCAGGGCCATCACCCAAGCCCACGCCGAGATCCAAAAGCTCTTGGATCTCCAGGAGGAATTGGCTTGTCAGGTTCAAGTCGCAAAGAAAGAGGTTCCTCCGCCGGATCCCCTGGAGGAAGAGGTGAGGGGGAGGGTCAAGGACTACGTCTGGGAGCGCCTGCATGAGCTGAAGCGTGCGCCGAGCAAGAAGGCTCGGGAGGCCTTGGCCGAGGCTTTAGCGGAGGAGGCTGCGCAAGCGGTGGCCCAAGCTCACCCCGAGGCCGAGCAGGAGAAGATCAAGACCTTGGCCAAGGCCCTCTTTGATGATGTGTATCGGGAGTACGTACGCTGGTCCATATTGGAGCTTGGGGAGCGCATGGATGGCCGCCGCCCTGAGGAGGTCCGCCCCGTGTCCATTGAAGTTGGGCTTCTGCCGCGTGTGCACGGCTCGGCGCTTTTCACCCGCGGCGAGACCCAGTCCTTGGGGACCTGCACGTTGGGGGCCACCAGAAAGGACGCACAGATCATCGACCTCATGATGGAAGAGGGCCTCAAGCGCTTCATGTTCCACTACAACTTCCCGCCCTTCTGCACCGGCGAGGCTGGGCGCATTGGTGCCCCATCCCGGCGGGAAATCGGCCATGGGAAGCTGGCTGAGAACGCGCTCCTCGCCGTGATACCCGCCGAGCAGGAGTTCCCCTACATCATCCGTGTGGTGTCGGAGATCCTGGAGTCCAACGGTTCCTCGTCCATGGCCTCGGTGTGCTCGGGGTGTTTGGCCATGATGGACGCGGGCGTGCCCCTCAAGCGCCATGTGGCGGGCGTGGCCATGGGCTTGGTCACGGACCCCGCCACCGGCCGATACCGCATCCTCACGGACATCATCGGCTTGGAGGACCACTATGGGGACATGGACTTCAAGGTGGCCGGAACCAGCCAGGGGATCACCGCGTTCCAACTGGACGTGAAGACCGGGGGCCTCACGCCCGAGCTCATGCGCGAGGCCTTGGCCCAGGCCAAAGCCGCCCGCTTCCACATCCTGGACCTCATGACCCAGGCCCTGCCCATGCCCCGCGCCGTGCTCTCGCCCTACGCTCCTCACCTGGACATGTTCAAGATCAACCCTGAGAAAATCGGGATCGTGATCGGCCCTGCGGGCCGCGTCATCCGCAAGATCCAAGAGGAGACGGGCACTGAGATCGAGATTGAGGCAGACGGCACGGTGAAAGTGGTGGGGGAGAACGGTGCTGGTGTTCAGCGGGCCAAGGAGATGATCTTGGAGCTCACGGAGGAGGTCGAGCCCGGTATGATCTTCCGCGGCCGGGTGACGCGCATTGTGCCCTTTGGGGCCATTGTGGAGATCAGGCCTGGTGTGGATGGCCTCCTGCACATCTCTCAGCTCACCAATGGTTTTGTGAAGCGTGTGGAGGACGTGGTCAAGGTGGGCGATGAGGTCACCGTGGAGGTTATTGAAACAGACGAGCTTGGCCGGCCGCGCTTCCGGCGCGTGCAGGAAAAACCCACGTTCAAGGTGGGCGACATCTTGCCCGGAAAGGTGACCAACGTGGTGGACTACGGCATCTTTGTGGAGATCGCCCCAGGCGTGCGTGGCCTTGTGCATAAGTCTCGCCTGGGCACAACCGAGGAACCCGCAAAAGTCGCGAAGAAGGGCGACCGCATGCTTGTGGAGATCGTGGAAATCGACGAGGAGGGCCGGTACAAGCTGCGGCGGGTGGTGCCCAAGGGCCCGGTCCGAATGGATGCAAAATGAGGGAGATCTACCCCGGGTGTCTTGCGGGGGAAGCCCCCGGCGGTCTCCAAGTTCTGGTGGAGCCCATGCCTGGTTTTCGGGGCGCGGCCTTGGGCTTGTGGGTTAAGGCCGGAGGCCGCGAGGACCCCCCAAACAGGGAGGGCCTGGCTCACTTCGTGGAGCACATGACGTTCAAGGGCACCACCAGACGCACCGCTTTGGAACTGGCGCAGAGCATCGACGCCTTGGGTGGTCACCTCAACGCCGCGACCACCGCGGAATACACGTTCTACTACACGGAGGTCCTGAGCACCCACATTCCGGAGGCCTGGGACATCCTTGTGGAGCTTGTGAATTTCCCGCGGTTTGCCCCCGAGGATCTGACGCGGGAGCGGGTGGTGGTCGCTGAGGAAATTCGCTCCGCTGAGGACGACCCAGAGGACACCGCCTTTCGCCTCCTGGGCGAGCTTCTCTGGCAGGACAACCATCCGTTGGGCAGATCGGTGATGGGGCGGGTGGATTCCATATCTCGCATAAACCTTGAGGATGTTTGGCAGTTCTTTGAGCACCATTACCGGCCGGGGAAGATGGTTTTCGTCGCCTGTGGGGGAGTTGATCCGGGACAAGTCTTGTCTCTGGCCGAAAGTTTCCCAATACATGACGCTTCCCCAGACGCGCCCCGGCGCATCCCGCCCCAGCCCAGGGCTGGCCTCACTTTGGCTGAACGGGACATAAAGCAGGTGCACCTCGTTTTGGGTTTTCCCACGGTGTGTGCCTCCGCGCCCGAACGCTATGCTTTGGAAGTCCTGAACGCTTTCCTTGGTGGTGGCGTCAGTTCTCGGCTTTTTCAACGCGTGCGCGAGGAGCTGGGGCTTGTGTACGCGGTGTTCTCGTCCACGGCATACTTCTCCGATGCTGGTGTGCTCTCCATTTATGCGGCGGCAGAGGAGCGCAACCTTCCCCAGGTGGTGGAGGCCATTTGGGCGGAGGTGGAGAGTGTGCGGCGCGAACCGCCGGCGAAAAAGGATATAGAGAGGGCTGTGCAGCGCTTATCCAACGCGTTTCTTTTGAACCTGGATGACCCCAGCAGCCGGATGATCCGGCTGGGAACCCTGGCTGCTTTGGGGCGCCACCCCATTGCTCCGGAACAGGTGATCCAGCGCTTTGCGCAAGCGACGCCGGAGGCCATCCAGGAGCTGGCCCGGCGGTTTTTGGCGGCAGAGCGCACCGCCTGGGCGGCCGTGGGCCCCTCAGGGGAGCGCATCCGCCAGACCCTGCGCCCATTTGTGGAGGCAATCTGATGCGCATCGCCCTTTATCCCGGGAGCTTTGACCCCATCACTTACGGCCACATCGACGTTTTACGTCGGGCGAAACGGCTGTTTGATAAGCTCATCGTGGCTGTGGTGGAAAACCCCAGAAAAACCGCGCTCTTCACCGCCGAAGAGAGGAAAAAATTAGTAGAGATGGCTCTCGGGGAAGAGGGCATCTGTGGGGTGGAGGTGATAACCTACTCCGGCCTCCTCATCGAGTGCGCCAAGAAGGTGGGGGCAGTGGCGGTGGTGCGAGGGCTGCGGGCCACCTCCGACTTCGACTACGAATTCCAGCTTGCCCTCACCAACCGGGATCTGGACAGCGACATCGAGACAGTGTTCCTTATGACGGCCGGGAAGTACTCATTTTTGTCGTCGTCCATCGTGAAGGAGATAAAGCTCTACGGTGGCGACGTGGCGAAGTTCGTGCCCCGCTGCGTGGAACAAGCGTTGGCCGACAAGTTCAAGGCCCTCGGCCATCGGGTCACCCCCCCTGTTCTTTAGCATCGGTGTGCCCACACACAGCAAGAAAAAACGCGAGGCTATTGAAAAGAACCGAATCCCTGTCGGCAGTAGCCGTTGAGAAAATCCCGCCCAGAGATGACCCGGCAGCCCGCGGGTTGAAGTTCAAGGATCTCCACAGTGCCGATGCCTGCGGCAACAAATAGACGATCCCGGCGCGGGACCACGGAACCTGGCCAGCCGGCGCGGCTCTCCTCCTCAACCACTTTGGTCCGCAGGATTCTCACCAGCCTGCCCTGCCAAGTGGTGTACGCTCCCGGCCGGGGGGAAAGCCCGCGCACAAGGTTGTGAATGCGTTGGGCGTCCCACTCCCAGCGGATCTTCCCATCCTCCTTATGGATTTTGGGGGCCAGACTTCCCCCAGGCGGCTGGGGTTTAGGCTCAATTTCCCCGCGCCAAATTTTTTCCACCGTCTCCACAGCCAGCTCCGCGCCCAACCGCGCTAGCCTCTCCTCAAGCTCGCCTGCGGTCTCATCCGGGCCGATCACCACCCCCCGCTGCAACAGGATGGGACCGGTATCCATGCCCTCATCCATAAGGAAAGTGGTGACGCCTGTGTCCTTTTCGCCGTTGATGAGAACCCAGTTGATCGGTGCCGCTCCGCGGTACGCGGGAAGAAGGGAGGCGTGGACGTTCACACAACCCCGCTTGGGGATTTGCAGCACAACAGGGCGCAGAAGCTGTCCAAACGCCGCGGTCACCAGGAGGTCGAGCTCAAGCGCGCGCAGCTGGTCCACACACTCCGGGCGGTTGATGGATTTGGGCTGCAGGACAGGAAGGGCCAGATCCTGGGCCGCGAGCTTCACCGGGGGCGGGGTGAGCTTCAACCCGCGGCCGGCGGGTTTGTCCGGCTGGGTGATAACCAAAAGCAGGCCAAACCGCTCCGCCAATGCCCGCAAAACGGGCACCGCGAAGCTGCCTGTTCCCGCAAAGGCTAGGCGCGGACCTGGGCCGTTGAAGGCACTCCCTCCTTGCGCGCTTGTATCTCGCGAAACAGGCGCAAAACCCGTTGGCGCTCCCCAGGCGACAGGTGGTCAATGAACAGGACCCCATCCAAATGATCAAGTTCATGAAGGAGAAGCCGGGCCTTGAGGCCCACGGCTTCGATGATGTGGCGGGCTCCCTCCCCGTCCTGATGCTCCACCTTCACGGCCTTGGGCCGTGGTACCTCCGCCCACACCCCGGGCAGGGAAAGGCACCCCTCCTCCTCCACCGCCAGCTCCTCCGCCCGCCAAAGCACGCGGGGATTGAGGAGCACGATGGGTTCTCCATCCTCCTCCAGGCGCACGACCGCCGCCCGTACAGGAAAACCGATCTGGTTGGCCGCAAGCCCCAGTCCTTCTACACGCGCAAAGGCCTCCAAAAGGGCTTCGCTTATGGCTCGAGCTTCGGCACTCCCTGGGCGCACGGGGCGGGTGGGTTTTCGCAAAATGGGGTCAGGGTAAATCCGCACCAACTTGGCCTCCTCCTTGTGGGGCTATTATAAGGCCGCCCATGATGGGTGGTGGCACGTTGGCGGAACGTGTGGCCTTGGTGCGCAAGGTGATCGCCCTGGAGCGGGAGAAGGGCTGTGCGGATCAAGCGGTGGTGGGCGGACTGGAGGCCCTGGTACGCCGCCACCTCCCCGACGCAGCCCGGCTTGTGCGGGGTTATGGCAAGATGAGCCCACCGGAGCGGGAGAAGGCGTTAGAGCGTTTGGAGGCGCGGCTTGAGCGTTTGCTTTCCCCTGATCTTTTGCGCTTGGATAGCGCCGTTAGATTTGCGCCCGGGGTGGGGGAAAAGCGGGAGGCCCTCTTTCGCAAGCTCGGCATTCACACCGTGGAGGACCTCCTCACCTTTTTCCCGCGCCGGCTGGAGGATCGTACCCAGCTCCGCCCCATCAAGGATTTGCGCGACGGAGAGAATGCCCTCGTGGAGGGAATTTTGCGGGCCAAGTCCAAAGTGAAGGTGAGGCCACATTTGGAGTTGATCAAGGCTGCTTTGGACGACGGGACCGGCTTGCTCTTCGGAGTCTGGTTCAACCAACCCTGGATCTGGGATTCCCTGGAGCAGGGCGAGCGGTACGCGTTCTACGGAAAGGTGGAAACCAGATTTGGTGAGATCCAAATGGAGAACCCTGTGTGGGAGAGGGCGGGGGTGAGGGGGCAAACCGGACGTTTCGTGCCCATTTATCCCAGCACAGAGGGTCTATCCCAAACGGTTTTGCAAAACGTGATCCGTCGGACTTTGCGCCGGCTGATGCCCGCGATCCCCGACGTCGTTCCCGCGGAGGTGCGCCAACGCTTGGGCCTCCTCCCCCGGGCCAAGGCCTTGGAGAAGATGCACTTCCCTCAGAGCCCGGAGGAGTTTGGGAAAGCGCGGGAAACCCTGGCCTTTGAGGAGCTGTTTTTGCTGCAAGTGGGTCTAGCGCTGCGCAAGAGAGAGGAGGTCATAGGGCGACAGATCAAATCAGATCCAAAGTGGTTAGAGCTTTTCTTGCGCGGCCTTCCGTTTTCCCTCACCCCTTCGCAAAAGAGAGCCATCGAGAACATCGAGAGGGACCTGGGCGCCCCCTATCCCATGCTGCGGCTCCTCCAAGGCGATGTGGGTTCTGGGAAGACGGTGGTGGCGGCGGCGGCGTGTGCGTTGACGGCCTCAGCAGGCGCGCAGGCCGCGGTCATGGCCCCCACGGAAATCCTGGCCGAGCAACATTTCTTCGTGTTTCAAGAACTCCTCCAGTCCTTGCCCATCCGCGTAGCCCTTTTGAGTGGCGGCCTCTCCAAAAAGGAGCGGGAGAAACTCCTGGCGGAGATCGCTGCCGGGGAGGTTCAGGTGACGGTGGGAACGCACGCCCTCATCGAGAAGGATGTGGAATTCAAGGACTTGGCTCTCGCCGTGATCGACGAGCAACACCGGTTTGGGGTCATCCAGCGCGCGGCCTTGGAAAAGAAAGGGCGGGGCACCAACATCCTGGTGATGTCCGCCACCCCTATCCCTCGCACAGTGGTGCTCACCGTGTACGGTGAGTTCGAGCTTTCCGTGCTGGAGGAGCTGCCCATCCCCCGCAGGAATGTGCGAACGATTTGGCTTTCCCAAAGCAAAAGGGATGAGGTCTATGCGGAGGTGGCCCGCCGTTTGGCCCAGGGGGAAAGGGGGTACGTGGTGTTTCCGCTGGTGGAGGAGTCGGAGGAGCTGGACCTCCGGGCGGCCACCGTGGCCTTTGAGGAACTGCGCGCGCGGTTCGGTGAGGTCGTAGGGCTCTTGCATGGCCGCATGTCGGCGGGGGAAAAGCGCGCGGCCATGGCAGCCTTCCGCACGGGGAAAACCCCGCTCCTGGTGGCCACCATCGTGGTGGAGCTGGGCCTGGACGTCCCTGACGCCTCGTTTTTGGTCATCGAACACGGAGAGCGGTTTGGTCTGGCCCAATTGCATCAGCTTCGGGGCAGAATTGGGCGACGCGGGCAGGACGCCCTCTGCTGGGTCTTGGCCGACCCCACCACCGAGGAGGCCCGGGAGCGGCTCACCGCCTTTCGGGACCTCACCGACGGGTTTAAGATTGCCGAGGCTGATCTGCGGATTCGTGGCCCAGGTGATGTTTTGGGCACGGCCCAGCACGGGTTCATTTCCAAGTTGAAAGCGGCGGATTTGGCACGGGATCTTCCCCTGCTGGAAAAGGCGCGGGCTGAGGCCCGCAAACTTGTGGAAAAAGGCGTGCCTCCTGAGCTTGTGGCGGAGGTGGCGCGCCGCTTCGGCGCGGATCTTGAGCTGTTGGGGGTGTGAATGATCGACGAGGAAATGCTGGCCAAGGTGGAAGGGCTGGCGGGCCTGGACTTGACGCCCGAGGAGCGGGAGCAGTTGCGCATGGATTTGACTAAAATCCTGGCGTATTTTCAAAAGCTTCAAGAAGTGGATACTCACGGAGTCCCGCCCTTCTCCCCTCTTCCTGGACAGGTCAACGTTCTGAGGGAGGACGAGCCTGCGGGCTCTTTGCCCCCGGAAGAGGTGGTGCGCAACGCCCCAGAGGCGGTGGACGGCTATTTCCGAGTTCCTCCGCTTTTCCCCGCATGAGGGAAAACCTTGTGCGTTCCGGCGCGTACTGGTTGGCGCAAAGAAGCCGTTTCGTCCACGTGGATCGTCCGGCTTTGGCGGCCCTCGCCGAGGAGCTCCTGCTTCGCCCTGATCCGCTGTGGGAGGAGCGCTATCATTTTCAGGGCGAAGCAGAGCTAACTTTGCGCTATCTTCTTGTTTTGGACGCTTTGAACTTCTGCTTTTGGCCGCCACGGGGCTTCCCTGAGGGGACGAGGCCAGAGAGATGGAGCGTGGCAGGCCCTAATGGGGAGAGGCTCACCGGCTATTACGCCTTGAGTTTTTCCTTGCGGAAGGTGGCCGAGGAGGAGCCCACATTCTTCGGGGCTGAACGGCTTGCTCGCCTTCACACCGAGGAATTGCGCGCTGTCCTCGGCGATATCCCCCTTCTTTCCTGGCGGGCAGCGGCAGCCAGGGAAGTGGGGGCCCTCCTCCTCCGCTTCGGCTCCGCGCAGCGCTTTTTCGCCTGGGCCAAAGGGTCAGCCTCCAGACTGGTGGAGCTTGTCACCAGTTACCTTCCCCTGTTTCGGGACGCGGCGATGTACAGAGGGAGGTGGGTGCCGTTTTATAAACGTGCGCAGATCCTGGTGGCTGACGCATGGGGCACCTTTCGCGGACAAGGCCCCGGTGCATTTCAGGAGATGTCGTGGCTCACGGCCTTTGCGGATTACAAACTTCCCCAGATCCTGTGGGCCCAGGGGGCTTTGCGCCTCCACCCCTCGTTGGCCCATCGGATCAGAAAAGGGGAGCTCATCACCTGGGGAAGCGCTGAGGAGGTGGAGCTCCGCGCGGCCACCATCGTGGCCGTGGAGGAGCTCACCCGGATCCTGCAAATGCATGGGCGGGAGCTTTGGCCTTTCCAGGTGGATTGGCTCCTTTGGAATGCGGCCCAACGGCCTCTTCCTGGGCGGCATCACCGCACCCTGACCTGGGCCTATTGACCATGCCCTTTGCGATCGCCAAGGAGGTCCAGGGAAGCGAGGCCAGGGTTGGACTCCTGCGCACGGCCCATGGAGTGGTGGAGACGCCGGCCTTTGTGGCCGTGGCCACCCGGGGCTCAGTGCGCGCCGTGTCCATGGAGGATCTCGCGGCCTTGGGTGTGCAGATTTTGATCGCCAACACTTATCATCTTGTGGTCCGACCGGGGCCGGAGATCGTGGCCAACCTGGGAGGACTGCACGGCTTCACCAGCTGGCATGGCCCCTGGATGACGGATTCCGGCGGTTTTCAGGTGTTCTCCTTGGGCGTGGCCAAGATTCATGGGGTGGGAAAGATCGCCTCCATCTTCCCAGGTGAAGAGGGTCTGCGCCACCACCCAACCGGGATCTCCCTGGTCGAGCTCACCGAGGGGGGCGCCTGGATTCGCTCCATCCTCGATGGGCGGAAAATTTTCTTTTCGCCAGAGGAGGTGATCCGCGTCGAGCGCCTTCTGGGTGCAGACGTGATTCTCCCGCTGGATGAGTGTACCTCGCCCTTCCACGACGCGGAATACACCCGCGCAGCTACGGAGCGAACGCATCGCTGGGCTGAGCGAGCCCTTTCGGCATTTGAGCGGACGCGAGGGCTTGGGCCCAATACCGATCAAGAGCTTTGGGGCATCGTGCAGGGCGGAGCTTATGAGGATTTGCGACGCACCTCCGCACGCACCATAAGGAGTCTGGGCTTTTCAGGGTTTGCCATCGGCGGCTCTTTGGGTAAATCCAAGGAAGACATGTATCGGGTGCTTGACTGGACTGTCCCCGAGCTCCCTCGGGATAAACCGCGGCACCTTTTGGGAATTGGCACTTTGGAGGACATCGTGGAGGCCGTGAATCGGGGCGTTGATCTTTTTGACTGCGCGGCGCCCACCAGGCTTGCGCGAAACGGCGCCCTGTTAAGCCTCTCTGAGCCCAACTTCAAGCTCAACATCGACAACGCTCGATTCCGCGGGGATGCACGGCCGGTGGACGAGGGGTGCGACTGCCCCGCGTGTCGACATTATTCCCGGGCATTTTTGCACCACCTCATGCGCATGGGAGAGCTCGCGTATTTTCGGCTTGCCACGCTGCATAACCTGAGGTTCATGGTGCGGTTCATGGCGTGGATTCGGGCGGAGCTTTCCGCAGGGCGTCTTCCGGCACTGCCAAGGTGAAACGGGTCCAGGTGTACACGGATGGGGCGTGCTTGGGGAATCCCGGGCCGGGCGGTTGGGCCGCCGTGCTCCTTTGGGGACCTCATCGCAAGGAGATCTCCGGCTGGGAGGAACAGACCACGAACAACCGCATGGAGTTGCGCGCCGCCATCGAGGCCCTCAAGGCCATAAGGGAACCAGTGGAGGTGGACCTGTTCACGGACTCCCGCTACCTGCAGCGCGGGGTGACGGAGTGGCTTCCCCGGTGGAAGGCCCAAGGATGGAAAAGGAAGGCGGGCAAGGGCTGGGAGCCCGTGGCCAATGCGGACCTCTGGCGGGAGCTGGAGGCCCTTTTAGAGCGGCACAAGGTGCGGTTCCACTGGGTTGAAGGGCACAGGGGACACCCCGAGAACACCCGGGCCAACCACCTGGCCCGGGAGGCCATGCGCACTGGGCAGAGGGCTACGCGCGGCGCACCCGACTCTGGATGAGAAGAGCGCGCTGGACGTCCTGGGGGCTGACCCAACCCTTCTCCACCAGGATCTCCCCGATCAATCGGCGGCGCCCCACCGCGTCTTGCTCTTTCAGGGCCTCTTGAACGCGTAGGTGGTCCAAAACGCCCAGATCCACAAGGATTTCACCCAGGCGTTTGTCCCGCTCGAAGTATTCCTCCAGAATGGACATGATCACGGCCGAGCGGGATTTGCGCTGTTGCTGGGCCAGTTTGTCCACGAGGTCGAGCAGGTACTTGTCTTCCTCGTTGTAGTATAGGGTGACCTGCATCTCCTTCCTCCTCACTGATTCCAGGTGTTAGTAACCTTTTAAAGTTTACCAGGGGGGACGAGCTTGACAAGCGGGGCTCAGGGCCGGGCCTCGGCCACAGCCCTGGCTGCGTCCACCAGGCCTTTCCCAAAGCCGGATTGGTCGCTCGGCAGGGCCTCACAGGTCCGAAGGAGCAGCTCCACCGCCCTCTGACCGGGAAGCCCGGGATGAGCGGAGAGGATGAGGGCTAGGATCCCGCTGGCGTGGGGCGCGGCAAAGGAGGTGCCGGAGAAGGTGGCCACCGCACCGCCGGGAAGGAGGGCGGGAATGTCCACGCCGGGCGCACTGACGTCCACCTCCGGCCCGCAATTCGAGAACCACGCTGGGCGATCATCCTTGGACGTCGCCGCCACGGTTAGTACAAAGGGGGAGCGCCCCAAAAGGTTCACGCTTTTGTGCCCCTCGTTGCCGGCAATGGTCACCACGACCGCGCCGCGCTCCCACGCCCGCCGCAACGCGTCCTCCACCTCCCTGGGCGGTGGGAGCTTAGCGGAGATGCTCAGGTTGATGATGTGGGCACCGTTGTGTACTGCGTAATCGATGGCACGGGCCAAATTCTTCCAGTCCCGGTCGTAGAAAAATCCACGGGAGTCAAGTAAGCGCACGTCCATGAGGCGGATTTTGGGGGCCACGCCCGGGGCGCGGGCGCGGGCGGCGATCACCGCGGCCACCGCGGTGCCGTGGTAATGGATGGCGGTGCGGCGTTGATGGGCTGGGACGTTGTCTCGAAAATCCCAGCTGTAGACGTCGTCCACATAACCGTTTCCGTCATCGTCGCGACCATTTATGGTCTCCTTAGGGTTGAACCAGCGCGCTTCTGCAAGTTCGGGGAGGGAGAAATCGATTCCGGAGTCGATGACGGCCACCACCGTCTCTGGCGAGCCTTGGGTGATGTTCCAGGCCTGGGGGGCCTTGATGCGGGCGAGGTTCCAGGGGACGGAGGGGGTGAGGGCCACGGCTATCTGGCCCAGGAAGCCCGCGGGCTCGGGGTGCAGCCCGGCGCCCATGGCGAGGCCCAGGAGGAGGAGGGCTGGCCAGCGGAGCTTCACCATCACAAAGAAATGGTAAAAGATTTAAACCACTACATCAAGGGGACAAATGTCCAATAGCCGCCCCCCGCCCAGGAAGCTATACTCCCCCGTGGTCCCCATCCTGCGCGTGCGTGATCTGCACAAGCACTATGGACCTGTACGAGCGGTGGATGGCATCTCCTTCACCGTGGAAAAAGGCACCCTCTTCTCCCTCCTCGGCCCAAACGGCGCGGGAAAGACCACCACCGTGGAGATCTTGGCAGGACTGCGCCTCCCGGATGCCGGGGAGATCCAGCTCTTCGGCGAGATTGTCCGCCGGGTCGGCCCGAGGCAAAAGGCGCGCCTGGGGATCGTCCTTCAACACACCACGTTTGAGCCGCTTTTACGCGTGCACGAAGTCCTCGACCTCTTCCGCAGCTTCTTCCCCACAGGGCGTGATCCCGCTTGGCTTCTGGACCTGGTTGGCCTTGCGGATAAGACCCGCGCCTTGGTGAAAACCCTGTCCGGCGGGCAAAAACAGAGGCTCGCCCTGGCTGTGGCCCTGGTCAACGACCCAGAACTGCTTTTCCTCGATGAACCCACAGCTGGACTTGACCCGCAAGCCCGTCGCCACGTGTGGGACATCCTCGGCGACCTATGCGACCAGGGGAAAACGGTGTTCCTCACCACCCATTACATGGAGGAGGCAGAGGCTCTTTCCGACTGGGTTTGCATCATGGACCACGGAAAGATCATCGCTGAGGGGACACCGCGGGACCTCGTGAGCCGCTTTGGCCCCGCCACATTCGTCGAGTTCGCGCTCCCGCGCTCCCTGCTCCCCGAGCTTTCTGTGCGCTTCCCCGGAAGGGTCAGGTTAGACGAAGAGCGAGTTTTGCTGGAGGTGCAGGAACTGGGCCAGGACCTCGCGGAGTTGCTCGCCTGGGCCGGCCAACGCAACATTGGCCTCGCCCAGCTCCTTGTGCGCCAGCCCAACCTCGAGGACGTCTTCCTCACCCTCACCGGAAGGAGGCTGCGCGATTGAAGGGGGTCTTGGCCCTCTCCCTGGCCTTTGTGCGCACGACCCTCCGCGAGCGGGAGACCCTTTTTTGGTTTTGCATCTTTCCCCTGGCTCTTTTAGCCCTCTTGAGCGCGCTCTTTGGCCAGGTGGAGAAGGGCGAGGTCGATCTCTTTATTTCTGTGGTTGACCTGGACCGAGGCCCCCTGGGCCAGGAACTTGTGAGGGTGCTCGAGACGTGCGACTCCCTGCTGCGTCTGCGTGGCCTTCCGCCGCAGGCAACGGAGGTGGAGCAGGCCAGGAAGGCCGTGGAAAAAGGTGACATACACGCAGCCCTTGTGATCCCTGCGGACTTTTCCCAGCGCCTGGTTTCAGGCGGCACCGGAGGCCCGGCAAGGGTGCAGATTCTCTACCGGCGCGGTGAGGCCAGCTCGAGCATGGCCGCCGAGAGCTTGGCCGTGATCGCTGAAGAGTTCAGCCACGCCTTTCTGCGGAAAATCGGGCGCGTGGGTGCCCCCCTGAGCATGGAAGTGCAAATGGTGGGCGGCGAGGCCCGCACCATTCGCTATGCTGAGTTCATTTTCCCGGGCGTGATCCTCATGGCCTTTTTGGTCCTTGGTCTATTCGGCGTCCCTGAGGCAGTGGTTTTGGCCAAAGAAACAGGGGTCCTGCGGCGGTATTTCGCCACCCCGCTTTCCGCTGGGCAGTACCTTTCCGGGGTGGCCATCGGGATGGTGTTCGTGAGCGCGGTGCAGGTCGCGGCCATCTGGGCGCTCGGGTGGTGCGCGTTCCATGTGCGTCTGCCCCTCCTGCGTCCGCTGAGTTTGGCCTTCGTCTTCCTCGCGCTTGCCACCTCCCTGGGCCTGGGCCTTTTCATCTCCGCGGTTTCCCGCGATTACGCCAGGGCCCTGGCCTTGGCAAACCTCTTGAACCTCCCCTTGCAATTCGCGGGTGGTCTTTACTTTCCGTTGGCTTCGCTGCCGGAGGCCCTGCGGGTGCTCATGGCCGTGAACCCTCTGACGCATCTTGCCGAGGGATGGCGGGCGAGCTTGGGCCTGAGCACCTCGGCCTTTCCCCTTTGGCTTAACGTCCTTGTCCCCCTCCTTTGGCTTTCAGGAAGCATTCTTTTGGCCAGCAAACGCGTCACGCTCGTGGAGGGGCGATGAGGGCCTTTTTCGCCGTCTTTAAAGCCCAGCTCCAGGTTTTCCTCCGCAACCCTTTGGACCTGTTTGTGACGGTGGTGTTGCCTTTGGCCCTGGTCCTCCTTTTCGGGGTCATCTGGGGCGGCCGTGAGCGACCAACCCGCTTGGGGATAGTGTTCGCTGGGGCGGCTGAGCCCCTTTTGTCTGTGCTTGCGGAGTTCCCAGGCCTGGTGTGGGAAGAGCACCGTGATGAACAGGAACTCACGGAGGCTGTGGCCCGGCGCAAAGTGGACCTGGGTCTCGTCTGGGACGGGAAAAACGTGAAAGTCCTTTTGGACCGCAGCCGAATTCAGGACAACCCAGGGTTTGAGATCCTAGCTCGCCGGGTCGCCCGGGCCTTGGAGCTTCATCAGGCCAAGGTTGCGCCGCCCCTACAACCAGAAAAGGTCCCGGTGGGGAAACTCGTGTCCCCCACTTGGTACCACTACCTCGTCCCCGGGCTCATGGTCATCGCCGTTCTCCAGGCTGGGGTGTTTGCGGTGGCCGGCCGGCTGGCGGGCATGCGCGAGACAGGGGTGCTGCAGCGGCTGCTCACCACCCCTGTTTCGGGATGGGCTGTCCTTGGGGGAGTGGGCGCGGTCCGCATGCTTGTGGGATTCTCTTGCGCGGGGTTGAACTTCCTCTTTGCCCAAAGCCTCTTCAACACAACTTTTTCCGTCCACGGCGGCCTCCTTCTCCTTTACGCTGTGGCAAGCGGGTTGGGGGGGATGGGGCTGGGAGCACTGGTCACGGGCCTCACCCGCAGACCAGGCAGCGCCACAGCCTTGGGGACAATTCTCGTGCAGATAATGCTCTTTCTCTCGGGAATCTACATCCCGTTTGATTTCCTTCCCCCTGGGCTTAGGGTGATCGGACGTCACCTGCCCACCTACCACTTGGCACAAGGGATGCGGGCCGCGTTGGGTGTAGTGGAACCAGAGCCCTCCACGTTGCTCGCGAGCCTCATGTTCGCCCTGGTCGGGGGCGGGGCCTTCCTTGTTCTCGGCCGGATCGTGCTGCAGCCGGGATCGACGAGCTAGGCGTTTTCGGGTAAAGTGGGATTCCTCGCCGGAGGGTGTGTTTGTGCCGGGGGAGGAAGGAGGCAAAGATGCAGAGGGGTCCACGCAGGATGTACGATGTTCGGCACTTGAACCTTACCTGTGCTGACTGCGGGGCACGGATCGAGGAGCTCCCGTTTGAGCCCAAGACCGATCGCCCGGTTTACTGCCAAAAGTGTGCGCGGAACCACCGGCGCCAGAATCCCCGCATGTTGCGGTAAAACCAAGGGGCGGCAGAAGGCCGCCCCTTTCATTACCCCTCGCGTGGGGGCGTGTAGCTTTCGAGCTCAGCAATCCTCTCTTCTTTGGTGCGGAATCAGCGCATAAACCCAAAGGGGCTACGCGGTTCCTCCGCAACACCGAGAGCGCCAACAACAGCAGCTGTAGGGGGAGCGGGGGAAAATGTAACCATGGTGCGCTGCGCGCGTCCTAAGCTCTTAGCCGCGGGCCTGGCCTTGCCAACATCCCGGTGCACAGCAAGGTCCCTCCGCGGGCAGGCTCAAGTTCTCCCCATGGCCAAGTCGGACAGATACTAAGGGCTAATGCGCAGGACCGCTGCTCCCTGGATCTCCGCGCGCTTCAGGCGCAGGAGAACCTCATTGGCCTGATCCCACGGGAAAACTTGGACTTCCGGGCGAATCCCCGCTTCCTCGGCCAAGCCCAGGAATTCCTGGGCGTCTTGGCGGGTGGCGTTGGCCACCGAACGCACGCTCCGCTCTTCCCAAAGGAGCCGGTAAGGCATCTCCGGGATAGGGGTCATGTGGATGCCCGCCAGGACCACTGTTCCGCCCGGGCGCGTGCTCGAAAGGGCCTCGGGCACAACCCAGCCCGCAGGTGCAAAGACGATAGCCATGTCCAGAGGCTCGGGCGGCCGATCTTTGGGCCCGCCCACCCACTCCGCCCCAAGTTCCCTGGCCTGCTCCTGATGGGCGGGAGACCGAGTGAACACGAAGACCCTCATCCCTAAAAACCGTGCGCACTGGAGCACCAGATGGGCGGAGGCCCCAAAGCCATAAAGCCCCAAGGTTTCCCCAGCCTTTGCCCCGGAAAGTCGGAGGGCCCGAAATCCCACGACGCCGGCGCACAGAAGGGGCGCTTCCTCCGCCGGTGGCCACCCAGCGGATAAGGGGAGGGCGAAGTCCGCCCAGGCCAGGGCGTATTCTGCAAATCCTCCGTTCACGCTGTAGCCTGTAAATTCAGCTTTCGGGCAGAGATTTTCCTGTCCGCGCCGGCAAAACTCGCATTCTCCACAGGCCCAGGCCAACCAAAAGAGGCCAACCCGCTGTCCCTCCTGGAAACCCCGCACGCCTGGCCCCAGTGCCGCGATCTCTCCCACCACCTGGTGCCCCAGCACCAGTGGACCCCGGCGTAAGGGCAGATCACCCTCAGCGATGTGAAGATCGGTATGGCAGACGCCGCAGGCCAAGACGCGCAGAAGGATCTGGCCTGATTTGGGTTCCGGACGGGCAAGCTCAGCGAAGGAGAGCGGGCCCGCTTCTGCGGGCTTTTGCTCCCGCACCACAATGGCCCGCATCCTCAACCCTCGAACTCCACCACCCAAAGCTCGTCGGCCTCAAGGAGGTAGTACTCAGCCTTATGCACCTCGACGTGCAACAGAACGTAGTCCTGGTCCTCTGGGCTCTCCCAGTACTCCCTCCATTCCTCTGACCAGAACTCCTTCTTCATCCCCTGATCTTCCACGATGCTGGCTGTTCCGAAAAGCTGCGCGTAGGCCCCGCCTTCCAAGTCCAAGAAATACACCGTTACCTGCGGGTTTTTCCCGACCTCCTCAACCTTACGGGAAGATTTGCTTGTGGCGAACCACACCCCGCCCTCGTCCTCATAGGCCAAAAGGGTCATGGGCCGCACCCGCGGGTATCCATCAGCCTGGGTGATGAACAGGACTATCTCGCTCTCCTCCACTATCTCCCAAAGCTTCTCCTCTGCTTCGGCCATCATCCCCTCTTTGATTGCGCTGCAGGATAACGCTAATCCGGAAGTTTGCCACGCGCAACAAGGCCGTCCATTGGCGGAAAGGAAAAATAAAAGCGGCCGGGCCCCATTTTCACCGACGCCCTCGCCTCCGCCGCCTTTGTGCATTCCCACTGGCTAAATCTCCCTCCCCCCGAGCTCATGCGTGCAAAATGGCTGTGTTCAGGGCTTTAGCAGGTCCGGGGAAAGCCTCACGACCTGGTCTCCCACCCAAGCGGCCACAAGGGAAGCCACATGAGGGCGCACAGAGAGGATAAGAAAAGCGCGAGATGCCAAACAGGCCTGTAACCCCGGGAAAAACCCGGCCCCAGCTAGTTCCAAAGGTCCCACTTCATCAATGGCGACCACCTCAGCGCTTTGCGCGGCCTCCTTGAGAGCGGTGTTGGCGAAGGTCACGGCCTCGGGGCGAAAGAAGAACCTCCCGCACACCAGCCCGGGAGGCTCAAGGGCACAAAGGATGTGCTCCTCTCCGGTGCTCACGCGGCGCACCTTGTATCCCACGGTCTGGCCCCCCTGAAGGAGCCGGGGGGATGCCACCCCGTCCACGCTGATGCCTTGATTTTGCAGCGCGGCGGAAAAGGCAAGGATAGCGGAGGTTTTTCCGCTCTCCCTTGGACCTACAACAAGTAGGGCCCGCTTTTTCCCCTTCAGGGCTTGAAGGACAAGCGCAGCGTTCACGGCGCAAGACGCTCTATGGCCCTAGATAGTTGTCCGTGATGGAAGGCCAGGAGCTCGGCGAGGATGGATACGGCCACCGCACCGGGATCCTTCCCGCCCAAGGGAAGCCCCACCGGACAGCGCAGTTTCTGCACCTTTTCCGCGGGGATGCCCAGCGCCAAGAGCTTGTTGTGGATAGCCGCGGCCTTGGGCCGTGAGCCCAAAAGACCCACATACGCCGGGCTTGGCTCTCGTCCTAAAAGCGCCGCAACCACTTGGAAATCGGTGTCGTGGCTATCGGTGGCCACCACCGCGTACACAGTGCCCACGATCTTTGGAACCTCTCGGTGAACAGGAAGAAGTTGTCCCTCCACGCCAGGGGGGAGCATCTTTAAGCGCTCCGGCCGATCATCAAAGACCACGATGCGCCACGGGGTTGTCTCTCGGCTCAGGCGCGCCAAAAGCGCGCCCACGTGGCCCGCGCCGAAAATGGCAAGGGTTGGGGGGCCGCGCAGCACCTCGTAGAAAAGCGTGGCACGGCCACCACAGAGCATTCCCAGCTCCCCAAGGTCATGGGTCTCAAGGGAGGTCTGCGGGCCATTTTGAAGAAGGGCCAAAGCTCTGTGCGTGGCGTGGTGTTCCAAAGCGCCTCCACCTACCGTGCCCTCCACATGGCCGTCGGGAAAGACGAGCATGCGGGCCCCGGCCTCCCGCGGGGCGGGCCCCGCCACCTCCACCACGGTCACCAACACCACCGCCTCCCCTTCCTCCATCGCCTCCGCCAGGCGCCGAAAGAAACGCGGGTCCATATCTCCCAATTTACCACCTATGCCCAGCCCTTCCCACTCCTTTGGACCAAAAGTGCGCTTTCGCTAGGATCATATGAGGTGAACTATGGTGAAAAACCGGTTCGCTTTCTTTCGCGGTGAAATCCGGCCCATTGAAGATGCGAAGATCTCGATAATGACCTCTTCCTTCAACTACGGAACCGCTGTGTTCGAGGGCATTCGTGCCTTTTGGAACGCTGAGGAACAGGAGCTGTTTGTGTTCCGCATGCGTGAGCACTATGCTCGACTTTTGCGCAGCGCCAATGTGCTCCTCATCGACATCCCGTATGACACAGACCATCTCTGCCGGATCACCGTGGAGCTTCTGCGCCGCGAGGCATTCCGCGAGGACGTGTATATCCGCCCCATCGCCTATAAGGCCAGCGAGGAAATTGGAGTGCGGCTGCATAACCTCGCCAGCGATCTCGCCATCTTCGCCACGCCCTTCAAGGCCTATCTTCCCGAGGGCGGGATCAGAGCCATGGTTTCCTCCTGGCGGCGGGTGGAGGACAACGCCATCCCCGCGCGGGCCAAGATCACCGGCGCATATGTGAACTCCGCTTTGGCTAAGACGGAGGCATATCTGGCGGGCTTTGACGAGGCCATCGTCCTCAACGAGGATGGGCAAGTGGCCGAGGGAAGCGCTGAGAACATTTTTCTCGTGCGGGATGGTGTTCTCATCACACCGCCGATCACGGCCAACATCCTGGAGGGGATCACCCGGGACACGGTGATCACCTTGGCCAGGGACCTTGGGATCCCTGTGGTGGAGCGGCCGGTGGATCGCACCGAGCTGTACTTGGCGGAGGAGGTTTTTCTCACGGGGACGGCGGCCGGCCTGGCGCCCGTGGTGGAGATCGATCGACGCAGGATCGGCGCAGGAAAGCCCGGCCCGATCTTCACCCGGCTGCACGAGCACTACGAGCGCCTCGCGCGGGGAAAGGAGCCCAAGTACCGGGCCTGGTGCACCCCTGTGCACTCAAGCCCAACCCGCTAGGCGGTTGAATTCCTCGACGAGCTTGTCGATCGCGGCCACTTGACGGTGGATCTGGTCCCAGTAATCCGGCCAGTCGTACCACTGGGCTAGGAGCTCCTCCGCGCTTTTTCCCATCTGTTCCACCCACGTGAAATACTTGAGGTTGTGGATGCGCCGCCGATCCCAGTGGGAGAGCTCCAACATCCAGTCCGTGGAGAGGCCGCGGAGGAAGCGCGCATGATCCACGGCGGCCTGCCTCTCCGTGTATGGCCCACGCTCCTCCCGGAGCTCCTCGAGGCGACTCTGATAAAGCTCCATGGAGTCGGTGAGCACAGTGAGGACCCAGTCCCGGGAGGTGAGCTCGAAGTAGCGGGCGAACTTCACGGCAGCGATGAGGTTGGCCGCGCCGGAAATGCCAATTAGGTCAAGCTTATCCACGAGATCTGCGGGAACGCCCTCCTGGCGCAGGTACTCCCGGCCGGCGGGCTCGTTGAAGAGGCGAACGAGGGAAATGGGAGCCTCGTCGTCGATGGCGATGACCAGGTCGGTGTTGCGCACGTTGTGGATCCAAGGCACGTGTTTGTCGCCGATGCCTTCAATGCGATGCGCGCCAAAGCCGTTATACAGGAGTGTGGGGCACTGCAAAGACTCGCCCACGGCCAGCTTGGCCCCGGCAAACCTCTCCTTCAAGTAATCCGCACACCCGAGCGTCCCCGCGGAGCCGGAGGTGAGAGCCACCCCTTGGAAACGGTCGCCCCCCGCCATTTCCGCCTGGAGGACCTCCGCCATGGCCGGGCCAGTCACAGCGTAATGCCAAAGATGATTCCCGAGCTCGTCGAACTGATTGAAGATCATGACGTCATCGCGGGTCGCCTGGAGCTCCTTGCACTTCATGAAGATTTCCCACACATTGGATTCGCTTCCCGGGGTGGTGATCACCTCGCCTGCGATCCTCCTCAGCCAGGCGAACCGTTCCCTGGACATGCCTTGGGGAAGAATGGCGATGGACTCGCAGCCCAGGAGGTTGGCCACGTAGGCTCCGCCGCGGCAGAAGTTGCCGGTGGAGGGCCAGACGGCCTTATGCTTGGTGGGGTCAAACTGGCCGGTGACAAGCCGGGGAACCAGGCAGCCAAAGGTGGCGCCCACTTTGTGTGCGCCCGTGGGGAACCACTTGCCCACCAGAGCCGCGATTCTGGCCGGGACTCCGGTGAGCTCCTCTGGGAACACAAGATAATTGACCTTACCGAATCCACCGCCGTTTGGGATGGGTTCGTTCTTCCAGGTGATGCGGAAGAGGTTACGGGGATGGAGGTCCCAAAGGCCGATCTCGCGGAGTTCCTGTTTCACCCGCTCCGGGATGAGGCTGGGGTCGCGCATTTGCTGGAAGGTGGGGATGAGGATGTTCTTTGCCCGAGCGAGTTGGGCGTTCTTGCGCCGCTGCTCCTCCTGCACGGTGAGGTCGATCATCCTCTCTCCTTTCCGTTGACGGGTTGTGGCCACAATGCTATCATGTTGTCTGACAGGTAGACAACCCATGGAGTTCCACAAGGTCCGGCCCACCAAAGCCTCCACCGAGGTGGCCCAGCAGCTCCTGCGGGCCATCAAGGAGGGGGTCTTTCCCGTGGAGACAAAACTTCCCTCGGAGGCGGAGCTGGCCCAGATGATGGGGGTCAGCCGGCCCACCGTGCGGGAGGCCCTGTCCGCCTTGGCCGCCGTGGGCCTCATCGAGGCCCGGCCAGGCATCGGCAACTTCGTGAAGAGCCCCACGGAATCCATGGCCTTCGAAGCCCTGTTCCTTTTGGAGAGCGAAGCCAGCTGTCTAGACATCATGGAGGCCCGCACCATCCTGGAACCAGGGGTAGCCGAACTGGCTGCAAAAAAGCGCGCTCAGGAACAGGTTGACCTTCTTTTTGCTATTTGCCAGGAACTGGAAAGGCTCGCCAGCCCCGCGCGCTTCGACGAGTACTTCACCGCAGATAAGCGCTTCCATCTGGCCTTGGTTCAAGCCACTGGGAACTCCCTGCTCGCCGCCGCCATGACCCCCCTCATCAACACCATGGATCAACGCATCTATCGGGAGTTCACGCGGGAGTACTACCTCAAGGATTTGGCAGGCATCACGGAGGTGGCCGCCCTCCATCGTCGGGTGGCGGAGGCTGTGGCCAAAAAGGACGGGCCGCAGGCCCGCGATGCCATGCACGCCCATTGGTCCCGGATGTGGCGCTTGGTGCAAGGCGAGGAGCACACCTAAAGGAGGTCGACTGTATGGCGAAAACTGTGGTTGTCGCGCTTGGAGGCAATGCCCTCCTTCAAGTTGGCCAAAAGGGAACGTTCGAGGAGCAGATGCACAATGTATACAATGCTGCTGAGCAACTGGCTGACCTTGTGCTCTCCGGAAAATGGCGCTTGGTCATCACCCACGGAAATGGCCCTCAGGTGGGGAACATCCTCCTGCAGAACGAGGCCGGGAAGCACTTGGTTCCCCCCATGCCCATGGATGTGTGCGGCGCGGAGTCCCAGGGGATGATCGGGTACATGATTCAGCAGGCCATGCATAATGTCCTTGCCCGCCGCGGCCGGCCCGATGTCCCCGTGGTCACCATGGTGACCCAGGTTCTTGTGGACAAGAGCGACCCAGCCTTTCAAACCCCCACCAAACCCGTGGGGCCCTTCTACACCAAGGAGGAAGCTCTGCGGCTCAAGGAGGAAAAAGGCTGGCAGGTGGTGGAGGATTCCGGACGTGGTTGGCGGCGGGTGGTCCCCTCACCAGACCCCAAAGCCATCGTGGAGAAGGAGGCCATCCGTATCCTTGTTGAGCACGGGGCCATTGTCATCTGTTCCGGTGGCGGTGGGATCCCCGTGATCAAGGAGGACGGCTCCTATCGCGGCGTGGAGGCTGTGATCGACAAGGACTTGGCGGGCGAGCGCCTGGCCGAGGACTTGGGCGCCCAGGTCTTCCTCATCCTCACCGATGTGGATCGCGTGCGCATCAACTACCGTAAGGCCAATGAAGTTGCTTTAGAGAGGATGACCGTCTCCGAGGCCAAGCGGTATCTGGCGGAAGGGCACTTTGCTAAAGGGTCCATGGAGCCCAAGGTGAAGGCGTGTGTGCGGTTCGTGGAGGCGGGCGGCGCGCGCGCCGTCATCGCCTCCTTGAACCAGGCGGAGGCGGCCTTGGAGGGCCGTGCAGGGACACAAGTGGTCCGGGACGCGTGATCCGTACACGTGGCGGTCCGCTTCCGTCGCGTAGGAGCGCGTCACCCGTCACGCAAAAAGGAGGCTGAGCATGGCAGCGACGGATCTGAGGGGTCGGGATTTCATCACCATCAGGGATTTCGATCGGGAGGAGCTCGAGACCATCCTGGAGACCGCGTTTGACTTAAAGCGCAAGTTCATCCGCGGCGAGCCCCACGAGCTCCTGAGGGGAAAAACGCTGTTCATGTTCTTCTACAACCGTTCGCTTCGAACCCGGAACTCCTTTGAGGCCGGCATGACCCAACTGGGTGGTCATGCGCACTATCTGGAGCCGGAGGCCGTGTACACCCCAGCTCTTCCCGGCGAGGAAAAGGCCTACGCCACGGAGCGCATCGCGGACGTGGCCCGCGTCCTGGCGGAGATGGGGCATGGGATTGCTATTCGCATCTACGGAAAGCCCACGGGCTGGATCTACGGAAAGGGGCGACTCGTTATCCAGGAATTCGCGCGCTGGGCACGCATCCCCGTGATCAACATGGAGGACGACGTGGACCATCCCTGCCAGGCCCTCGCGGACATCATGACCATCATGGAGAAATTCGGCACAGACCTTCGCGGCAAGAAGTTCGTCATGAGCTGGGCCTATTCCGGTTCGGTGGAGAAGCCCCTCGCCGTGCCGCAAGGGGCCATCATGATCGCTTCATACTTTGGCATGGACATCACTCTCGCGCACCCCAAGGGCTTTGATTTGGACCCCAATATCCTTGGCTTCGTTCAAAAGAACGTGAAGAAGCACGGAGGGTCATTCAAGATCGTCCACGACATGGACGAGGCCTTCAAAGACGCGGACATCGTGTACCCCAAGTCCTGGACCTCTCAGGCCACGGACGGAAAGACCACCTTGGATGTGGAGAAGGCCAAGGCCCTGTTTGAGGCCAACCGTCACTGGATTACCACTGTGGAGAAGATGAAGCTCACCAATGACGCGATTTACATGCATTGTCTTCCGGCCGACCGCGGCATGGAAGTCACCGACGAGGTCATTGACGGTCCTAACTCCGTGATCATCGAACAGGCTGGGAACCGCCTTCACGGCCAAAAGGGCCTCATGGCCCTCATCATGTGAGGTGGACGATGAGCTGGTACAACTTGACAGGAAAGGATTTGATCAGCACCAAGGACTGGACGAAGGAAGAGCTGGAGATCGTCCTCAAGGTCACGGACGAGCTCAAAGCTTTGTACTACGCAGGGGCTCCCCACCACACCTTGAAGGACAAAACCTTCCTCATGCTCTTCTTCAACCCGTCCACACGCACCCGCCTTTCCTTTGAGACAGCCCTGACCCAACTGGGCGGCCATGCCCAATACATCACCGGTGCAGATCTGCGCCTGTCCTTGGAGGACAAACCCGGGGCGGGCGAAACCGTCAAGGACACGGCCAAGGTCATGAGTCGGTATGCGCATGGCATCGGTATCCGTCTTCTTGAGGACAAGGTCTCCCGCTGGGGCGAGGACACCGAGATCCTCTACAAGTTTGCTGAGCACGCGGACATCCCCGTGATCAACATGGCCTCGAACTCCTGGCACCCCTGCCAGGGCCTGACGGACATCTACACCATCCGGGAGAAGCTTGGCACGGATGTTAAAGGCGCACGCTACACCATCATGTGGGCCTATTCTCCTTGGGCGCGCTCTCTAGGCTCTGTGCAGGAGGAGATGATCGTGGCCGCCCGGTTCGGGATGGAGGTGGTCTTGGCTCATCCCCCAGGCTATGAGCTTGAGCCGGAGGCCTTGGCCCTCGCCAAAAAGTATGCGGCGCAAAGCGGCGGCAGGGTTGAAGTCACAAACGACCTTGACGACGCGCTCAAAGGCGCGACCATTGTGTTCCCGCGTGGTTGGATGAGCCTGCGCCGCTACGAGATCGGAAAAGAGGCGGAGATCAAGAACGCCGAAAGGTTCAAGGATTGGAGGTACACGCGCAAGCGCCAAAAGGAGCTGGGCAAGCCTGGGTATCTCATGCACGTCATGCCCATCGACCGTGGACACGAGGCCGACCCCGAGATCTGCGATGACCCTGAGCTCTCCTGGATGTACGACCAGGCGGAGAACCGCCTGCACGTGCAGAAGGCCATCCTCTCCCTTGTCATGGGCGGTCGTCCCTCTTGAACCGGAGCGCGTTCTTCCTGGCAGGAAGGGGCCGGCATCCCGGCCCCTTCCCCTTTAAATGGGACTTTCCTGGCTGTGGAGGGTGTGTGCTGGACTGGTACACTGGGCCGGAGGTGACGCCGTGGGTAAAGCCAAGCTTGGCGTGAGTTATTTTGGGGTGCGCAACCCCGACCACGTGGCGGCGGACGTGCGGCGCATGGTGGAAGCGGGATGCAACGTGATCGTGCACACCTTCTCCGAGGAAGACCTCCAGTTTTATCGGGAAACGATGCAGGACATCGTGGCCCTCTCCAAGGGCTATGGCCTTGAGGTATACCTCGACCCGTGGGGGGTGGGCGGAGTGTTCGGCGGGGAGGCGTTTACTCGATTCGCGTTGGAGCATGACGAGGCTCGCCAGGTCCTGGCCAACGGGGCAAAAGCGCCGGCCGCGTGCCCCAATAGCCCCGTGTTCCGCGACTTCATGCGCCAGTGGATCAAGGCCGCAGTGGAAGTGGGCGCAGACGTGCTGTTTTGGGATGAGCCCCACTTTTTCCTCCCGGCCTGGCATGGCCTGCCCCCTGAACTCTGGGCCTGCCGCTGCCCCGCTTGTCAGGACCTCTTCCTGCAGGAGTTCGCCCACCCCCTTCCCCAGGCGCTCACCCCAGAAGTGCGGGAATTCCAGGAGCACTCCCTCTACCTCTTCCTTAAAGAGCTCACCGCGTTTGCCCAGAGCCTGGGCGTGAGAAACGCCCTGTGTCTTTTGCCGGAATGGGAGGATCCCGGTGCGGCCGAGCGCAGGTGGGAGAAGTTTGCGGCTTTGGAGAGCATCGATGTTTTCGGCACTGATCCGTATTGGCTTTGGGCTGGGCGAAGCTTTTCTGAATTCGAGTTCTTTGCCCAAACCGTGAAACGGCTTGCGGAACGCTTTGGCAAAGAGCCCCAAATTTGGGTGCAGGCGTGCAAAGTGCGCGCGGGCCAAGAACCTTGGATCAGGCAGGCCGTGCGAGCTGCATACCAATTGGGAATTCGCAACATCCTGGCCTGGAGCTATTTGGGCACGGCATACATGTCCTGGGTCCGGTCGGACCGGCCGGATAAAGTGTGGGCCGAGCTCGTGCAGGCCTTTCAGGCCATCCGGAGCGCGGAGAGCAAGGCCCCGGACCTTACCTGAACGGAGGCCATGGCCCACCTATGGATACGGGGGGGTCAGCTGGTTCTGCCGGAGCGGAGCGCGTTGGTGGCGGGCGACCTACTTGTGACGGACGGGCGCATTGCTGCGGTGGGCGCCGGACCACCCGGGAAAGCATCCCCCGCCTTAACGGTGGAAGGGCTGTACGTCGCGCCCGGGTTCATCGACCTGCACGTGCATGGCGGTGGGGGCAGGAGCTTCAGCGCGGGCACCGAAGAGGTGATACAAGAGGTTGTGCAGTTCCACCTGGCGCATGGCGCCACAGGTCTTTTGGTCACCGTCGCGACCTCCGCCCTCCACGCGATGAGGGAGATCATGAAGGTGGTGGCGAACACAGAACTCCCCGCTCTGCTTGGGGTTCATGTTGAGGGCCCGTTTCTTTCGCCCAAGAAAAAAGGCGCGCATGACCCTAGTTTCATCCTTCCTCCCTCCCCAGAGCTATGGGAAAACCTGATCGATGGTTTTGAACACCTGGTGAAGATAGTGACATTGGCCCCTGAAGTCCCGGAGGCCACGGCTCTTCTTCCCAAGATCCGAGGGATAGGGGCGATCCCATCCCTGGGACACTCGGACGCCACCTACGACGAAGCCCTGGCTGCGATCGCTGCTGGAGTTCGCTTATTCACCCATTTGGGGAACGCTATGCGCGGGCTCCATCACCGGGAGCCGGGGGCAGTGGGAGCGGCCTTGGATTCGGATGCCTACGTGGAGCTCATTTGCGATGGGATCCACCTGCACCCGGCCTTCGTGCGCTTGGTGGCCAGGGTCAAAGGCTACGATCGCATTTGCCTTGTCACCGACGCCATCTCCGCTGCAGGCCTCCCTGATGGCCAATATTCCCTGGGGGGCCTTCCCATTTGGGTGCGGGACGGCGCGGCCCGGCTTCCCGATGGGACCCTGGCGGGAAGCACCCTCACCATGAACCGAGCGGTGCGGAACTTTCGGGAGTTCACAGGGTGCTCCCTTCCGGAGGCCGTGCGCTGCGCCACCCTCAATCCCGCGCGCCTTTTGGGCCTCGCCGACCGCAAGGGAAGCTTGGCGGTGGGAAAGGATGCGGATTTAGTGATCTTCGACGAGGAATTCACCGTGCATTACACGATCCTCGCCGGCAAAATTGTCTATGCTCGTGAGGCCTGGCGGGCTTGAGGGACTGGCATTCAAATAGTGTGCCTTGGGGGTGAAACCATGCGGCTCGTGGTGACCGCAGACTTCACGGAGCTTTCCCGTCAGGCAGCCCGGTTTGTGGCCCAAAGGCTTTTGCAAAAACCGCCGCTCGTCCTGGCCCTTCCCACCGGGGAGACCCCGCTTGGTCTATACCGCGAGCTTGCTCGGCTCTGCCACCACGGGCTTCTTGATTTCTCCCAAGCCGTAGCGTTCAACCTGGACGAGTTCCTGGGCCTCCCCTCTGATCATCCTGCCTGTTTTCGAAGCTATATGGAGAGAAATTTTTGGGGCCAGGTGAACCTGCGGTCGGAGGCCCGGCACATCCCCCAAAGCCTACCGCAGGATCCCCAAGAGGAGTGCCGGCGGTACGAGGCGCTCCTGCAAGAGGCCGGTGGGATTGACCTTGCCATCCTGGGCCTTGGGAAAAACGGGCACATCGCCTTCAACGAGCCCGGCACGCCTTTTGAGACTCGCACCCACGTGGCTGAGCTCGCCGCGGAGACCCGTGCGCAGGAGGCTAAGCGCTTCGGCGGCCTTGACAACGTGCCTAAACACGCCATCACCATGGGGGTTCGCACGCTCATGAACGCCCGGGAGATCCTCCTTTTGGTGTGCGGCGCAGAGAAGGCGGGGATATTAGCCCGGGCCCTGGAGGGGCCGGTGACGCCGGCGGTGCCGGCCTCCGTGCTGCAGTTGCACCCCAACCTCACGGTGCTGGTGGACCGCGCGGCCGCCGCGTTTTTGCGGGTCTAGCGGCTACAATCGCGACAGAAAGGAGCGGGATGGCCAAGGTTTTGGTGCGCGAGGAGGCGCGGACCCAGGTGGTGGGAAAGGGCGTGCCCCGCCTGGACGCCGAGGCCAAGGTCAAGGGGCAAGCCCGCTATGCCGACGATCTTGCCTTTCCTGGGATGCTGTACGGGAAGGCCATGCGTTCCGCACGCCCCCATGCCCGCATCCGTCGGCTTGACCTCTCCCGCGTAGCTGCCCATCCCAAGGTGGCCTGCGTAGTCACCGCGAGGGACATCCCCGGTAAAAACTGCGTTCCCATCATATACGAGGACATGCCCCTCCTGGCGGAGGAGGTGGTGCGCTACGTGGGTGAACCCATTGCTCTTTTGGCCGCGGAAACCCAAGAGGATGCGGAGGAGGCTGCGCGCCTTGTCCACATAGAGTACGAGGATCTGCCCGCGGTCTTCGAGCCCTTGGAAGCCGTGAAGCCCGGGGCGCCGCAGGTGGCTGTGCCCGCTGCAGCCGAGCGGGGGAACATCTTCAACCACCTGGTGATTCGCAAAGGGGATGTGGCCAAAGGTTTTGCCGAGGCTGAGGTGATCGTGGAGGGCGAGTACCGCGTGGGCTACCAGGAGCACGCCTATCTGGAGACCCAGGGCATGATCGCCGTTCCTGAGGAGAACGGGTTTGCCGTGTATGGGACCCTTCAGTGTCCATTCTATGTGCAGCGGGCGGTGGCCGCGGTGCTGGGGCTTCCCCTTTCCCGGGTGCGGGTGGTGCAGACGGCGACCGGCGGGGGCTTTGGAGGAAAAGAGGACGTGCCTTCGCAGGTGGCGGCCATGGCCGCCGTCCTGGCTTGGAAATCCGGCCGGCCCGTGAAGGTCGTGTTCGACCGGGAGGAGGACATCCTCACCACCTCCAAACGGCATCCGGCGCTTGTGCGCTACAAAACCGGGGCTAAGAAGGACGGGACGCTCACGGCGGTGGAGGTGGAGTTCTACTACAACGCCGGCGCGTACCAGACGCTTTCCTCGGCGGTGCTCTGGCGCGGTTTGATCCACGCCGCCGGGCCCTATCGCATCCCCCACGTCAAGGTGGATGGGTACTCCGTGGCCACGAACACCGTGCCCTGCGGGGCCTTCCGGGGCTTCGGCTCGCCCCAGGTGATCTTCGCCCATGAATCCCAGATGGATGAGCTGGCCCGCGTATTGGGCATGGACCCCTTGGAGCTTCGGCGCAAAAACGCCCTGCGAGTGGGCGACGAGACGGCCACGGCCCAGGTCCTCACCGAGTCCGTGGGACTTCCCGCTTGCATAGAGCGGGCCAAGGAACTTTCCCGTTGGGAGGAGCGGAACCGTGCGGTGGAGGAGTTCAACGCTCAGGGACAGTTCCGCAAGCGCGGGCTTGGCGTATCCACGGTGATGTACGGGGTGGGGATGGGGGCCAAGGCCCCGCTCCTGGACAAAGCCGGGGCCTACGTGAAGCTCGAGGCCGACGGCTCCATCAGCGTGGCCGTGGGCAATACCGAGATGGGCCAGGGCGCCATGACCGTTTTGGCCCAGATCGCGGCGGAGACCTTGGAGGTCCCGCTTTCCACGATTCAGATAGCCCCTATTGACACCTCGCGCGTGCCCGATTCCGGTCCCACCGTGGCCTCCCGCACCACCACCGTCCAAGGCATGGCTGTCCTGGATGCGGCGAGGAAGCTCAAGGCCAAGATCAACCGCGCGGTTCAAGAGATCTTGGGCTGCCCCGCGTTTGTGGTGGAAGGCCGCTCCTTCTGCGACCCAAAGGACCCGCGCCGTGGGGTGACCTTGGAGGGGGTCGCCCGCTGGATGTGGGTGCACAACTGGGACATGGGGGCCACTGGCTGGGCTGAGGGTGCTCCCGTCGATTGGGACCCCAAAACCGGACTAGGAAGTGCTTATTTTGTCTACGCCTTTGCCTGCCACATCGCAGAGGTGGAGGTGGACATCCTTACCGGCGAAACACGGGTGCGTGGTTTTTGGGCCGTGCATGACTCAGGAAAGATCGTGAATCCCAAAACGGCCTTCGGGCAGGTTGCCGGTGGGATCGCCCAGGGGATAGGCTATGCCCTCCTTGAGGAGCTTCAGGCCAAGGACGGCCATATTCTCTACCCCACGTTCACCGCTTACCACATCCCCACAACCTTGGACATGCCGGAGGAATTGGTCATCGCCTTCGTGGAGGCGCCCTATTCCGGCGGGCCCTTTGGGGCCAAGGGCTTGGGGGAGGTGCCGCTCATGGCTTCCCATGCCGCTGTGGCCAACGCTGTCTCCCACGCCATAGGAGGACGCGTGGGCGAGTATCCTGCCATTCCCGAACGGGTGCTTTCCCTGTTGGAGGCGGGCAAAAAGTGATTCGTTCCGCTCAGGAAAAGCTGGTTTGGCCCCTGAGCCTGGCCCATGGCCTCAACGACGGCTATGGTGCGTTCCTTTCCGCCCTCATGCCCCTTCTCCTCGAGCGGTTAGGGATCTCCTTGACCTTGGCGGGTCTTCTCACCTCTGTGCGCTCTGGCGTCGCTTCATTCGGACAATGGCCCCTGGGCCTGGCGGTGGATCGGTTCGGCCCACGGGCATTTGCCCTTTTCGGCCCCGCGCTTACGGTGACGGCCATGTGCCTCATGGGGACGGTGCCAAGCTACGCAGGTGTGGCCACGCTCTTAGTCCTGGCCGGATTGGGCACAGCGGCGTTTCATCCTGCAGGCGCGAGCCTGGTCCCCGAAGGAAGGGGGCGTGGCCTGCGCATGGCCATTTTCTCCGCAGGTGGAACGCTGGGAGTAGCCTTGGGACCGATTTTAGTCACCCAAGCCGTCAGTCGCTTTGGCCTTTCTGTCCTCCCATTTCTACTTTTGCCGGCGGCATTGCTTCTGGTGCTGGTTGGGGCATCCCTTCCCCGGGGGTCCACCCCGAGCGCAGGAGGGGCCCTCGTTCGGCATCCGCAGCGGGCCACCATCCTGCGCCTTTGGGGTATGGGGATGTTTCGGGACGTGGTGGGGACATCTGTCTCTGGGTTTTTGGCGGTGGTATGGACCCAGCGCGGTGTGCCTCTAACCATTGCTGGCTTCAGCCTTGCGGTCTACGCCATGGCCGGAGCTTTAGGCGACCTTGTTGGCGGCCAACTCTCTGACCGCTATGGACGGAGGGAGGTCCTCGTGGGCGCCCTCCTTATGGCCATCCCCACCCTCTACCTTTTCCTCATCACAAAAGGCCTCCTTTCGCTTGCATTCTTAGCCCTGTTTGGTTTCGCCTCCGCGGCCTCCGTCCCGGTGTCCGTGGTGTACGGCCAAGAGCTCATGCCGGAGAACCGGGGGCTCGTGTCCGGCCTCCTTTTGGGCCTTGCTTGGGGTGTGGGCTCCCTTTTGGTCACGGCCGTTGGAGCTTTAGCTGATCACATCGGCCTCGAGCCTGCGCTGGGGTTCGTTGGGCTGGCTCTGATCCCTGCAGCCTTTCTTGCCCTTTCCCTGCCTCGACGCTAGCGGCCACGATCCCGATAGACCCAGCGCTCTGTGGCCCGGAAAAAGCGGCCGAAAAGGTCCAGGTGGAGCTCGATGGCGCCGTAACGGCAGGCCTCGTGGCAACACATGCAGCGGATACATTTTTTCTTGTCGATCCAAGCCTTTTTTCCTCGGAACTGGGCTGCCCCTGTGGGACAAGCCCGTACACAAGCGGCGCAGGCCACGCACCGAGCTGAAATCACCGCTGGCTGGGCCTGTAGATGGCGCGTGGCCCAGCGAGTGACGGGGGTGGGCACCCGGCCCATTATCTCCCCCGCCGCGGGAGGCAAGCGAAAATCGCGAATTCTTATACTTTCCAGGTCTTCCCCAAGAACCTCGATTTCCCGTGGATCTCCCACTCCCAGCCCTCTTTTGTGCGCATGGTACGTGGTCCAAACGCGCATGGGATCAAGCCCGATCGCGCTTTGGGCGATAGCATCCACAGCAACTGCGTCCGTGCTCGCTAAGATGAGGCCCAAAGCTCGAGGCGCACCATTGGCCGGGCCCGCTCCCTCCATGGCCATCACCCCGTCCATCACCGTAAGCGATGGCCGTGCGACCGAAAAGATATCCACTAAGACCTGCGCGAATTCCGCGGGTTGTGGATGCTCTCCGTGCAAGGCCGTGCGAAGTCCTGTGGGAATCACACCATACAAATTCTTGATGGCGCCGGTAAAGGTGGTGAGGGCGTGGGTTTTCAATTTGGGAAGGTTGATGATCATCTCGGCTTCACGCACAGCTTTGGCAATATAGACCTTCTTGAGGACCCCGCCATCCAGCGAAATCTCTTCAAAACCGAGCTCTCTGAGGTTTATCAGCTCCACACCTAAGCGCTGACATACCTCCTGATATCCGCCCACCTCGAAGCTCCGAACATCGTGCACGTCGTCTCCCACGGCGATATGCGGGGTGAGCTCTTTAAGGAGAGAAACAACAGCTGCGGTGAAGGTCGGGTGCGTTATGATGGCTCGCTCTGGTGGAGAAGGAGGGGGCAGGAGGTTCACTTTCACGAACACCCTGGCTCCCCGTGGCACGAGCCTCTCCAGGCCGCCCAAAAGCGCAAAGGCCTTTTCCAAAGCTGAATTCAGCTCAGCTGGATCATACTTATCAGCCCGCACAACCGCTGCCCTCGCTTTTGCCACGACGAAAGTTTATACCTGATCGTTGTTTATTTCGAGGCAATTTCTCAGGTAGTCTCTCGGCAAGCGTGCCTATAGGGCAGCGCAGCAGCCTTTTCCAAAAGTGGCGGTTCAAACTCTGAGTCAAAGTCTGTGGCGGGACCCTTGGAACCAAGGGGGTGCCTGCGATGGAGAAGCAGGAGTTGATAACGGTTCTCAAGAACCGGTGCGGAAGCTGGTGGCTCGGAAACTTGCGACCCTTCTCTTCCCCGAACGGACTGCCCTGGCCAAGGAGAGGAAAGGGGCCACAGCCGGGGTGCTCGGGGAACACTGGGACCATAGAAGAAGCGCAAGCCGCTTGGGCAGAGCTCCGGAAGCGCTGGGAAAAGATCTATCCCTGAGGTGGCCGGGAGTTTGGAGTTTTTCGCT